>JBKHIH010000013.1:0-56515 GCA_046538755.1 Thiohalospira sp.
GTATATTACAAAATATTTTTCAAATAACTACCAACTATTTTTCAGTACATTACCTCAATTTTCAAAATCAAATTGGGGTCAATACATAAATCCATAAAATAGTCTTTGGCTGATGGAGGTGCCACGCCTGGGAAATCACCTTCATTTCCAAGCATATCGGTAATTATCTGGAAGTGTAGGTGAGGAGGCCAGTTCCCGTTAACTGCCTGATCGCCAATACGTGCTATTTCATCGCCTCTGCGAATTAATTTCCCTTTTTCGAGCCCGGTAATGGAATCGAGGCTTAAATGCCCGTAAAGGGTATAAAAAGTTACACCTTCAATTAAATGTTCCATAATTATTGTAGGCCCGTAATCGCCAAAAGTGGCATTATTTCTAAAACTGTGAATAATTCCTGGTAATGGAGCATAAACAGGAGTAAGTTCTTTAACCCAGATATCAGTACCCAAATGAATGCTCCGTGGTTCGCCTTCTCCATCGAAATGCTTGCTGCGTTTATAAACCAACCGGTCCTCTCCATATCCGCCTACACCAACTCCTTTTTGCTCTTCTTTTAATTTGTTAAAAACATATTCGTTAAAAGCATTTGTGTCATTTAGGTCTATTTCATATAATTCACGATTATTTTCACTAAAATCAAAAACAAAAACATTATCATCACTAAAATCGATATCCATAATTTTATAAATAAAATCCCGATTTGCTTTTAGTATCTGAATAACTTTTGCGCTTTTCTTCATATTATAAAATTTTTATGCAATATACAGAAAAAATGCAAAATTTTAAAAATGACTTTTGTATTAGATTCTGAAGAATCTTTATTTTATTATTAGGTTTAAGAACAATCAAGGGGCTAAAGATTGTTGCTAAGGAAGATAAATGTGGAAATGTGCAAGCAAGTATAATAAAATAAAAAAGCCGGGAGTATTGAATCCCGGCCTGGTATTTTGGTGCTTAAAATTTATTCTGAAATATTTTCAATCGCTAATTTAACTTCATTTAATTTTTCAAGCCTTACTTCAATGTTTTCTTTTGTTTCTTTGTATGAGATATAAGAAGCTTTTAGTTCGTGGTTTCCTGGTTTTATATTTGCAATTTCAAAATTACCATCAAAATCAGTATATGTAGCTTTTCCTGTTCCATCAACCATTACTTTAACACCTACTAAAGCTTCGCCGGTAATTTTATCTAAAACTTTACCTGAAACGGATGTGGTCATTACAGCAGATTCGCTATTTTTAGTGTTTTCTTTTTCTTCGTTTGGGTTTGTTGCCAAAATCATAGTTGAAGAAAAAATGATAAGTACGATTAAAGTTGTTAATTTTTTCATCTTTATAGTGTTTTTATAATTTTTATCTTTTTATTTACACTACAAATGTATGGTTACTAGTTTATGCTAATATTATGCCTGAATAATTATTCTGTTAATTTTATATTAAGTAAATGTTAAGTGCATAAATAAATTTTTCATGAACTGAAGAGCAAATCAGTATTATGTAATTAAAAGATCGGGTACTGCCGTTTGCTAGCGGATATCATATAAGGTTTTAATAAGTAATAACAGCAATTGAAATGAATATTGAGAGATTATAATAGCTCTAAAAAAAACAACTAAATTATTTCACAATTCTAGTCTTCAATATATCTGCATACAGTAGCATAAAGCTCTTTAATATTTATAGGCTTTGATATGTAATCGTCGCAACCGGCTTTAAAACTTTTTTCTTTTTCTGATGACATGGTAAAAGCGGTTTGAACAATTATGGGTAAATTTTTATCTATTTGTTTTATTTGTGTAGTTGCTTCAATACCATCCATTACAGGCATTCTAATATCCATTAAAACGACATCAATATCAGGGTTTGATTTGCAAATTCTTACAGCTTCTTTTCCATTTTCGGCACGTATAATTTGTGCATTGGTTTTTGCAAGCGATTTTTCTAATAACATAAAATTAGCATCATCATCTTCGGCAATAAGTATAGTTTTACCTACCCAGTCGTATCCGGTTTTCGATTTAACCACTTCTTTATCAAAGGCAATTTTAAACCCTATTATTAGTATGTCATCTAATTGTTTTCTATCTCCTTTCCACTGTTCAAATGTTTTTTCCAGAATATGTTTTTGTTCGCTTAAGGGTTTTTGATGATTTTCGATGAGTAATTTTTTAAAATTACCGGTTAAAAATTTTCTACCGTCTTTTCCTCCAAACTGGTCGATAAATCCATCGGAGAAAATATAAATCTGGTCATCTTTTTTTAAAGTAATTTCATGATTATTAAATGATTCTTTTGCTTTTCGATGTATCCCAATGGGCATTCTGTCGGCTTTTATTTCATCAAGCTCTCCGTTTCGAATAAGATACAGTGGATTGTTTGCACCAGCATATTCTAAACTTTTTTTATTATGATCAATAATACATAATGCGATATCAAGCCCGTCGCGACTTTCTCCAACCGAACCTGTTTGCCGTAATGAACTTATAATGTGCATTCTTAGTTCATTCAAAACTTCGTTGGCACGTATTGATGGATTTTTGTTAACAATCTCGTTTAAAAAAGTAATTCCTAACATGCTCATTAAAGCTCCTGGAACTCCGTGGCCTGTACAGTCTGCGGCAGCAATATAAATGCGGTCATCAACTTGTTTTGTCCAGTAAAAATCACCACTAACAATATCACGGGGTTTATAAAAGATAAAATGCTCTGATAAGAGATGTTGGATAAAGCGATTGGGTGGAAGCACTGCCGATTGTATCCTTTTGGCATAAAGAATGCTATCTTCGATTTTTTTATTCTGTTTTCTTACTAAATCATGCTGAATCTTAATTTTATGCTTTTGTTCTGCAATTTTATCACCTTGTTTCATGATAAAATCCAGGTCTTTTTCCATTAATTCTTTTTGTTTGGCTATGTCCTTTTTTTCAACGGCCAGTTGATCTCTTTGTTTTTGTATTTTTGTTCGTTGACTGGTAATTACATCACCCTGTTTAATGTAAAAATCTATATCTCTTTTTAAATCATTAATTTGCTTTTGGTATTCTTCAATTTCTCCATTAAGTTTTTGTTCAGTTTTTTTCAAAGCAGTTATATCTCTTGATACTATTAAATACCCTAATATTTGCCCTTTTTCTGATTTTATTTCTGAAATTTTTGCACTATAAAAAGATTGATTTGAAGAGGTATTAGATATAAAGCTAAACTCTTGGGTAATACTTGTATCTTTTAATTTTGATAAGGCTTTGTCAAGCTGGAAAGTAAAATCTTCATTAAAATTAAAATCTTTATAATGCTTATTTAATGCTTCACTAGGGTTAAAAAACAATTCGTGTTGATTATTAGGGAATAAGACATCAACATATTGATCATCAGCATCTAATACAAATGCAGGATCGGAAAGAGATGATAGTAACACTTTCTTTATTATTTCATTGTTTTTTAATGCTTCGTTTGCCATACTTAATTTACAATATGCTAATTAATAGTCAACAGTTTTTTTACCGATTCCAGAACTTTATTAATGTCGATGGGTTTAAGAATAAAATCTTTTACTCCTGCATTTTTAGCTCTAATAATGCTTTCATTATCATCTTTGGCTGTGATCATTATCACAGGAATATCCTGGTGTGATTTGCTTTTATTTATATGTTCTAAAACCGTAAAACCATCCATATCAGGCATCATTATATCTAATAAAATGAGTGAGGGTTTATCGGTTTTTAAAATTTTTAGTGCTTCTTTTCCGCTATAAGCAAGTGTCGAATCTATTCCCTCGGATTGCAATAAGCTTTCTAAAAGTACATTGTTTGTTAATGAATCATCAATGATTAATACTTTGTCCGGCATAATTAAATAAATTTACCGTTTATTAATATAATCTAATAATCTTCTTTTACTATTTTCAAAACCCAGCGCCTGGCTTACAATACTATAATAATCTTTTGTATCTTTTGTAAAGTCAAAACCAAGCATTGCTATTTCAAGCCTTGAGTTTTCATAATCGAATAAATCTACAATTCCTTTTATTTGGGTTGCGCTTAAACATTTTTTATCTTCAATAATACTTTTTGCCAATTTGAGTTTGGTAGAATTATAGCTTTCTCTTTTTAAGCTGTTTAGAATTGTATTGTAATCATTATTATTTACGGTGCATTCTGAAGATGAATTAAGGTCATTGCTTGCTGATTGCCCCCTTGCTAAAAAGTCGGCAAAATTGCTACGGCTTCTGGGAGTTGAAAAAATTTGCTGCATTTCAATGTACTGGTCAATGTCATATACTGACTGTAAAGCGTATTTTGCAAATTCATATTTGTTATTTTCCGATGAAAATAAAGATCCCATTTTCATTAAAAAAGCGGTGGGTATGCAATTATCTTGAATCAATGTTTTGGCTTTGGAAAGTTTTTCTTCTTCGTTGTCGGCTTTATTTATCTGATTTATAATATAGTTGAAATTGCGCTCTGAAATATAGCGGTCACAATTTTCTTGTCCACGGTAATTTGTAAAATCAGGGTAATTATAATTTGGAAAATCGATTGAAGTTGTTTCTTCCTGTATAATTTCCTGACTTGGTTCTTGGGTATTTTTATTTATATAATCGTGCAACCTGAAAACTGCCGAATAATAAATAAATGCATCGTATACTTCGTAAAAATTTTCTTTATCGGTAGTATTATTATATGCAACTTTGGTAAATTGTAAACGTGTATTATCGTTTTCAAATAATAAAGCAATTTCTTTAATTTGCTCGCTTGAAAAACAAAAAGATTTTACAATTTGACTTGCCAATTGAAGTTTTGAATTGTCCGTAGTTCTAGCTTGTATTTGCTCATATCTTTGCTGGAAATGCTGTGTAGATAATGGTTTATTACAATTAGTTTGAGCAAATACAAATGTTGCAAATGCTGTTAGAAATGTTAAAACAACAATCTTTTTCATCATAAAAATATAAATATAAATATAAATGATAATTAATATAAAAGCTTTTTAGATAATTTTTAGTTTTAAAAAGCTTACAGTTCTTCGTATTCTATGTATTTGAAGGGTATGCCAATAATAGACTCAAAATATTGCCCCGATTCCAACACGTCTAAATCACCTTCTTCGTAAAACCAATTTACCAGAATATTTTTATTTTCCGGATTATTTTCCAGAAGCCTGAGCATTTCTAAAATAAATTTTGATGAGCTGGTATTAAAATATTCAAGTTTAATGTCTACACGTATTTCCTCAGCAGTAAATTCTTTAGTCCAATCTAGAATGGGCCTGAAAAAACTAGCGGCATCTTCTGGAATTGAACGGCCCTCAATTTTTAATACACCATTGGTACTTAATGCTACAGAAGGAGTTTTCTCAGTTTCTTTTATTATCAAGTCTTTCATATGCTAATCTAAAATTTTACCCAATTTATAAAAATATCTTTTACTAAAAGTAAAAATCAATACTAATTTACGACTAATTTAAATATAAATGCAAAGAAAATTGACTGAATATTAAAAATCATACATAATATTACGTTTTTTATAAAGAAAAAAAACAATAAAAATTAATTTTGTCCATTATTTAAACAGATTTTATTGTTTTATGTTTAATATAACAGAATGAAAAGGAGATTATTTTATAAAGGTGTTGGATTATTATTTCTGGCGGTTATTTCTGCTGTAAGTGTTTTTAGTATAAGGTTATACAATCGTATTTACCAACCAAATATACTTGTAGCTGATTCTTCATATAAATATTTATATATTCCTACCGGCTCTGATTTCGATGATGTTAAAAGCATTATTGCTGAGAATAATATTTTGGAAAATACTTCATCGTTTATTTGGTTAGCCGAAAAGAAAAATTATCCAAACCATGTTTACCCTGGACGATATGCGTTAAAACATGATATGAACAATAACGAAATAATTAATTTACTACGTTCGGGTAATCAGGAACCGATAAAAGTTATATTTAATAGTTTAAGAAATAAAGAACAGCTGGCCGGACGTATATCACAACAAATTGAAGCTGATTCTTTATCATTATTAGAAACTTTTAATAATGATAGTATTATAAAAAAATATGGTTTTAAGCCCGAAACATTTACATGTATTTTTATTCCTAATACCTACGAATTTTGGTGGAATACTACAGCTAAAGGATTTGTTCAGCGAATGTATAAGGAATATCAACGATTCTGGAATGAACAGCGTCTGGCCAAAGCCAAAGCATTAAATTTAACACCTGAAGAAGTTATTACTTTAGCTTCAATTGTAGATGAAGAAACCCTTTATAATGAGGAGATGAAAAAAGTTGCAGGAGTATATATTAATCGATTACGCAAAAGAATGCATCTGCAGGCTGATCCAACTTTAAAATTTGCATTGGCAGATTTTTCCATAAAACGTGTTTTAACGGTTCATAAGCAAATTGATTCACCTTATAATACCTACACGCGATACGGCTTGCCTCCCGGGCCTATATCTATACCCTCTATTGAAGCCATTGATGCGGTATTAAATTATGAACAGCATGATTATCTGTACTTTTGCGCTAAACCTGATTTTTCGGGCTATCACAATTTCTCCAAAACGCTTTCGCAACATAATATAAATGCCCGTATATATCAGCAGGCATTAAATAAAGAAAGAATATGGAGATGACATTAATGATAAGTTTATTTTGCAGGAAAGAATAATCCTGCTTTTTTATAAATATTTAAAAGTATTTTTTCTTCTTTTTCCCAACACAGCTCCTTAGCAGCTTTAATGGTATTATTTTTCCATTTTTGATATCGATTTTTTAACTCAAAAATTTCGTTTACCTTTTTTGCTAACATTTGTGGGTTTTTATGATCGTATACTGTTCCGATTTCATATTTGTTAACTATTTTTTGCATCTCAGGAAAAGGAGATACAAGAACAGGAACGCCTGCATGTATGTAATCGAAAAGTTTGTTTGGTAATGCATAATAATAGTTAAGCCCTATATTTTCTTCCAGTGCTATACCTAAATCAGCTTGTTTTGTTTCGGCAGATAAATTTTGAAATGGTATCCGCCCTTTTATTTCAATTTTTTGATTTAAAGCTTTATCATTTATTTGTTGTTTCAATTTATTCGTAATATCTCCATCGCCAATTATTTTTAAATGGGCATTATCTATATATTGCATGGCATCTATAATTTGTTCTAAACCACGGCCAACATTTAACGACCCTTGATATAAAATATGTTTTTCACCATTTTTAGTTATTTCTAAATCGTTCGAATTAGTATTGCAGATGGGTAAATTTCTGACAACACCCATATGAATTTTATACAATTTTTCATAGGTTTTGGCAATCGAATCAGAAACCGTATAAGAGAATTTTATTCGTGGCAGAATTAATTGTTCAATTAATAACCATACCTTTCTTGGAAATTTTCTGTTAACTAATTCAGGTACTTCAGTAAAAAATTCGTGGCTGTCGTAAACAATTTTTTTTCTTCGAAATAAGCTTGCAAAATAACTTGCAGGAAGCGTATCCAGGTCATTTGCAACTATAATATCAAATTTTCTGAAAAGCAGGAAAAAAAACAGGCGAATGTTATATTCTGCATAAAATAAAAATCCTTTTTTGAACAACATTTTAAACCGATGAGTTTTATATGGCCTTTCATTAACCGGACTGCTGTGGTATTTTTTAGCTCCCAGTAAAATGATTTCTGCCTCAGATTTTAATAACGTTTGAGCAACTTTATGTACCCTGTTATCTGTTATTAAATCATTTGTAACGGCTATATAAACTCTTTTTCCCATACCCTTTAATTATAAATGTGGGTTTTTAATAAAAATAAATAATCAATACTTATCTTTGGACTATAAAATAACAACATATGTATGAAATAAAAGTAAATTTTCCATTAAAAAAATATAATACTTTTGGTATCGATGTTAAAACCCGGTATTTTTCTACTTGTTCATCAATTGATGAATTAATTCAATCAATAAATATACAAAAAAAAGAAAACTTACCCTTAATGATTTTGGGAGGAGGTAGTAATGTTTTATTTACAGAAAATTTTACAGGAATAATTATACAACCTGCTCTTAAAGGTGTTGAGGTTGTTAATGAGAATAGCAGGGCTGTTCAATTAAAAGTAGGAGCAGGAGAGGATTGGGATGAATTTGTAGAATATTGTGTTGAGAAAGGGTGGGGTGGAATTGAAAACCTTTCATTAATTCCCGGTAATGTTGGCACCAGCCCGATTCAGAATATTGGTGCTTATGGCATGGAAGTAAAAGATGTGATTACCGAAGTAGAAACACTTGAAATCGATACCTTTAAAATTCACCGTTTTAAAAATGCTGATTGCCAATTTGGCTATCGCGATAGTATTTTTAAAAGGACATTAAAGGGAAAACATATCATTACCCACGTTTTTTTCCGGTTAAATAAAAAACCTGAATTTATATTGGATTATGGAAATTTAAAAAATGAATTATCTACTTATGGAGAGATTAATCTTCAGAATATCCGAAAGGCTGTAATTGATATACGAAATGCAAAACTTCCAAATCCAGAAGAAACTGGTAATGCCGGTAGTTTTTTTAAAAATCCTGTAATCGGCTTTAATGCTTTTGAACAATTAAAAAAGAGTTATCCCGAAATACCATTTTTTTTATTAGATAATAAGCTTGTAAAAATACCTGCCGGATGGTTAATTGAAAAAGCCGGCTGGAAAGGAAAAAGAGGAGGAAATGTAGGTGTACACCAAAAACAGGCTTTAGTTTTAATTAATCTTGGTAAAGCAACAGGGAAAGAGGTTATTCAACTAGCCCATAAAATTCAGCAATCGGTTAAAGATATGTTTGGTATTGAATTGGAAATGGAAGTTAATGTAGTTCATAGTTCGCAGTTTCCAGTTTAGAGTTCATAGTTCTTAGTTAAGAGCTGATTATTTTAGTAACTGTTATAACTAACAATTTTGTCTAAAGATTTTCTTCTTTTTTCCCTCTTTTCCTTGGCAGGATAGCCAATGGTAATAATAAGCGGCACCCTTTTTGATTTTGGAATATTGAGCAATTTTTTTACTTTAGCCTCATCAAACCAGCCAATCATACAAGAACCCAGGCCTTCGGCTTCGGCTTGGAGGCAAATATGCTCTGCTGTAAGCCCAATATCAATTAATGGAAAATGTTTATCTTTAATTAAACTTCCGGCATTAGAAGTAAAGTTTGCTTTCTCTTCAACAATTACAATATGTATGGGTGCCTGTTTGGTAAAATGATTCATTCCCAGAATTTTACTCGAAGTGCAATCTGCAATTTTGTATTTTAATTCCTGATCGTCAATAACTATAAATTTCCATGGCTGTGCATTACATGCCGACGGAGCGAGCCTTCCGGCTTCCAGAATCCTGTGTAATTTCTCTTTTTCTACTGGTTTAGTTAAATATGACCGGTCACTTTGTCTGTTTTGAATTACTTTTAAAAAATCTTTACTGTTGATCATGGTTATTTTTTTCTGCAATATTTTCTAATTCGTCCGATTCAAAAATATTTTTGTCAATTTCTGAAAAATAATTTTGTTTACTAACAATTTGAATCATAGCTTTAGCTACTGTTTGAGCATGAATTCCCCTGTATTTTTTTAATTTTCCAATAAATAAAAATCCAAAAACCTTCATCAAAATTTTTCCAATTGTTTCTGCAGGTCGCGATTCGTTCCTGTTTCCTAACAACATAGATGGACGGACAAAGGCCTGGTAACGAAAATCCAAATTCATAATTTCTTGTTCCATTAAACCTTTAGTACGTAAGTAATAGTTTGAACTTTTTGCGTTTGCCCCAATGGATGAAATGGCAATAAATGTATCGCATTGATTATTTTTACAAATGCGGGCAATCTGAACAGGTAAATCATGATCAATGGCAAAAAAGTTATCTTTCGATCCCGCCTTTTTCAAAGTTGTTCCTAAACAGCAGAAAACATCATCGGCTTTAAACTCATGTGCGTATTCATTTAACTGGTTAAAATCAATTAAATGCTCTTCTATTTTTGGATTATTGTAATTTTGTGATTTGCGGTTAAAAACTTTAATTTTATCATATTGGCTGGCCTTTGACAGTTCTTTAACAAGGTAAGATCCGGTTAAACCAGTAGCTCCAAAAATTAATGCTGTTTTTTGCATATTGATTATTTTTATGCAATTTAATGATTAAAAAAAAATCTCCAATTAATATGGAGATTTTTTTGAAATAAAGTTGTATTATTTTTAGTATCCTGCTGCTTGTCCATCTTTACGGGACTCGGATGCTCCGTAATAAACTCCATTTTTTTCATCGTACATAATGGCTTGATATCCACCATATCCGCCAATATCAAAAATGATTTTATGGCCTTTTTTAGCTAATTCACGGATTACTTCGTAATCAATTCCTGTTTCGAGATGCAATGTCCCTCCATCATTCATTTGTTCGCCTGTAGGTTGTGAACTTCCTCCATGCCTAATTCTTGGTGCATCACCTGCTTCCTGTAGGTTCATACCAAAATCAATCATGTTTACAATAATTTGTGCATGTCCTTGTGGTTGCATAGAACCGCCCATTACACCAAAGCTAATAAAAGGTTTGCCCTCTTTGGTAACAAAAGCAGGAATAATGGTATGGAAAGGCCTTTTTCCTGGTTCGTAACAATTCATGTGGTTTTTATCCAGGCTGAATAATTCTCCGCGGTCTTGTAAAATAAAACCTAACCCTTTGGGTGTCATTCCCGAACCCATTCCGCGATAATTACTTTGTATTAATGATACCATATTTCCATCTTTATCAGCAACTGTTAAGTATATGGTATTTCCTTGTTCTAGTTCACCGGCAGGATAGTTTTTTGCAGCCCTGTTGGGATTGATTAACTCTCGACGTTCATTTGCGTATTCTTTTGAAATTAACTGTTCTACAGGAATATCATTAAAGTCCATATCAGAATAGTATTTTGCCCGATCTTCGAAAGCCAGTTTTTTTGCTTCGGTAAACGTATGAATATATTCTGTACTACCAAATCCCATTGATGCAATATCGTATCCTTCAAGAATGTTTAAAATTTGCAATGCTGCAGTTCCCTGTCCGTTTGGTGGCAATTCCCATACATCATAACCACGGTAATTAGCAGAAATCGGCTCTATCCATTCTGAAGTATGGCTTGCTAAATCTTCGTATGATAAGAATCCGCCTTGCTCTTTCATATATCTATCAATTTCTTTGGCAATTGAACCTTTGTAGAATTCGTCACGCCCGCCTTTTGCAATTTTCTCCAGGGTATTGGCTAAATATGGGTTTTTAAATATTTCGCCTTTTTTGGGTGCTTTTCCATCAATGGTAAATGTTTCGGCAAAGTTTGGGTAGCGACTTAAAAAAGAAGCACTGCGGCCCCAATAGTAAGCAATTAGTTCGCTAACAGGAAATCCTTCTCTGGCATAATCAATTGCCGGCTGAAGTATTTCAGTCATTTCCATGGAACCAAATTTATTGTGCATTTCAAACCATCCATCTACACAACCTGGAACAGAAACAGGAAGAGGGCCATAAGCAGGGATTTTTTCATATCCGTTTTCTATAAAATAATCAAGCGTTAATGATTTGGGTGAGCGCCCACTGCCATTAAGCCCATAAAGTTTTTGAGTTTTAGCATCCCAGATTATGGCGAAAATATCGCCACCAATTCCGTTACCTGTTGGCTCCATTAAACCCAGGGTTGCGTTTGCTGCTATTGCTGCATCTATAGCGTTTCCACCATTTTTTAGAATATCTAATGCTACTTGAGTTGCCAAAGGTTGGCTGGTTGCAGCCATTCCATGTTTTGCAATTACCTCTGAGCGGGTAGCAAATGTTTTTCCGGTAATTCGGTCTTGTGCACACATAAAATTGATGCTTAAAATAGTTACAATAAGTGTTAAAAAGAGTTTTTTCATAATATATAAGGTGATTTTATGTAACAAAACTTTGACAAGTTAATAAATCAAAAGTTTAATTGCCAATGGAAGCAGGGTTTTATAACTTTTATTTAAATATGTAATATAGGTTATTATTTTTCATGAATAATTAAGAAAATAATAATCCATTAATGATTATGCATTATTACTAATTTTTCGTTTCACTTTTTCCTGGATAATATTCTGAATGGGCCTGTTTTCGATTTTACTTTCGAGCCAGGAAATAATATCGAAATAAATAAACGGGCGTCGTTCATAAAACTTTTCGTTAAGCGGAATAAGTTGCTCTCTTAAATCTTTAAAGGCTTCAATTAATTGATCCTGCGTAATTGAGCTTAATTTACGTAAAAATTTCATGATGATTTTCTGAAACAGGTGCAGGTCGTTTTTCTTAATTAAAAACCGATACGTTGACCGGATATAATAATCAATTAAATCGATGTTGCCCAGTTCATAATGGCTTATTAAGTTTAATATACGTGCAAAGCTATGGATATCAGAACGTAAATCCACATCTTTCATGTTGATGATTTTATTTAGCCAGGAAACTACTTTTTGATAATCATCTGCACCAAAATACATACAAGCAAATTTGTAATAAAAAATAATGATGTAATGCGTATCTAGCATATCTTCAAAATCTTCGAGACTTTTGGAAATTTCTGGTATAACTTTTACTCCTTCGGTAAATTCACCTAGCATAAAATACCTGTTTATACGGTGTGTAGATGAGTATTTAAAAAGTAACAAGCGGATATTATCGGTTAATTTTAAATCAGGAATATTTTTTATGGATTCGAGCTTTTGAATCGTATTTTTAAATTCGTCGTATTTATGAAGTTTCGACTCCGCTACCAACAGGTTATTGATTGCTCTGATGTAAGTTTCTATTTTAGGTATAATGTATTCAGAATGAGTCTCAAAAAGGGCTACCCATTTTTTTGCGTATTCATATCCACGGTCAAAATCCTGAATAAAGAAATAATAACCTACAAACGAATTGTAGAGATACATTTTTTCATCAAATGAAAGCTTGTCTTCCTGAAAAACCGGAAGCGTTGAATACAAAAAGCTATTTACCAGTTCAAAATCTTTATGATTTCTGAGGAATCCAATTTTTAAATAAAATGAATATAGTTTAATGGTTAAATTTGAAAAGGTGTTGATATTTGAAATTTTTTCGGTTAACTCATCGGAGGCTTTGATTAGTTTACCAACTTTATTTTCAATATTGCTGCGAATAAATTTAGTTACCAGCCGCTTTTCAAATTCCATGATTTCGAGTTGTAGCACGTTTCTATCATACTTTTCAGCACTTTGTTTAGCCTTTTCAAGCATTTTGATACATTGTTCGTAAAGGCATCTGTTATAAAGAATTACAGCATAATCAATCATTTCCCGGATTTTTATGTCAATATCTTCGTTAGAATTTAAATTACGTAAACTCTGAAGAATTTGCCGGTATAAATGAGCCTTTAAATTCGATAATTGTTGCGGTTTTATCGAATCATCTTTTTTTATAAGTTTCGATTCATCATAATCTTTTTGTTTATCTATCAAATCGAAAAGTCTTATGAATTTTGCATTATCTAAGCTTTTAGAACGACTGGCATGTAACTTAAAATACCTTTTTTCCGATTTTGTCAGAGATTTTATGAGTTGAAATAACGAGTCTGTATTCTTGTTGGGCATTGTAAAAAAGTTTTAATAAAACAAATGGTTAAAGCAATGATTGGTAATGCGTTACGCTGTTATTTAATTTATTTTTACATCAATAGATGTCGTAAATTTTAAAAATATTTGTTTTTAGTCTATATCAACAAAAAATACATTTGGCATGACAAAAATTGATATTACAGGTATAACAAATGTAATTAAAATTTGTAAAATGCAAACCGAATCGAATTCTAAAAGCTTAACATTATGAATTTTGGTAAAATCTCAACCTTTACATCAGGAGTTTTAGCATTAGCCAATCAAAGAGTTAATGATCTTGAAATTGACTTTATTCAGGCAGCGCCTAAAAATAATATCGAGAATATTATTGTATTAAATATCAATTCGGATGTTCCTGATTATGATTATTTATTAAAAACATTTTTTAACATGGGATTTAGGGTTATTATTTCCGATACCATTTCTGAACTTTTTGCTGCTAAAGCGTTAAATCATGGAATTATTGCTATTGAAGTTTCCAATCAATTTTTAGATAAAATTATAAGGTTAAGTAAAAAATTGCCTGCTAAACTTTTTGTAGATTTAAAAGGGCAGGAGATCATGATTGTAAATTCCGGAGAAAAAGAATTTTTTAAAATGAGCGAATATCGCAGGCAATGTTACGAAGAAGGTAAAGATGATGTTGAATACCTTTACGATGTGTGGGATAATATTGAGCATTCAACAAAAATGGATGAATCAATTGATTATGCCATTGAATAAATTAGATAGAAATCTAAGGGTTATGGAGCCGGCTTTAAAAGCTGGCTTTTTTTAATTTAAAAAAGTGTAATAAACAGTACCCCTAAAATCATAATAATTGCACCCAGGAATCTTTCTTTTAATCCTTTTTCTTTAAATAATACTGAACCAAATATTACACTCAATAAAGCGCTGGTTCTTTTTATAGAGATGAGGTATGCAACAAGTGTTAGGCTTATCGAGATCATATGGAAAACAATCATTAACCCGTGAAAAACACCAACAGGGACTAATGTTTTTAGATTTTTTGGGATTTGCTTAATATTTTTTCTTGAGTAGATAAAAATAAATGGAGTAATCCCAATAGTAATAAAAAGGTTTATAATAATGCCCCAAAACAGTGGCGATGAATTTTGTAAACCAACTTTATCAAAATTAGAGGTAATACTCCATAAAAAAGCTACAAGCAACATTAACCGGGCACCTTTGTTGTTAACCAGTGCTTTAAAAGGAGCTAAGAATCCATTATTTCTTTCTTTAATATTTAAAATATATGATCCAAAAACAATTAGTAATATCCCAATAAGCCCATAAATAGTAGGAAATTCGTTTACAATAAGGGGTGATGTAATTAATAAAAAAAGCGGTGTAAATGTAGTTAAAGGTACTACAATGGATAAGTCGGCAAGTTTAATGGCTTTTAAATAAAAAATAGAAGTGGCAATATTTAAGGTTCCACTAACAATAAGCGCTATCCAGAAATTTGTACCAATCGGTGGGATTTCAATAAAAAGCAATATAGGCAACAAAAAAGGTAAAGAAAAGAAATTTAAAGCCCAGGCTACAATATATTCATCCATATTTTTTAGCCCAAATTTTCCGGCAACATCGGTAAGCGAACGAAAAAGTGCTGTGAGAACTGCAAAAAAAATCCAACTCATGCTTCAATTTTTCAATTTAAATGGCAAAGATGCATGATTTGGGTAAAACTTCAAAATGTTAACACCAGAGATAGCTGTGGTGTATTTGTTTTTTGGTCTAGTTTAAATGTAAACTGAAAGGCCGGCTCGTTGCCTATTACTGCATGGTTATAATCATGCAGCGCCCTAAAAAGGTATGTTTTGGATAATACATGATAAGTAAATGTTCCGGTTAAGAAAATAAGAACTGCTGTAGGTAAATAGGCTGTTTGTTCTTCGCGATAAATACTATCGTCAATAGATTCATTACCCGTACTAGTTAAGTCACCTTTATCTGCATAATGTTTGTACACCAACAATGGAGTAATAACCCACATTTGGGCAATTCCTGCAGCACGGGTAAAAGAATAAATGCGAATATTTTGATATGCCATAGAGTCCGGTTTAGCCAAAGGCTTTACATTTTTGCCAAACATTCCAACATCCTGCCAGGTCTCCCCTTTATCGGGCGAAAATTTATGATCGACAAAGAAAAAAGGTGTTAAAGTAATCCAGTAAGATTTACTTTTATAAAATAGAGAATCTATGCTTTTTTCTCCCACATTTACTGGGATTTGTGCTTGTAAATAATTTGCTGACAGCAAAAAAATAAAAATTGGAAAGATTATTTTCTTTAACATAAAACACCTTGTTTTTATTATATTGTACATAAAATTATGATAATGGTTTTAAAAAAAACAACTTTTTTTATTTTTTTATTGCTCATGATGTTGTTTGTTAAACTTTCAAAACATTCTGTCGTCAAAAAATTAATTGATAACCCTTAATAAATATTATAATGACTAGAAAAATAACATTAACCTTTCTGTTTTTATTTGTACTGTTCTCTGTTAAAAGTCAGGATTTTGAATTGAATCAATTGCCTGAAACTTTTCATACCATTTCCAGCCACGATATTTTAGATTATGCTAAAATACTTTCTTCAGAAGAATTTAAAGGTAGATTGTCCGGATCACCTGAGTTTTTAGAATCTGCAAAGTGGGTAGCTTCAAAATTTAAAGAATGGGATGTTAATCCTAAGGGAGATAACGATACTTATTTTCAGTTTTTTGATAATCCATATACTGAGGTTTATTCCAGTGGCTCTGTGATGTATTATTTAAATGATGAAAATGAGAAAAAGGTTGTTAAAGATTATCGTTTTCCTGAGGAATATTTTCCAGGACAAAACTCAGGCTCAGGAACTATAGAATCTGATCTGGTTTATGTGGGATATGGTATTACCGCTCCCGAATTGGGATATGATGATTATACCGGTGTTGATGTAAAAGGTAAAATTATTGTTATGGAATCGGGCTTGCCGGTTGGAAGTAATAATCCGGACATCGAAAAGTGGGTTCCTTATGATTATCATCAATATAAATTTAAAAATGCAATTGATCATGGTGCCATCGGATGGCTTTATATCAATAAACTTGCAAACCCCAATACATCGTATCACGAAGAAATTGTTTACGCTCATATTGGAGAAGAAGTAGCCAATGATATTTTTAAAGCATCGGGAAAAGATTATAAGCAGATTAAAGAAAATATCAATAAAAATTTAAAACCCAATTCGTTTGAATTAAAGGGAAAGGCAAAGATTACGGCCCAAACCAAGCGATTCGAAGATTCGAAGGCAGCTAATGTTATTGGTTTTATCGAAGGATCGGATACTGAATTAAAAGAAGAAGTTATAATTGTAGGAGCACACTTAGATGGTGTTGGTAGTCCAGGGAAATTACTGCCAGGAGCTTTAGATAATGCTTCGGGAGTTGTGAACATAATGGCTGCTGCAAAGGCTTTAGCGCAATCTGAAATAAAACCTAAGCGATCTGTCATGTTTATTTTGTTTGGTGGCGAAGAATGCGGGCTTGTTGGAAGTACTTATTATGTCAATCATCCTAAAGTGAAAAAAGAAAATGTTATTTGTATGATTAACCTCGATATGGTTGGTAACGGAACCGGTCTGGCTTTATGGGGCGGAGCGTCATTTCAGGAAATTAGCAAACATTTTCTAGATGCTAATGATCAATATATTCACCGGAGTATGCGTACATCAGAAGCAAGGCCTGTAACCACAAGGCCAAGATCTGATGGTGCGGTGTTTACCATGAATGGCTATAAATCATTTGCGGTAGGAACAACAAACCGAGTAAAGCCATTGTATTACCATCATCCATTGGATAATTTAGATGGATTAACCCCCGAAATTATGGAAGATGCAGCTAAATTGTTGTATTTGGGATTACTAGGTGTTGCAAACGATGAGGATTTGCAATCTAGCCAATGATTCCCATGGTATAATGCATATTTTTGTGTGCTAAATTTTTTTCAAGATCATTCTCAACAGACAGGAATAGCTGTTGTACTTTAAAGTATAGTGCACATTCTTGTGCGCTTAAGTTTTCAATATCATTGATCATTCACCAAAACAGGAATGCCAGTTGTACTTTTTTATAATTCTAACAACATTTTGTCAGCATTATTAGCTCCAAGTAAAAGTTTATAAGGCGATTCGAGCAATTCTTTTAATTTAACCAAAAAACCTACCGAATCTTTGCCATCAATGGTTTGGTGGTCGTACGATAAGGCAATGTACATCATAGGTCGTATTTCTACTTTACCGTTTATGGCTACCGGCCGTTCCTGGATGTTATGCATTCCTAATATGCCCGATTGTGGCGGATTTAAAATAGGAGTGGAGAGGAGTGATCCAAAAACGCCTCCATTGGTTATGGTAAATGTTCCTCCCGTTAAGTCGTCTATGGAGATTCTACCGGCACGTCCTTTGTCTGCCAGTTCCTTAATTTTTAGCTCAAGCTCTGCCAAACTCATTGTTTCGGCATTGCGAACAATAGGCACCATTAGTCCCTTGGGTGTTTGTACTGCTATTCCAATATCAGCATAGTCAGGATAAACAATTTCATCGCCATCAATTTGAGAATTTACAGCAGGGAAAGCTTTCAGGGCAAAAGTAACTGCTTTGGTAAAGAAGGACATAAATCCCAGCTTTATTCCATGTTTTTCTATAAAAGGCTTTTGATATTTTTTGCGCATTGCAATAATTTCGGTCATATCTACTTCGTTAAAAGTAGTAAGCATGGCTGTTTCGTTTTTTACCGAAACCAATCGCTGGCTAAGTTTTTTGCGCAACTGCGAAATCTTTTTCTTTTCTACATCTCTTGTTCCTTCTTTTTTGAATGAAATATCTTTAGAACCTGATGGTTGTGATAATGCCTGTTCTACTTCCTGTTTTCCAATCCGTTTAAGCCCGTTAATCACATCATCAATATTGATGCCTTTTTCCTGCATCATTTTTTTTGCTACAGGCGAAACCTTCACATTTTTATATTCTGTATTTTCTGGTGAATATTTTTTTGGCTCTTCTGGCTTTGCTTTAGTTTTTTCTTCGGCATTTTTTTCTTCGGCTTTTTGTTCTTCGGCTTTTTGTTCTTTGTTTTCCTTATCCTTATTGGTTTTTGTTTCTTTTGGTTCAGCCGATGTATCTATTTTACAGGCTAATGTTCCTACTTTTATAGTTTCTCCTGCTGGAGCAATAATTTCAATGGTTCCACTTTCTGGTGCAATAAGAGGTAAAGTTGCTTTGTCCGATTCTATCTCAGCTATTTCCTGATCTTTTTCTACATACTCACCATTTTCTACCAACCAGTTTGAGATTTCTACTTCGGTAATCGATTCACCAGGACTAGGGATTTTTATTTCAATCATTTTCTATTTTATTTTTTGATAATATTAATCTAATATAAATTAAAAAAATTTGGTTTGAGGTTTAAGGTCTAGCCTTGAGCTTCCAACTTCGCACTGTAAACCGCAATATTTATTATTTAATTCGCAAGTACATTTTCTAAAAACCTTACCAATAATTTCTTGTTGCCCCAAAACATGTAATTTATGTAAACCTACAGCAGGGCTTCCGCTGGCGAGCCTTGCTAAAGGAATGATATCTATATTTTTAAATTTATCTTTTACATATCGCCAGGCGCCCATATTTTCAGGTTCTTCCTGCATCCATATCCATAGTAAAGTATTTGGGTATTTTATTATTATTTTTTCAATTTCATTTTCAGGCCATGGGTATAACTGCTCAACACGAACAAGAGCAATATCCTTAGCATCAAATTCTTCTTTCTTTTCAAGCAAATCATAATATATTTTCCCTGTACAAAAAATAACTCTTCTCACTTCTTTTGCTGTTACATTATCATCGTCAATAACTTCTTTAAACGAAGAATCAGCTAATTCATTTAAGGATGAAACACATTTAGGATGCCTTAGAAGGCTTTTGGGTGTAAAAACAACCATTGGGTTTGCGAAATCTTTGTGTACCTGTCTTCTTAAAACATGGAAAAAATTAGCGGGTGTTGTAGGATTTACTATTTGCATGTTGTTATTTGCACATAATACAAGGAAACGTTCCATTCGAGCACTTGAGTGCTCGGGGCCCTGGCCTTCGTAGCCATGAGGTAAAAAGAGTGTTATCCCGTTTTTTAATCCCCATTTTTCTTCTGCTGAACTTATATACTGATCGATAATGATTTGTGCAGCATTATTAAAGTCTCCAAACTGCGCTTCCCAAATGGTAAGTCCTTCGGGAACAGCCATGGCATATCCATACTCAAACCCTAAAACTCCATATTCTGAAAGTGGTGAATTAAAAACATGAAAGGGAGCCTGTTTTTTGCTGATATGTTTTAATGGGATATATTTCTGGTCGCTGTCTTCAATGGTTAAAGTTGAATGTCTGTGTGAAAATGTTCCGCGTTCCGAGTCCTGGCCACTTAATCGTACAGGATGGCCTTCGTTAACCAGTGTCCCGTAAGCCAATAGTTCTGCCATACCCCAGTCTAACTGCTCACGGTCAATCATCTTATTTCGTTCTTCGATAAGCTTTTCTACTTTTTTAAAGAATTTCAAATCTTTGGGTAAATAATTAATTTTTGAAGCAATTGATTTTAGTTTTTCTTTACTTAAAGCTGTAATAGGATTGTTTTGTATACTTGATGATTTAGCTTTGTTAAATTTTTTCCAGTCTTCAATTAAAAATTGTTTGATTGAAAGTTTTTCAGATTTTTTAGCAATACTAAGCTTTTCCTCTAATAATTCATTATATTCCTTTTCTGAGTTTTTAATATCATCTTTGGTACAAATACCCTTCTCAATTAAAAACTTACTATAAATATCTCTTGGATTAGGGTGTTTGCTTATTTCTTTATAAAGTAACGGCTGGGTAAATCTGGGCTCATCACCTTCGTTATGCCCGTGTTTCCGGTAGCATAATATATCGATAAATACATCGGTATGAAAAGTTTGCCTGTATTCCATGGCAAGCTGGATTGTGTAAATCAGTGCTTCAGCATCGTCACCATTAACGTGGAATATTGGCGATTTGGTTACTTTGCCAATATCGGTACAATAAGTGCTTGAACGGGCATCTAAGTAATTGGTAGTAAAACCAACCTGGTTATTAATCACCAGGTGAATGGTTCCACCTGTTCTGTAACCTTTTAATTGCGACATTTGAATGGTTTCATAAACCACTCCCTGAGCAGCAATAGCCGCATCGCCATGAATAATGATAGGTGCCAGTTTATTGTAATCGTGATCATATTTACCCCAAATTTTTGCTTTGGCAATTCCTTGCACTACAGGGCCTACAGCTTCTAAATGGGAAGGGTTGGGAGCTAAATTTAACCTTACATCTTTGCCAGCTTCTGTTTTTACTGTATTACCGTAGCCTAAATGGTATTTTACATCACCAAGTTCAACGTTTTCGTCATATTCTTCGCCCAAAAATTCGGCAAAAATATCTTCAACAGGTTTTTCTAATATATTAGCCAGAACATTTAAACGGCCCCGGTGCGACATACCAATAATAAACTCCTGAATACCCATCTCGGAACCTTTTTCTATTACAGCATCAAGGGCTGGAATTAGCGACTCAGCACCTTCTAATGAAAACCGTTTTTGTCCGATAAATTTGCGATGGATAAAATTTTCAAATCCTACCGCTTGCTTTAAATGATGGTAAATATGTTTACGCTCATTATGCGAAAAATCAGGAATGTTTTTTCGGCTTTCCATTTTGTTTTGTAACCAACTGATAACTTCTGGATTACGAATAAACATATATTCAGCACCTATCGACTGGCAATAGGTTGTTTCAAGGTGGTTAACAATTTCACGAAGTGATGCTGCTCCAATACCAATATTTTTTCCTGCCTGAAAAACTGTATCTAAATCCGATTCGTTTAAACCATAATTTTCTAAAGCAAGTGTGGGGGTATATTTTCTTCTTGTTCTTACCGGATTGGTTTTAGTGAAAAGATGCCCGCGTTTACGGTATCCTTCAATTAAATTGATCACTTTAAATTCGTTATCGAATAATTCGTCTGACTGGCTTGAAACAGGATAATTTTTTTGAGCAAATTCGAAACCCTGAAAAAATTTTTGCCACTGTATATCAACACTTTCAGGTTTTGATTTGTATTGTTCATATAGTTTTTCGATTGCACTAATATCTGAATTGCCAGTGAATGAGAAATTGTCCATTTAATATTTTAAGTTAAATTATGTTTTGTTTAACCAAAAAATAATAATTATTAATAATCTTTAAAATTAGTATAAATCGTTTAAATAGAATATTATTTTAATAATTGATTCATTATAACTTGAACAAAAATTTTTAGAGAATGTTTAGCAGCAAAATAGCTGTTTTTTGATCGCTGCTATTTTTTTGTAATTTTTAATTATTAGATTTGCTATTATAAAAAAATAGCTACAAATGGACGAAGGCCCGTATTTTCGTAAAATAAAGTATTAATCATATCTGTAAGGGCTTCGGTTCCTTACAGATAAAATGTAAGGAAAAACTACCATGGCTGATGTATCAATTAATTATCAGGAGCTTATCGACAATAAAAACTGGAGATTATTAAAACAGGAAATTATTCAGCTTGATCCGGTTGAAATTTCTTCGATTATTGAAAATTCCGGTGATAAAGATGATGTAATATTATTTCGTTTACTTCCAAGAGAGCTTGCCAAGGATACTTTTCAACATCTCTCATATGAAAAGCAAGAACAAATAATTAAGGAGTTGGCTACCAATGACAATAAACTTTCAAGTTTGCTGAATGATTTAGATCCTGACGATCGTACAGCCTTTTTGGAAGAGTTGCCAGGGGAGGTTACCCAACGTTTAATTCAATTACTTTCTGCTGAGGAACGAAATGTGGCAACCAAACTACTTGGGTATCCAGAAGAAAGTATCGGTAGGCTAATGACACCCGAATTTGTAGCTGTTAAACCACATTTTACTATTGAACAAGCTTTAAGCCATATTCGAAAATTTGGGCTTGACTCTGAAACACTGAATGTAATTTATGTGGTAGACGATAAATGGAAATTAATTGATGATATCCGGATACGGGAGATTATCCTGGCGAAACCTGATCAAAGGATTGCAGATATTATGGATAACCGTTTTGTTGCTCTAAATGCTCATGATGATCAGGAGTTGGCTATTAAAGTTTTTCAGGATCACGACAGGGTTGCTTTACCAGTTTTAGATAATGAAGGTTTACTTTTAGGGATTGTAACTTTCGATGATGTAATGGATGTGGCAGAAGAAGAGAGTACCGAAGACTTTCACAAATTTGGTTCTTTTCAGGATGCAATTGTAAATCCGCTTAAGGCACGAGTTACTTTTTTATATAAAAAACGAATTTTTTGGTTAACAGCTCTGGTTTTTATGAATGTTTTCTCAGGAGCTGCCATTGCCCATTTTGAGAATATTATTCAATCTGCTGTTTCACTTTTATTTTTTCTGCCTTTACTTATTGGGAGCAGTGGAAATGCCGGTGCTCAATCTGCTACACTTATGATTAGGTCGCTGGCTATAGGAGATGTTCAAATTAAAGACTGGATGAGGCTGGTAGGTAAAGAGTTGTTAGTTTCTTTCTTACTTGGTATAACGATGGCGGCAGGTGTAAGTTTGATTGCCACTTTTAGAGCCCCTGAAATTATTGCAATAGTAGCTTTAACGATGATGCTAACGGTAATGACCGGAAGTCTTATTGGACTGATGTTACCTTTTATTTTTACAAAATTAAAACTCGACCCGGCAACGGCGAGTGCACCCCTTATTACTTCATTGGCTGATATATCGGGTGTAATACTATATTTTTCTATTGCTAAATGGTTTTTTGGTTTTTAGATCAATGATAAATTTATACACATTGAATTTAATGATTTATACTAACTTTTCGTAATTTTATGAATTACAAATCTAAACTGAAATGAAATTACGAATTTTTATTGTTGTAATATTCTGCATTACAGTTAATTTTGAGCTTATTGCCCAAGCATATAACTATTCTGTAAATGATGCGGGAGAAAGAACTTTTCGAGATGGACAATTAATGATTAAAGAAGGGGTACCAATTTTAACAGTCCAGGGAAGTCCATATGAGGCAGGATTACAGTATGGAGTATTGCTCAATGATTATTTGTTAAAAATGGATCATACGATTGACAGCCTCGTAGAAAATTATATAGGTGGGTTTTTCTTAAAAAAATGGATCGCCAATGCTGCAATTAATTTTAAAATACGGAAAATTGAGAAAACCATGCCCGACTACTTTATCAGAGAATTTGAAGGCTTAGCCGAAGGTAGCGATTTATCGTTAAAAGAGATTAAAACACTGGCTTATTTTCCTCAACTGTTTTTTAAAATTAGCTGTTCGGCATTTATTCTGCGAAACGAAAATCATCTGGTACACGGCAGAAACTTAGACTGGCCGGGAATTGAAGTTTTAACACATTTTCCATTAGTTGTAAATTATCATATCTCAGGTAAAAAACCTGTTACAAACCTTACTTTTATTGGTTATCCGGGCGTTTATACCGGTATGAACCACTCAGGCCTTAGCATGTCGATTAATATGAACAGTGCACCTGCAGAGAATGGTAGAAAAATTGACGACTATAATACGGATATGCCATTGGCTTTTAAATTGCGCGATATTTTAAGCCACGCAGAAAATATTTCCGATGTTGACAAAATGTTTGAAGGCTACAGTTCGCATGCATGGTTTATTACGGTTGGCAGCAAATCGGATTTTTCGGGAGCCATATATGAATTAACCAGGGGAAGAGTGATAAAAAATGAGATGCAAGATGATTTTTTAGCTGTTGCAAACCTATCATTGTCTGATGTTGGTAGATATCAATATAGTCCAATAACAATGTTTAATCAATCGAATATTTCGCGAGAGCGAAAGTTGAATGCTTTGAATGAAAAAATCGACAACTTCGATTTGGTATCCAAAAGTTATCAGATACTTACTAATACAGAAAATCACTATATGTTGCATAATCCTTTTTATAACAATAGTATTAATAATACAATAACCGTAAAAAGTTGTATTATGGATAACATAAATAATGTTGTTTATTTTACATACGGTGAAAGATGTGCCGCAAGAAATAAATACATAAAATATGATTTGAATAAAGGTGATATAAGTGTTTTTAAAAACAAACAACCTATTATAAACGAAGTTTTTTTTAATGAACGGGTTCAATATCAGCAGTGGTATAAAAAAATGTATGCCGATAAAAAATTGACAGAGGATGATTATAAAACAATTATTGAAAAAGTTAAAGGGTTTCAATTAGAACCAGCCTATCAATATTATTTATTATCATTTTATTATTTGAAGCTGCAAAATTATGAACAAGCCTTTGAATATGCAGGAAAATATATTCATGAAAAACCGGATTTTTATCATACCTACAAGCATAAATTCACAGTAATGAAAGAAAAAGGTGATTATATGGGTGCAATTGTTGCTTTGGAAGAGATGTTGCAAACATCTACCATTACACCTGCCGATAGTTATTTTGCTTATATTAATATGATTAAAATGTATGATAAGTTATTTGAGGCCGATTCGGATCCAATGTATATAAATAAAATTAATCATCTTACTGATAAAATTAAGTATGAATTAAACCAATACTTTAAAGATGATAAAACGCTGGAAGATATTGAATTGATTGATAATATTGTAAAAAAATATGCAGAATAGAATGAATGGTTTAACCGAAAAAATAAAGCAAGCTGTTGAAATAATTACAAAATCGAAGCATGCGATTGCATATACCGGTGCAGGTATTTCGGTTGAAAGCGGAATACCTCCCTTTAGAGGCAAAGAAGGATTATGGAATAAATATGACCCAAAATATCTTGACCTTGATTATTTTTTAGCAAATCCCTACAAATCGTGGATCGTAATTAAGGAGATATTTTATAATTTTTTTGACAATGCAAAACCTAATGCTGCACATATTGGTTTGGCCGAAATGGAGAAAATGAGTTTAATAAAAGCCATTGTTACTCAGAATATTGACAATTTACATACCGATGCAGGAAGTAAGGAGGTATATGAGTTTCATGGCAATTCGCGGGAGTTGGTTTGTTTGAAAGATGAAATCCGTTATAAGGTATCAGATGTAAATTTAGATGAGTTACCTCCGAAGTGTGAGAAATGTGGAGAAGTATTAAAACCTGATTTTATTTTTTTTGGTGAGCAAATTCCTGAAATTGCGCATCGAAAATCGTTCGAAGCAGCAAGTATTTGCGACATTGTAATTGTTGTTGGCTCAACCGGTGAGGTGGTGCCTGCAGCTTATGTTCCACAAATTGCTAAACAAAATGGTGCTTTTATTATTGAAATTAATCCTGAAAAATCGTATTTTACAGATTCTATTACCGATTTATTCATCAAGGGAAAAGCATCTGAAGTAATTCAAAAAGTGAGTCATCAATTAAAACAGAATCAATGATATATTTTAAATTAGGAGAAAATACTGAATTTATTGAATTAATAAAACTGTTAAAAGTAACTAATATCTGTTCGAGTGGAGGCGAAGCAAAACAGATGGTTGATATGGGCGAGGTAAAATTAAACGGAGAAACTGAGAGCCGTAAAAGGGCAAAATTGCGAGCAGGTGATAAAATTGAAATTTTTAATGAAGTTATTGAAATAAAAAAATAATTTAAAATTTAAGATTATGGCATTTATCGATTTAGCAAAGCAACGTTATTCATGTAGGAAATATTTAGATAAACCAATTGAAAAAACATTATTGCTTCAGGTACTGGAAGCCGCTAGAGTAGCTCCTTCGGCTAAAAATAAGCAACCCTGGCATTTTGTTGTTATTCAAGAAAAAGAAAACCTGGAGAAAATTAAAAGTTGTTATGGCCGGGAGTGGATAAAATCTGCACCAACTATAATTGTTGTATGTGGAGACCATAGGGAAGCCTGGCGGCGATCAGATGGAAAAATTCATACAGATATCGATATTTCAATTGCAATTGACCATATGACATTGGCTGCAACAGATATTGGTTTAGGCACCTGCTGGGTTTGTAAATTCGATGTAATGAAATGTGCCCAAATATTGGAATTGCCCGAAGGTGTTGAGCCTGTTGCATTACTTCCTATTGGTTATCCTACCGATGAAGTAGATTTTAACCGACACGAGCAATTAAGAAAACCTATAAATGAAGTAATACATTGGGAAAAATTTTATTATAAACCATTTAAGCGATAACAATTTTGTTTTTTAATTGAAAAGCCGGATAATGATTCCGGCTTTTTTCATTAATAATTATTAATCAATGATCTCATTTTAATAATCGGTTAATATTTTTGAAATGTGATCCTTCCCAATAAATCTTTTGGCATAAACTGCATTGATAAAACTCCTGAAAGCTTCTTTTGGTTTTTTCTAAAAGCAAGTGTTCAATCTTTTTTTTTTCTACTTTTTTAATAGAACCATTACAAATAGTACATCGTGAAAAGGGCTTGATTTTACTCTTTAAATCAAAGCGTTGTAATATTTCTTTAAGTTGGTTTTTTGAATCCTGAGAACGCACATAGTAACCATGGGTAACTTTTTTATGTTTCAGTATTCCGTAATCGCGGGTAAGAATAATTCGATTTTCATCTATCGCTTTTTCAATAATTTTCGAATCTTTTAAATCATTCATATAATAAGTATCAAACCCTAATAATCGCAAATATTTGGCCAACTGTCCTAAATGTACATCTAAAATAAATTTTATTTTTCTTAGTGGTTTTTCTCTAACTTTTGTTACTTTTGAAATATCAAGGCTTTCGAATTTTGGATAAACAGAAACATAATCATTGGGTTTAAGGTTGTAACTAAAATCTACCGGATTGCTATTTACCAAAATAAGGTCAACTTCAGTATGAGGTACTCCGAGTGCTTCAATCGTGTCTTTAACCGATGAATTTGACTGTACATCGAAAATGAAAGCTTTTTTTCTTTTTTCAGCAGGAAGAAAATCGTTTAACTCCTCGTAAAACCGAATAGTGATTTGCATAAAAAAACCAATTAATATTTAACAAAATTAATTGGTTTTAAAATAAATAAAG
Source organism: Thiohalospira sp. (assembly GCA_046538755.1). GTDB lineage: Bacteria > Bacteroidota > Bacteroidia > Bacteroidales > UBA12077 > UBA12077. Next base: position 27,823 of record JBKHIH010000013.1, read on the forward strand.
TAAAAAAAACATTTGAGTTTGGAAATTTTTACATTTTATTCATAATGAGTCCTCAGATAATCTTTCATTAAATCAATTTCTATTTTATTGATGCCATGTTTTATTAAATACTGCGCATCATCATCAAATGAAGCTTCAAATAGCTCATCATTATTATTTAATAATTTTCTGGCTTTTTGGTATAACTCAATTGCTTTTTGAGGATTTTTAGTACACCAGTATACATGAGCAAGATGGATTAAATCAAATTCATTACTATATTTTTCTATAATTTTGTTATAATAATTTATGGCTGTGTCAAATTTTCCAAGTACAAATGAAATCCATGCAATGGGGCGTTGAATTTTCTGGTTCGAAGGTGCCAGGTATTCAACTTTAAAATAATATTTTAAAGCTTCTTCGTATTTCCCTAAACGCATTAAAGAGTGGCCTATATATGCCTGAATGTACAAGCTGTCAGGCTCAGCTTTTTCAGCTTCTTTGTAGTATTCCAGCGCTTTTTCGTGTTGATTTAAGTATCGGTAGCACAGTGCTATTTTCTTTGTAATCCAAATTTTGTTGGTTTCTAATAAATCAGCTTTTTGATAATACTCTAAAGCCTTTTTGTATTCGCCCATCTGCTGGTAACAATATCCAATTTTTTCAAATAGTTCTGCATTTGGCGTATCTTTTGTTTCTAACAGTTTAAAAATTTCTACAGCTTGAATAAAATGTTTGTTTTCAAAGAAAAACTCTGCAATATTTCTTACCACCTGGTTGTCTTTTATTAGGTGGTTAAAGAATTTTTTATTTTGTATATCAAATTTCCATTTAAAAATATCAGGGAACTCTTTTTTATTTGGATGTAGTTTAAAGAACCGGTATAAATCCTGTAGATATTGAGTAATAATACTTTTTGTTATGGCAAATTGGTTGAGTAAATTTTCATCTTTTGATATTTCCTGCATACTCTCCATTTCCTGATTAAACATATCCATCATCATCGATTTATGCGACTCGGGAATAAATTGAAGATTTAAACAGAATGAATATTTATCGGAATTACACATGTAATGTGATCTCTCAAGCTGTTCAATAAAAGGCGCCATGTTGGTTTCTTCTTTTTCGGATATTAAATCGATATATTCATTTTCTTTATAAAAAGGAGTAAACCAGTTAGGGATTTCTTTAAAAAACGGAAATTGCTTTAACCTGGAGAAAGCACTCATAAATACATCAGACCCTTCAATTTGCATCTGAGAAAAATCTTGTAATTTATCTAATAAATCTGGCGAATCTTTAAAAACATTTTCCCAGTCGGGGTTTTTATCTTCTAAAAATTTATCGGGAACAATATTTTCTAAATCCAAATTTTTTTCAATTTTAGGCTGCATTTTTAACATTTCGGGCAATATCTCTTCTTCCCATTTTTTTGTAATTTTCTCAGTGTCTTTCGATTTAAAAATTTGAATAGTAACTGCTTCCAGTTCTTTACTAATTTCCGGAGACTTTGAAAATTTATCTAGTTTTTTTAATAAATCTGGATAAAATTCTATTCGATCGTCGTATTTATAAAGAGCAAGGATTATTCCGATAAGTGCCCTTTCCCAAACCTGTTGCTCTCTGGCAAAGTAAAAATCGAATAAAGCAAAAAATTTATTCTTATCAAAGACTTTTAATAAGCTTAAAGTTAAGGAGCTTACCACAAGGCTTTTATCATGCCATGGGATTTTTTTCGATGTGCTTAATGCTTTTAAAATTTTCGTTTCCGTTTCTTGATAATAGTCGGTTAGCCATAAATAATTAAACAGTTCTTTTAAAGCATCTTGTCTTGAAATTATCTGAGATTCGTTATTTTCTGAACGGCTAAAATTGATATTATTTTCTTTTAATATATTGTGTAATTCTTTGTCGAAAGTTAAGTTTTGTACTAATGAATATGCTTTTTCCGATTGCTGGCCTAATTTCCTTTCCATCGACCATTTTAGCTTATATATGGTTAGGTCAGAAGTTTCAGTTAGTAAACTTTCTTTAATAGTGTCAGCTAATTCTAACAGCGATTTTTTTAGGTTTTTAAAAATTTTATCTCTTTCAGGGTCTTCAATATTGATAAAAGAGTGTTTAAGAATGTTTAAATAAGTTTCTTTTAATTTATCAATTTGCACTCGATGGTACTGTTTATCTTCCTGTCCGGCAAATTTATAAAGCTCGTCGATTGAGTTAATTATTTTATTATCAATAATTAGTTGAGTAATTTTATGATGTAGTTTTATAATATCAATATAATGCATAAGATGTTTTTTAATTTTATTTAATGTTGTCAAATATTATACCTATTTAATAATAAACGAAAAGATTGCAGAATAATTGATTTTATATGCTAAAATGGCATATTTATCTGTTAATATTGATGTAAAAATATCTAATATACCTCAATAAATGATTTATTGTTGTTATTTTATAGTAAATCTAAAACTTTATTAAATAACATTTCAATGTTTAATAACGTATTATAAATAAGAATGAAAAATAATATGTTGAAGAATATATTTATTTTTTTTTAAAAGCATTTATAAATTGATTTATAATTTCTAATTTGCATTTTTAATTATAATCGAATATCGATTTTAAGTTGTTAATTTTTAAGTTTATAAAATTAATTTTTACTTTATGAAACCTTCATGCTTTAAGATAAATAATTAAACAGGCACAAACTCAAAAGGACATGAACCGAGTTTACGAGCTCGCCGAAGGCAATAAAAAATTACTTGTTAGAAAGCTATTGCATGAAGGTTCGCCGGAGGGATTTGTGGGAAGCTTAAGCGGGAGACACCGGCAACAAAAAAGATTATTGAAATTTGTAGTTAGAAGTCGCAGAACTAAGCGCTAGCGTTCTCATGACCGAAGGAAATAAAAAGAATTGTTTAAATAAAATATTTTCGAATGAAAGTAAATGGTTATAAATCGAAAATTGTTACAGCCCAGATGGTTGTAAATCAATTAAAAGAGAATATCCTGGAGATATTTTGGAATGAAGACCCATTTGAATATTGCAGTTCCAGATCAATGTTGCCTTGGATTCAGGAAGAAGCAGAGTATTCGATTAAACGTTTGCATTTAAAAAAAAGAGACCAAAATTATTATTTAGAAAAAATAAGCAATATGCTTGGCGAATATTGCGAAGAATAACCTTTACAGGTTAATTACCAATTTTAATAAAACAAATTTGATAAGTATTTATTTTTAACTTGCTGTTAAATAATAAATTAAATTTCCTACGCAACTAATTTAATAAAATTAACATCTGTATTTTTGATAAGGAATTTATTTTATAAATTCGCAGACCAAAATATTTAGTCAATTTATTATGGGTTAGTAAAATATTTATTATCTTTAATTTAGCAAAATTTTAATATTTTGGTCTGGTTTTTGATTAACCTGAAGAAATAAAAATATCAATCACATGAAACTTACTTGTTACAAAAATGGCGAAGAGCTAAAACTTAGAGACCCATTAGATTTAGATTACATTGAATACGAAATTGTTAAAGATTATCTTAAAGTTATAGGCCATCTGGAAAAAGATCCTGCTGCACGTATCGAAATCGATTTTTCTGAACCCTACGTTCCTAAATATAATTTAGTGAACTGTAATAATACTTTTAAAGAGAAATTTAATCAAATAATCAACCGCAAAAAGTTAGCATAATTTTTTAATGAAAAGATCAGAAAAAGCATTACATTTTTATGCTGAAGGGTATAATTGCGCTCAATCGGTAATTGTTTCTTTTGCTGATATATTGAATTTAACCGAAGAAACAGCCCTAAGGCTTGCAGCCGGATTTGGTGGAGGAATGGGACGCATGCAACAAACTTGTGGTGCAATTACCGGTGCGTTTATGGTTATAGGTTATTTAAAAGGCAATTACCAACAAAACGAAGAGAGCGATCAATCAAGAGAAATTACAAATCAATTAATACAGAATTTTTCCAGCAGGTTTACCCAAAAACATGGCAGTATTAATTGTAAGAAATTAATTAATTTTGATTTAAATACTGAAATAGGGCAAAAACAAGCTAAAGAAGCCGATGTGTTTAATCAAAAATGTACAAACTTTGTTCAAACAGCCGTTGAACTTCTCGAGGAAATTCTGGATAATGAATTATTACAAAAGAAAGTAAATGAATAACGTATCATTTACTTTCTCTTTCTTTCTCTTAATTATTATTCATATCTTAAACAACTTGCCGGATTTAGCCTGGCAGACTTTATTGTTTTAAAACTTATTGTAAATATTGCAATAAGAATAGCTATTAATATACCTGCCAGAAAATATCCAAAGCCTAAATTTATTCTGTACTGGTAATTTTGAAGCCAGTTTTTTGAAATAAAGTAAATTGCCGGCCATGCTATTAAGGTAGAAATTATTACCAACACAATAATTTCTTTGGCTATTAAATAAAAAATTGTACCAGCCGATGCTCCCATTGCTTTACGAATACCAATTTCTTTTGTCCGTTGTTCTGTGGTAAAAGATGTTAAACCTAATAATCCTAACGAGGCAATGAAGATGGCTAGTATGGTAAAAATAATTGCAAGTTTAGCATTCCTTGCTTCCTCCTTATATAAATTATTAAATGCATCGTTTAGAAAAAAGTATTGCATAGGTTCATTTCCTGTGAAATCTTTCCAAACTTTTTCGACATTTTTAATGGTATTTTGAACTTTTTCTGTTGAAACTTTAATCGTAATAAAGCCCCAGTTCATATTTTCATTTTTAAAAACAAAAATGTATGGTGTAATTGGGGTTTGTAAAGACCTGAAATGAAAATCTTTTACTACTCCAATAACTGGAGCATATTCAATATCGTCCATATTATTACCACGTAAAAAGCGTGTTTCAAGCGGAGATTCAAAATTATAATGTTTTACAGCTGTTTCATTTATAACACAAGCATCAATATCGGAAGGATGATCTCTGTCAAAAAACCTGCCTAACGTCATTTCCATGCCGAGGGTTTTTAAATAATCATAATCAACCCAATTGGTTTCTAAAAGTAATGTTTCTTCACGCCGCCCTTCAACTAAGTGCCCGTTATTATTATTGTTGTGTGCAGGCAAAGCTGTTGATGCCGTTGCGTTTTGTACTCCATTGATATTTAAAATTTCTTGTTTAAAAGATTTTACTCTGTTACCTAAAACTTCAGCTCTTCGAATCACCAGCAATTGTTCTTTATCAAAACCCAGATCTTTATTTTGCATATAATTGATTTGGCTGTACATAATAGTTGTACCAATAATTAGTATAATTGAGATTGAAAACTGAAGAACCACTAATATACTTCTTAACTTTCCGTTTTTCATCGAGTCTTTTACGCTTCCTTTAAGGACAGATACCGGCTTAAATGCTGATAAATAAAATGCCGGGTAACTTCCGGATATAAAACCTACTATTATAACCAGGCTTAAAAGTACAGGAATGGTATACCAATTATTTAATAAGTTTAAAGACAGGTTTACTCCTAACAAGTTATTAAAATAGGGTAAGCTAAATTGAACGATGATTAATGCAACAATTAAAGAAATAAAAGAAAGTAGTAACGATTCGGAAATAAATTGTCGAATAAGTAACCCTTTTGATGAGCCGCTTACTTTTTTAATACCTACTTCTTTTGCTCTTTTTGCTGCTTGTGCAGTAGATAAATTCATAAAATTGATAGCGGCAATAATGATGATTAAAAATGCAATGCTACCGAAAATATATAAATATTTTGGATTATTTGCTGGCTTGGTGTCTTGTTGTATTTCAGGTTGAAGATGAATATCTGTAAGGGGTTGTAAAAACATAGAGTATTTATTTCCCTGAGCAAGGAAATCGTCTAATGCAATACCAATAAATTGCTGAATTTGTGGTCCTACATATTTTGCAATCATTGCGGGTATTTTTTTATCCACTTGTTTGTAATCCGCTCCTTGTTTTAAAAGTACATATGTGTTAAAACTGTTTGACAACCAACTCTCGCTATTAGCTCTTCGGCTTGAAGTGAAAGATGTAATTAAGTCGGCTTCAAAATGAGCGTTTCCGGGGATATCTTTATAAATTCCGCTTACTTTATATAAAGATGTGTCGTTGCCAATTTTTAACATTTTCTCAACAGGATCGTTAGTTCCAAATATTTTTTTAGCTGTTGATTCAGAGAGTGCAACCTTAAAAGGCCCGTCTAAAACCGTATTAGCATTTCCTTTAAGCAGTGGAATACTAAAAATGTTAAAGAATGAAGAGTCGGCCTGAGCAAAACTATTTGTTGTAAAATGCTTATCATCATATTTAATTACCGTTTCGCCGCCTGTGTTTAATCTTGTAAAATCTTCAATTTCGGGAAAATCCTGGAACATTGTTGGCCCAACGGGTGGCGAAGTATATGAGCCTTTCATTTCCTGCCCGCCAATTTTGCCATCTAAAATAACACGGTAAATGCGATCGCTTTTTTCGTTAAAACGATCGTAACTTAACTCGAAAATTACATATAATGATATTAACAAACTACATGCTATGCCAATAGATAAACCCATAATATTTATAAAGGCATAGCCTTTTTGCCTGTTGAATGATCGGAAACTGTGTTTGATGATATTTTTAAACATATTAATGAAATTATGATAGTTATTAATTGAAAATTTATAATAAGACGATTATCTAATTGATCGGTTACACTTTTTATCATAAATAATAATCAGGCGAAAACCAATAATTGTGTAAATTCGTTTTTAATTAATCAATAAAAAAAAATGAGTAGCGCAATAAATATAAATTTTTGCGTCTGAATAAATATGATTAAAGAAAATAAACATAAAAGTGTATTGTCTTTTATATCATCCGAATATCGGCAAATGATAAATTATGTTAAAAAATATTTTAACGAAAAGTATTATAATATCAGTGCCGAAGACATAATACAAGATGTTGCATTAAACATTTTTTCTAAACTGGATTTTGATGAGAAAGTTGAAAATATTGCTGCATATGTTTATCGTTCTTTGAAAAATCGAATTAACGATTATAGGCGAAAAAAACGAAATGAAATACCCTTTCAGGTTTTTGACAATGACGATGTGGATAATTCATTTACAGATAGAATCACAGATTTGGTTAATTTAGATGACTATCAAATAGATGATAATATTTTTTATGAGAAATTAAAATTAGCACTAGATCGGCTTAATCCAAATCAGCAAATGGTTTTTATTGCCACCGAAATGGACGGGTACAGCTTTGAAGAGCTTTCGAAAAAACTAAATATACCCATTGGGACACTTTTATCGTGGAAACACAGAGGAGTAAAAAAATTAAAAGAATTCATCAGGCCTGAAGAATTTTATCAAGAGAATTATTAATTGTATAATCATTAAATAAAACAATTATGGAACAAGTATATCAACACAAAACGCATCCTTTTTTAAAGGGATTGAAAATTTTTGGCTTTATTATTCTTGGCGCAATAGGCGTTGCATTCCTGGCTTTTATTTTTGGATATTTTGTAATGTTGCTATGGAACTGGCTTATGCCTGCTATTTTTGAATTAACTACTATAACATTTTGGCAGGCTGTAGGTATAGTTATTTTAGCTAGATTAGTGTTTGGCGGATTTAAACATGGACACGAACAATCAAAAAAAAATTCGGTAAAAACAAAGTTTTTTAATCATTGTAAAGATGAGTATCATAAAGAGAGTAAGCATAAAAGCTGGAAATATTTTGATGATTTTTGGACTGAAGAAGGAGAGGAGGCATATAATAATTATATTGACAGGCGTGAAGAGCAAGAACAAAAGTAAAATAATAATACTTGCCGGTTAATATTTAATAGCCGGCAGGTTTTTAAATATTTTTTTAGCTAGTGTAAAACTTTAGTTAAAAAAATACTATAAATACGATTATTCCTTATTGTAACTGAATTTATTTTTACTTCAAAATAATTATCTTTTTAATCAATTATTTGCATTTTTTGAGTAATTTTAATCTGTTTTTTTTAAAAAGAGATACTATTTCATGAATAATGGAATCATATTAAGTTTACTTCAAAATATTGCTATCCTTTTAGCTTTTAGTATGCTATATGATTATGCCTGGGTAAAAAGCAAGGAAATAATAAAAATCACTAAAAAAATATTTATTGGATTTGTTTTAGGTAGTATTGGTATTGTTTTGATGTTAACACCCTGGACGCTGTATCCAGGACTGGTATTTGATTCACGTTCGATTATGCTTTCCGTTTCGGGATTATTTTTCGGTGCTATTCCAACCATCATTGCAATGATAATAACCTCTTTGTACCGTGTATTTATGGGCGGAGATGGAATGTGGATGGGTATTGCAGTAATTTTAACATCGGGAACAATTGGCATATTATGGAGTAAAATTAAATTAAAAAACATCAAAAATATAAAGCATAAAGAACTTATTTATGTTGGTTTGCTTGTTCATATAATCATGCTTGCTTGTACAGCATTTCTTCCAAAAGAAAGTATTTTGCCTACCTTAAAAACCATCTCAATACCGGTAATTATTATATATCCCTTGGCAACTTTAATTTTTGGAAGATTATTGGTTAAGCAATATCAGAATTGGCAAGTACGAAAAGCTCTGCACGAGAGTGAACAAAGATGGCAGTTTGCCCTGGAGGGCAGTGGCGATGGAGTATGGGACTGGAATCCACAAACCGGCGAAGTTTTTTACTCTAAGCAATGGAAATCAATGTTTGGTTTTAAGGAAGATGAAATAGAAAATAATTTGATGGAATGGGATAAAAGGATTCACCCCAATGATAAAGAAAAGGTGCGTGTTGATTTAAAAAAACACTTAAAAGGAGAAACAAAACGTTATATGAATGAACACAGAATATTGTGCAAAGACGGAACATACAAATGGATTTTGGATAGAGGAAAAGTGATGGAAAGAGACGAAAACAATAATCCTGTTCGTGTAATTGGAACCCATAAAGATATTTCTGTTAGAAAATTAACAGAAATTCACTTAAAAGAAACCAATGAAGAGTATTTATCGCTAAACGAGGAATATTTATCGCAAAATGAAGAGTTACAAGAAAGCCTTGAACGTACAGAGAAACTGAATGAAGAATTGGCAAAAGCTAAAGCAAAAGCTGAAGAAAGCGACCGGTTAAAATCTGCTTTTTTAGCTAATATGAGTCATGAGATAAGAACTCCAATGAATGCAATTATTGGTTTTTCAGGCCTTTTAAACAGAACAAAGTCAAAGCAAAAAGCTGAAATATATATTAAGCATATTCAAAATTCAGGTGATCGATTACTTCGTATTATCGACGATATTATTGATATTTCTAAAATAGAATCAAACCAGTTAAGAATTGAATATGATTGGTGTAAAGTATTTGAAATGGTTGACGATACGGTGATGTATCACCAGCAGTCATCAATTGCCCATTCACAAAAAAAACTAAAACTAATTCACTCTACCACTAAAGAATTATCTTCAACCGTAATAAAAACAGACCCGGTTCGATTGAAACAAGTGTTGGATAATCTAGTATCTAATGCCATAAAATATTCAGATAAAGGCACAATAGATGTAAGTTTTACTGTAGATAATGCTAATAAAAAAATAAACTTTAAGGTTAAGGATGAAGGTATTGGAATTTCAGAACAAGATTTATCAGTAATTTTCGACCGGTTTATGCAATCTGATAATCGAAGGCTTAAGGAGGGAACAGGATTAGGCCTGGCTATTTCTAAAGGCATTCTTAATTTAATGAATGGAGATATCAATGTACAATCAGAATTGGGCAAAGGCAGTGTTTTTTCATTTTCGCTACCATTAATTTTGCATCAACAAGTTGATGTAAAATTAGATGAAGAACCAGAAGTACCTGTGAGGGAAAATGATTTTACGGGTAAATTAATTTATATTGCCGAGGATGACCTTCCTTCTTTTCTTTTGATGGAAGAAATTTTAGCGCCTACAAATATAGAGGTAAAGCATGCTTCAAATGGAATACAGTTGCTTGAAATGGTTAATAAAGAAAAGCCGGATTTAATTTTGCTTGATATCAATATGCCGGTTATGGATGGGCTTGAATTTATGCAAAAAATAAAATCATTAACTATTGATGTGCCCGTAATTGCTCAAACAGCCTATGCCATGGAAAACGATAAAGAAAAATGCTTACAGGCAGGTTGTATCGATTATTTATCTAAACCCATTGTTCCGGAGCTATTATTACAAATAGTAGAAAAATATCTTCGTTAATTTTCTAAAACAGCTTATCCATTATAATTTTCACCTCTTCAAGCGAAGGGTTGATATCAAAAATAAACGATGGTTTTAAGAAAATTAAATTGTTTTCATGTTTAAAACGCTCTTCGCCACCACCGGTAATGTTAAGCATAATTAAATCATCTTTTTTTACGATATTATCCTTAACAGCTTTAATTAATGTTGCAGTTGCAACTGCCGAAGCAGGATGAATATCATTTCCTTCCAGTTTTTCGAATAGTATAGCTGCTTCTTTCAACTCTTCATTATTGGCAGTTAAAACATCACCGCCTGCATCTTTCAGAGCATCGTACAAGCCCCCGATAATAGGGTAAGGAGGTTTACGGTTCGAAAGCACTTTAGCCATAATGATCTCTACTTTTTTTCGGGCTTCGGCATCATCCATAGGTAAAATATCTCTTGAATTGGCTCTCCAGGCTTCCTGTAAAATAACAAAAGGTTCGTTTTGAGAAATCATCAGTTTCATTTTGTTATTTCCAAACCTTCCATCGTCAATAAGTCTTAGATTTGCTTCCCATGCAGCAATAGCACCGGTTCCGCTACCTACGGCTTGAAAATAATAATCAGGAATTTTTCCAATTTCAGTAACTGCCGATAGAACTGTTGTTCCCATACCATCGCGGCGAGCAACATTTTTTGCGCCCCCTTCGGCAATAAAGTTGTCTAACTGGCAGGCCAAATTAGATAGATGGATCGCATCAAAATAATCGCTGCCACTTTTTGTGACCACAAGCTTAACACAATCATTAATGGGTTTATTAAACCATAGAGAATCAACATTATCTTCAGGTACACAAAGTAATAATGGAATGTTATTGTCAGAACAAACACGCGCAAATGCCCTTGCAGTATTTCCTGCTGATGCTACCACTAAAACTTTTTTTTCGTCAGAAGGTAATCGGCCACAAACAGAATATGCTTCGGTTTCTTTAAATGAACAAGTTGGGAAGTTTGCTCCTTTTTCGGGCCAATAACCACTGAATGTAATATATAAATTTGATAATCCTAAATGTTCGGCTAAACCATTACTTTTAAATGTTACAGGAGCTGACGAGCCTTCAAGTGTTTTATGTATCGGAAGCCAGTCGGCAAATTTATAAATTCCTAAAGCACTATTTTTTACGTCTAATTGTTTTTTTTCATATATAGCTCGTATAAGTGTAGGTTCATTTTCTTCGGGAGCTTCAAGTGTCCAGCCTTTATCGTTAAATTGGTTGCCGGTTTTTACCGATTGCAAAATGTACCTGGTAGGTTCAAAAGTGTTTCCCATTTTATTTAATATTTTTTTTTGAATGGGTAAAAATATAAAAAAAGTGCGGTTTAGTAAATATTTTTTTAGAAAGTTACAAGTGAATGCTAAAAGTAGTGCCCTGATTTACCTGCGAACTAACTTTGATTATTCCTTTGTGCATGTAAATAATCATTTTCGAATAATAAAGGCCAATTCCTGTTCCGTCTTTTTTGGTTGTATAAAAAGGTACAAAAATATCTTTAAGCTCTTCGCTACTCATTCCTTTACCATTATCGCTAATACTAATTATTATCTCATCTATTTTTTGATAATTATTGATGATGATTTCGGGTTTTTCAGAATTTTCAACCGCATCAATAGCATTTTTTATCAGGTTTATTATTACCTGGGTGAGTAAAGATTTGTCGGCAAATAATTTTATATCATTATTCCCACGGAAATCAAGTTTTATTTTTTTTTCAGCGATTGTATTTTTAAAGAGTTGTTTAATTTCATCTATAATTTCACCAAAAATAAAGTGATTAAAGACAGGTTCGGGTATTTTATACAATTTACGGTACGATTCTACAAACCGCATTAGCCCGTGAACCCTGTTGTTAAGAGCCTTTAAACCTAAAAATGTATCATCAATGGTGGTTTGGTCAATTTTATCAATAATTTTTGGTTTGTCGTTTTCTTTATAAATATCGAACAACGAATAAGCCAGGGTTTTCATGGGTGTCACGGAATTCATAATTTCGTGGGTAATAACATGCATCAGTTTTTTCCACGATTCCAGCTCTTCCTTATCCAATTCAGCAGAAATATTTTGCATAGAAACAACTTTTAATTTTTTTCCACGCAGAATAAAGTTATTTTGATGAATGGCAATTTTATACAATTCATGCTTTACCTGGATGGGTAAAATAATACTTTTCTCTTTTGAAGTGAGTAATTTTTTTGGTAATTCCGGGTTAAAAATTTCCAGCTTATTGATATGATTTAAATTGTTTAAAGAAAATAAATCGAGAACTGATTTATTGAGTAGTTCTACATTCCCATGGTCATCAAAAACAATTATTCCCGAACCCGATTGATTTACCGCATTTTTAAACAGATGGTATTGTTCTTCTTTTTCGATGCTGATAGTTTTGATTTTTTGATTGAAGAACGATAATAGTTCATTGAATTCTTTACCAAATGCATTTTTTGATTCAGGAATAAATACAAGGTCTCCTTCTTTAAAGCTGATGATAAAATCTTTAATAATTCCGGTAGTTTTATAAATATACCTGAATAATAAATAAACAGAAGCCATCCATAAAACGAATAAAATATATCTTGAAATAACCAATGAGTTTGAAGAGCTAAACGACCAAATAGTTAATGATCCTAATACTGCGATAAGGATTATTAATAAAAATACTTTAATATAAAATTTATTGAAGGCCATATTTATCAATTTTATTATACAAAGTTCTTCGGGAAACACCTAAAAGTTCTGATGCTTTGGTATAGTTCCCCTTGGCTTTGTTGATGGCAGCCTGAATCAATCTTTTTTCATGATTTTCAAGATTAAAGCTGTCCGCAGGATAATTTACCGGTGAAATTTTTTGAATATTTTGCTCGTCAGAATAAATATCAGTAATCGAGAGTTTATTATTATCACTTAAAATTACTGCTCTTTCAATAGCATGTTTTAATTCTCGAATATTGCCTGGCCACGAATAATTCTGTAATCGTTTAATGATTGCAGTGGTATACTTTAGGTTTTGTTTTTTGTATTTTGATTTAAATTTTTCAAGATAAAAATCTATAAGCTCAGGAATATCTTCTTTTCTTGCTCGAAGGGGAGGAACATCAATTTGAATAGTGTTTAAACGATATAACAAATCTTCTCTGAAATTTCCGGAACGTACTAGATCAGCTAATTTGGCATTGGTAGCCGAAATTATTCTAATATCAAGCGGGATTGTTTTTGTGCTTCCTACAGGTGATATTTCTTTTTTCTGAATGGCTGATAAAAGTTTAGCCTGTTGTTCTGGTGTAAGGTTCGCAATTTCGTCTAAAAAAAGTGTGCCACCATTGGCAATTTCAAACCATCCGGTTTTATCTGAAGTAGCGTTAGTAAAAGCTCCTTTAACATGACCGAAAAGTTCGCTTTCAAAAAGCGTAGGTGTTAGAGATCCTAAATCTATGGTTACAAAAGGAGCTTCATTTCTTTGGCTTAAATGGTGTATGCTTTTTGCAACAATTTCTTTTCCTGAGCCATTTTCGCCTGTTATTAAAACATGGGCATCGGTAGGAGATATTTTGTTTACAGTTTGCCAAATGCTTTTCATTTTTGGCGAAACACCTTTTATAATATCAAGATTAGAAGTGTTTTGTTTTGCAAGTTGTTTGTTCTTTTCTGTTAGTTTATTGATTTGCTTTTTGGTTTCGCTTAATTTCGCTGCTCTTAATATTGCTGCCAGTAAATTTTCTTCGTTCCAGGGTTTTTCTATAAAATCTGTAGCTCCATTTTGCATGGCTTTAACAGCCAGATTTACGGCACCATAAGCCGTAATACAAATAACTATAGCATCCGGCTTAACTTTTAGTATCTCTTTAAGCCAAAACAGGCCTTCGTTACCGCTTCGATCACCGGCTTTAAAATTCATGTCAAGCAGAATTAAATCATAATCTGATTTTTCAATTGTTGAATAGATATTGGATGGACTGTTGAGGGTATGGATATCTTTAAAAAAATTACGAAGAAATATTTTTATGGCAACAAGAATATCTTCATTGTCATCAATAATTAAAACATTATCATATTTTTTTTCCATATTGCAAAGTAATGTTAAAAATTAATATTGTGAAAAAAATTTACACTAAATTGAGCATAATTTGCACAGTTGTATTTTTGTTGCATCATTATTATACTGATTTTTAAAGCTTTGTAGTTTTGGCATTATTATAGTCAATGTATAGTAAATCAATAAAAACTTTAAAAAATGAAAGTACTATACAATATTAAATGGTCGTTTAAGCAATTCAGAAAATATCCATTACAATCTTTTATAAATATTTTTGGATTAGCTATCGGATTAACAGTATTTATGTTAATTAGCTTGTATATATATTATCAAAAAAGTGTAGATAAGTTTCATGAAAATGTCGATGAAATTTACCGAATAGAAAACGGATTTGGTGGGATTACTCCAGGTACTTATCTGGATTTTTATAAAGAAAAAATCCCGGAAATTAAGTATGCGGCGAGAATAAGTTTTTTGAATGGCTTGGTTCATTATCAGCAGGAAAATTCTGATTTAATTGATAAAGGCTTTTATACAGAAATTGTTATGGCTGATAAAGATTTTTTAAAAATGTTTAATTACTCATTGATTCATGGTAATATTGATGATATTTATGCCAACCCTGCTTCTATCATATTAACTGAAACCCTTGCCAATAAATTGTTTGGTGATACTAATCCCATCAATAAATTAATTACTTATGATTCTGAAAGTAAACTTACTGTAAAAGGGATAATAAAAGATGTACCCGAGAATTCATCGTTAAAATTTGGAGCAATTGTTCCGATTAATTATTATAAAACCTTAAATAATGATCCCGACTTTTTTTCCAGCTGGTATCGTTGGATGTACGAAACTTTTTTCCTTTTTAAAGAAGGAACAGATATTAATGAGATAAAAAGGAAGTTTGATGAACAGTTAACAAAAAGATATACAGAATCTCAAGACAGGAATCAGGATTACAAAGCGAATCAGACATTTCGGCCTTATGCTGATATTTATTTTTATACCGATATGGATCTGCATAGTAGCGGAAATAAAAATCATGTAGTTATTTTTGGCATCATTGCTATATTTGTTTTGCTTATTGCATGTATAAATTATATTAATATTACTACCGCATTGGCATCAAGCAGGTTTAAATCTTTAGGCATAAAAAAAGTTGCAGGCGCCTCCCGAAAAGATATTATAAAATTAATTTTATTCGAAGGGATTGTTATTGCTTTTTTGGCTGTTGCTTTATCGGTTTTAATTACAGAATTTACAATCCCTTACTTTCGTGATTTAACTTTTCTTGAGATACAAATTCCTTATTCGTTTCCACTGGTTTTGTGTGTTTTTATATTTTTGCCATTAATACTTGGCATATTTGCAGGACTTTATCCGTCAGTTTATTTAAGTAATTTTAAACTTACTGATGTAGTTAAAGGTGAGATTACAAAAGGCAAAACGGGTGCTATTTTTAGAAAAGCCCTTACCATTTTACAATTTACAATCTCGGTATTTTTAATTATTGGAACCATTGTGGTAAAGAAACAATTAAACTTTATTAACAATTTCGACCCAGGCTTTGATACTGAACAGATCGTATATACTCCATTAAATGCTACTATAAAAAAACAATTTGATGTTTTTAAAGATAAAGTAATGCAAAATAGTAATGTTTTAGGTATAACAAGAACAAATAGTTTTATCACAAAAGCCGGCTCATGGGCTACTATTACAGATGGGCCCGACCGCCAAATTGATAGTTATTATTTTAGTGTTGATGAAGATTTTTTTAAGTTTTTCAATATTGATATTATTAAAGGAAGAGATTTTATCGAAAATGATTTGTTAAGAGAAACAGCGCCTTACATTGTGAATAGTGAAATGGCCAATTGGTTCGGATCTATTGATACAGTTCTGACTAAAAAAATAAACCAGGGAGAGGTTATTGGAGTTGTTGAAAATATTCAGATTACCGATTTGCAAAGTAAACCCGGGCCAACCGTTTTTCAGGTAGAACCTAAGTATGCTTATCTTATGTATCTAAAAATAAATGCAATAAATTATAAAGAAACCATTAAACACATTGAAGAGGTTTGGTCTGAAATTGCTCCTGAATATCCATTAGATTTAGTTTTTTTGGACGATTCTTTTGAACAAATTTACCGTTCAGAAATTCAATTTGGGAAAGTATTTATGATTTTTGGGATAATTTCTATCTTTTTAGCCTGTTTAGGTCTGTTTGCCCTGGCTTCGTTTATGTCGTTAAAGAGAACCAAAGAAATTGGCATTAGGAAAGCGCTTGGAGCATCAACAAGGTCAATAACTTTATTATTATCTAAAGAATTAACTCAGTGGGTGCTTATTGCCAATGTAATTGCTGCACCGTTGGCTTATTTCGCCATGAATAAATGGTTAAATTCATTTGCTTATAAAACAACACTTTCGTGGTGGATTTTTGCAGCAGCGATTATTATTTCATTAATTATTGCATTGTCAACCATATTTTATCATACCATTACAACAGCCAGGAAAAATCCGGTAGATTCGTTGAGATACGAATAAAGTTGAAATATGATAAGAGCTGCCTTTTTATTTGAGCAGCTCTTTCACTTAACTTATTTTTATTGATATTATTCGTTTAATCATTGGATGTTGCATGATTATAATTCTCTGCAACTTTTTCCCAGTTTATGACATTAAAAACAGATTCGATGTAATCCTTTCTTTTGTTTTGATAGTTCAGGTAATATGCATGTTCCCAAACATCAATTGCTAAAATGGGAGTACCGCTGAAGCCCAGTTTAGACATAAGCGGATTATCTTGATTTGGAGTACTCATCAAACTCAATTTTCCGTCTTTATCGGTTACTAGCCATCCCCAACCAGAACCAAATTGGGTTAAAGCAGTTTGTGTAAGCTGTTTTTTAAATTCATTAAAACTGCCAAAATCTCTTTCAATGGCATTGGCAAGTTCACCTTGAGGTTCTTCTTTATTTGGCCCTAAAATTTCCCAAAACAGGTTATGATTATAATAACCTCCGGCGTTGTTTCTTACAGCCTTATTGTCAGGATCAAGTTTTTTAAGTACCTCTTCAATGGTCATATTGGCCATTTCTGTTCCTTCAACAGCTTTGTTTAAATTGTTGGCATATCCAAGGTGGTGCTTGGAATAATGAATTTCCATCGTTTGAGCATCAATATATGGCTCAAGGGCATCATAAGCATAAGGAAGACCCTTCATTTTAAAAACTCCGCCTTCGTCCACCTGAACATCGTCAGGATTTCCTATTTCAACAGTTTTTTTACTTTTTAGAGATGAAGCATCAGTGTTTTCCTCCGGTTTTTGTTGATTACACGACATCAATAAACCGGTTGTTAATAGCATTAAGATAATTTTTTTCATACGAACTGATTATTTTAATTTATAAAACAATTTTTTGTTTTACTAGTTGTTTGTAAATCTATAACACATTAAAGCTGATATTGTTTAGAAAAAATTTTACACAGGGTTTCTTCTTTTTTATTTTTTGAAAAGTCATTTCATTTCGTAATTCATAAAGCTTTTAGAATCGTTAAATATTGTCCAGGGAATAGCAAGTTGTTTTACAGGCTTGTGAACCATTTCCTAATAGTGATGTGTATGAGTAATGGCAGCCTTTGTGGAGCTATTTTATTAAGTTACTTAATAATAAATGCGAGGCCGAGCGATTAAATATGCTACAAACCTCGCATTTACTTATACAAAATTTTTGTTGTGGGTTAATTCTCCAGATCAAAGCGGTCTGAATTCATCACTTTTACCCAAGCTTTAACAAAGTCGTTTACAAATTTTTCTTTATTGTCGTCTTGTGCATAAAATTCTGCATAAGCTCGCAATATTGAATTAGAACCAAAAACTAAATCAACTCTAGTTGCTGTCCATTTAATTTTTCCGTTTTTCCTTTCTACAATATTGTATAGATTATCAGAAACAGGCTGCCATGTGTAGTCCATATTTGTAAGATTTACAAAAAAATCGTTACTTAATACACCTTCTCTGTCGGTAAAAACGCCATGTTTGGTTCCTCCATAATTTGTCCCTAAAACGCGCATACCTCCAACCAAAACAGTCATTTCGGGTGCAGTTAACCCCATTAACTGAGTTCTGTCGAGAAGCATTTCTTCGGGTTTTACAGCATATTCTTTTTTTTGCCAGTTTCTGTAGCCATCGTGTAGAGGTTCCAAGACTTCAAAAGATTCTGCATCGGTCATTTCTTCTGTTGCATCACCTCTACCTGGCATGAATGGAACTTTGATATTTACTCCCGCTTCTTGAGCAGCTTTTTCAATGGCTGCACTTCCTCCCAATACAATTAAATCAGCAATGCTAACTTTTTTATTTAGCCCTGACTGAATTTCTGAAAGTTTTGAAAGCACTTTTTCAAGACGTTTAGGCTCATTGCCTTCCCAGTCCTTTTGTGGCGCAAGGCGTATTCTTGCTCCATTTGCACCACCTCTGTAATCAGAAGACCTGAAAGTTCTTGCACTGTCCCAAGCAGTATTGATAAGTTCTGTTCGGGTTAAACCGCAGTTCAGAAGTTTGTTTTTTATATCCTCAATTTCAGATTCCGTAAGGGTATATTTAACAGTCGGAATTGGGTCTTGCCAAATTAAATCTTCTTTTGGAACATCGTTACCAAGATAACGACTTTTTGGACCTAAATCGCGATGTGTAAGTTTGAACCATGCTCTGGCAAAAACCTTGGCAAAATATTCAGGGTCTTTATAAAAACGCTCTGATATTTTTCGGTACTCCGGATCCATCTTGAGTGCCATATCGGCATCAGTCATGATAGGATTACGGCGTACGCCTGGGATATGGGCATCAAAGGGTTTATCTTCCTCTTTCATATTAACGGGTTCCCATTGCCATGCACCTGCAGGACTTTTTTTGGACTCCCATTCGTGATTGAGCAAAAGATGGAAATAGGTATGATTCCATCTATCGGGTTTACTAGACCATGCACCTTCCAGTCCACTGGAAACAGTATCTTCAGAATGGCCTTTTCCTTTAGGGTTTTTCCAACCAAAGCCCTGCTCTTCAAGTTCTGCTTCTTCAGGGTCTGGGCCCAGTATTGATGCATCACCATTTCCATGGCACTTGCCAACAGTGTGTCCACCGGCGGTTAATGCAATGGTTTCCTCATCATTCATTGCCATACGTTTGAATGTTACCCGCACGGCATTAGCAGTTTTTAATGGGTCGGGGTTTCCATCAACGCCTTCGGGGTTAACATAAATCAGTCCCATTTGTACAGCAGCCAGTGGATTTTCAAGTGTTTCTTCATCTAAATTATCTGAATACCTGTCTTTTCCTAACCATTCCTTCTCAGCACCCCAGTAAATATCTTTTTCGGGATGCCAAATATCTTCTCGGCCACCAGCAAATCCAAATGTTTTAAATCCCATTGATTCATAAGCCATATTTCCTGCAAGTATCATCAAATCTGCCCACGAAATTTTGTTGCCATATTTTTTCTTTATGGGCCATAACAGACGCCGTGCTTTGTCAAGATTAACATTATCTGGCCAACTGTTAAGTGGAGCAAAACGTTGGTTGCCGGTATTGCTTCCACCACGCCCGTCGGCCAATCGATAAGTTCCGGCACTATGCCAGGCCATGCGAATCATTAAACCACCATAATGTCCCCAATCCGCAGGCCACCAATCCTTACTATCGGTCATTAATTTTTTAAGATCGCTTTTTACTGCCTCCAAATCGAGTTTTTTAAATTCTTCACGATAATTAAAGTCCTTTCCAAGTGGATTTGTCTTAGTATCGTGTTGATGTAAAATGTCCAAATTAAGAGCATTTGGCCACCAACTCATTAAGGAACTATTAGTATCCGTATTAGCCCCGTGCATAACAGGGCATTTACCTTTTTTTGAATTTTCCATATGTTTTTTGTATAAATTTAAAACATTGTAATGACTTTTCAAAAATTTGCAGCTAGCTGGTTCATGCATTGTAATAGAGTGGAATTTCGGCCAGTTTCGGTAATTATTAAATTACGCATATCTTTTGAATATTGTACAATCTTGACTGTAGTAAGCAGGGTTTTTCAAATTAAGTGATATTCAATTGATTGGACTAATAATACCGTAAACATATTGATTAGCGAGCTCCTGTTTCTGATATATATTTTACATTTTTATTTTTTTGTTTACACTTTTTTACAAATAAACAACTAAATTATCAAAACTTAAAAGAGTTAAGTTGTTGTATATTAGGGAATTTTATAAAATGTTAATAAAGTAGTATTTATAAATGCTGATGGATGTGTATTTGATTTTTATATCACAGTAACGGCTACTCCTCCTTTTTTGTGTCCCTTTTCCACATATCTATGAGCTTCAACAATATCATCCAAGTGATAAATTTTATCAAGCACCGGTTTAATATGCCCTGATTCAATATACTCTTTTACTTTATTCAGTCGTTGAGAATTAAGTTTTAAATCACCATCATCTATTGAAACATATTTACCCTTTGATTTTAAAGCTTTTTTACAAGCCTGTTTGAGTTTTGATGATTTAGCTTTTCCAACTGCATCTAATATAAAATCATAATACACGCCTTCAGGAACTTTATCTTGTTTAGTATAGTCAATTACATAGTCGGCTCCCAGGTTTTTAACCATTTCTAAATTTGAAGTACTACAAACGCCTGTAACTCCGGCTCCCAATTTTTTTGCAATTTGAATTGCTAATGTGCCAGTTGTTCCGGATGCTCCATATATTAAGACTTTTTGCCCTTTTTGGATTCCCCCTTTTTCTAAGTATTGAAAAGCCAATAAACCTCCGTATGCTGCCATAGTTGCTTCTTCATGGCTAATGTTTACAGGTTTAAGGGAAATACAACCTTTCATTGAGTCCGTTTCTCTTATGCATAAATATTCTGCATAGGTTCCAAGAGTATATCCAGACAAACCGTATACCATTTCACCAGGTTTAAATCTTTTAATATTTTTACCGATAGATATAATTTCACCTGAAAAAACCAAACCAATTATTGATTTTCGAGGTTTAAAAATACCAATAATTAATCTAAAAGGAATTATTAACGGAAATGGTAATTTTGAACTTCGAATAAAAATGTCACTATTTGTTACAGCCGTTGCATAAATTTTTACACAAACTTCATTGTCATTAGGAATTGGTTTTGCAACTTCTACTATTTTCAGGACTTCAGGTTCTCCATATTTTTCGCAAATTACTGCTTTCATGTTACTTTATATTTAATTGCTTAATATTGATTTTTCCAGAAAT
Organism: Thiohalospira sp.; assembly: GCA_046538755.1. GTDB lineage: Bacteria > Bacteroidota > Bacteroidia > Bacteroidales > UBA12077 > UBA12077. Next base: position 49,442 of record JBKHIH010000013.1, read on the forward strand.
AATATTACCCCAGCGGTTGGTTGTGACAAGTGGCAGATTGAGTGGTACCTCCATATTGAGTCATAATATGGTTTGAATTGGTTGCAAATCTTGATATTTAAGTTTTTCTCTGCCATTACTTATACAAAATATATACTGATTTTAGTAATACATTAAAATTTTAAATTACTATATTTATTTAACTAATTGCAATAATTACACTCGTAATTAATTGAATTACTGCTACCGGTGCCCAAATGCGTTCAATCTTACTTGGTGTGATTATATTCAAAACTGTTCCAATACTAAAAAAAGCAACTACAAACCAAATTCCAATCCTGGAAATTGAATTTAGCTGGGGCAAAATTAACTCTGCCTCTGATAATATGATCGCTAAAATAAAGATTAAAACCAACATATTTATCACGGCAACAAACCGCATTTTAGGTGGATATTTTCCAGGATATTTTCCACCCATAGAGGCAGCTCCCCATGGCATTCCTGCAGCCAGAAATCCCTGAAAAATTATTACAATCCCTGTAAAAACTGTAAAAATTATAGCTGATATTGTTTCCATAAAATTTTGTTATTTATTATTTTTTGATGTATGCATAAGTAATATCTACTTTGTCAATAATTTTTGCATTTTTAGCTTGTTTTAGTGCCCAAATAACGGCCATAAAAATACCCCGGCTGCTGCTGCGTTTACAACTGTAGGAATAAATACCCACGATAAATAAGTATGCGGTATAAAAAATATAAGTAGGCATCCTATTATTGAAATTAATAAAAATGGCGACAACGCTGTAATTATGAACTGTATTTTTGTTAAAATACTCTCCGGTGCAGCGGCATATATAATAAAACTTCTTATTCCAATTTTAGTGTTTTGCCTGTGAGTGATGAATAGCACTGATGCATGAATAAGCTCATGTAGAAATAAAATAAATACTATATCTAAAATTATCAAAAAGATACTAAAAATAGGCGGGATTGATTTTAGTTCAATGTTGATTAGTTCTTTTATAATGATCTCATCATTATTTGCCAGGTATTTTGTAATTATCAGTAATAATGCACCAAATACGAACATTCCAGCAGCACGTAGTAAATAAGATAGTAACAATTGTTGTTTGTTGTTACGAAAATCTATTGAACTAACTTGTTTCAGATTTGCAAACTGTTTATTCATACTTTTTTCCCTTTTAGGTTATTAAAAGATGACCATGGCACATTTGTTATTTACCGTAATTATATCGTGAATTACATTTTCTGAAATTACTTATAATGTTTTGATAAAATTATTATAAATAGCCAAAATTTCGCCTTTAAAATTTTCATCATTCAAATGGGTTTTCATAAAAGCATCGCTGTCATCTTTTTGTTCATCGGGCAATACCAAAGTTATCGGAAATGCTTCGCAGTAAGTACATTTACCGTTGACAATATTATTTACCTTATTAAATACAAGGTTATGCCCGAATTTATCATTTTTTTTCTCAAATGTACTTCCGCAGCATGTTACGAATATTAGATTGTTGATTTTTGAGATGTTCTTTTTTATAAGATTTTTCAATGGAACAATAAGTTGCCCCATCCAAATTGGACCGCACAAGATAATTCTTTCATAATTCTCGATGTTGGTTTTAAGTTTTCTATTTCCGAAATTAATTTTCATCAACATCAACAAATGAGTGTTTAACCGAGGCTTGATTTCTTCAATATCGCATTTTAAATCATTGGCAATTTTATTTGCCAGGTATCTGTTACTGCCTTTGTGAGAATAGAAATAGACGATTGTTTTCATAATATAATAATTTTATTTTTTATGGCATGATGAGACCTTCATTTAATTGATTATTAAAATATTGTGTTTGTGTATGCAAATACATGGAAGTTTCATAATTTAATATATTCTAAATTATCACTTGATAATGCTGAAAAAATTGTTAAAATAAAAGTTATGATACTAATTGATGATAAAATATATACAATCAAAAAATCCGGAATAAAACCGGCAGCACCCAATAATACTAAACCTGGCCATAATGAAAACCAACTAATAATTGAAAGAGGATAGAAGATTTTCCATATTGATTTTAATACTTTCCAGGATGGCCTTTCCTTTTTAAATAAAAGAACATCAAAAATTATACAATATATTGCAAAACTTAATAAAATACCTATTAATACAGGTCCGGCTATTCCGCCGCCAAATAAAAACAGGGAAAGCACTAATCCGGGAAAAATATAGATGATGTATTTCTTTTCAACAAAAAAGAGGGCAAAAATTATGATGAGAGCAGATACAAGTATTGCAATAATTCCAGTAACATATATAGGCATTCCGATAAGTATTGTAAATGCAGGCTCTCCTGCCAGTACTTCGTAAAGTTCGTGATTTGGCCATGATTGTATAATAAAGGTGCCGGGTTTTATTTTGCCTTGAAGTATTTCTCCGATTCCATGTTCAATTCCGGCAATGCCTAAAATTGATGCAAAAGTGGCTACACTTATTTTAGTTTTATTCATTTATATTTTTCAATTCTGACGTAAATATAATTAATATAATACCTGCAAAAAGCGTTTATTCCCAAATATTGTTTCTCCAATACTTGGGTGGCCTCTCTGCCCGAACTTCTAGGGTGATAATGTCTTTATACTTAAGCCCATTTCTGTCGGTGCTAACCACCTCAATAGTATGCACACCTAACGGCAGTTCAGGTAGTTTAACCCGCCATAGATGCATATTACGGTTAGCGATTGAACCTTGAGGTTGCGGAGGTGCCGGCCCAAATTTACTGCCTGTAAAAAGTTGTTGCCCTTGCGAATTTTCTTCGCCCTGTGTACTTTGAAATGCGTAGCGGGCAACTGATAGCTGCCTGACAGATGCAAAAGGATCTGCCCACTCTGCTCCAATCTTTGTGCTTTCGCCTGCTCCTTGTTGAGTACGCTCAAGGGCTAACACTTCGCCACTGGAGAGGGTTGCTTCCACCGTTGTTTCTGCTGATCCTGCCCAAACGTTTGCTGTAAGCCATACACTATCCTCAAAATCCTCTGGTGTTAGCAACTTAGTATCCGGCAAATCGTTCACGGAATAGGGTGGAATAGAGTCTCTTTCTGATATTGGTTTAGATGCCCACTCGGTAATGGCATCGTACCATTTGCGAAAGGCAGGGGTATTAAGTGCTACCCACTGTCCGCGATCTTTACCCATTCGGGCACCAATATATCTCTCACGGTACTCCGAGCCATTAAAATCGACATGAAAATAGCCCATTGGTGCCCCCATGCGCTGCAAAGCCATAGGTACGCCAAAAATGTTAAAATCACCCTGGTACCATGATCCTGAAGCGGCTCCTGCGATAATATGGCGGAAAGGTAGGGGGCCAATTCCCAACGTTTCAGTCCAGCCTTCGAATAGTTGTCCGGGTGAATGATTTTCGACGGTGTGCGTGTGCCCCGAAAATGATAAAGCGTCCCGCCCTTCAAGAATTTGGTAAATTCTGAAAAGCTCATCCGTTTGATGCTGTCCGTTTCTTCCATCAACAGATGAAACGAATGGAATATGACTATTTAAAACTATCAGTTTTTCCTTAGGAGTGTTTTCTATTAGTCCCTCAAGCCAGGTGAACTGAGTCTCTGTTAAGCGTCCGTTGTATGAAGGAGGCTGGCCTTCAGCACAGTTACTGCGCCCCCTTGCTACGTCTTCCTCTCCACAAGGGTAGTAAATATTGTCAAGCATAACAAAAAGCACATTTCCTTTTTCAAATGCGTAGTAGTTTGGTCCGTAAATTCGCCGCCATGAGTCTGCTTTATCAGCATTTGTTTTAGCGTCGAAGTCAATATCGTGGTTTCCAATCACCAACCATTGTGGCATTCCTATTGTTGCTGCCAGCTCAAGGTTGCGTTGCAAAAGTCCCAGGTCATCTCCAACAACATCGCCCAATTGGATCATGCAATCGCCCTGACTGTATTTTGCTTCATGAATATCAGCAAATACACCATCCCTCAGCCACGCCAGCTGTTCGTTGGTATATGTTTGCGGATCGCCCAGAATTGCACATGAGAATTGCTGTCCGGCAACACCATCCTGAGTTATTGGGAAGTTGATTCGTTCAGGAGTAGGCCCGGTATTGGACAATCCACCAAACCTCATATCGTAGCCTGTTCCTCCCTCTTTATGGATATAAAAAAACTGTGGGACCATCAACTCATTTGTAGGAACTCTCCAGCCTGTGGGCTGAACTATGGTGAGATTCATATCACTCCTTACAGAAATCTTGTAAAAGCCGCTCTCATTAGTTCGAACCCACTCTATACCGTTTGAAACAAGTACACCGGAAACACCCCTTTCGCCATTATCCTTAGTTCCGTTTTTGTTGGAATCATTAAACACATAACCTGAAATTGTTTCTGCTCCGTTGCCACTGCCAATTATTTGGGGTGATGCAATCCATTTCTGGCCGAAAGTTGAAATAGACAAGAACTGTACAGCCACTATGAGTAATAAAACTCTGTTTACAATAAATTTTTTCATAATTTAAATTTTTCCAATGGTTTATTAATTTTGAAAATTACTTTTAAGTTTTACTAACACTGCTTTAATAAAATCAACTTTACCTGTAAAATTCGATGTATCTGTTTTTGCTTTGTGTAAAATTACAATATCATGGTATTGTGTTCCTTTAATTTTAGTTTCCAGGAGATTTAACATTTCTTCCTGAATATCAACTGCAAATACATTTCCAGATTTTTGAATGATTTTAGCCAATTCGATAGTAAAAAAACCAGGGCCACAACCCAAATCCATTGTCATAATACCTTCTTTAACATACGGGTTGACAATTTTTTTGGGATTCTGTATAATTCTCCTAAAAAAAATGTCGAGCAGGCCGGCTTTTACTACCGGGCAAATATTTTCTGTTTGCTTCATTAAAGTTGATTTAATGATTGATATTTTGAAATAATTGTATATTAATCAAATTGTTTACTTTCATTTACTGATTATTTTAATTTACAAAAATCATAAGTTATTGCTTTTGTTTTGCATATATCAACACATCGACCGCATAAAATACAATCGTTTTTTTCGGTATTGTATTCAAGAATCATCGTATTAACCGGTAAGTCCATCGGGCAATATTTTGTACAGAGTTTACAATCGGTGCATAAACCGGGTTGTGCGGAAAGGCGTAATGATTTTAAATTAAGCAGATTAGATATTTTTCTGCCAAGCATCATAAATGGCGCCATCCAGCAAATACTTCGACAAAAACTTCTTCGTCCTATTGTAAAAGCCGGCAGTACAATTAACATCAAAACACATAAGTAAATAAACAAGGAAAAAACATTATTCACAGAAAAACCATATGTTGTTTTAAATAGAGGGTCTATTTTATTGTAACCGCCGTTTCGGAAGGCGGTAAAAACTATAGCCAATATCCAGGGTACCCAGATTATCCATTTGATAATATTTCCACGCTTTATTTTTCGTGTGTTGATTTCGGCAATATAATCCTGAATAATACTTCCCGGACAAACCCACCCACAAAATGCTCTTCCGAGAAAAAAAGACGATACAAATAAAAAACCAAAAAGTAAAAAACTTCCTGTAATAATACCCTCAGCAGTGCCTTCAATGATCAGAACCGGTGAGAAATAGAAAAATGTTGCTGGAAACAGTAAAAACGAAATAATTAAAATCGTCTTTCTTGTTTTCTGTCTTCGTGATTTCATAATAAAAACGTATATATATTTAATGTATTTTTATTACAACAATTCCTTTTTTTATTGGTTAATTTTTGTTTTTCTTCTAACTTCTGTACTGACAACTGCAAATTACATTAAAACTGAATGATATTCATATTGAAAATATAATTAATATTCTTGTTTTCTTTTATGATTTTGCCAATGCTTCAATTAAGTTAACACAACCACCTGTTATTATATAGTCTGAGTGTTCATCGATGGATATAAAATTTCTGTTACAAATATTTTTGCATAACATTTCCGAATCAGTTTGCATATAAAAGGTTAGTAAAACCTTTTCCGTATCGGGTTTATTAATCATTGATTGAGATTTGTCTTGATTTTTTTTACCCCATTCCAGCATTTTGTACCATATTGTTGCAGCTAAAGCTCCACAAGCATTGCCACTTAGTCCAATACCTCCGGCAAAACCGGCAACCATCAGAGATTCTTCTTCTGTACCTCCCATTTTTTTTACAAGTTCTGTAGAACAGCTAATACAGGGTTGACTGTAATTTATATTCTCCAAAAGACCTTTATTTGCAGAATGAATAGCTTCAAGTGTCCATTTTTGAATGAGATTAAAACATGGACTAAATATAAAGCCTTTTGCAATCGTTTTTAATAGGAAAAGTGCCATCTGGAATTTATTTTCCCATTCAACTCTTGTAATATCCTTACAATTTAGGGTTTTGGTCCTTTTATGAAAAGAATCGACTAATTGTTTTGACGCATTTATTGCTGCTGCTATTGCTTTGTTTTTCTCATTAAATTTGCAAAAAGCTTCAACTCCTACTGCTAAAGAAGCACCCCAGATCATGCCGCATTGATGCCCTTTTTGAGCAATGCCTCCTGCTAATATGTCCGAAGCTTTTTCTTCCTGTGGTTTTTCATTGTCAAATTCATGATTCAAAAGATGAAACATAGCGTGAGAACATGTACCACATTTCCAAAATGTCTTTCGTGGATTTAGCTTCTTTTTATTTAAAGTGTCCATCGTTTTATATTTTATATATCCGTAAATTCTATAATTTGTATTATTTTAATGTGTAAGTTCAAATTTTTTTATAATTCCCATGTTACGTAATTGTTAATATTTAGATAATTTCATGATATAACTCCCAAATAAATGTTCAGAACAAAATATAAAAAACAGGATATTTTTTTATTTACTTAAATATTCCCGTTATAGTCCAGGTATTCGAGCTTTTTCGGATGAGTTTTAGTTGTTCTTCCATACTAAAAGCCCACACTATATTCATTTAAATGAAAGCTATTTACAAACAAGTCTATCAGGCGTACTTCGTTATCTTGTTCAATTGATTGGCCAAGAGACACAGGAAA
>JBKHIH010000073.1:0-19395 GCA_046538755.1 Thiohalospira sp.
ATAAGTATAATCGGTAATTTGATTAATCTTATTTCCGTATTTTAATATTTTCTGATGTTCTTTAGCGTTCTCATCATAAATCATGATTTTATATTTTCCAAGCTCGTTAGTAACATATGCAAGCTTTGTCCCGTCAGGGTTTAACTTTGCATAAGTAATTACCTCATTATTCTTACTACTTTGTATATTTTTTTTAATATTAACACTATCGGTTACAAAAAACTGATTTTCAAAATATGCTTTGTAATAATCGATCCATTGTTGGGTAATTTCTTTAAATGGCAAGCCTAACACACTAAATATGGCGGTATTAACGCCTTTATTTGCCCTGGTAAGGTAAATAATATCGGTTATTACGGTGCTACCATAAAAATCATTAATATATTTCCAGAAAGAGTGGCCTGCATAAACAGCCTCATCGCCTGTTAAGCGGTTAAATTTTTTAAACCGGTTATGAATAATACCATCTTTCACACGACTTTCGGTTTCAGTGCTCCAACCTTCTGAAAGGTAAGATGTTAAACCTTTTAAAAACCAATCGGGCAAATCGAGCATGGTTGAGCTTGTAAAATTATCTGACAAGCGTTCGCCATATAGCATTTCCATAATTAATACTTCGGCAATGGCAGCTCTTAATTGTTTGATATAGGCGCTATGATCGCCCTGAAAAAATAAGCTTACTTTATTATTTCGGATTTTAGTCACACCTCCGGTATTGTACTCTTCTTTACCTGTTACCAGTCCAATGTTACTTTGCCTAAAGTCAGAATATCGGTTGTAAACAATAAATATTAATTTTTTTTTAAGCTTATAATTAAGGCGTTGTTCCATAAGCAAAATCTCATCACTTGCAATTTCCCCAGTATACCTGGCAATGGTTTCACCTTCCTGGTTAAAGTAAACATCATAACTATCGAAACGAAAAAACGACCAGTAAAAATCGTTATACTGAACCCTGTTTTTACCAAAATTCATTTGATGCCCGTTATAAAACTGGGCTAAAACAGTATTTCCTAATAAAATAAAAAATAAAAATATTTTTATAGTAAAACAGTTCTTTTTCAAAACTTATTCCATTAAGATTACGTTATAAATTAAAGAAAAAACTTTAATAATTATTTGGCATGAATTTACCACTTTATTACCAAATGTTAAAGTTTGTTCAAAATAATAGCAAACCTGATTGATTCATAAACTTATGAATTAATCTTGTAACAAAGAAATAATAATATATAAATGAATACATCAGGTTAAAAATAAAATATTATATATTTTTGTTATTTATATATTGATTCATCATTTAATCTCAAAAATATTTTTTATGAAACCTTCATGCTTATGGATAAAAAATTAAACCGGCACAAACTCAAAAGGACATGAACCGAGTTTATGAGCTCGCCGAAGGCAATAAAAAATTACTTGTTATAAAGTTATTGTATGAAGGTTCGCCGGAGGAATTTGTGGGAGGCTTAAGCGGGAGACACCGGCAACAAAAAAGATTATTGTAATTTGAAGTTGTAAATCACATAAATACAATTGTTTAACTAAATATATTTGAATGAAAAAGCAAGGTTTATTAATTATACTTTTTTCTGTTTTGGCCGTTTTTGTTTTTGCTCAACAACGTGGGGCCAAAATATCTTTTGAGAAAGATATTCATGATTTTGGAAAAATAAAAGAAGATGGAGGAAACGTTGAATACGAATTTGTTTTTACCAACATTGGTTCAGAACCACTTGTAATTACAGATGTACGAGCAACCTGTGGATGCACTTCGCCTACCTGGACACAAAAGCCTGTGATGCCCGGGCAAAAAGGCTTTGTAAAAGCGGTATTTGATCCCAGAAACAGGCCTGGTAATTTTAATAAAAGTATTATTGTGAGTACCAACACAATAAATAATAGCAGAGCTATTTTAAGGATTACAGGTGAGGTATTGCCCAGAGAAAAAACCATTGAAGATTACTATCCCAGAACCATAGGCGATTTAAGATTACAATCTAACCATTTTCCTTTTACCAGGGTATATAATAATGAGGTAAAAAAGGATACCTTAAAAATTTATAATGCTTCTGAACAGTTAATGAAATTAAGCTTTCAGAATGTTCCTGATTATTTAAAATTAAAAGTTTCGCCTAATGAATTAAAACCTGGCGAAAAAGGATTTATTATTGGCGAATATGATGGAAAAAAAGTAAACGATTGGGGATTTGTAGTACACAGAATTTCTATTTTGATTAATGGACAAAATCAACGAAGCAACTATATTACCATCAGTGCAAAAGTTGAAGAAGACTTTTCGCACTTAAGCGAAAAAGAACTGGCAAATGCACCTAAAATAGTTTTTGAAGAAAGAAATTACAGTTTTGGAGTAGTTTCATCAAGTCAAAAACATATTGAAAAAGAGTTTGTTTTTAAAAATACCGGAAATAGTGATTTGATTATTCGGAAAATCAGAACAACTTGCGGTTGTACTACTGCAGACCCTAAAAAGACAGTGCTAAAACCGGGTGAATCAAGTTCTTTTAAAGCCGTTTTCACTCCCGGGTCAAGAAAAGGAATGCAACGAAAATCTATCTATGTAATTTCTAATGATCCAAATAATCCGGAAGTGAGGCTTATGATTAGTGGAGAAATAGAAGATTAATAATAACACTTTATAAATAATGCAAACAAAAGAAGCAGCCCTATTTTGCTGTTTCTTTTGTTTTATAAGTAATAATTGAACTGGCTGTTATGAAAAATAGATTTTAGTTTTAATACTAAGCAAGGAAGTTTTAATTTCGTAAAAAATATTTTTAACGATGTCGGAGAAAAAAGATCATAAAAACGATAAAGAAGCATACAAATCAGCATTAAATGTACAAAGTGGTATAGAGCAACCCGATTCAATCAATCCTGATATAATCAAAAAGTTCAGAAAAAATAAAAAAGTTAAACGTTCTGTACAGGAGTATGTTGATGGAATCATTGAAGGCAACCGGACAATCTTAGGGCAAGCTATAACTCTTATTGAAAGTTCATTGCCTGATCATAATCAAATTGCACAGGAAATTATTGAAAAATGCCTATCCTACTCTGGAAATTCTATACGAATTGGAATTACAGGCGTTCCCGGTGTAGGTAAAAGTACATTTATAGAATCAATAGGAAAATTTATTACTTCTAAAGGGAACAAACTTGCTGTTTTAGCAGTAGATCCCAGTAGCGAAAGGTCGAAAGGAAGCATACTGGGAGATAAAACAAGAATGGAAGAATTATCGACAGACTCCAATGCTTTCATCAGGCCATCGCCTTCAGCCGGCTCGCTTGGTGGTGTAGCTCGAAAAACAAGGGAAACCATCATTTTGTGCGAAGCCGCTGGCTTTAATACAATTTTTATCGAAACTGTTGGTGTTGGGCAATCTGAAACAGCCGTTCATTCAATGGTTGATTTTTTCCTTTTACTCATGCTTGCTGGTGCCGGAGATGAATTACAAGGAATTAAACGGGGCATAATGGAAATGGCCGATGCAATTGCTATTACCAAAGCCGATGGGCAAAATATTCAGAAAGCCGAAATAGCAAAAACTGAATACCAAAATGCATTGCATCTTTTCCCTCCCACTCCATCGGGATGGATTCCGAAAGTTTTAACTTGCTCATCACTTAAAAATAAAGGAATTGAAAATGTTTGGAAAGTTATAAATGAATTTATCGAACATCAAAAAGCCAATAACTTTTTTGCTTTAAAACGTAAAGAACAAGCAAAATACTGGATGTACGAATCAATTAATGAAACACTAAAAAATAATTTTTATCAAACTGAAGATATTAAAAGTAAATTAAAAATTTATGAAGAAAATGTTTTAAAGGGCAAAATGAATTCTTTTTTGGCAGCACGTAAGCTTTTAAACGATTATTTCAATAAAAAATAATTCATATTTACATATATTAAATTCTGATTATGTAGAATTTTTTGTATGTTTATCACCTGAAAATTTTATAAATCTTAAAAATATACCAATAATGAAAAAATTATTTTACAGCCTGATGGCTATTGCATTTTTGTTCTCATGTTCGACAAAAACAGAATACAATATTGATGGAAAAATTGAAGGATTAGATACCGGTTCAGCGATCCTTCAAAAAGTAGAAGACGGGAAACTGGTAACAGTTGATTCAGTTTCTTTAAAAGATGGTAAATTCAATTTTAAAGGAAGCGTAGAAATGCCTGAATACCATGTTGTTAAATTTGCCGACACGTTGGATGCTATTCCTTTATTTTTAGAAAATTCTAAAATTAACATTATAGCAAATATCGACAGTATCCCTAATGCTGAAATCAAAGGATCTGAGGTTACTAAACTTTATCAAAATTTCGAACAAGAATTAATGAATTATAACATGCAGTTCAAAAACTTGTATAACGAATATATGCAAGCTAACATGGGCGGCGATATGAATAAAGTTAAACAAATTGAAAAAGAATACAGCCAAGTTGAAGAGCAACAGCAGCAATATATTAAAGATTTTATAAACGATAATTCTTCATCCATACTGGCTCCTTTCATTACTTTGAACTATATGATGCCATATCTTTCATTAGAAGAAATTGAGTTGATTATGGAAAAGTTTTCTCCAGAAGTAAACGAATCTATTTATGCCAAAAATTTAACCAAAAAGGTTGATGTATTAAAAAGTGTTGCAATTGGGCAACCTTATATCGATTTTACAATGGACGATCCCGACGGAAATCCAGTTTCATTATCATCATATGTAGGTGACCAGTATGTTCTTATTGATTTCTGGGCTGGATGGTGTAACCCTTGCCGACAAGAAAACCCTGTTCTTGTTGAAAATTATGAAAAATATAACGATAAAGGATTTGAAATTTTTGGCGTTTCGTTAGATAAAACCCGTGAAGCATGGGTAAAGGCAATTGAAGAAGACGGAATTACATGGCCACAGGTTTCTGAATTAAACTATTGGGATTGCTCAGCACGTGAACTTTATGGCTTTAACTCAATTCCTCACAATGTATTACTAGATAAAGACGGTATTATTATTGCCAAAAATTTACGTGGCGAAGAGTTAAGCGAGAAATTAGCCGAGCTGTTAGACTAACATTATTTTATATTGTTTTTTAGAAAATTGAGTGGTTGAAATTTCAGCCACTCTTTTTTTATACATTTTTTCAATATTGATATTATCGTTTTCTTTAACCAAAATTCTTTTATTTCTTTTATTTTTGTTATTTTTAATAATTCTAAATAAATATTAGCCATGAAGATTAAAATCTCTTTAATTATAATTGCTGTAGGATTACTAATCGGTTGCTCTTCAGAGCCAAAAAGCGAAAAACCTGTTGTTACAGTAAGTATTTTACCACAAAAATATTTTGTAGAAAAAATTACAGGCGATCATTTTACAATTAATGTGATGATTCCACCCGGAGCAAGCCCCGTAACATATGAGCCATCGCCAAAACAAATGCAGGAACTAACAGCTTCGGAAGTTTACTTTCGTGTTGGATATATTGAGTTTGAAAAATCATGGATTAAGAAATTCGGGGATATACATCCCGAGATGAAAATTATTGATTTATCATCAAATGCGAATTTAATATCACCCGAAGAAACAATTCATAACAACCACTCTCACGATGGGCACCATCATCATGGGGTTGATCCCCATATTTGGGTTTCTCCTAAAGAGGTAAAAAAACAAGCAAGTATAATTTATCAATATTTTATCGATAATTATCCTGAACAGAAAGAAACCTTTTCATCGAATTATCAAACTTTTATAAACGAAATTGATAGTCTTGATAACTATGCCACCAGGCAACTAGAACCTTTTAAAGGTAAAAAGTTTTTAATATTTCATCCTGCTTTAAGCTATCTGGCCCGTGATTACGGGCTGGAACAAATTTCCATTGAAATTGACGGTAAAGAACCAACTCCTGCAAATATACAGAATATCATAAAAGTAGCTCAAACTGAAAACATAAAAATAATTTTTATACAAAAACAATTTAGTACTCACAATGCAGAGGTTATTGCCAACGAAATTAAAGGTTCTGTTGTACAGGTAGACCCATTGGCATATGAATGGGACAAAAGTATTAAACATATAGTAGATATGATTGTGAAATCATATGATAAATAAAAAATTATGCCAAAACTAGTTGAGTTAAAATCTATTTATGCCGGATATAACGAAGAGGTTATATTAAAGAATGTTTCGCTTGAAATATTTGATGATGATTTTATAGGAATAATTGGCCCCAATGGCGGAGGCAAAACTACATTGCTAAAAGTAATTCTTGGTTTAATTAAGCCTTTTAAAGGCTCTGTAATTTTTTATAACCAAACTAAAAAGAAAAAAAAATTAATTGGATACCTGCCCCAATTCAATAAGATAGACCAAAAATTTCCTATTAAGGTAATTGATATTGTTCTTTCAGGGCTAATCTTTGGTAAAAACTTAGCTTTTAGACATTCAAAAACTGATTACACAAAAGCAAAAAACACCCTAAATCGATTAGGGATACTACATTTACAAAACGAACCTGTTGGAGAGTTGTCTGGTGGACAAATGCAAAAAGTATTATTAGCCAGGGCTATAGTATCTTCGCCGGGATTATTAATTTTAGACGAACCCAATACCTATGTTGATAACCAGTTTGAAGGAGAACTGTATGAAATTTTAAAAGAACTTAATAAAGAGATGGCTATTATAATTGTTTCGCACGATTTAGGAACTATTTCTACTTATATTAAAACAATTGCCTGCGTTAACCGCGGACTGCATTATCATAAGTCGAATAAAATTACCGAAGCACAGTTGGCTTCGTACAATTGCCCTATAAAATTAATTACACATGGTGAAATCCCACATACGGTACTTAAAAAACACAACCATTAACTATGATCGCAGAATTATTACAATATAAATTTATTGTCAATTCATTATTTGCCGGAATATTTGCCAGTATCAGCTGTGGAATTATTGGTACTTATATTGTTACACGGCGAATGGTATTTCTTAGCGGAGGAATTACTCATGCTTCCTTTGGAGGTATCGGCATTGGATATTATTTAGGGCTGAATCCTGTTATTGCCGCAGCCATTTTTGCTGTTTTTTCTGCTTTAGGAATTGAATTCTTATCAAAAAAGTCTGATGTAAGAGAAGATTCGGTTATTGGAATTCTTTGGTCGCTCGGAATGGCTATCGGAATTATTTTTGTTTTTATTACCCCTGGTTATGCTCCCAACCTAATGACATACCTTTTTGGAAGTATCTTAACCGTTTCATCGCTTGATATTCTTTTAATGTTTTTATTAAGTATAATAATAATTACAGTATTTATATTTTTTTACAGGATTATTTTATTTGTAGCTTACGACCAGGAGTTTGCCCAAACTCATAAAGTGCCGGTAAATTTTATTAATTATTTGCTCATTGCACTGGTAGCATTAACCATTGTTCTCAACATTAAAATCGTTGGAATCATTTTAGTGATATCATTATTAACCATACCACAATCTATTGCCAATTTATTTACCAACGAATTTAAAAACATTATCATCATATCAATTGTTATAGGATTGATTGGTGCACTAATGGGACTGATTATATCTTATAAAATTAACATTCCATCTGGAGCATCTATCATTTTTTCTTTGGTAATGTTTTTTATTTTGGCCAAATTTTTCCAAATCATAAAACGGACATTTTTCTTAAGAATTAATGAACATTAAAAAATTTTAAAATCATATAAATAAGCTATATTTTCGCAAAAAAATTTAAATCTAAAAATATCGATACAATGAAATATGATTTAATAGTTATAGGTAGTGGCCCGGGAGGTTATGTGGCTGCAATAAGGGCTTCACAACTGGGCATGAAAGTGGGCGTTGTAGAAAAAGCCGAACTGGGCGGAATTTGTTTAAACTGGGGATGTATTCCAACCAAATCATTGCTTAAAAGTGCCCAGGTGTTTCAATACATGCAGCATGCTGCCGATTATGGAATTAAAATCGAAGGTGATATAAAACCTGATTTTGAAGCAATGGTAAAAAGAAGCAGAGGTGTTGCAGATGGAATGAGCAAAGGCATTCAATTTCTTTTCAAAAAAAATAAGATCGACCCTATCGAAGGTTTTGGCGAACTGAAAGGAAATAAAAAAGTTGAGGTTAAAAACAATGATGGTGATATTAAGGAATACGAAGCCGAACATATTATCCTTGCAACAGGTGCTCGCTCTAAAGAATTACCAAACCTAAAACAGGATGGTAAGAAAATTATTGGTTACCGCGAAGCGATGACCCTCCCTAAACAACCAGAATCGATGATTGTTGTTGGATCGGGAGCGATTGGAAGTGAGTTTGCAAATTTTTACAATTCCATTGGCACAAAAGTTACACTAGTAGAATTTTTACCTAATGTTGTACCCAATGAAGACGAAGAAGTTTCTAAACAACTAGGCCGTTCGTTTAAAAAAGCCGGGATGAAAGTTATGGTTAGCTCCAGTGTTGAGTCGGTTGATACTTCTGGGAAATTATGTAAAGCGGTAGTAAAAACCAAAAAAGGTGAAGAAACTATAGAAGCAGAAATTGTATTATCGGCTGTTGGTGTAACTCCAAACATCGAAAATATTGGGTTGGAAAAGTTGGGTATTGAAATGGAAAACGGAAAAATAAAAGTAAACGATTATTACCAAACAAACATAGAAGGCATTTATGCTATTGGCGATATCGTTCATGGCCCCGCACTTGCTCACGTTGCATCTGCTGAGGGAATCACATGTGTTGAAAATATAGCCGGTTTAAATCCGGAACCAATCAATTATAATAATATTCCGGCATGTACATATACTTCGCCAGAAGTAGCTTCTGTAGGCTTAACAGAAAAAGCTGCTAAAGAAGCAGGTTATGAAATAAAAGTCGGGAAGTTTCCATTTACAGCATCAGGCAAAGCCAGTGCAGCTGGAGAAAAGGATGGTTTTGTTAAACTGATTTTTGACGAAAAATATGGTGAACTATTAGGTGCTCATTTAATTGGCGCCAATGTTACCGAAATGATTGCAGAATTGGTTGTGGCCAAAAAGCTTGAAACAACAGGTCACGAAATTATTAAATCAATTCATCCACACCCAACCATGTCCGAAGCAGTTATGGAAGCTGCTGCTGCTGCATATGGAGAAGTAATTCACATATAACATAATAAAAACAAAAAAGAAGTGGATGAGTCAAAACTCATCCACTTTTTTGTTAAAAATAAACTTTAAAATCTTTCTTAAGGTTTTTAGAAAGAAATGCACAAGATATGTCTGAAAAACTACTTCTTGTCGATCATTTCTGTTCGCTGAGTGAATAAATTTCTGCTATAATTACTTTTTGTTAGTGATAGTAAAAATACCAATGTTACTACAATAAAAATAATTACTACACCTAAATTCACATCAGTATAATAAAATTTTTTCTGCGGTTTTGTCTTTAACTGCATAATTATTAGGCATTTTTAGTTTATTATTGTCTTGCTCTTCCTTAATCTTTGGTAGTCGAATAATAAGACGTTAGAAACAAAAAAATGGTTGCGTTTTCATTAAAAATATTTTTTTAATGAAAACGCAACCAAATTATTTTAATTACCATCTAAATTTTAATAAGAAACATAAAAAAGTTCGGCAAGCTTTTTGTTCGATTAAATTATTCAATAAATTTGTATAAATACAAAACCTAATAACCTGTTGAATAATCATATCGAAATAATAAAAGCTTGCATTAAAGGCGATCGCAAAGCGCAAGAACAGCTATACCAAATGTTTGCCGATAAAATGTTTGGAGTTTGTTTGCGATATGCCGATAGTATTGATGAGGCTAAAGATATATTACAAGATGGGTTTATCAAAGTTTTTATAAACCTTAAACAATTTAATCATAAAGGTTCTTTTGAAGGCTGGATTAGAAGAATAATGGTGAATACAGCCCTGGAAAAGTTCAGGGATAAAAGCTATTTATTTGCAGTAAATATGGAGCAGGGTTACGAGTCAAGGGATAAAGAATATGATCATATCCTTACAGAAATAGCTGCAAATGATTTGTTGGAATTGATTCAGGAGTTGTCACCACAATACAGAATGGTATTTAACTTGTATGCCATTGAGGGTTATTCGCATAAAGAAATATGCGAAATGTTAAATATTAAAGAAGGAACATCCAAATCTAACCTGTCGAGAGCACGTGAAATTTTAAAAGAGAAAGTAAAAAAACATTATAATATTAAGGTAAATTACGTTTGATGAATGAGAGTATAAGTAATATGGATCAGGTTTTCAGGAGTAGATTAAAAAATTATCAACAAACCCCTCCTCTTGATGTGTGGAATAATATTGAACAAGAGTTAGATGCCCGAAAAAACACATCGGGATATCTTATTTACAAAATTGCTGCCTCGGTAGCTGTTTTAGCATTGATTGCATCTGTTTATTTTTATCTAAATAATAATCAATATGACTTAACACATTCTTTCGCTGATATTACTCTTAACAATAAATATATTCAGGATTCACAGAATAACCTGCTGGCAAAAATTTCAGACACCCCCGAAGAAACTTTTATATCACGTAATATTGAAAAATCAGATTTTATTAAAAAAGTAGGCAATGAGATTGAAATTGTTCAACGCGAAAAGCAGATTGCGGCATTAACACCTTTTCCTGTATCTGTTAATGAACAAAAAAATAATCCTGAAATTGCTGTAAAATCAAAAAAACGAAAAAAGAGTCTTTTTGCCGATATTTTTCCCGAATTTTATTCTCAAAATCAATATGCGTATAATACTCCACAAAGCGCTAAAAATTGGATTATTGGTGGATCTTTTGCACCCTCTTATTCTTACAGGCATTTAAAAGAGTCGAATACAATAGCCGGACGCAATTATTACAATAATATCGAAAGTGCTGTATTTTCTTATTCTGGCGGATTAAATATCCAGTACAAACCCCAAAAAAAATTAACCGTTCAAACCGGAATTTACTATTCATCAATGGGACAGGACATGGATCATGTATCCGTTTATGCCAACAGTGTTTATGAATTAATCGACCCAAAATATAGCGATAGATACATCAATTCTTATGGGTTAGTAAATTCTGCCGGAGAAATCACCTTCAATTCTCCACTGGTTTATTTCGACGAAACATCAACTGCCAGGGTACAAAATCTGGATGGTACTAAATCAAATTATGATATCACCGACCCTGTTTTTAATAAATTAAATGCCAACATCAGGCAGAGCTTTGAATACATTGAGGTGCCAGTAATATTTAGATATAAGCTTGTTGATAAAATGATAGATGTTAACCTTGTAGGCGGTGTTGGGGCAAACTTTCTGGTAGGCAATAATGTTTATTTAATTTATGGCGATACAAAAGATGTTATTGGAAAAACCAACGGTGTTAATGAAATAAATTACAGCGGAACGCTTGGTTTTGGATTGGAATATCCAATTTTACACAAAGTGAATATACATATCGAGCCTTCTATTAAATATTACTTAAATCCTATAAATCCAAATTCTGAAATTGAATCTCACCCATATTCAATTGGCATTTTTACAGGAATAAATTATTCATTTTAATTTTCCCTATAAGCTTAAAAAATCCTTAATTTTGTAACCTTTATCCTTAAATTTTGTTAATAGGTTTATTGGATAGATTTTCATTAAAAGAAGTTAAACATGAAGTATTTTTATACAATATCATCCATTTTAATTTTAGCATTTTTTGTTTTTATTTTTTCTTACTCTAGGCCGGGAAGAGAATCTGTGGATTATGATTACCAGGAAGCCTTTGAAAGAAATTATTCAATTTTTGCATTGCCAATTCCTGAAACATTAACCTTTGCCGGCGAAGAAGTGCCGCTTAACTTTTTTGACGTGCGAGAAGCTTTAGATCAGGAACTTCTTATAAATACCTACTGGCAATCGCAAACACTTTTATTTATTAAAAGAGCAAACCGCTATTTTCCACGTATCGAAAAAGTTTTACAGGAAAATGGTATTCCTGATGACTTTAAATACCTTGTTTTAGCCGAAAGTGATTTAAAAAACAGTGTATCGCCTGCAGGCGCTGTTGGAATATGGCAATTATTAAAAGGTACTGCCCGGGATTATGGACTGGAAATTAATAACGAAGTGGACGAACGTTATCACCTTGAAAAATCTACAAAAGCAGCTGCTGAATTTTTAAAAGATGCTCGTAAATTATTTGGCAGTTGGACAATGGCCGCTGCTTCATACAATATGGGAAGAACCGGGTTGTTACGCCAGGTAAACAGACAAAAAGAAGTTAATTATTACAACCTTTTACTTAATACAGAAACAGCCCGTTATATTTACCGTATTCTGGCCATTAAATTAATTCTCGAAAATCCGGAAAAATACGGATTTCATTTACGCGACAAAGATTATTACCATGAAATACCAACTTTTAGTGTTAGAGTAGATACATCTGTTCATAATTTTGCCGATTTTGCAAAAGAATATCAGATCAATTATAAAATATTAAAATATTTTAATCCATGGCTCAGAGATTCGTTTCTTTCTAATCCGAAAGGAAAAGAATATTATATCCAAATCCCTGAACATGGTTACAGAAATTATTCGTTAATTAATAATTATAACTTTGCAGATTCATCTCAAATTGCTGAATAGTTTAAACGATTTGTACACTTGGGAAAAGATAAGTTAAGCATTGTAGAAGAGAAAACGGTTAGAACTTCAGAAGTTAAAGTACTTGGTGCAAGAGTCCATAACCTTAAAAACATTGATGTTTCCATTCCTCGGAATAAGTTAACCGTTATAACCGGTTTAAGCGGAAGCGGGAAATCTTCACTTGCTTTCGATACCATTTATGCCGAAGGGCAACGAAGATATATTGAAACACTTTCGGCGTATGCCAGACAATTCTTAGGAAATATGGAGCGGCCGGATGTGGATCAGATTACCGGATTAAGCCCTGTAATTTCTATTGAGCAAAAGTCTACCAATAAAAATCCGCGTTCAACAGTAGGGACCGTAACAGAGATCTACGACTTTTTACGGTTGCTTTTTGCCCGTGCTTCTGATGCTTACTCTTATGTTACCGGCGAAAAGATGGTTAAATATACCGATGAGCAAATTCTGAATTTAATCATTGAAAAATTTGAAGGAAAATATGTAATGATCCTTGCTCCTCAGGTAAAAGGACGAAAAGGCCATTATAAAGAACTATTTGAGCAAACACGCAAAAAAGGTTTTTTATATGCACGCATAAATGGAGAAATAAAAGAACTTACACACGGTTTAAAGCTCGACCGTTACAAAACACATAATATTGAAACGGTTATTGACAAACTTAAAATAACACAAAAGGATATAAAGCGTATTAAAAGGACTGTTAAAACAGCTCTAAATCATGGTAAAGGCATTTTAATGGTTTTAGAAAAAGATACCAACGATATAAAATATTTTAGCCGCAAATTAATGTGCCCTGTAAGTGGAATTTCATATAACGAACCAGCACCACATACTTTTTCGTTTAATTCACCACAGGGTGCATGTCCAAAATGCAATGGACTGGGTGTAGTAAGCGAAATTGATATCAAAAAAATAATCCCCGACCCTACCCTGAGCATTAAAAAAGGAGGAATAGCACCACTGGGAAAATACAAAAACATGCTCATTTTCTGGCAGTTAGATGCAATTGCTGCAAAATATAAATTTACACTCGACACACCTATAAAAAATATACCGGAAAATGCACTTAATATAATCCTTTACGGGTCCGACGAATCATTTAAGTTGCTCAACACCCCACTGGGGAGGTCGTCGAATTATTTTTTAAATTTCGAAGGAGTTGTAAACTATATAAATACTTACCAGCAGGAGCAATCGTCGGGGAACGGTAAAAAATGGACCGATCAGTTTGTAAAAAAAGTAGCTTGCCCAAAATGTAATGGAAACCGATTAAAAGATGAATCACTGCAATTTAAAGTAGCTGGTAAAAATATTGCCGAATTAGCCCAATTAGATATTGACGAGCTCTACAACTGGTTTAAAAAGCTTTCGAAGCAATTAACAGATAAACAAAACATTATTGCCCGCGACATTATTAAAGAAATAACCGAACGCTTATCCTTTTTACTCAATGTCGGGCTAAATTATTTATCATTAAATCGGCCTGCACGAAGCTTATCGGGTGGTGAGAGCCAGCGAATTCGCCTGGCTACTCAGGTGGGGTCTAAGTTGGTAAATGTTTTATATATTCTTGACGAACCCAGTATTGGACTGCATCAGCGCGATAACCGCAAATTGATAAACTCGCTAAAACAGCTACGCGATTCTGGCAATTCAATTATTGTTGTTGAACACGATAAAGAAATGATTTTGTCGGCCGACCATATTATCGATATGGGCCCAAAAGCCGGTAGACACGGAGGCAGGGTTGTTGCTGAAGGTACTCCCGAAGAAATTATTGAGCATAAATCGTTAACAGCTGATTATCTGAATCATAAAAAAATAATTGAAGTCCCTCCAACACGACGGATAGGTAATCAAAAGAAAATCATATTAAAAGGAGCCAAAGGGCATAATTTAAAAGATATAACCCTTGAAATTCCATTGGGTAAGTTTATATGTGTAACAGGAGTTTCGGGCAGCGGAAAATCATCACTTATTAATGAGACACTGCATCCTATCCTAAGCAGGCATTTTTATCGCTCTAATAAACAACCTTTACCGCATGATACTATTGAGGGAATTAAAAACATCGACAAAGTAATTGAGGTTGACCAGTCGCCATTAGGCCGCACACCAAGATCCAACCCGGCTACCTATACCGGTGTTTTTTCTGATATCAGAAAATTGTTTGAACGCACACCCGAAGCAAAAATCCGTGGGTATAAGGCAGGCCGGTTTTCGTTTAATATAAAAGGCGGAAGATGCGAAACATGCCAGGGTGCAGGTTTACAAACCATTGAAATGAATTTTTTACCCGATGTGTACGTTCATTGCAAAGACTGTAACGGTAAAAGATACAACCGAGAAACTCTCGAAGTAAAATATAAAGGCAAGTCTATAAGTGATGTATTAGACATGACTATTAACCAGTCGGTTGAATTTTTTAATGCAGTCCCTTCAATTAAACAAAAATTAAAAGCCTTACAGCAAGTGGGACTCGGATATATAACTCTTGGGCAACCTTCAACTACGCTGTCAGGCGGAGAATCGCAACGAGTAAAACTTTCGGCAGAACTGGCGAAAAGAAATACAGGCAATACGCTTTACATTCTCGACGAACCAACAACCGGTTTACACTTCGAAGATATCAGCGTATTATTACAGGTGCTTAATCATATTGTTGATAAAGGAAACACAGTCATTGTCATTGAACATAATATGGATGTTATTAAAATGGCCGACCATATCATTGACTTAGGCAAAGATGGCGGAGCCAAAGGAGGATACATTATTGCAGAAGGGAAACCCGAAACATTAATAAATAATACCGATAGTTATACTGCAGAATATCTTAAAAATGAACTGCAATAGTGTAATTCAATATTTTCATACTAACCTTCATAAAAATAATCCTGAGATTAAATAAAAAAAGATTAATTTAGTATACAAATATTTTATAAAATATTGTTTTATGACAAATGAAGATCTGATTAAAAATGCTTTTGAAGAAAGAGACTGGAATGAGATTCAATCATCCGACTCCTGGTCTATTTTTAAAGTTATGGCCGAATTTGTTGAAGGTTATTCAAAATTATCCCGAATAGGCCCTTGTGTTTCAATTTTTGGCTCGGCCCGAACAACTCCAGATAATAAATTCTTTAAAATAGCCGAAGATATAGCTTTTAAATTAACCCAACATGGCTATGGAGTTATTACAGGAGGTGGCCCTGGAATTATGGAAGCAGGAAATATGGGCGCTAAAAAAGGAAAAGGAAAATCAGTGGGGCTAAACATTGACCTCCCTTTTGAGCAGTCAGCAAACCTGTTTATTGATCCCGACAAACTGATTAGTTTTGAACACTTTTTTGTACGCAAAGTGATGTTCGTAAAATATGCCCAGGGTTTTATTGTTTTACCAGGAGGTTTTGGTACCTTAGATGAGCTTTTTGAAGCCATAACACTAATTCAGACAGAAAAGATTGGGCGATTCCCAATCATTCTTGTGGGTTCTGAGTATTGGGAAGGGTTAATGGACTGGGTTAAAAATGTGATGCTCAAAGAAAAAAATATTAACGAAAAAGATTTAGACCTAATTCAGATTGTTGATACACCCGACGAGGTTGTTAATAAAATCAATGAATTTTATTCACAATACCTATTGAGTCCAAATTTTTAATTTTATATATTTATCATATAAACAATTAAGCAGCTATTAATGGACAAAGGCTTTAAATACGTGAATAAGAGTATTGTTTAAAAAGTAGTAATAAAACAATTAAGTTAAATAAAACCGTTAAACTATCAAACTAAAAGTCCTTTAAAATAATAAGGTTATAAACAAAAAATAGTATTTATTAACAATTGTTGATAACTTATGTTGATATTTTGTTATTATTGTATTAAATAGCTATTTTTATTGAGTTGTAGAATATAATTCTTTTTGTATATGATAAAACATTTATTGCTTCTTATTTACACATGGATTGTTTTGGCGCTAAATTTCGTACTGTCCGATGTAACAATGGATATGACTGCAACAAAACAAGTAGAAGCAGGAAATGAGATAATCGTTGAGGTTACGTTAAACAAGTCGGACTTTGAGAGTTTTGCCCGATTTCAACAGGAAATTCCTGCTGGTTTAACTCCCGTTCCTGTTCAAACAGCTAATGCAGACTTTAGCTTTAAGGATCAAAAAGTAAAATTTATATGGCTCAAATTACCTGCCGACGAACAAATTACGCTATCCTATAAACTAGAGGTAGATCAACGGCTGAAAGGCACATTTGATTTAAAAGGCACTTTTTCTTATATAGCAGACAATGAACGCAAAACAAAAGAATTGTCGCCTCAAAACATTACCATTACTCCATCATCCAAAATCGATCCTAATTTAATTGTTGATATCAACGATTTTAAAAACCTGGTAACACCAACAAAAACAGATAAACCAGCCACTGCACAAGTTAAATGCATAAGACAAATCCCTTACACCGGAGTTGAAGATAGCGAATATATTGTAAACTTGTTGGTTAATAAGGGTGATAAAGAAAAATTTGCTAAAATTCAGGATAATGTTCCGGAAGGATACACTGCCGTGAGCATCGAAAATAAAGATGCCATTTTCACATTTAAAGACCAAACGGTTAAATTCTTATGGATGAACTTACCTGCCGATCCTTATTTTGTAGTTTCTTATAAATTGGTGCCAGATAATGGAGTTACCAAAAAACCAACATTGGATGGAACATTTTCATACATTGAAAATGACAATACCTTAAGCATTAGAATTGTTGAAAAAGATGTGAACCTCGAAAATACTTCTAAAGAAAATTTAATGGCAGTCGCAGCTTCTGTAGATGAAGCGCCTGTTGCTCCAATAACAACAACACAACCCGATGATTACAGTGGAGAAGTAAAAATTGAAATTGCAGAAAGTGCTTTACGCGCAATGCGTGAGGATACAAAACTTACCAACGTACTTGAACCCGAATCGGGTGTATATTACCGTGTACAAATTGCAGCAGGACACAGGCCTATTGATATTGAAAGATACTTTAAGAAATACAACCTTGACAAAGAAGTTCGTACTGAATTTCACGAAGGATGGAGAAAATATTCGGTTGGATCGTTTGACGTATATAAAGCAGCCCGTGATTACAGGGTACACATTTGGAATACAACAACAATTGATGATGCTTTTGTATCAGCATACAATAATGGAAAACGAATTACGGTTCAGGAAGCACTAATGATTACAAATCATGAGTGGTATCGTTAATTTTAAATGCCCATGTTAAATGAAACAATATAGATTATTACTTACTTTTTTAATTGTTCTTTTGGGATTCCAATTTACTTATGCCCAGGGAGGATACGAAGATTTACTTTTTCAGGAAGTAGAAGTTGAAAACCCTGTATATATGCCTGTGTTAGGAATTGGAGGCGGTGTTATAAACTATTATGGCGAATTAAAAAATGATATGGAAGGAATTACCCAGGGAGCACCAAGCATAAGAATTAACCTTTTTCAATATCTCGACAATAAACACCACTGGAAAGCAAATGCAAATATTCTGTTAGGAACAATTACTGGTTACGAAAGATCTTATACCGAGCCGGATAAAAACTGGAACTTTTCTTCAGAAGTTTTTAGCTTAGGGCTTAATTTAGAATACGGTTTTGGTAATATATATCAGGGAAATAAAAAAATCCGCCCTTTTATTTCACTAGGCGTTGAATATATCGGATTTGACTCCAAAACAGATTTAAATAATGATTTGGGAGAATACGTTTATTATCCCGACGGAACCATTCGCGTTGGAGACCAAATTGTTACCCGCGATTACGATTATGAAACCAATATTCAGGAAGAAGATTTTTTTGGACGCGGAGACTACTCCCCAACTACATTTGCCATAGTAGCTGATGCAGGGCTTGATTTTAAAGTAAGCGACCGTGTTGCACTTCGTGTAGCCAGTTCATTGCATTATACATTTACTGATGATTTGGATGGTATCAGTTACAAAAATACAACCGGGCGAATTGGTGACCAAATGAATGATATGTTCTCTTTAACTTATGTTTCACTTAATATCGATTTATTTTCTGAAGCCAAAACAAAAGTTATCGAAAACCTTTTTGCTGATGTTACAGGAGATTTCGACTATACTCTGATTGCCGATACTGACAAAGACGGAATACTTGACCTAAGAGACGATTGCCCGGATACACCTGCCGGAGTAGCTGTCGATTCTTCAGGCTGCCCGCTGGATGATGACAAAGACGGCGTGCCTAATTATAAGGATAAAGAGCAATTTTCAAACAAAGGAGCAATTGTTGACGAATATGGCGTTGAAATGAGTACCAATAAAATTCGAGACATGATATTCTACGATGTTAATGCAGTTAAACGAGATGAAGTTTATATGATTCCTATTGGGTACGGAGGATGGACTGGTGAAAGAGAATATGATGAAATACCCGAAAAATTTAAAAAACTCGATAAAGATGGCGACAATTACATTTCATTCGATGAACTACTCGATGCCATTGATGAATTTTTTGATTTTGAATCGGATTTTACTTCCGAGGATATTTATGAGCTGAATAATTTCTTTTTTGCCCAGTAAAAATAAAAGGTAATGTACTGAAAAATAGTTGGTAGTTATTTGAAAAATATTTTGTAAT
>JBKHIH010000014.1:0-55762 GCA_046538755.1 Thiohalospira sp.
ATAAATCACTAATAATGAATTATTTGCGTTTTTTAACTGTCAAAGTCAAGAAAAAACAAAGAAAAAAAATGATATATTAAAAATCCGAAGCCAGAAACTTCGGATTTTTAATTTACTGTAATATTATATTCATCATTTACTCTCCATTATATCCTCTAACGATTCCACGCTGGGATTTTTTTATAAACTCAAGCACATAGTTCTTTTCTTCAGAATCTACAATTTCTTCTTCAATATATTTAAGAGCCTGAGCTACATTCTGTTCCTTTACAAATATCTCGCGATAAATACTTTGAATTTGAGTAATTGTATCATTTGAAAAACCTCTGCGCCGTAATCCAACCGAATTGATGCCAACATACGATAAAGGTTCTCTGGCAACAGTAATGTATGGTGGAACATCTTTTCTTACCAATGAACCTCCGGAAATCATAACATGGCCTCCAATATGAACAAACTGGTGAATTTGTACATCACCACTTATTACGGCAAAATCATCAATCACAATTTCGCCTGCTACATTTGTACTATTAGATATAATAATATTATTACCCAGAAAACAATCGTGTCCAATATGCACATATGCCATTAAAAGACAATTATTTCCCACCACTGTTTTTCCTTTCGAAGCGGTTCCGCGATTAACAGTAACACATTCGCGCAATGTTGTATTATCACCTATTTCTGCTGTGGTTTCTTCGCCTTTAAATTTTAAATCCTGCGGAATAGCTGAAACAACTGCTCCCGGAAAAATTTTACAATTTTTGCCAATTCTGGCACCCTCCATTATGGTTGCATTTGGGCCAATCCACGTTCCATCGCCAATTTCAACATTATTATCAATCCATGCAAATGCTTCGATTTTAACATTTTTGCCAATTTCCGCTTTTGGATGTATAAAAGCTAAATCTCGATCCATTCTTTAATTAATTTTAGAAATTTGTGCCATTAATTCACCTTCCATAACCAAATCATTTCCTACAAAAGCCTGTCCAAACATATGAACCAAACCTCTTCTGATTGGAGAAAGCAATTCCATTCTGAAGATAATAGTATCACCCGGAATTACTTTTCGCTTAAATCTAACCTTATCTATCTTTAAAAATAGTGTTTGATAATTCTCAGGGTCGTCAACTTTGCTTAAAGCCAAAATTCCTCCTACCTGTGCCATTGCTTCAACTTGCAATACACCTGGCATAATGGGCTCGTTAGGGAAATGTCCCATAAAAAAGTTTTCATTCAACGTAACATTTTTAATACCAATCACCGATTTTTCATCAAGCTCTGTTACCTTGTCAATAAGTAAAAAAGGATACCTATGAGGCAATATTTTTTTTATCTGATTGATATCATATAAAGGCTCTTTGGTTGGGTCATATTTAGGTATTGCTACTCGTGATAACTCCTTTTTTATGGTTTCTTTAATAATTTTGGCAAACTGTGTATTGGCATAATGCCCGGGACGTGATGCAACTATTTTCCCTAAAACAGGTTGTCCAATTAGCGATAAATCGCCCAATACATCGAGTAGTTTATGCCTTGCAGGCTCGTTGCTAAATCGTAAATCAACATTATTTAAAATACCTTCCTTTACTTTCACATGTGGCTTATTAAATAAATCGGCCATTCTATCCAACTCTTCCTGAGAAACTTCATTTTCCATAATTACTATGGCATTTTGCAAATCGCCACCTTTAATTAAATTATGTTTTAACAACATTTCTAACTCATGAAAAAATACAAATGTTCTTGAAGGAGCAATCTCTTTTTCAAAATCGTGTGTTGGATGATAGGATGCATATTGATGCCCTAGTACCTTAGAATTATAATCAACCATTACATCAACAGAGAAATGGTCATCGGGATATGCCACGATTTCAATATTATTTTTTTCATCGCGAAATACAATACGCTCTTTAATAACATAATAATTTTTTTCAGCATCCTGCTCTTTTATACCGGCTTTTTTTAAAGCCTCGACATACAATCTAGCACTTCCATCAAGAATCGGAGCTTCAGGCCCGCTAAATTCTATTAAAACATTATCAAGCTCCAAACCAACCAGAGAAGCTAAAACATGCTCAATGGTATGGATTTCAACACCTTTTTCGACAAGAGTAGTCCCTCTCGAAGTGTCCGTAACATTATCAACCGATGCTGAAATGGTAGGCTTGCCATCTAAATCAATTCTTTGGAATTTAAAACCATGATTAATTGGTGCAGGGCGAAAAGTTATTTCAACATCATAACCGGTATGTAACCCTTTCCCTTTTAGAGAAACTGTTTCACGTATTGTTTTTTGTTTTTGCGACATATCTGTAAAATGTTTATTTTCATCTGTTTATATAATATTTTTTATGGCCAGATGGAACATCCATAATAATCATGCTCGAGTGTGTGAACTCTATTCTCATGGATGTTTCAATTTCAATAATAAAAAAAATCGCCGCAAGTTACAAAAAACTGAGTTAATTACAGTATTATTTTAATGGTTAATTCATTCATAGTTTCTTTCAAACCCAGTTAATCAGAGCTCTTCAACTTTTTCAACTCATTTTCGAGCTCTTTCACTCTTTTAAATAAATCGGGCAATTGTTTATATACGATAAAAGATTTTTGAAAATCGCGGATATTATATGCAGGAGTCCCCATAACAATACTCCCCTGGTTTTTTATAGTATTTGGGATTCCGGATTGTGGAGCAACCCTGACACCATCAGCTATTTGAATATGTGGTGCGACACCCGATTGTCCGCCAAACTGACAATTTTTCCCAATCTTTGTTGATCCTGCAATACCTGTTTGTGCAGCCATTACTGTATTTTCCCCTACAACAACATTATGTCCTATCTGGTTTAGATTATCCAGCTTAGCTCCTTTTTTAATAATTGTAGAACCCATGGTAGCTCTATCGATGGTTGTATTTGAGCCAATCTCAACATCATCTTCCAAAATTACATTTCCTAATTGAGGAATTTTTCTATACACATTATTTTCATCGGGTGCAAAACCAAATCCGTCTGAACCAATAACTGCGCCGGCATGAATAATGCAATTTTCACCAATTTCACAATCATGGTAAACCTTTACACCTGCATTAAGTTTAGTATTCTTTTTAATCGTTACATTGTCATCTACAAAAACATGTGGGTAAAGCTTTACATCATCTTCAATAATTACATTTTCACCTACAAAAACAAAAGGAGCTATATAAACATTTTTACCCACTTGAGCCGATTCGTCGATAAAAGCCAATGAACTTACACCGTTCTTTTCAGGCCTTGCTTGCT
The DNA here is from genome assembly GCA_046538755.1 of Thiohalospira sp. Taxonomy (GTDB): domain Bacteria; phylum Bacteroidota; class Bacteroidia; order Bacteroidales; family UBA12077; genus UBA12077. Next base: position 3,291 of record JBKHIH010000014.1, read on the forward strand.
CTGCCAATGTTAATAGCCTGGCAAAACTTTCGTAGGCATTTTCAACTTTTATTAAAGTGGCTTTTACATTATTCTCAATTACAAAATCTTTATTGATTAAAACAATCGATGCATTAGTTATATAAAGATATTTATTGTATTTCGGATTTGCTAAAAAAGCCAGCGTACCTGGTTGTGCTTCTTCTATTTTTGCTACGTTGTTTACCGTTACATCAGGGTTGCCAATAATTTCTCCTTGTAAGAAATCTGCTATTGTTTTTGCTGTAAATTCCATCTTTTTATTTTTATAAAAACCGTTCAAAAATAGTATATAATTATTATATCAACGAATTTCTTTAGGATAACATAAAAAATATTTACGCACAGTCTTTGATAAAACCGAAACATTTAACATATCTGAAGCTTCGGCAACATCAGCCAGTCTGCCATCTTTATATAGAATATGAATTTTTTCATCGAAAACACTGTAAGCATTTTTACTAATAAAATCGGTAAAAACAAAGTAACGGGTTTCAGCTTTAGGTAAATCAAAATATTTCGATGCTTTTTGGGTTAATTCATTTATTGTATCTTCTTTAAAAGGATTATTCTGTATTTCTACACTATACAATTTACGGTTAAGCAATCGTTCAGAAAGTATTTTCAACACCCTGTCTTTCTCCAATGTCCACTTTTTAATACACGTAAAAATATCAGTATCATCAATCAAAGAAAAATTAAAAAGGATTTCCTGAATATCCTTTTTTTCTTTATTGATATAGAAATACTGTAAACTCTCTGGGAGGTAAATTTTTTCATTTTGTAAAAGAAGATATTTCACCCTTTTAAATATCATAAGCAGCAATTGTTCGGCCGAAACAACTGTTTTATGCAAATAAACCTGCCAATACATAAGCCACCTGGCTATTAAAAACTTTTCAATAGAATAAATTCCTTTCGCTTCAACAACTAACTGGTCGTTTACAACATTTAACATTTTTATAATCCTGTCCGATCCGATAACACCTTCCGAAACGCCTGTATAAAAGCTGTCGCGCCTTAAATAATCAAGCCTGTCGACATCCAATTGGCTTGAAACCAATTGGTGTAAAAATTTCTTATGGTATTTATTTTTAAAAATTTTGATTGCTAAATCCAACGCTCCACTAAAAATAATATTAAGTTCTTCCATATAAAAGAGCGATAATTCTTCGTGACCGTATTCCGGTATAATGATTTTTTCCAGCGTATGGGAAAACGGGCCATGTCCGATATCATGCAGAAGAATCGCCAATGTAACTGCTATTTCTTCATCTTTGGTTATATCGTGTCCTTTCGATTTAATAACATCCACAGCAGACTCTAACAAATGAACAGCTCCTAATGTATGTTGAAACCTTGTATGTACAGCTCCGGGATACACCAGGTCGGTAAGGCCTAACTGTTTTATTCTTCTTAATCTCTGAAAATAAGGATGTTCAATAATATCGAATAAAATTCCCGAAGGAATATTAATAAAACCATAAACAGGATCGTTTAATATTTTTCTTTTATTTAACAGGTTATGTGCCACAGGTTTGAAATATTTAAAAAACAAAAATAAATGATTTTAATCCAAAAACATGAATATTTGCTGGTTTTAATTATACTGCTAAATATTTCAATTTCAATTTTTATATCATGAAATTACCCAAAGTTTATAAATAGGCTAATTTTCAGTTCAATAATTTTGACAATTACAAGAATATTTATAATTTTGCGGCTGAAAGTATTATCTATGGATTTGGATAAGGGGACGTAGTCCCCTATTTTGTTATCAATTTTTAAAATGATTAACAAGGAAAAAATATTAACGATTATTGAAGGCGCAGTTCAGGAAAAAAACGCCTATATCGTTGATTTAAAAATAAGTACATCAAACAAAATTATTCTCGAACTGGATAGTTTTGATGGATTTACTATTGATGATTGTGTTGAGGTTAGCCGGTTAATTGAAAATAATCTTGACCGTGATAAAGAAGATTTTGAGTTGGAAGTATCATCACCTGGCCTGTCTGCACCTTTTAAGGTTTGGCAACAATATGAAAAAAACATAGGAAAAGAAATTGAAATAGTTTTAACCGATGGTAAAAAACTTAAAGGTATTTTAACAGATGTTGACAAAGAAGGGATTAATATTGAAGAAACAAAAAAAGTAAAGGTTGAAGGCAAAAAAAAGAAACAAACCATTACTGAGAAACATCAATTAACCTTTGATAAAATTAAGTCAACTCAAATTGTGATAAAGTTTAAGTAAAAAAAGCTAAATACAATAAATACAATGGAAAATTTGAATTTGATCGACACTTTTTCTGAATTTAAAGAGCTAAAGAATATCGATCGTGCAACAATGATGACTGTACTGGAAGATGTATTCCGTAATTTGTTGCAAAAGAAATTTGGAACAGATGAAAATTTCGATATTATTATAAATATCGATAAAGGAGATTTTGAAATCTGGCGAAATCGTGAAGTGGTTGAAGATGATCAGTTGGAGGATGAAAACCTGCAAATTACTTTATCGGAAGCAAAAAAAATTGACGAAGATTACGAAGTTGGCGAAGAAGTTACTGACGAAGTGAAGTTGCTTGATTTTGGGCGACGTGCAATTTTAGCTTTACGGCAAAATCTTACCAACAGAATCCTCGACCTGGAGAAAAACAATATTTTCAATAAGTATAAAGATAAAATTGGGGATATTGTAACCGGTGAAGTTTATCAGGTTTGGAAAAAAGAAATCCTTATTCTTGACGATGAAGGAAACGAACTTATACTTCCTAAAACCGAACAAATACCTTCCGACTTTTTTAGAAAGGGAGATACGATCCGTGCTGTAGTAGTTCGTGTTGAGATGAAAAATAATAATCCACTAATTATTTTATCACGCACATCGCCAGTATTTTTAGAACGCCTGTTTGAACTTGAAGTCCCTGAAATTTTCGATGGGTTAATCACCATTAAAAAAATAGTAAGAATTCCTGGCGAAAGAGCTAAAGTAGCTGTAGAATCTTACGACGAACGGATTGACCCCGTAGGAGCATGTGTTGGTATGAAAGGATCACGAATTCACGGAATTGTTCGTGAGTTAAGAAATGAAAATATTGATGTAATTAATTTTACAAATAATACACAATTATTCATTCAAAGAGCTTTAAGCCCTGCAAAAATTCTTTCGATAAAAATTAACGAAGAAAATAAAACTGCCGATGTTTATCTGGAGCCCGAAGAAGTATCTTTGGCTATTGGAAAAGGTGGATTAAATATAAAATTGGCCAGCCAACTTACAGGATATGAAATTGATGTATATCGCGAAGCAGAAGAAGAAGACGAAGAGGATGTTGGTATTGATGAATTTGCTGATGAAATTGAAGATTGGGTTCTGGATGCATTAAAAGCCATTGGTTGCGATACAGCAAAAAGTGTGCTCGAATTAACAAGGGAGGATTTAATTAAACGAACTGACCTTGAAGAAGAAACCATAGATGAAATTATTCAAATTTTTAAAGCAGAATTTGAATAATTTGAATCTTTAATTATAAATTAGCAAATCTTTAAATTTAAGACTTTTAAAATTGGTTTAGGAATTTAATATGGGAACAGGAAAAGCAACAAGACTTAGCAAGGTGGCAAGAGAGTTTAATGTAGGGATATCTACCATTGTAGAATTTCTGCATAAAAAAGGGTTTGATATTGAATCAAATCCTAATACAAAAGTGCCGCCAGATCTTTATGATATTCTTGTACAAGAATACAGTTCTGACATTAATGCAAAAAAAGAATCGGAGAAGCTAAGTCTTAACCAGCTTAGAAGCAGGAAAGAAGCTGTTTCAATTAATGATATTGATGAAGAACAAGAAGAAAGTGATGAAGAAATTGAAGATGAAGAAGACTCTTTTACTTCCGATGATGAGATTCTAATTAAAGACGTTAGTAGTACGAAGAAACCTGTTTCCTCCAAAGAAACGACTGAAGAAAAACCATCGGAAGAACCAAAACAGAAAGAAGAAACTGCAAAAGCCAAAGAAATACCTGAACCAACAGAAGAGAAAAAAGAAGAAAAAAAGCCTGAAGATGCTAAGAAAACAGAAGAACCTAAAGAGCATGCTGATTCAAAAGAATCAGTCAAGGTAATTGGTAAAATCGACCTTGATTCTTTAAACCAAAAAACGCGTCCTGATAAAAAATCCAAAAAACAAAAAGAATCGGATCGAAAACAAGCTGAACAAAAAGCTAAAGAAGAAAAAGAAGCAAAAGAAACAAAACCTGAAATAACAAAACCTGAACCTGAAAAACAAGCCGAAGAGAAAAAAACCACCGAGCAGAGATCTCAAGTATATAAATCAGAGATTGAAAAACTATCAGGCCCTACAGTAGTAGGTAAAATTAACTTGCCTTCTCCCGAAGAGAATAAAAAGAAACCGGTAGCCTCATCAAACGATCAAAGAAGCAAAAAGAAAAAACGAAAACGTATCCACAAAGAAAAAGTGGATTTAGAAGATAAAAAAGATACCAAAGCTACTCCAGATAAGAAAAAAGAAAAAGAACATTTTAAATCAAAAAAGAAAAAGAAAAAACAAGTTCGCCCTGAAGTAAGTGAAGAAGATGTACAAAAGCAAATAAAAGATACATTAGCGCGTTTAACATCTAAAGGAAAGTCTAAAGGCTCAAAACACAGAAGAGAGAAACGCGATGCTATTAGCCAAAAACAACAAGAAGAGCTTAAAAAACAAGAGCAAGATAAGAAAGTTTTAAAAGTTACAGAATTTGTTTCGGTTAACGAGCTGGCTAATATGATGAATGTTCCTGCTACCGAAGTTATTTCTGTCTGTATGAACTTAGGCTTAATGGTATCTATAAACCAACGGCTTGATGCAGAAACAATGGCGCTTGTTGCCGATGAATTTAATTATAAAGTTGAATTTATAAGTATAGAGGTTCAAGAAGCCATTAAAGAAGAAGAAGACCAAGAATCAGATTTATTGCCACGGCCACCTATTGTAACTGTTATGGGACACGTAGACCACGGAAAAACTTCGTTGCTCGACTATATTAGAAAAGCTAATGTTATTGCAGGCGAAGCCGGTGGTATTACGCAGCATATTGGTGCTTACAGCGTTGAAGTAGATGGAGGGAAAACAATTACTTTCCTGGATACCCCCGGACACGAAGCTTTTACAGCCATGCGTGCACGCGGAGCCCAAATTACTGATGTTGCTATTATTGTAGTTGCTGCCGACGATAATGTCATGCCACAAACTGTTGAGGCAATTAATCACGCCAGTGCAGCAGGTGTCCCCATTATTTTTGCTATAAACAAAATAGACAAACCAGGAGCAAATCCAGAAAAAATTAAAGAAGAGCTTGCCAATATGAATTACCTTGTTGAAGAATGGGGAGGAAAATATCAATCGCAAGATATATCTGCCAAACAAGGCTTAAATATAGATGATTTGCTCGAAAAAGTATTATTAGAAGCTGAATTGCTCGATTTAAAAGCAAATCCTAATAAACATGCAACAGGAACTGTTATTGAATCGGAACTTGATAAAGGGCGTGGTTATATTTCTACCATATTGGTAGAAGCAGGAACACTTAAAGTTGGAGATATTGTTTTAGCAGGTAGCTATTTCGGGCACGCCAAAGCAATGTATAACGAACGAGGGAAAAGAATAGAGGAAGCTGGCCCTTCAACACCAGTACAAATTCTTGGATTAAATGGCGCACCACAGGCTGGCGACAAATTCCATGTGATGGAAAGCGATAAAGAAGCCCGTGAAATTGCCAATAAACGTGAACAATTGCAACGTGAGCAAAGCCTACGTACACAAAAACATATTACACTCGACGAAATTGGCCGACGAATTGCTATTGGAAATTTCCAGGAAATCAATATTGTTGTTAAAGGTGATGTAGATGGATCCATTGAAGCTCTTTCAGACTCATTAATTAAACTTAGCACTGAAGAGATTCAGGTTAATATTATCCATAAAGGTGTTGGCCAGATTTCCGAAACCGATGTGATGTTAGCTGTAGCTTCGAATGCGATTATTGTTGGTTTCCAGGTAAGGCCTTCTATGAATGCACGTAAACTGGCCGAAAAAGAAGAAATTGATATCCGCCTATACTCTGTTATTTACGATGCAATAAATGAAGTTAAAGATGCCATGGAAGGTATGCTTTCGCCCGATATTAAAGAAGAAATTGTTGGAACTGCAGAAGTTAGAGATACTTTCAAAATTAAAAAAGTAGGTACGGTTGCCGGGTGTATTGTAAAAGATGGAAAACTTACAAGAAATACTAAGATTCGTGTTATTCGTGATGGTATTGTAATTTATACCGGAGAGCTTGGTTCGCTTAAACGATTTAAAGATGATGTAAAAGAAGTGGTATCAGGCTACGAATGCGGATTAAATGTGGAAAATTTCAACGACATTAAAGTTGGAGACATAATTGAAGGATACAAAGAAGTTGAAGTTAAGAAAACTTTATAAAAAAATAACTAAATAAAAAACGGGGCTTTAATTAGTCCCGTTTTTTTTTGACATTATTTCAAAGACTAATCTTAATTCCAGGTAATTACAATTTCAGTTAGTTGATCGCCTTTAGCCAACGACCTCGTAATCATTGCTTTAACATCTTTGCAGTTGGTAAATTCTAAAGCTCTTTCGCACCATCCGGCTATACGGTATTCAATTATTTCTTCCGGTTCCGGAAATTTGGTAATATGTAATGTTAAACCTTTATCATGGCTGTTTACAACAGAAATATCAGAAGGACTATAATAGGAAGTAAAAACCCGGCCGGCACGTTGCATTATATAATTAGGAGAAGCAACCCTTACAAAAATTTTATAAACTCCTTTTAATCCTACTTCTGCACTGTACCTTCCTGATTCTAAGGCCGCTTTTTTAATATCGTTCTGATAAAAGAGTTTTGCAATAGCTTTTGTCGGTTCAACAGCAGCATCTTTCATAGGGTACCAGTTATTGGCAAAAATACCACCACTCATTATTTTTTTCGAGTCATCGGGGAGTTGATCCAGCCAATGGTTAAACTGATTACCATATTTTTTCTCAACATACTCTTTGATTGACTTTACAGCCGTACCTTTTACTTCCATTTTATTTATTTTTTTAAGAGATTTATAATTTTTCAATCCTTTAAAATAATACTATTATTAAAATTAAACAATAGTTCTTCCCAAATTTTAAATAAATAATCTGGAAACTATCAGAACTCTTGTTGTATTATTTAAATAAAAGTGGAGTCAACGTACTAATTTTCTTTAATCAAAAAAACATAAACAGGAAAGTGGTCGCTATAACCTCCAAGGTAAATTCCTGCAACATAGGTTCTAAAAGGATAACCTTTATATCTGCCTGTTTCGCGCTTTAAAAAATCTTTACTAAAAATTTTAGCCTGATAAAGTTTAAAAGAAGATTTATCTTTACCTAACAAGGTGTTGGAAACAATTATTTGGTCAAATAAATTCCATTGGTCGCGATATGCAAGTGTTCCAAAACCTTTCTTGTGCATATCGTAATAAGGATTATACAAATCTCCGGGACGAGTTTTTTGTTCAGATTTTTTTGCATCAAGATACTCAATCAGGCTTTCATCAATTGGGTCATCGTTAAAATCTCCCATAACAAGCACTTTGGCATCAGAATCTAAATTTATGATTGAATCAACTAAAGAACGAGTTAGTTTTGCAGCAGCATTTCGTAAAGGCCTGCTTTTGGCTTCGCCACCATATCTTGAAGGCCAGTGATTAACCACAAAATTTAGCTTATCGCCATCTAAAATGCCGGAAACCACTAATTGATCACGGGTATAAAAATCATCCATCTCCTCAATTGTTAATTCTGCGGACACAGAATTTGTAACTTCAAACACCGCCGATTGGTATAAAAAGGCTACATCAATACCTCTTCTATCGGGCGATTCATAATGTATTATTTCATAATTATACGGCTTTAGCTGTGGCTGTTCTACTAAATCTTCCAATACCTGCTGGTTTTCAACTTCACAAACACCAACTATTGCAGGAGGAGTACCTGTTAAATCACTTCCAATTTGAGAAATAACCTCTGCCATATTTTTTAACTTTGTATAGTATTTTTTACTATTCCAGTTAATAGAGCCTTCAGGAGTATACTCCACATCATTTTTATCTGGAGTATCTAAAGTATCAAATAAATTTTCAAGATTATAAAATGCAACTGTAGCTACTTTATACTGTTTTTGTTGAGCATTTATACCAAAGCTAATCAACAGCAAATAAGAAAATAGCACTAAATAAAACCTTTTAATTAGAATAATATTCTTTTTCATGATTGTATTATATTAAATCTTTGTAATTCTATAAAAAAATATCGGAAGTTAAAAACATTGTATGTAATTTTATATCCTTTTTCAATAAAAAAAATTTTAATAAACCAGTAAAACTCAAGATTATTAAGAAACTAAAAAAAATAAAAAAAATAAAAATCAATTATATGAAACATCTTACATTATTATTTTCCTTTATTCTGTTTTTTACGTTTTCAACAATTGCCCAAACGGGCTCTGTTAAAGGATTAGTTATCGAAAGCAAGGAAGCTAAACCTTTAGGCGATGTAAAAATTCTAATAAAAGAAACAAACCTAGAAGGATTTTCTAAACCAAACGGTGAATTTTTAATAAATCACGTTCCCGCAGGCGAAGGAGTTATCATTTTTTCTAAAAACGATTATGAAACCAAAGAAGTTCCATTCTTTTTAGAAGAAAACAGTTTATTAGATATTAAAACAGTAGCCTTAAAATATGCTCCTGAATATAAAAAAGAAAAGGAAGATTTACCCATGGTCGTTTTAGATGCCGGAGATTTTGATGATGACCAGGCTGATCAGGGTATTGGTGGCTTACTTCATTCATCGGACGATATTTTTGCCTCTACAGCCGCTTATACTTTTGGAGCTGCACGGTTTGATATCAGAGGCTTAGACTCTGAAAATTCTACTGTTTTTTTTAATGGCATTAAAATGAACAATTTAGAAACCGGACGGCCATACTGGTCAGACTGGGGAGGTTTAAACGATGCCACAAGAAACGAAGAGCTTTTTTACGGAATGGATAATAACAATTATACTTTAACAACTTTAGGTGGCGGTTCCAATATTATTACCAGGGCATCAGAATACAGCCCCGGAGTAAAAGCATCATATATGTCTACAAATAAATATTACAAAAACCGGATTATGGCAACTGCATCAACAGGGCTAATGGATAATAACTGGGCTTTTACCATTTCTGGTTCGCGACGGTGGGCACAGGAAGGTTATGTAGAGGGAACTTATTACGATGCCAATGCAGCACTGCTAGCCGCAGAAAAAATAATTAACGACAAGCATGCTATAGCTTTAACAGCTTTTGTTACTCCCAACAAAAGGGGAAAGTTAATTGGATCAACACAGGAAGCATATGATTACGTTGAAAACAATTATTACAATGCCAACTGGGGCTATCAGGACGGAGAAAAAAGAAACTCTAGAATATCAAATACTTTTAAGCCATTTATTGAGTTAAACCACTATTGGGATTTTAGTGATAAACTTACAATAAATTCTGCAGTTGCTTATTCATTCGGACGCGCCGGGAATACCAGGTTAAACTGGTACGATGCCGCCGACCCAAGGCCTAATTATTACAAATACCTACCCTATTATAACCGCGATGTAGAAGATTATACATGGGATAACCAACAAGTTGACTGGGACTTTTTCTATTTTGCAAATAGCAAAAATCTTTATACACAAGATGATGTGAACGGACTTGAAGATAATGATATTACTTTTAACAGAGCAAAATATATGATCGAAGACCAAAGAATTGACCATAACCAAATCATTGCAAATACCCAGGTAATTTTCGATTTAAACGAATCACTTCGTTTAACCGGAACCATAAACTACAACTGGTACAAAGGAAAGCATTTTAAAATGGTTGATGATCTTTTAGGAGCAGATTACTGGGTTGATATTGACCATTTTGCTGAAAGAGATTTTGCTGACCCCATAATTGCCCAAAGCGACCTGGATAATCCAAACAGACTGGTTAAAGAGGGCGATGTGTTTGGATACGATTATGACGCCAATATCCAAAAAATTGAAGGATTTGTTAAAAGTGATTATTCTATTGGAAAAATTGATGCTTATTTAGGTGTTAATATATCAAATACCAGTTTTTTCCGAACAGGAAATATGCGAAATGGGAAATTCCCAGATAATTCTGCCGGAGACTCAGAAAAGCAATCCTTTTTTAATTACGGCCTTTCCGGTGGTGGAACCTTTAAATTAACAGGTCGGCATATTTTTTCTGGAAATGCTACTTATATGACCAGGGCTCCTTTTTTTGATAATGCTTATGTATCGCCTAGAACAAGAAATGTTGAAATTGATGGACTTACAAGCGAAACTATTTTTTCTACCGATCTTAACTATATTATCCGTATGCCTAATTTAAAAGGGAGGATTTCCGGATATTATGCTACATTCAATGGTCAAATTGATGTAATGAGTTTTTATCATGATGATTATAACAGTTTTGTTAATTACTCAATGACCGGTATTGATAAAAAACATTTTGGTGCTGAAGTTGGAATAGAATACGACATTACACACAGCCTAAGCATACAGGGAGTTGCTGCTTTAGGGCAATACACTTACGATTCCCGTCCAAATGTAACCATAACACGCGATAATGATTCTGAAACGCTGGGAGAACCAAACCAAACAGTTTATGTAAAAAACTTTTATGTTGATGGCACCCCACAGCAAGCTTATTCAGTGGGATTAAGCTATAATTCTCCCAAATACTGGTGGATTGAACTAAATGCAAATTATTTCGACGATATTTATTTAAGCTTCAATCCTGCCCGCAGAACTTCGGATGCCATTGTTGGTTTGGACCCGAGCTCGCCTTATGGAGCAGAACGAATAAAAGAAATTACACAACAAGAAAAACTTGCAAGCCAATACACTGTTAACCTAACAGGTGGGAAATCATGGAAATTTGGTGATTATTACTTAAGCATCTTTGCAAATGTTTCAAACTTACTCGATAACCAGGAATTTATCACCGGTGGATACGAACAGTTAAGATTTGATTACGAAAATCAGGATGTGAATAAATTCTCACCTGTATATTTTTATTTATGGGGCCGAACCTATATGGTAATTTTAACCTTTAGATTTTAATGATCAATGAAAACAATAAAAAAACAACATAACATGAAAAAAATGAATAAAAAATCAGCAGTCTATACATTAATCATTGCTTTGTCAATGACAATGTTTTCTTGTGTTGATGATGAGTTTGACACTCCTTCTTCCACAACAATTCCTATAGGAGAATCTATAACAATACAAGAAGTAAAAAATTTATACAATAATGAGAATGATGATTACCTTTTTACTACAGATCAATCGATTTATGCCGTGGTAACCATGGATGATAAAAGTGGAAATATCTATAAAACAGCATATATCCAAGACGAAACCGGAGCCATTGCATTACACTTAGATGCCTCTGGAGGTTTATACCAGGGCGATTCTATCCGTATTCAGCTCAATGGCTTAAAAGTAGGGCAATACGAAAAATTATTCCAGATCGATGCTCCTGATGGCAATGGGTTTACCTTGGATAATTATATTACCAAACTGGATACAAAAATTGAAAAAACTCCTGAAGAAACTACAATTTTAAATATCATTTCCGGAATGGATAATTACCAGTGTAAATTAGTTAAATTAAATAATGTCCAATTTATAGCCTCAGATACATCCAAAACTTATGCTGATGGCGAAAACCTGATTACTGAAAACCGAACCATTGAAGATGAAAACGGAAATATATTAACAGTAAGAACCAGTGGTTATGCAGCTTTTGCTGATGAATCCATTCCTAATGGCAGTGGTTCTTTAGTTGCTATTGTAGGCCAATACAGAAATGATGTACAACTCTATATCCGAACAGTTGAAGAGGTAGAAATGAATAATGAAAGGTTTGATGGCTCCGGTGGTGGAGATACCCAAGGATCGGGAACTTTTGACGACCCCTACAATGTGGCATCAGGAATTACTAACCAGGATGAAAACAATGTTTGGGTTGAAGGTTATTTGGTTGGTGTATACGAAACTCAAGATGCCTCGGGGAACGATTTATCAGAATTTGAATCTTCATTCACAGCGCCCTTTAACACCAATACAAATGTAATTATTGCAGATAACGAAGATGAAACAAACATTGCTAACTGTGTTGTTGTTCAGCTACCTGCCGGAGATATCAGGAATGCTGTTAATTTAGCCGACAATTCGGGCAACCTGGGTAAATCGATAAAATTCCTGGGCAATTTAACGGCTTATTTTGGCGAATCAGGCCTAAAATCTGTTACTGGTTACTGGATGGATGATGATGGAATAATTCCGGAAACAGGGTTTTTTGAAGAAGATTTTACATCTGACTTAGGTTCATTTACTGCTTATAATGTAAATGGCCCACAAGAGTGGGAATGGGCTAACTACGATAATGGATGTGCAGTAATGAGTGGGTATGATGGCTCAGACAATGCAAATGAAGACTGGTTAGTTTCTTCACAAATTAATCTTTCAGAGAAGTCTAATGTTACGATGGTTATTCGTGAAGCGATCAATTATATTACCTCACATGATGACATGAAAGTACTTGTGTCTACAAATTATGATGGAACAAGTGATCCATCGACACAGGGAACATGGACTGAATTATCTGGATTTAACAGGCCTACAGGAAATTCCTGGGATTTTGTGTCGTCAGGTGACATTGATTTATCAACTTATGACGGAGAATCCAGTTTCTTTATCGCATTTAAATATATAAGTACAACGAGTGGAGCAGCAACCTGGGAAGTAGGTAATATTTTATTAAAAGAAGGATCAAAATAAAATATCAAATATTTAAATCCGGTGATTATAGCACCGGATTTTTCACATAAAAAACCGGGCTGAAAAATCAGTCCGGTTTTATTTTTTAATTCAACTCGTCTTATGCTTCTAATAATTTTTTATAAGCGTCGGCATCAAGGAGGTCATCTAATTCTGCTTCGTCTTTAAGGCTAATTTTAATCAACCAGCCATCACCATAAGGGTCTTTATTTACTACCTCTGGAGAATCTTCGAGCTTTTCATTTACTTCTAGAACTTCGCCAGAAACAGGCATAAACATATCAGATACTGTTTTAACAGCTTCGATTGTACCAAAAACTTCTTCTTTTTCCAACGCTTCGCCTTCTGTCTCAATTTCAATAAAAACAATATCTCCTAATTCTCCCTGTGCATAATCAGTAATACCAACATAAGCTTCGTTACCTTCAACACGAATCCATTCGTGGTCTTTTGTGTACTTTAGGTTTTCCGGAATATTCATAATAAATTATTTTAATTAGATAATTTTACTTTTTGATATTTTTCAATCCAAAAGTAAGCATTTTTTCTGAAAATAAAATTATTCTGTTAAAGTAAATCGAAGGCTAAAACCAATATCTGTATTAGAAGTACGATAAGCATTGCCAATTAATGGATCGGATATATTCTGATCATAAAACAATCGCAATGCTAAACGGTTGCTAAGCATATAATCGGCCGAAATACCAATAATTGTTGCTTTTTGTCCTGCCGAGGGCAATTCATCATCTTCTACCACTTTTCTTAAAATGGTTTTATTATCTCTGATTTTAAAATTTCCACGGATATTTAAGTCGCTTCTAAAATTTTCCTGTTCATTTCCAAAATCAAATATCAGGTTAAAATCGTCGAACCTATAACCAACACTAAAACCTAACTCTTCATTTAACACCTCAGTTACTTGGTTATTAGTAAAACTAAGGGTAACAGTTCGATTCTTTTTCATCTCAAACCGTGCAGTAAGATTGTTATTCATGGTCATATCAATATTAATTAGCGGGCTAAACTGCTCATTAATAGAGATACTGTTTACCTCATATTGCGGGATAAAATTACTAAGTTGGTCAATTACATAACTATAGCCATCTAACTCTTCGTAATCTGCATTATTAATAAACGAACCAACATTGTATGATGACCGGTAGGCATGACTTAAATTGACTGATTTTAAATACTTTTTAATAAACGGAATATCCTTCAAACCATCGTACCTGACACTCCAGTTTGGTAATGGGATTTGATGAAAAAGTTCAAGAGGAACATTTTTTTCATCATAATAACCATATGCAGCAAGGAAGGCCGGAGCCATCACCTGTTGCGATAAACTTCCATACCCATCCATATAGCCGGGCTCTTCGGGGTTTTCTCCTCCAGTATAAATTGGATCATCTTGGCGTTCCTTTGCAAGCCGTTGCGAAATAGTTGTCCTGTATAATTTAAAATTTTCGTATGATTCTGAGTAATAATTATCGCTGCTGCTTAATTTTTCAAAAGCACTATTAATGGTTAAATAAGTCATCGAGAAATTACCTGAAATTTCTTGGCTATATGGTTCACTCCCATATAATGAAGGCAAATAATATCGATTATTATTTTCAGAATAACTCCTGTTAGCTGTAAGGTCAATTTTAAATCCACGAATTGGCTCCAGCGTTACCCTTATATTCAAATTTTCGTTATGAGTCATTAAATATGGTTTATTAAGTGTAGTATCCTGGGTAAACCAACCATTTTGAATTGCTTTAATAGCAAAATCCTCATCCTGCCAACCTAAGACATAGGGCCATCCGGGAGCAGTAACATTGTTGTAAGTTTCCATTCCCATAAGATTTGTGGATGGCTTATACCCGGGCATACTAGAACCTTCTGTAATAGTATAAGAAACAGATATATTTTTAACCGACATAAGAAGCAATGCAGTATTTTCGGCAATAAAAACCAGTGGGTTTTCCCGTTTAACTATTCGTCCTTCGACCACTATTGTTCCATTATCAATATCTTTTTCTGAGATAAAACGAATTCTCCGTTTTGATACTACATCCCATTGCCCTTTCACCTCTTCTCCTTCTGAATCGGTTACAGCAACTCTTGTAATATCTTCGGTCATTAAATCATGATAAATAGACCTTGCTCTACCCTCTCTAAACCAAACATCGTTATCTTCATATCTTACATCCTCATATTCTATTTGTTGTCGAGAAGACCTGCCTCTCCCATATTTTTGGTTAATTTTTTTCAAAAACCCTACTTTATTATATAAATTAACCATATTGGCCTGTCCGTTCAGTTGAATGGTACTCGAATTACGAATATTATTTCCAAGGTCATATTCACTGTCTTTTCTTAACATAGGGCCGGCATCCCAGTTATAGGTTGCATTATACCTTGCATTAACGCTTGTCCAGTCGAGTAAAGGAATTTTATTAATCGGAACTCTGTAAGTTACATTAAAATTATGATGATACTGGGTGTTTCTACCAAAATTTAGAATATTATTCCACACAGAATCCCTCCAGTGCTCGTAAGTATCAAGGTTTTCTCGATTTACTTCTCCGTAAGGCTCATCAATACGTGCAATATTGGTAGACGAAAAATCAAGTTTTAACGAACGTGTAATATCCCATTTTAAATCATAATATCTATTCCAATTAAATTCTTTATTATAAGTGGGCTCAATAATAATATCAGGATTATAAACATTTCTGGTTTTATTAGATTGATATTTTCGATACATATCGGTTCTAAAAGAAAAGCTGGTTGGCAAATAATAGAAATTAAAATCTTTTATTAAAGCCAATGCTTTCCAGTTTAAGATTCCTTTTGCTTTACGTAAAGGAGTAACAATTTTGGGACGTGTATTATAAATATAAGTGAAAGCACCTCTATAATTTTTTAAAACATCGTATTCAATATTAATATCTCTGGCAAAAACTTCTGAGTATGAATAACTGACTGAAAAGTTTGCAGGATCGTATAATCTGGGTTTTTCGCCACGTTTATTTACTTTAACATTGGTAAAGTTTAAACTTTTACGCTGGGTATAATCCTGAGCAATATTTTTAATAGAATCTTTTTCAGTTTTTGAATCAGTATTTTTAATAGCATCATCGAGAGATATATCGGGGTCTAACGGGTTATATTCGGGGTTAATAAACGATTCGGAATATCCTGCATACATAGGAATACTAACCTGTGACTCGTCTGAAAAGAATTTTCCCAGATCAAGATTGGTTGACACATCATACTCAATAATTTCTTCTTTGCTCCTTTCGTTTACTTTTTTCTCAATACTTCCAAAGCCGGGAGTACTAATATTACCAGAAAAATTAACCATCCCCAGGTCAGCTAATCTTGTTGAAAGCCGTCCACGGGCTGCCCAACCGCCTTCTTCTTTAAAGTCAGTTAATCTAAGTTCGTTTACCCAAATTTCTCCTGATTTGGGCATTCCATCATCGTTTGAAATTATATTATTTTGTTTACTTGGGTTTCGTACACCAATCATAATAGTAACTACATTACTAAGATTTGGGTTTCCTCGGACCGATAATCTTTTCTTATCATTTTTATACACCGAATAAACAGAATTTTGGGTAATGGTAGAGTTTGACCTTCGCAATTCATCATTCCGTGATTGTTTAACCTGAATTAATTCGTCGAGAATGATTTCAACATTATTTTCTTCGGGCCATACTGTTAACCGGTCAAGATCGCCATAATTTCCAGGTTGAGTAACCTTTAAAGGAATTTCATATTCATAATAGTTATTTTTATAATCGGTACCTAAACGTATAAAAATTCTCAAATCGTCATCTTCTAAAATTTCATTTTCAAGCGCTTCGGCATGCACAAACATTTTGAGTTTTTCATATTCGCGCATATCCATATTAATATTTTTATAGGCAGCCCTTGCATCGCCATCGTCTAAATTACGAACCCTGAGAACCATCGATTGCTCGTTAAGTTGGCGCAATTGAGGATTTGTAGGGTCAATTACACGATCAACACCAGGTGGTAATACGTAATTGTCATTTTCTTCGATATTAACAGATGAGATATCTAGCGTGCCGTTTGAAAGTTCAGGTGTAGCCAACCCTTCCTGGCCTTCCATTAAGCTTAATCCATATTTCCTCCATTCACCCCTTACTAAATCGAATTTTGCAAACCTTAATATTACACTATCAGAAAATTCTCTTAAAAACATTCGCATAAAACGGATGGATTTAAAATCCTGTATTCCTCCGACGGTTTTCTCCGGTTCACGGATAGGAATTCTGAATTGATACCAGGTAATATCTACATTTTTTTCTCCGTTAGGCAAATTAACATTATGCCCTTTTTTCTTATCTACAATGTAATTCTGCCCAATTTCCATTAATTCAGGCTTTAAATCGACCCGATATTGAAAATAGCTTTCTGTTTCGCTAAGGGTTTTGTCGCGATTAATATCCTCTGTATCAGGCATTTTAGTAGCAATTTCAGAAGCTTCTCCCGTGGAGTTGCCCTCCATGCCGTTGTATTTTTTATACCTTTCAAGAATACTTAGCCGTTGAGCGTCATAAGCAGCTCCTCGATAATAATGATAATCATCTGCGGATGGATCATTGGCAAAATCTTCGTAGACGTCGGGATCTAAAACAGATTCAAGATTCTCAAGATATTGTTCGAAGAAACTTTGTTCATCATCGTTTTTAAGTCCATCAATCCCTACATCCTGATTTTCGCGTCCTACATCAAATGCCTCTACAGTAAAATCGTTTCTTGCCACCCTTCCCCAAACGGTAGTATCAACACCAGATATATCCTCCGAATCGGGTAATCCGTCTTCGAAGCTTTTTCTGGAATCACGTAAGATATCTTCGGATACATTTCCCAGGTTAAAATATATTGAACCACCGTTAGTATTTGTAGAATCATAAACAAACGGGTCCATAAGCCAAAATTCAATATACTCCACATTAGCAGCTTCGAAATCGGTAGTAGGCATTTCGCGCATAATACCAGCCCATCTTTCTTCAGGATTTTTTAGGGTTCCATCAGGATTTAGTCCTCCAAAAACCTGATCAGAGCCATCATCATAATTATAAGGGCCTCTTTCAAAAGGATAATAAGCAACATTTAAAACTTGTAACGCAGTGGGCACTGTAGTTTCAGATTCTTTATTGGGAAAAATCTCTTTTTCGTATATTTCTCTAACAAAATGATTGGATTGTTGTTCTGCATCATTTTTAATATGTCCTGGTGTTAAAGAATTATTCCTTAAAAACAATGGATCGATCTTATACCAGGCAATTTTTGCTCTATTTTTTCCATAGGCAAGGTCATTTGACAAAGAAGCTTCAGGGAAAATGTCTGGTTGCCCTTGAGGTACACTAGCGATTACCCAGTTATTAAACCCTTTTAAATCGAGTGATGTTTCGCTTCCTTCAAAATCATCAATATATGCATTCCCTTCTTTTTCAATAGCTTTTGAATGCCCGGGAATTAAATGTGCAAATTCGGCATCAAACATTATCGAAGATGTTTCTTTGGTTTCAAGAAAAGGCAATTTATCCACCAGAGAGGTAACAAATTGTGATTCAGTTTGATAAGAGGTATTTAATCCCCATATCGTATTAGAAATGGGTTCTTCGCCAAATGCAACTTTTTGGGTAAGAGGACGTTCGGTTAAATTTAAAATAGTTGCCCCGACATTAAATTTATCGGAAAATTGATAATTTAAATGGGTTCCAAGCAATGTTTTAGTCTGAATACTATACATAGCCTGGCTTTCGAGTGATATTTGTAGTGGAGTTCCAGACTCTAATAACCCTTCATTAATAATTTTTACACGTCCTAAATTATAATCAACAGTATAATCAACATTTTCGGTTAATTTTCTTCCACCTGCTGTAACAACAACAGAGCCTTTCGGAATATTAAATGCATTAAGTGCAATATCAGAACTTGATGCGGATTTATACTCACCTCTTAATTTAAATTTATTTTTTTCGGCTACCAGCCGGGCATAAGTTAAAGTAGTATCGTACAATTCTTGAAACACATATTTGTCGGCAATTTCTTGTTCAGCATCCGAATCACCAAATTGCTTTCTAAGGTGCTCTCCGAAAGGTTGTAGAACAGGAAAAATTATACGCCCATTTGAAGCATTAATAGTAATTCCATCGATAAAATCAAACCGTCCATCAGGGATGGCATCGTGTTGTGAGTTTAAATTATCAAGGTTTAAAACTTTTAACAAAATTTCTTTATTAATTTTTCCCTCTGGAATATAGTTAAGAGCATTCCCTGTTTTATCATCTTTATATAAAACATCGAGAATAAAATCCTCGCTATTAACCTGATAAGCTCCAATAGCATAAATATTTTTCATCATCAAGTCCCAGGTAGGCAAAGAAGGTGTTAAATTTGTTCCTTTAATTAATTTAGCCATTAAGAATTCTTCAGAAGTAATTCCGTCAGTTGAAAAATCACCAACCTGGTATCTTTGCCCGCCCAGATCGTACTCATAGGCAACCGCTAAAATTTCATCAGCATTTAAGGCTGTATTTAACGAAATATATCCCAACTGCTCGTTAAGTTCGTATTCGTTAGGCCTTAATTTTCGCGCACTCCCAATTTTCTCATAATCCTGCCCAGAAAGAAAATTATAGGCACTCCAAACTTCAAGGGTTTTATTAATTTCGTTAAAACTTCTATTAGGTAAATTTGAGAGTATTTTATTATAAAGATCATTGGTATTATTAGAAGGATATTGACTTATAAATGATGCAGGGTTAATTACATCGGGCTGAGCAAAAACATTATCGCCACTTTCGCCAAGGTCTAACAATGCTAAAACATTACGGTTTTCCTCATTATTATTTGCTTTGTTGGTTACCCAAACCTCTACTTTAGTAATGGTATATGGTGTTTTAATAACAGGAAGCTCTTCAAGCGCTTTATCATAATTTTCTTTAAAATATTGCGACAAAAAAAAGTGTCTGTTGGCATCGTATTCGTCGGCTTTTAGTTCAAAATATTGCGTTTGCGCACCACCTTTAACCTCAATTACTTTTGATTCACCTTTTTGTTGTGAAAACACGCTTGAGACTGTTAATCTTCCAAACTGAAGCTCTGTTTTAATACCAAACAAACTCTGGCTACCTGTAATTAATGATCCGGGTAAAGGCAAAGTAACATTACCTGCTTCAATGCGTTTAATAATTTCATCTTCTTTGCCAATGTATTCAAGTTTAGTTTGATTTTCAAAATCGAAAGTTGCTTCAGTATTATAATTTACGCCCAGTTTAATTTTATCACCTATGGTTCCGGTAACATTCATCATAATCTTTTCTTCGAAATCAAAAGTAGTTGTTTGCCTTAAATTTTCGGCAATGGTAGGATCTTCTGTACTATTGATATTAACCCCGAAAATTAATTCGGCCGATCCCATAGGGACAATATTTATGGCACTACTGCCAAAAAGCTTGTCAAAAGCTTCTCCTCCCAGCCTAAGGTTTGGGAATAGCCCTGTTTGAGTATCTATTTCATCACCCTTAGCCCTTTGCCGCCAATAATTACGGAGAGATTGTTCGAATTGATATTCTTGATATTCTTCAAAAGTCATTCTTGAAGAAGGGCGATAATCATATGATCCTATTTTACTTGAAATAATATATTCATTGGTTTCTGGATCGTATTCAATGGTATCTTGAATATTAGAAGGGTTATTTAATTTTAGGGGGGATTCTTGTTTATCAGGCAATAAGATTGATTCTTCAAAATTATAAGATTGCTGAAAACTGGTAGTATCTGTCTGCGCCTTAACATAATATGTCCAGGGCACAAAAAGTATTAAAATCAGCACCAGATATTTAATTTGTTTTTTCAACAGCAAGATTTAACAAAACTTTAGATCATATTAAATTCTTTTAAGAGACTCTTTTACTAAATCTTCTACTGTAAGACCCTGTTTCTCTTTAAGAATATTATTGATTAATTTATCAACTTTTACTTTAGGAAATCCCAACATAACTAAAGCAGATAACGCTTCGTCTTTAATTGTATTGTTTAAAGTATCAATAATTTGTTCCTGACTATCGATTTTTCCAACTTTATCACGTAAATCTACAATAATCCGTTGGGCAGATTTTGCCCCAATACCTTTAATGCTTTTTAAAATATTTACATCACCATGGATAATAGCATCTTGTATTTCTTTCGGCTGAAGTGAAGATAACATCATGCGAGCTGTATTGGCTCCTACACCTGATACAGATATTAAATGTAAAAAAATCTCTCGCTCTTCTTTTTTATAAAAACCATAAAGCTGGTGTGTATCCTCACGTATTGCTTCGTAAATAAAAAGTTTGCAATTTTCTTTCCCTGTAATTTGAGAATATGTATTAACAGAAATATGAATGAAATATCCAATTCCCGAATTCTCTAAAACAATATAAGTTGGAAAAATCTCCTTAATTTCTCCGGATATAAATTCGTACATATTGTTATTTTTATAATAAACGATAAAAATACATAAAAATTAAGTTCATAAAAATTCCTTTAAAAATATTTTATATTAAGCTCAATAGAATAATAATACTAGAAAATTTCTAATTTTATATTTTAAATGTATTTTTGGTTATATTACATTCCCAAATATTGTTTGGCCATGAAATTAAAAATAAGCATACTACTAAGCCTTTTGTTTGTTTTTCAAACTTCTTTTTCACAAATAAGCCAAACGGGAGTTCCATATTATTTTTCTAAATCAAACCAAGAAGTTCCTACTATAATTTTACCTTCTGTAAATGTTGAAAAATTATTAGAAGAAGATCGGCATTTTGAAGAATCCAGGTTAAAACCCCTTCGATTTGCAAAAATGATTGAAACGGATATATCCACTGAAAACAATGGTATTTGGCAGACACTTGATAATGGAGATAAAATATGGCAATTAAAAATTATTTCTCCAGGTGCTTTTTCATTAAGTGTTGTATTTAATAAATACAAAATTCCCCAAGGTGCAGAAGTTTATATTTATAATCTTAAAAACAAGCATATATTAGGAGCATTTACCTCGCTAAATAATAAAAAAAATAAGAAGTTAGCTATTGCGCCTGTAAAAGGAGATGAAATCATTGTTGAATATTTTGAACCACAGAAAGTTGAATTTAATGGGGAATTGCATATTTCATCCATTGGACATGATTATAAAAACATTTTTAATATTTTACAAAATAATGAAAAAAATTTTGGCTCTTCAGGGAGTTGTAATGTTAACATAAATTGTCCTGAAGGCGAAAAGTGGCAAACCGTAAAAAAATCTGTTTGTAAAATAACTTTTAATGGTTTTCTTTGTTCGGGAGCGTTGGTAAATAATACAAAAAACAACGGTAATCCTTATTTATTAACAGCAAACCACTGTATTGACAATTCATATGATGCTGAGAATGCTGTTTTTTATTTCAATTATGAAAGTCCAACATGTGATAATATTGACGGAAATAAAACCCAAACGATCTCAGGGTCAACATTAAAAGCTGCGCCACCTGAAAAAACTTTAGATTTTACATTACTTGAATTATCGGAGGTTCCCCCTCCTGAATATTCACCTTATTTTGCCGGATGGAACAGAGATATTGCTGACCCTACCACAGTTACTTCTATTCATCATCCTAATGGTGATATTAAAAAAATTACAATTGCTTACAATGGTTCAACTACCGGAGATTATGGCGGAGAATATACGCCAAATACTCATTGGTGGATTGATAGCTGGGATGTAGGAACAACAGAAGGTGGTTCGTCGGGCAGTCCTTTGTTCGATCAAAATCAACGAATTATAGGTGATTTAACGGGAGGGGATGCCAGCTGCAGCTTTAATTTCAATGATTATTATCAACAATTTCACCATGCATGGAAAGATTTCTCATCTGAAGAACAACAATTAAAAGCCTGGCTGGATCCAGATAACACAGATGTAATCTTTATAGACGGATATCAACCTTATGACACTATTCCATCACACTTAAAAGCATGGGCAGAAGACACTCTCGTTTTTCTGAAATGGAATGAGGTGGTTAACCATGAAAATCGAAATGCTTTTTATATTTACAGGAATAATATAAAAATTGATTCAACAAATAAAACTTCATATATAGATTCTTCCACTATTATTAATTCAACATATCAATATCAGGTAACAGCAAAATTTGTTATTCCGGATGAATACGAGTCGAAACCTTCAAACAAAGTGTATTTAAGAAGAATGAAAAATTCTAAAACTCCGTTTTATGAAACTTTTGAAGATCCATATGAAATAAATATAAACTGGTACGAAGAAAGATCAAATGATACAGTTGGGTGGGTTATACAAGAAGGTGGACAAACAGGCTATTTAGATACTGCCTTTGAAGGAAGTTTTAATGCTCATTTTTTTAATGATAACATGGAGTATTCAAAATTAGTATCGCCAAAACTAGACTTAACTACAGATAAAAATTATTTGTTGCGTTTTTATATCCATATGCCATCTTATAATAATGATGTTCATAAATTAAATATTTTATATAAAAAGTCTGATTCATTGGAATGGAATACGATTCGGTCTTTTAACTACAACATAAGCAACTGGGAACTAAAACAAATTCCGCTGCCAGACTTATCGAATAATTATAGGATAGCTTTCGAAGCTATTGGATTAAGAGGTGCCGGCGTTAGTATTGATAGTGTAAGTATTTTTGAAGATTCGGAATATATAGATCCTGAAATATTTATTACTTCAGATTCTATTTGCCTTAACGATAGTGTAAGTATTTCAACTGATTTGGAAGAGACATATGATATTCATTGGGATTTTGGATCAGGAGCAGAGCCTCTGAATTTATCAGGCGCAGGCCCTCATTGGATAAAATACAACTCAATTGGAATCAAACAAATTTCAATTACTGTAAACGATACTTACCAAAAAAATATTGCCGGAGAATTATTGGTTTTAGATATACCAGAAAAACCAACTTTTACCATTGATGGAAATACATTAACATCCAGCGCAGACTTTAATAATCAATGGTATTTAGATAATGAACCCATTCCGGAAGCCAATAATAAAACATATACTATTGAAGAAAGTGGAGAATATTTTGTGGCCGTAACAAATTATGCCGGATGTGTTCAATATTCAGATAGCGAATTTATTACTGCTAATTCTACTGAAAATTTTGATGAATTTGTGAATGAGGAAACTAAAATAAAAATTTATCCCAACCCTAATCATGGAGAATTTATCATAGAGTTTACAAAACATGAAATACAAAAAGAAAATTACTATAAATTAATGGATATAAGTGGCAATTTAATAAAAGATGGAGTATTAAATAGTAATAAAACACATATCAAACTCAGAAATTGTAATTCTGGCATTTATTTTTTACAGATTATTGCTGGCCAACAAAGCAAAACCTACAAAATTATAATACAAAAATAGAGTTACCTAATTGGGCAACTCTATTTTTAAATTATATATTTCAAATACAGTTTATTTTACCTGATCAACAGCAAATTTTAATGCTTCTTCAAGCAGTTTCATATCAGGCTGCTGAATAAAATCATGCTGCATCATCATATCGATGGTGCTTCGCGTTTGCTTAATATCATCCATTGTTTTCTTAAAAACATCATCCCAGCTTAACTTAGTACGTGCAACGCCATTTTTAATGGCTTCCATGGCCACATCAGCTGATTCATAGGCAAACATTTCTGTTTCGTCCATTTTAGGCATTATATAGTCAGGGTTAATGCCATTCTTTTCGGCATAATTAGCCATTGAATATGCTGCTTTAACAGCCATTTCGTCGGTTATTTTCCGAGCACGGACTAATAATGCACCTTTCAAAATTCCCGGAAAGCCTAAAGAATTATTTACCTGGTTTGGGAAGTCTCCTCTTCCGGTAGCAACAATATAGGCTCCAGCCTCTTTAGCAGCATAAGGATAAATTTCAGGAACAGGATTTGCACATGCAAATACAATGGGTTTTGTGCCCATGCCCTTAATCCATTCTGGCTTAACAACACCAGGGCCTGGTTTACTAAGTGCTATAAGCACATCAGCACCTTTAAGCGCTTCTTCAGGATCATCAATTTTTTTAGGGTTTGTTTGTTGGCAAAGCTCCCATTTACGATAAAAGCGGGTATCTTTTTCGATATCGCTTCTATCCTTATGCAATCCTCCTTTTGAATCGAATAGAATCATATTTTCGGGATCAGCACCAGCTTGTAAAATTAACCTTGCAATTGTTGCATTTGATGCTCCGGCACCATAAAGAACAATTTTAACATCTTTAAGTTCTTTATCAACAATACGTAAAGCATTTACAAGCCCTGCAACTGTAACCGAACCAGTACCCTGGGCATCGTCGTGCCAAACAGGAATATCACACTCTTCGCGCAGTGTATCTAACACTTTATAACAGTTTGGCTGAGATATATCTTCAAGATTTACAGCTCCAAAGCTGGGTTGTAACATTTTTACAAAATCAATAATTTTATCAGGGTCATGTTCACCTTTTTTATTGTAGCTATCCACACAAAGAGCAACAGCATCAACTCCAGCCAGATATTTCATTAAATAGGCTTTTCCTTCCATTACTCCTAAACCACCGGGAGGTGTACAGTCGCCATCGCCTAATACTCTTGTTGAGTCGGATACAACTGCAACCATATTGCCTCGGTTTGATAATTCGAAGGAAGCATCGTTATTGTCGCGAATGGTTGTTGAAATTTTTGATACTCCTGGTGTATAATATACATTAAACCAGTTGAATCCATATATTCCTGCTTTAGGAAGCGTTTGAATTTTGCCTCCATAAAATTTATGGCTTAAAAGAGCCAGTTGTTTTAAAAACAATGTTTTAGCTTTTGCAATTTGCTCCTGCGAAAAATCAGCAGGGAAAAGTTCTTCAAGATTTTTTAGGGACAGATCAATTTTTGACATAAGTACCTCCTTAATTTAGTTTATAATTTATGGTATTAAGTTCTTATTCGAATTATCCTTATTCGAATCTTTAAAATTAAAGAAGGAATTCTTGAGGATAATTTCTTTTAAAAGGTATTGAAACAAATTTAAGAAATATTTCTTCTTATTAACAGGGGTACTAATACCAATAAACTCCTAATTTTATGTTATATAACACTAAATGGGCTGACAAAACTACCAACCCCCTTAAAATGAAAGAAAAAAATCAATTATTCCGAGTCTTTATCAGATATTTCATAATGTTGTAAAGGGTCTTTTGTTATTTCTACATATTCAGTCCTATTTCTAAAAATATCACAAGCCAGGTAAATTGCATTTCTAAAAGATGCCGGAGTAGCTTTTCCCTGCCCTGCAATTTCGTAAGCAGTTCCGTGTCCGGGCGATGTACGAATAAAATCCAGCCCGGCGGTAAAATTAACGCCCGAATCAAAAGCCAAAGCTTTAAAAGGAGCAAGCCCCTGGTCATGATACATTGCCAAAACGGCATCAAATTGTTTAAAATGATCACTACCAAAAAAGCCATCGGCAGGATAAGGGCCTAATGCTAATATATCTTCTTCTTTAGCTTTTTTAATAGCTGGATTAATAATATCAATTTCCTCATTCCCTATTAATCCATTATCTCCTGCATGTGGATTTAATCCTAAAACAGCAATCTTGGGTTTCCTTATTCTAAAATCCTGAATAAGGCTTTGATTCATTATTCTTAATTTATTTATTATACTTTCAGCATTTAATGCACTTGATACTTCACTTATTGGTATATGCCCGGTAACAACGCCTATTTTCAAATTTTCGCTTATCATTAACATAAGGGATTCCTGGGCTCCACTCTCTTTAGTTAGATATTCTGTATGCCCGGGAAAATTAAACTGGTCGGATTGAATATTATCTTTGTTAATGGGAGCAGTAACCAAAACATCAATTGTTCCTTCTTTTAAACTTTTTACTGCTTGTTCCAGAGAAATAAAAGATGATTCACCAGCTATTGATGTTGATTTTCCCAACTCAACCCGGACATTATCATCCAGGCAATTAATAATATTTGCCCGTTTTGGGTTTGCTTCATCAGCAGATTTAATATTATTAAAACTGAAATTTGCAATATTTAATGCTTTGCGATGATATGCAGCAACTTTTGCTGATCCAAAAACTACAGGAACACAAAAATCAAGCATTCTATTATCCATTAACGACTTGATTATTACCTCATAACTAATCCCGTTAATATCACCATGCGATATTCCAACAACTATTTTATCCTGAATCATATATTCGTTTTTTTATTTTTTACATCCTTATTTGAAGCAAAATTAACAATTATTCGTTAAGTTTTATAACTGGCTATTAAAGAAGTCGAAAAACAGCCGCACACCAACACCTGTAGCTCCAACTCCTCTGTAGTTATCTGTTTTAGACAAATAAGCAGAACCAGCAATATCAAGATGAATCCATGGATAATCAACAAAATGTTTTAAAAACATAGCTGCCGTAATTGCTCCGGCTTCTTTTCCACCAATATTTTTAATATCTGCAATATCAGATTTTAACATATCGTCATATTCTTCCCATAATGGAAATTCAACAATCCTTTCATAAACATTTTTCCCTGAAACTTTTAACTGTTCAAACTGCTGATATTTATCCTCGTTAAGATTAGTCATGGCAACTACACCCATATTTCCAATAGCATACGCAGCAGCTCCTGTTAAAGTAGCAATATCAATAACCAGTTCGGGGTCGTATTGTTTTGCAAATATAAGAGCATCGGCTAAAATTAAACGGCCTTCGGCATCTGTGTTTTTTACTTCGACAGTAACATGATTGTTAAATTTTATCACATCATCAGGAACATATGCATTGCCATTAGGCCTGTTATCGGTAGCCGGAATAAGGGCTATAACATATAATGGAATTTCAGCCTTTGCCAAAGCAAAAATAGTGCCTGCTGCAGTTGCTGCCCCTGCCATATCCGATTTCATGGTATCCAGATAATTGCCAGTTTTTATATTCATTCCACCGGTATCATAAACCACTCCTTTACCAACCAAAATAAAAGGTTTTTGATTAATTGCATTTTTGGGTTTCCAGGTTAAAACAGAAAAAGTTGGCGGATCTACACTCCCTTTATTTACTGTTAACAACCCATTCATTTTCAATGCTTCAATTTTCTTTTTGTTAAAAACCTCCACATCAAAACCAGCTATTTGCCCCATATCTTTAAACTCATTAGCAAGTTGTTCTGCATTTAAGTATGCTACCGGTTCATTCACTAAATTTTTAGTGTAATAGACCGCTTGTAATAAAAAATTGAGTTCAATTATTTGTTCTTCGGTAATTTTCGAGCTAAAAACTTTTATTTCTTTAAGAGGATTTAATTTCTCCTCCTTTTTTGTTTGGTATTTTAAAAATTGATAATGGCTTAATCCCAATCCCTCAATATATGCCAAAGTAAGCTCGGCATTTTCGCATAAGTCAACAACTAATATCTCCTTATGATTATTTTCTTTAATATCTTTTGATAAATTTCCTGCCAGCCTACGTAATTTCTCTTTTGTTATACAAATATCCTTATCGATATCAATTAAATGAATATACGACCATTTAAAATAAGAATTGATTTTAACCAGCTTATTATCTTCTGAAACCTGCCTTTTAATGTATTCAAACTCAGGAGGTGTAAAAGAATAATCTTTTAATTTTTCATGATTTGTGGTTATGAATATTACTGGCATATCTATTTGAAACGATTCGCCTTTAACGATTTTTAATTCCATAGCTGAACATCTTTTATTGTAATTTGTAAAGTTAATAAATTTGAATTAAGTGATGATGTTTATTTCATCCACAGAATTGACTATTTTTGCAGATAATTAAAAAACAAATGAATAAAAAAGAACTATACAACAAAGCACTAAACCTTGAATACTTAACAGTAGATGAAGGACTTTTGTTGTATGAAAATGCATCTTTAGAAGAACTAATATATTTGGGAAACTCAATAAAGCAAATACATGTTCCCGGAAATATTGTTACCTGGCAAATTGACCGCAATGTTAATATTACCAATGCCTGCATATCACAATGCAAATTTTGTAACTTTTACCGTAAACCAAACGATAAACAAGTTTATATTACATCAATTGATGAATATAAAACCAAAATTGACGAGTTGTTTAAACTGGGTGGAAATCAGTTATTACTCCAGGGTGGATTGCATCCTAAGCTAAAGATAGATTTTTATACCAACTTATTTCGAGAGCTAAAAACTATTTATCCTAATTTAAAATTACATGCCTTGGGCCCGCCGGAAATACATCATTTAGCCCGGCTTGAAAAAATGAGTTATAAAGAAGTTCTTGAGCAACTAATTGATGCAGGATTAGACAGTTTGCCCGGCGCTGGTGCCGAAATCCTATGCGACAGGGTAAGAAAAAGCATATCGCCCGGAAAGGCAAACACGCAACAGTGGCTCGATGTTATGCGAGAAGCTCATAAATTAAATATGATAACATCAGCAACTATGATGTTCGGCCACATTGAAACCAAAAGAGAGCGTTTGGAGCATTTAGCAGCAATTCGACAGGTACAATCCGAAAAACCAGAAAAGGCACCCGGTTTTCTAGCTTTTATTCCCTGGCCCTTCCAGGATGAAAATACTGTTCTACAACGTGAAATGGGCATAAAAAATAAAGTAACTTCAGAAGAGTATATTAGAACAATTGCTATTGCGCGTATTATGCTACCCAATATTAAGAATATTCAAGCATCCTGGCTAACCGTTGGAAAAGATATAGCACAAATTTGCCTGTATGCAGGAGCCAACGATTTTGGTTCTATCATGATTGAAGAAAAAGTTGTTTCATCAGCAGGAGCTGATTTTAAATTCGATGCAGAAGGTATTCAGGAAGCAATCCGTGAAGCCGGATTTAATCCTCAATTAAGAAATCAGAAATACGAATTTATTGACTATAAAAAAAATCTCCGGTATAACAACTCCGGAGATTTTATTGTTTTTATGGCGATGTAATAAATAACGGCCCGTCAGGCCCTAATGGTAAACCTATCAACATCCAGATAATCAAAAGCACTATCCAACCCAAAGTAAGCACTACGGTGTATGGTAACATAGAGGAAATAATCGTACCCACTCCGTATTTTTCGTCATATTTTTGTGCAAAAGTAACGATTAGAGCAAAATAGCTCATCATGGGAGTTATGAGATTTGTTACCGAATCGCCAATACGAAATGCTGCCTGTGTTAAACCAGGATGGTAAGGTGGATCAATAAGCATTAACATAGGAATAAAAACCGGTGCCATAATAGCCCATTTTGCCGATGCACTTCCCATAAACATATTTATAAATGCTGAAAGAAATACAAATGCTACAATTAATGAAACTCCGGTTAGGCCTATACTTTGGAGCGTATGCGCTCCTTTTATTGCAAATATTATTCCCAAATTACTATAATTAAAAAAGTATACAAATTGAGCAGCAAAAAATACCAATACAATATATCCGCCCATACTGCCCATGGAATTTCCAAGAAATTTTGCAACATCTTTATCGCTTTTTATGGTACCAACAACAATTCCGTAAATAAGCCCTGGAATAAAAAACATTATAAGGATAGCAATAATGATCCCATTGAAAAACGGTGAATGTAATATCGAACCTGATTCAGGGTCTCTAAAAATACCATTTTCAGGAATAATAGTAAAAGCAAGGAGAACAAGGGTTATTAATAACCCCCATCCGGCATACCGCAATCCTTTTTTTTCTTCGGGTGTTAACTGAACGATAGGTAGTTTTTCAGCGCTTCCTTTATATTTTCCTAACCGGGGCTCAACAATTTTTTCGGTAACCCAGGTACCAATGATTACTACCAAAAATCCGGAAACAAACATAAAATAATAATTTACAGCGGGATTAACCCTCATCTCAGGCATAATCATTTGTGCAGCCGATTCAGAAATACCAGCTAAAACAGGATCGATAGAACCAATAAAAAAGTTAGCTCCAAATCCACCACTTACACCGCAAAAAGCAGCTGCAAGCCCTGCCATTGGATGCCTGCCCAGCGCATGAAATATCATTGCGCCTAATGGGATAAGAATTACATATCCGGCTTCGGATGCTAAATGGGAAACAATACCTGCCAAAACAATTGCGCCGGTTATCAATTTGGGTGGTGCACTTAATACAAGCGCACGTATCATGGTGTTAAAAAGGCCAGAGCCTTCAGCAACACCTATCCCAATCATAACAACTAAAACATAGCCTAACGGAGGGAACTTTAAAAAATTCTCAATTAAATTGGTATACATCCAACGTATTCCATCGGCACTTACAAGGTTTCGAGCCTCGATTAAAGAACCATCGACAGGATGAACAGCCTTAGCATCAAATATATGCCCAAGCCACGAAATTAAAACAACAAGAAGGGCTAATAAAGCAAATAGCGTTGCAGGATGAGGCAACCGGTTACCAATTATTTCAACATAATCAAGCGATCGGGCAAAAATACGGCCCGCTTTTCTACGAACTTTTTCAAAAATGTGTCTCATCTGGTTATATTTTATTCTCACTCTTATTTAACATCCGGCAATAATATATTTTTTTCCATAATCCACAAAATCACATCTTTAATTCTCTTATTCTATTACTTTAAATAATATTAGTAATTTTGCTGTTTCTGAGCATAATAAAAAAAGCAAACAAAAATAATATTTTTACAGGGAAAGAATTGCTAAATCTACTTTAGAAGAATTATTAATTGAAAGTGCATATACAAAGCCATCGGAGCTGCCAAAATAAATCATTTGATTTTGAATTAAGGGAGAAGAAACAATTGCGCCAGATGATTTAAAAAAAGAAAAAAACATATTTACTAAATCATTATAATTATTGGCATTCATTTCTATCATATATTGTTTTGATTTTTCACTATTCATTTTTCCTTCATTATCAAAAATATTAAGTGTATCATGCCTTATTGCTTTTGTTTTAAACTGCCAGCTAATTGACTGGTCTTTTAGGTTTATTCCATACAGCATTCCGTTGGCAGTTCCAATATAAGCCATTTCCTTGTCAATAACAGGAGATGAAAAAGTATATGATCCAGTATTTATAGTATTAATGATTTTTCCAGTATTTTTATCGATAGTATAAAAACGAAACCCATCAGATGATCCGCAATATAAATATTCACCCACTGCAAACGATGAAGGCATCCACGAACGCTTAAAATTATTATTTGTCCATATTGTATCACCGGTATTTATATCCAAACAGTATATCATTGCGTCACGCGAACCTATGTATAAATTGTCATTTTCAATAACAGGAGATGCCTGAATTCCCATCCACACATACTGTGCTGTATCTCTGCGCGTTTCGTATTGCCATATTTCGGTGCCGGTATGTGCATCAATGCAATAAACCCTGCTATCGAAACTACCAAAAAACACTTTGTTATCTTTTATCGCCGGAGATGAATGAACAGCTCCTTCTGTAGTAAACTGCCACTTTTTTTTGCCGGAATCAATATCAACAGCATAAAAATTAGGCCCGCAGCCAAAATAAATGGTTTGTCGATAAATAGTTGGCGACGATTGGTAAAAATCCCAAAAATCTTCAACCATTTCATTGGGGTTAAAATAATTTTTGATGAGATGTTTTTGCTCCCCTTCAGTTTCAAATTTCCAAATAAGCTTGCCTGTATTTTTCTTTAGCTTATATAAAAATCCATCGTAGCTTAAAAAATAAACAAATTTATTATCTAACACAGCTGTGGAATATATTTTACCAGATGTTTTATATTTCCATATGAGTTCACCACTTTTTGAGTTCAAACAATAAAAATAATGATCTCCACTCCCTATATAAATTCTTTTATTATCACTTACAGCAGATGCAAAAACACTACCACCAGATTGAAACTTCCATAACTCAAACGGTTTCTCTTTTATTGAAATTGAATTGAATAATCCTGTGTTTTGAAGATTATTTCTGAATTTATATGTTTGATTTTCAGTACATGAAAATAATAAAAAAGCTATTGGAAAAAACCAGTGTATAATTTTCATCTTTTAGTGATTTTTAATGGTTCTTACAATTAGATAAGCAAAATGAAAAAGACCCTATTAAAAATACACTGTAATGCTATTAATTCTTAAAAAATAATAATTATTAAAAGCTACTTTATTTTAATCAACAACTAGTTTTAATTGAATGTCAAAATTTAAAACTTAACTGGGAGAAATGTTCCCTTCTTGTTTTCTCCATAAACCAACGCAGAGGGAATCAATAATTTTCCGAAGCCACCTTCGTTAAAAAAAGCAACCCCATTTGCCAATCTTTTAATTAAATGATATAAATGAAAAGCAATCCGTCCTTCGTCAAAAACCTGGTTAATTTCTAATAAACGGCCTTCGTATTCAACATCTACAAGTGGGCTTAATGATTGTTTTGCTCCTGTTCCCTGCCGTCAATAATATAATGCAATCCTGATTCGGTCAATTCGGCCACCAAATTATTTTCGGTTAAATATTCCTGAATTAAGGCAATATCTTTTTAAATTTTTCCTCTGCTGTATTATCATCATCACTGCACGAGGCAAATAAGAGCAATGGTAACATCAATAAATAAAATAGTTTTTCACGAGAATATATTTTAGTTAAACTATTGTTTTTATGTGATTTACAACTTCAAATTACAATAATCTTTTTTGTTGCCGGTGTCTCCCGCTTAAGCTTCCCACAAATCCCTCCGGCGAACCTTCATGCAATAGCTTTCTAACAAGTAATTTTTTATTGCCTTCGGCGAGCTCGTAAACTCGGTTCATGTCCTTTTGAGTTTGTGCAAGTTTAATTTTTTATCCTTAAGAATGAAGGTTTCATCTCTTTATCTTTAATAATCATTTTGCCAGTAACCCAAATATTTTCCAGATGATACGGTGAAATTTATGAATGCTTTTTACGGGTTCGGCATACATTAATATACACGATTTATCGATCAGGTTTATGCCTTTTTTATCAGCAATTGTACGCGAATTTTCAGTGCCAGACATTTGCTGAATCCAAACATGTTTAATTCCTTTTTCTGCAGCTTGTTCCAGAATCAAATCCGTTTCAGTTTTGGGTGTTACAATAAATAATTTATCATATTCATCAGGGATGTCTAAAACCGATTGATAGCATTTAACATTTTCAATTTCGTCCATTTTAGGGTTAATCGGGCAAATCTCAAAACCTTTTTCCCTGAGTTCATTAAATATTGCATAACCAAATTTTTGGGTATTTGCCGAAACTCCGGCAACAGCAATCTTTTTCGAAGCTAAAAATTGCTCAATACTTTCTTTTTTTCTCATCATCAATAATTTTGGGTGCTAAGTTAATGATTTATCGGTTATCACAGGATTTTTTATATAAAAAATACATAATCATTTCATTAAAGCTTAATCCAGTTATATAAAAAAATTTCATAACTTTCGTAAGCTAAGAATTACAAACCAATCCAACGTTTTTGTTATGAGAACTCTTATTGTTTGTATTTTATTATTTTCGTTAATAATGCCCTCCATGGCTAAAAATACAATTGACACAACTTATTTAAAAAATTCATTCATTTATTCAGAACGTTTATTCAACATAAATCCAGATTCTGCGATGATTGAATTAAATAGAATCGAAAAAGAATGTAAAGATGCTAATTATAAAGAGGGGCTTGCATTGTGTTATGCGATAAAGGGAAGATTAATGAAACAAATGGGCGATTTACCTGAAGCTTTGGAATATATGAATAAATCATTACATCTTTATCAAGAACTAAACTCAAAAAATGGTATTGCTGCCTTAAAGTTGTCAATTGGTGCTGTTTACGTTCATATAAGTGCATATTCGCTTGCTCAGGAGTATATACACAAATCGTTAGAATATTATGAAAAAACTGACAAACATTTCGAACTGGGAAACGCATACATGACATTATCTGGTATATACATCTATATCAAAGAATATAAACTGGGTAAAGAATATATCGAGAAAGCAATTGAACACTACGAAAAAATCAATTTTAAATATGGAATCTGTGGATCTAAATTAAACAGAGCTATCATACTTCACGAGGAAAAAAAATATAAGGAATGCATATCTGAATTTGATGATGTTATAGAATTAGCTACTGAAATAAAGGCAAATTTCTATTTGGCCGATTCATGGATATATGTGGGTTCATCATACCTTAAAATCGGCAATCATGCTAAAGCCAAAGATTATTTGTTTAAAGTAACCGAAATGAAAAATGTTAATTCACAGCTATTATTAGAAAGCTTTTTATATCTTGGAGATCTTTTCGCATCACAAGAAAATTACCAGGAAGCTATTAAATATGCACAAAAAGTAGTAGATGAATCTAAAAAACTAATGTTAACCAGGAATACTATGGAAGCTTATGAGCGGCTTGCTGCATATTATTCAAAAGTTAGCAATTACAAAGAAGCTTTTGATTTGCAGAAAATGGCCAATGCTTTAAAAGATAGCATCTTCGATTCTGAAAAAACGAAACAACTACAAAAATTAGAAGCAATTTATCAAACACAAAAGAAACAACAACAGATTGAGATCCTGGAAAATGAAAATCAAATTCAACAGTTAAAATTACAAAAGACTAACATTAAATATGTTAGTGCCATTGCATTACTTCTAATCATTTCTGGTGGTTTAATCCTTTTAATAAGAAATAGCAGGTTAAAAGTTAAAGCTGATAATATTAAACTTGAACAGAAGTTACTTAGAACACAAATGAATCCTCATTTTATTTTCAATGCTATTGCTGCCATACAGCACTACATTGTAAAAAACCGTTCACTGGAAGCAAGTTCATACTTGTCAAGCTTTGCAAAATTAATGCGCTCTATCTTACAAAATTCCAGAGAAGAAGTTGTATCATTAGAAACCGAAATTCAAACGATTGAAGATTACCTGAATCTTCAAAGATTACGATTAGATGGTAATTTAGAGTATAAAATTCAAGGAAAAGAAGAGCTGCTTGACTCAGAAGATTTTGCCATACCTCCCATGCTTTTACAGCCATTTATTGAAAATGCGATAGAACATGGAATCATGAAAACACAGGAACAAAAAGGCAAAATCGATATCAGCTTTAAAAAAGAACAAAAAAAACTATATATTGAAATTGTAGATGATGGTATAGGAAGAGAAAATGCTAAAATAAATAAAGATAATCAACATCAATCATTTGCAACTGATATAACAAATCAAAGAATAAAGTCAATGAGAAAGGCTTATAAAAAAGAAATTCATTTTAATATCATAGATTTAAAAAATAATGAAAACATACCCATTGGCACAAAAGTAATTTTTGAATTACCTTTATTGTCAGCTTAACAATATTAAAATGATAAAAATCTTTGTACTCGAAGATGAGAAACCAGTTCTTGACACAATTATTGATATTGTTCAGAATTATTGTGAAAATTCCAAAATAATTGGAATTGCCAGAACAATTTCTTCTGCAAGAGAGATCATGCAAAAATCAGAACCTGATATCGTTTTATTTGACATTAATTTACCTGACGGAACAAGTTTTGAGCTACTTGAACATTTTAACCAACCAAACTTTAAAATAATATTTATTACTGCTTTCGAAGAGTTTGCCCTTAAGGCCATTAAACTGAGCGCCATAGACTACTTGGTTAAACCTATTGATCCTGTTGAATTGATCGATGCCATTAAAAGGGCTAAAGATGCATTAAACCAAAGAAACAACAAACTGGAACTAGATGCACTATTAGCAAATGTTAAAAACATTTCGGGCAAACCTAAAAAAATAATATTAAAAACAGCGGAAAACATCTACCTGATTGATGTAAAAGATATTATAAGGTGCCAATCTGATGGTGCCTATACCAATTTTTATATCAAGGATGGCAAAAAAATTATGATATCAAAAATCATTAAAGACTACGAAGAATTACTCAAAGAACATGGATTTATGAGAATACATAAATCGCACATTATAAACCTAAATTTCATCGACCGTTTTGAAAAAGCAGATGGAGGCTCAGTCATCCTAAAAGATCAGTCGTCTATTCCGGTTTCCGTAAGAAAAAAAGATGCATTACTTAAAATCTTTGAAGAATTATCTCAATAACAATTTCCGGGTATATAACGATAATTAATTAAGCTGTAGCTTTAATTAAATAGCTTCCTACGTTCATCAATTGATCAAAAAATTCATCTTATAAACTACTACATTTATCTTAACTAACTGCATTTTATTAACAAAAGCCAACTTAAGATGAAAACAAAACGAAACTCATTAAGATTAATCGTGATGTTGGTTCTTGCACTAATTATTATAACAACCCATGCAAACGAACCAGCAAAACCCACGAGTTTGTCAGAATTATCCAATGCAACTTTTTACCAAACCTCTAGCTCAGATGTTAATCTAAAACTTTTAAATATCCAATTCGATCCATTGGGATTTTTATTTTTCGGGCCACAACTGGGTGTAGATTTTCAATTCGCAGATATAGTTGCTATTGGCCCATATTTTCGCTGGAACTACGCAGGCCTTATTTATCAAGGCATAGTTACTGACTGGTTTAGCAACGAAACTACAACATCAATTGATTCCTATGGAATTGGATTTGGAGCTAAAATAATTCCACCTATAGGTTCAGGAAAACATCGCCCTTATGTGGATATTGGATTCGAAAAATTCAAAGGAAAAGATTCTTATGATCCAGGTGACAGTTATGGAAAACACTATTTTGAATATAAAGCAAATGTATTTCATATTGGTGCTGGTTACAGATTGGTTACCGAAAGCTCTTTTAATCTTTCTGTAGGCCTTACTATGTTTATTCAGAAAGAAACAGAAGACATCGATTATTATGAATTTGAAAGCACAATAAGTTATAATTCTTTAGAAGAACCTCATTTAGGTGCAATGTTACAACTTATGTTAGGGTGGCAATTGGGTAATTAAAACTTATCTCAGCCTCATTATTAAAATTATACGAGTTAAAAACTAAAAACATTAAAAAAATGAAAAAAATAAACTACAAATGGTTATTACTTATTTTCATGGTTTTAATCGCATGCAAAGATAATTCTGACAATTTTGATCCAGGCACATTAAGTGATGGAACTTATTACCAGGTGGGTGACAATTACGTGTATCTTGAAGTTCTCAATTCAGGAAACATTATAAATGTATATGTATCAGAAAGTCAACCCAACACATATTGTGATTATAGGAAGAAAGGAGAGTTAACTTCAACCTCTAACACAGGATTGGAAGTTGAAGGTAAATGGTTTCAATTCTATTCCAGCGACTCCTATTGCAACGACTATTCATATACAGTGGTTCAACAAAAAGATAAAAACACAATCATTGTCAGGAGGTCTTCGTACAATTATGAATATGCTTACGCCTATGGTAGTTCACTTACATATAAAAAATAAGTTGCTCCTGTTTTTCAAATAGGTGGCTTAGAAAATGTGTTCGCTCCTTTTATAAATAGTTGATAGAAACGACACATTTTCTTTTTCAATAGTTACTAAACAAAATCCTATTTAAATTTTTGATTCAAATTTTTTATTCCATCATTCTACAATGTTATTAAAATAGAATTGTCTTTAATAAAACCCTTTCTTTCTCTATTTTTGCAATACTAGATTGTATAAAATGGTTAAAGATCAACAATACATAATTATACATAATGCCAGTGAGCATAACCTAAAGGAAGTAAGTTTAAAAATCCCACATCATCAGATAACTTGTATTACCGGAGTTTCAGTATCAGGAAAATCATCATTGATTTACGATGTTATTTGTAAAGAAAGCCAGCGCCGATACTTTGAGTCTTTTTCTTCGTATGCCCGCCAGTTTTTAGGGAAAATGAGCCATCCTGATGTAGAAAGAATTGAAGGATTAATACCGGCTATTTCTGTAGACCAAAAAACAGTAAGCAGAAACTCGCGATCGACCGTCGGAACCATGAGCGAGATTTACGATTACCTGCGTTTGCTGTTTGCCCGTTTAGGGCAGAAGTCCGATCAATTCATGGATATTAAATTGTCACGAAGCCTGTTCTCTTTTAACAGTCCTGATGGTTATTGCCCACATTGCAAAGGACTGGGCGTTGAAGATCAGATTGACCCTGAGTTATTAATTAAAGATGAAAACAAAAGTTTACGACAGGGAGCATTAAAAATAACCACTCCATCAGGTTATACCATTTATTCGCAGGTAACCATCGATGTGCTTGACCAGGTTTGGCGCTCCGAAGGTTTTAATGTGGATATTCCGTGGAAAGATTTAACCGGACACCAAAAAAATATTATTTTTTACGGAAGCAATAAAATCAAAATCCTTTTTGGAAAATATACACTCGAATCGCGCATGAAATGGAGCGGAATAACTGCAAAACCACGTGAAGAAGGATATTATAAAGGAATATTGCCTGTTATGGAAAATATTCTTCGGGCCGATCGCAACCCTAATATTTTACGTTTTGTAAAAACCTTAATTTGCAAGCACTGCAAGGGAAAAAGACTTAATGATCAAACGCTCTCAATTACTTTTTATCAAAAAAACATAGCCGATTATAGCTCTTTATCGATATCCGATTTAAAAGCAACTTTTGAAAATATGGTTTACAATGAAACCGATAAAGAGGTTTTTGAATCAATTAAAAATAAAATTATTGAACGCTGCCTGATTCTCGAAGAGCTTGGATTAGGTTATTTATCATTAATGCGTGAATCAACCACCCTTTCGGGTGGAGAAGCACAAAGAATCAGATTGGCTTCACAAATTGTCAATGGGTTACGCGGGATCTTATATATCCTGGATGAGCCTTCTATCGGACTACATCCAAAAGACAATGGCCGAATGATTAAAATTATGAAACGATTACGAGATCAAGGCAACACGGTTTTGCTTGTTGAACATGATAAAGACACCATACTTAGTTCCGATCAAATTATTGATATTGGCCCAAAAGCTGGAAAAAAAGGCGGAAGGATTTTATTCAACACAGAATTAAAACAACTTAAAAAAATTGATTGTGCAGAAAGCGAAACATTAAAATATTTAAACAGTAATCCAATAAAAAAGACCTTTCCAAAAAAATTAGAAGAAAAATGGTTAAAGGTAAAAGGTGCAAGCCTGCATAACCTAAGAAAAATCAACGTAAATTTTCGTTTACATGCGCTCAATGTTGTTACCGGCGTTTCCGGTGCCGGAAAATCAACCCTTGTTTTTGATGTTATTGGAAAGTATTTTGAAAAAAAACTTAAACATGAAAATCCAGAAGATTTGGAAGTAAATAAGATTGTTGCAGATACACCAATCCAAAAAATTATTAAAATTAATCAAACGCCCATAGGGCGAACACCGCGAAGCAATCCGGCTACTTATTCAAAACTTTTTGATCTGATCCGTAAATTATTTGCTTCGTTGCCCGAATCAAAAAAAAGGAAATGGAAACAGGGCTATTTCTCATTTAATACCAAAGGCGGAAGATGCGAGCCCTGCCAGGGAGCCGGATCCATCCAGGCCGGAATGCACTTTTTAGCCCATGTTGAAACCATTTGTGAAACCTGCCAGGGAAAACGCTATAATGACGAAACGCTAAAAATAAAATATAAGGGTAAAAATATTTTTGAAATTTTAAAGATGGAAATTTCCGATGCAACAGATTTTTTTAAAGATGAACGCCAAATTTATCATTATCTAAATATAATGAATGAATTAGGCCTTGGCTATCTTTCCCTGGGACAGCCTGCTACCACTTTATCCGGAGGCGAAGCACAACGGTTAAAGCTAGCTTCCGAATTAATAAAACCTTCAAAAAATCACACCCTTTACCTGTTTGACGAACCAACCTCCGGGTTGCACGCTTATGATGTTTCTATCCTGTTAAAGGCATTACAAAACCTTACTCAAAACGGCCATACCGTTATTATCATAGAACACGACGAAGGAATTATCCGGCATGCCGAGCACATTGTTGATCTTGGCCCCGAAGGAGGTGATTATGGAGGTGAAATTATTTTTTCTGGAAATCTTAATGATTTATTAGTTTGTAAAAAATCGTATACTGCAAAAGCATTATTAAAAAGTAAAATAGTTAAGCTTACAGAAGAAAAAAATGATTTAAAACAAGTCATTAAAAATCCAATCGAGTTAAAGGGAGTGAGCACTCATAACTTAAAAGGAATTGATGTTAAAATTCCAAGAAATAAACTTACGGTAATTACCGGAGTTAGTGGCAGCGGAAAATCTTCGTTGGCATTCGACACCCTTTTTGCAGAGGGACAATTAAGATTTACCGAAAGTATTTCTACCTATGCACGGAATTTAATCCAACAAAAATCAAGGCCTGATATTATTGAAAGCTCCGGATTAACACCAACAATTGCTATTGACAATAAATCAATTACACGAAATCCGAGAGCAACTGTCGGAACTATTACCGGTTTATATGATTTATATCGATTAATCTATTCCAGAATTTCAAAAAACACCAAAGGAAATAGATGCACTTTACTTTCCAATCATTTTTCATTTAATCACCAGGCAGGTGGATGCCCTGTTTGCAATGGCCTGGGTGTTGAATTAACCTGTGATCCAGAACAATTGATTTCAAATCCTGAACAAGCTTTAAATGATGGAGCCATGAACGGAAGCAAAACCGGAAAATTTTATGGCGATCCATATGGCCAATATATGGCCATTTTAAATGCCGTAGGGAAAAAACATAATATTGATTTTTCAAAAACATGGAATTCCTTAAGTATTGAAGCAAAAAATATTGCATTAAATGGAACCGGAAATAAAAAATATGAGGTAGCGTGGAAATACAAACGCAAAAACAGAAAAGGTGTCCATCGATTCAAAGGAAAATGGTTGGGGCTTATCAATTACATAAACGATGAATACATCCGGAAACACGACAAACAGAGAAGTGCCGATATAGCTTATTTAATGAAAGAAGTAAGATGTAAAAGCTGCGATGGCTCAAGATTAAAGGCTGGAGCTTTAAAATACAAAATTGCCAATAAAAATATTGCCAATTTAGCTGCATTGGATGCAAAAGACTCTTTGTTCTTTTTCGAAAGTTTAAATAGCACATTATCAGAAACTGAACAGTTAATGAGTGCAGAAATAATACGGCTTTGCAAAGAAAAGTTAGAGGCCATGAGAAATATTGGCCTGGGATATTTAAGCATTAGCCGTGGAGCAAAAACATTATCGGAAGGTGAAGGAAGACGATTAAGGCTGGTTTCGCAGATTGGGGGTGAATTAAACGGGATAACCTATGTATTAGACGAACCAACTATAGGGCTTCATTCAAAAGACACACAAAACCTGATAATGATTTTACAAAAACTTGCTCAAAATAATACGGTGGTAGTAGTTGAGCATGATGAAAATATTATAAAATCGGCACAAAATATTATTGAGTTAGGCCCAAAAGCAGGTGATGAAGGAGGGAAACTCATTGAGCAAGGCAGCTTGGATAAATTCATAAAAAACAACAATACAATAACATCAAAATACTTACAAAATGATTATTCAATTGAATTGGATAAATCAGATTTGCAATTAGACTTTGATTTGCAAATTAAAAAGGCAAATGCAAACAACCTTAAAAATATAGATCTAGTTTTACCTACCAATGGGTTAACTGTTTTTTCAGGTGTTTCAGGAAGTGGAAAATCCAGCTTACTTTTTGATGTTATTGCCCAATCAGCTTATGCCAAAAAAGCAGTAAATTGCAAAAATATTTATGGACTTGAATACTTTGATAAGATTCTTATGATGGATCAATTACCCATTGGGAAAAATCCATTAAGTACGCCTGCAACATTTCTTGGAATTTATGATACAATAAGAGATCTTTTTGCATCAACTAGTGTAGCTAAAAACAAAAACTTAAATAAATCAAACTTTTCTTTTAACGTAAAAGGTGGAAGATGCGAAAACTGTAAAGGGCAGGGACAAATAAAAATTGCGATGGATTTTCTTTCAGATGTATGGGTTAGCTGCCCAACTTGTGAAGGAAAAAGATTTACAGAAAAAACATTACAAATTGAGTGGAAGGGCTTTACCATTTATGATATCCTGGATTTAACAATACAAAAAGCGGCTGAAGTATTTATATCAGAAAAAAAATTAAAATCTTCATTTCAAATTTTAAGTGATCTGGGATTAAGTCATTTAAAACTGGGACAGTCGGCAACAACACTTTCAGGTGGCGAAGCGCAAAGATTAAAACTGGCCAAAGAATTAATCATGCCAATCCATAATAAATGCCTGTACTTACTTGATGAACCAACCATAGGGCTTCACTTTTATGATGTAGAGAAACTTTTAAAATTAATAATCCGTTTGCGTGATAAAGGCTATGCAATTTACATTATTGAACACCATCCATGGTTTTATAAAGCTGCTGATTACTTAATCGAACTCGGCCCAGAAGGAGGTGATCAGGGAGGTTCCTTAATGACAAAAGATATACTATAATATTGTTAAAAAAGAACCCGGAAAAAATCCGGGTTCTTAAGATTAAGTAAATAATTTCAAAAAATTATTTATTGAACACTGATTTTTGCATCAATTACATCATTATCAATGGTGATTCTGAGGAAATAAATTCCTTTTGCAAAATCAGAAACATTAATGTTGTTATTTATATTATCCAATGTATTGTTGTAAACAACTTTTCCTGTTACATCAATAATTTCAACTTTTTTGCTACCTGGCATCGTAAGGTTATTTATATTAATATAATCTGATGTAGGAACAGGATATACTTCAATTCCATACTCATCTAACTTATTAATGCCGGTAACTTGATCAAGAACAACGTTCTTCACAAGATCAGAAGAAACATCAATTGTTCCATATTTACTTTCGTACTGATCTTTAGAAACTAGGTATACTAAGCTCTCACCAGGCTTAACATTTTCGAAAATTGCTTTACCTTCGGTATTGGTAACTTTTGTTTCTGAGTTAAAGATCACTTCAGCATCAGCTAGGGCAGCAGCATCATCTGT
Organism: Thiohalospira sp.; assembly: GCA_046538755.1. Classification (GTDB taxonomy): domain Bacteria; phylum Bacteroidota; class Bacteroidia; order Bacteroidales; family UBA12077; genus UBA12077. Next base: position 47,408 of record JBKHIH010000014.1, read on the forward strand.
AACTGCAAAAGTAACAGTATAAGATTCTGTCATGTTTAACACGAGAGTCATCGGTTGAGTAACATTAACAGTTCCCTCAAGTGTTTCGTAACCTGCTTTTTCTGCAACATATGGAAGATCTGTTCCAATGGCTACACCATTAAAAAATGCTATACCATCTGCATCCGTCATTTCTGTCATTCCTCCAAAATCAATGGATACATCTTCAATATAATCATCTCCAGATTTCACATAGAAAGTAATATCATGAGTTTCAATAGTGCCGAATTCCCATATTATCTTTTCATTGTAAACATCATCTGCATTTTTTACAGAGCGAGCAGGAATCGTAACAAAATAGGTATCATTATTAGTATCGAAGAAACGATCATGTTCAATAATTAAGGTTTTGTTATCATCTTGTAAAGTAGCGATAACATTAGATACAGGACCATTTGCTTCACTTTCTATCTTAACCATTCCTAAGTCATTAACCATTACCTCCTGATCAAAAACAATAGATACATCAGCATCCAGCGCAACATCAACAGCTCCATCTTCAGGAGTTGTAGTTTCTGCTTCGGGTGCAGCCATAATGGTGGTAAATGTCCAGCTTACCTCTTCGGCATTCATCACTTCGTCGGAGTTATAAACTACCTCGGCAGGAATGGTAACAGTATACAATGCACTGTTGTATTCCATATCATCATGGCTTACGGTAAAGCCCATCTGGTCACCATTCAATACAGTATTTAGATTCTGAACCGTATCTTCATTTTCTCCAATAATGGTAATCAATGTATCCAGATCATAATCGGTCATCACTTTCTGATCGAAGCTAAAGATGATGTCCTGATCCAAGGCAACTTTTGTTGCTCCATCAACCGGAATCATCTCTACTACTTGAGGAGCTGTTTTAATGGTTGTAAAGTTCCATTTAATTTCAGCATTTGGCTCGGATGTTGCAACAGAGGTTACAGCACCAGCAGGAATCGTAACGGTATATAGCTCATTGTTATTGGCAAAAGCATCGTGAGCAATATGTATGGTACTATCGGTTAAGGTTGCCACTACATTTGAAACAGCACCTTCGGTAGCTCCTTCTATCACTACTCCGCTTAAATCACCTTCAGTAACTTCTGTATCAAAACGAATAAGTACATCCGCATCTAATGCAACTCCTGTTTGATTATTAGCTGGTGCTAAAGAGTCGGCAACAGGCTGTCCTTCTTGCATGAGATAGAATTCCCAAACAATTTCACTATTGGTAACGTCATCTTCATTCTTTACAGCATCAGCAGGGATTGTAACAATAATCGTATCTTCATAATCCGTAAATTCATCGTGGTTTATTACTACTGTTTTTCCATCAGGATTAATAGAAGCACTAACATCTACAGCTCCCTGAACCGTGCCTTCCATACTAATTGATCCAAGGTTATTGGCAAAAATTTCCTGATTAAAAATAACCGATACTTCAGCATCTAGAGCAACTCCTTCTGCTTCGTTAGCAGGAGATAATACTTCAGCTTCAGGAGCTGGCATGAGAGTAGTAAAGGTCCAGGTAATTTCCTCATTAAACCCGGCTCCATTGGTAACAGTTCCGGCAGGAATAGTAACTGTATATTCTTCAACATTACCGGTAAAAGGATCGTGAGAAATATTAAGGGAAGGCATTACAGTATCCATTTCGGCTACCACATTCCCAACTTCACCTTCATTTTCGCCCACAATAGTAATGCCACTAAAGTCGGCACTATCAACTTCCTGATCAAACATTACTTCAACAAAAGCATCCAATGCTACTCCGGTTTCTCCATCTTCGGGAACAACCTCTAAAGGTTGTGGCGCAGCAAGGAATGGGCCGGTTACATTATCAATAAAAATATAGGAATAATACATTCCTAAATAATCGAAGTCACTGGTTGCTGAAAAAGCAATATAGTAATCTCCGGCAGGAATCTCAAGATCCACCGAGTACTTCTGATAGGCATCGCCTGTTTCGGCAAAATCAATCTGCGGGCCAAAGGATTCCCAATCTTCGCCATCAACAGAATACATCAATTGCAATTTAGACGATCCATAACCCACTTCATTGTTTAAACCTCCTGCATAGAAAGATATCTCAGGAATAGTACCGTCAATATGAACTCTTGGGGTGATCATCTTATATTCCGGACTATAAGTATCATGTTCAAGTTCAGCATGGTACATTCCATCATATGGTTGATAATTACTCACTATCCAGTCGCCTTCGGCAAACCAGCCTATGGCAAAATCACCTTCTTCGTAATCTTCGAACAGTTGTCCGGGTTCGTAAATATCAATACTTACCGATGCGGTATCGTTCGCTGTGTTAATATCTTCTTGCCCATTAGGTTCAGAGGTATATGCAATAATATTATATCCTCCATATTCGCTAAAGTTATGGCTTCCTACAGCAATGGTATCGGTTACACCCTGAGGTAGTTCTCCTGTCCATGATTCCGTAGATATCAGGCTAAAATCTCCTTCGGTTTCTATTCCCCAATTGATATCAACAGATGTTAAAGTATCGGCTCCATAATTTTTAAGCTGAACTTCAACGTCAATATTTCCAGCTTCGTAGACACCACTTTCCGGGGTAAGTATTTTACTTATTCCGGCATCATCTGCTGGTGGAACATTCATATAAGCAATACTATCCAAAGCCATTTGGAATCCATCGTTATACTCAAAAACAAAACCAAACTTTACGGTTTCTCCCAAATAATCCATCAGGTCGATATCCACTACCGATTCATACTCGTTATTGTGGCTTTCATCGTCCGTATTCCAGGACAAAAGATTTTCCCAGGTTCCATCAACCTCAATTTGTACATAAAAATAGGTAAACCATCCATCTGCAGAAGAAGAAGTAAACCAGGTCATAAAAGACAAGAAAGCAGTATCGGTAGGCAGTTCAACTTCTTTAGACACTAACCAATGCATAGAATTTCCTGACTGTCCAGCAGTATAACCTATGGCTGCTGAACGTTCACCTTCATAAATATAATCTCCACCATCACCATCAAAACTTTCAGGTGTACACACAAACCAGGTATTGTCCCCTGATGCAAAATCGGTAGGAGTCCAGTTGGCTCCTGATAAATCAGAAGAAGAAGCTGTTTCCCAACCTCCCGGCCAGGTAACTGTAACATCTTCAAAGCCTTCAATCTCTAAAACTCCATCTTTGCTTTGAATATCTTTATTTTCAAAAACAACTGTTTTTTGTTTATTGAGATGTTCTACCTCCTTGTATTTCCGGCCTTCGGGTACAACCCTGTTTTGAGCAAATGCCGAGCCAACTATAAACAAGGAAACTAAAAATAATGTAATCGTTTTTTGCATAGCTATTTATTTTTAAAGTGTTTTCATTTTAGGTTTAAAATTCCGGCCGCAAAAATTTGCGACCGGAATAACCAGTTAAATTATTTAAGTATGATTTTACTGTTATAAGTATCCTCACCTCTTGTTAATTGAATGATATAAATACCTGAAGATTGATCAGAAATATCTATGGTATTTATACTGTTGTATAGTGTTTTATTCACAACAAATCGACCGGCAACATCCATAATCATGAGTTGCATCTTTTCATCTGTTTCATTGTTAATGTAAAATACACCATTGGAAGGGTTAGGATAAATAGTAATACCTTGCTTAGCTAAATCGTTAATTCCTGTTAAAAGATCTAACACAATATTCTTTGTAATATTGGCATCCACAATTTCCAGGGTACCTGTTTTGTCATTGTATCCATCTTTCATTACAATATAAGGTTTCACTCCTGGTTCAACCTCGATAAATTCAGCTGCTCCATCGGTATCTGTATTCAAAATTTCACCTTCAAAGTGAACGGTTGCATCTTCTATTGGATCAGCACCGTCGGTAACATTAAAGGTAACCTTATAAGCCGATTCAAAATCAATTGCTATAGTTGCTATTCCAGAAACATTTATTGTTCCAGTTTCGGTTTTGTAACCACTCTTGGCAACAGAATACTCATAAGGCCCACCTTCATAAACTGCTTCAATAACAGCTACGCCGGTAGCATCAGTAGTAGCTTCCTTGCCAAATAGCATAACGGTAGCATCTGCAACAGGAGTATTTCCTTCTTTCACTAAGAACGTGATATCATAAGTGTAAACAGTCTGGAATGACCAGTATAATTCTGGATTATATACACCATCGGTGTTCATTACCGTACTTGCAGGTATTGTTACAGTATATGTATCTTCATTTACGGTAAAGAAATCATCATGCGCAATATTTATGGTTTTATTATCGTCTGCAAGGGTAGCCACAACATTGGGCACATTACCCATAGCTTCACTTTCGATGGAAATGACACCCAAGTCGTTTTCTGTGATCTCTTGATCGAATGTAATAGATACATCAGCATCCAGCGCAACATCAACAGCTCCATCTTCAGGAGTTGTAGTTTCTGCTTCGGGTGCAGCCATAATGGTGGTAAATGTCCAGCTTACCTCTTCGGCATTCATCACTTCGTCGGAGTTATAAACTACCTCGGCAGGAATGGTAACAGTATACAATGCACTGTTGTATTCCATATCATCATGGCTTACGGTAAAGCCCATCTGGTCACCATTCAATACAGTATTTAGATTCTGAACCGTATCTTCATTTTCTCCAATAATGGTAATCAATGTATCCAGATCATAATCGGTCATCACTTTCTGATCGAAGCTAAAGATGATGTCCTGATCCAGGGCAACCATTGTTGCTCCATCAGCAGGTGTCATTTCAACAAGCTGTGGTGCTGTTTTAATGGATGTAAAGTTCCATTTAATTTCAGCATTTGGCTCAGATGTAGCTACTGATGTTACAGCTCCTGCCGGGATAGTAACTGTATAAAGTTCATTGTTATTGGCAAAAGCATCGTGTGCTATATGTATGGTACTATCGGTTAAGGTAGCCACTACATTTGCAACAGCACCTTCGGTAGCTCCTTCTATCACCATTCCGCTTAAATCACCTTCAGCAACTTCGGTATCAAAACGAATAAGTACATCCGCATCTAAATCAACTCCTGTTTGATTATTAGCCGGAGCTAATGAGTCGGCAACAGGCTGTCCTTCTTTCATCAAATAAAATTCCCAAACGATTTCACTATTGGTAACGCCATCTTCATTTTCTACAGCATTTGCAGGAATGGTAACAACAATAGTGTCTTCATATTCTGTAAAGTCATCATGTGTGATAACAACCGTTTTTCCGTCAGGATTTACAGAAGCATTAACACCTGTTACAGCTCCCTGAACCGTTCCTTCCATTGTAACTGAAGCCAGGTTATTATTGGTAATTTCCTGATTAAATACAACTGAAATTTCTGCATCCAAAGCAATACCTTCAGCTTCGTTTACAGGAGATAATACAGAATATTCAGGAGCAGCCATAATGGTTCCGAAACTCCAGGTAATTTCCTCATTGGGTTCTTCGGCAGTAACAGCTCCTGCAGGAATGGTAACAGTAAATACATCATCATTTGCTAACGGATCATGCGTAATAGTAATCATACTATCTGTATGGGTTGCAACTACATTTGCCACCTCTCCACTATTTTGGCCGGTAATTGTAATCCCGCTAAAATCAACAGAATCAACATTCTGATCAAAAATAACGTAAATATCTGTATCAATTGCATTATCTTCTGAATTGGCTAAAGGATACTTTTCTGCTACCTGTGGTATCGGAGAATAGTAAGGAATTGCCAGGGCACCCAGTTCATTTCCTCCGGTAAAGGGACCCAACAGAGATGCAGCCCCAGTTTCGGTATCTATCACATATAATCCGCCATCGTCGACATAAGCAGCAGCATAAAGTATATCACCATTGGCATGATCAAACTCCATATCCTGGGCATAACTAATATCAATACCCAAATCACCAACAGGAGTACCTGCTCCGGCTGTTTTGCTGATGGCATATAACTTGTCATCAGATATATTCATGGAGTAAAGGTTACCCTCCAAATCACAAGCCAGATTGATATTAATTCCCGGGGTACTACCTAAACCTACTCTGTTAACTTCTGCTGTTTGTAAATCAATGGTATATAATTCAGAAATTTCATCCTCATCATTATAATTCATCGCATACATGGTATTACTACTCCAGTCGTAAGTAATTCCTGTAACAGAATTTAGATCCAGGGTGCCGATAGTTGTCGTATTTCCTGTTTCGGAATTTACCGTTACTAAATCTCCATTTTCTGATACTGCATACCATTTACCCAATGCCCAGGTACCGGCATAATAGGATGTTGCTGTAGAACTGATAACTTCTATTTCCTGAGAATAAGGCAGGGTTATGCTTTGGAACTCACCTGCCATATAATCATTAACATAAGCTGTTTGTTCGGTAAGCGACCAAACATTTTTTGTTGCCATATTATTCTCGTTATTGTCATCATCAGCCACAAAAGCTTCCACCGTATATTTTCCTGGTTCGCCGGGAGCTGTCCAGTTGATGGATGCTGTAGCTGACTCCTGATACGTTAACGACTCAATGGTTGTTGAACCAACTTCCGTACCATCGACTTTAAAAGTAACTTCAATGGCTGTTTGATCATTTAACCCAACATTTTGAACCACGGCTTCGAGCATATTTTCTTCGCCCGGTTGTAACATTGACGTGGTAATTTCATTCACCTCCACATCATCGTTCTCCAGGTCAGCTAACATCGGGCCGGTAAACATATCTACAACAAGTCGTAATTGATTTAGCGCTGAATATTGAATGGCAATATATATTTCATCTCCAGCAGCAATATTTGCATTGTCTGTTAATGTGTAGGAATATTGACTCCAATCATAAGATGGAGAGGTAACTTCATCAAGGACAATTGAGAAATCATCAACCTCATTCCCTGTTTTTGATACCAACACATTAAAATCATCAGAATATGAACCACTACTGGTACTTCTTGCCCAGAAACTTAATTCATCACCTTCCTCCACCAGTAGCTTGGGTGTAATTAACCAGTCGTCGTTGGTAATGGTAGAATTTTCCCAACGAACAGAGGCAGAATAGTCTCCATCAAATGAATAGGAATTATCATGCATCCAGGTCTGAGCACCCTCGTCATTATTTACAATCACCCAGTTTTTTGGAGGGAATGCTGATCCTTCGAACGACTCTATCAGAGATCCTTTCTTATAAACATCAATTTCAACGCCATCACCATCGTTAACAACATTTTCATCTTCAACACCATTGGGCATAGATGTCATTGCGCCAATTTGATAAGTATTACCACTTTCTAAAGTAATGGTGCCCAAATTAATTTCTTCTGTTTCGCCTTGTGCAAGAGATCCTGTCCAGTTAATGGGGTCCATAAAAGTTGAGTCTTCATCCAAAATATAACCCCAATCAATGGTTACAGAAGTCAAATCGTCGGTACCACTATTTTTTAATTGTACTACCATATCCTTTTCTCCTTCATAGGTAATCTCATCTTCACTAAAAGAAAGGATTTCGGAAATACCAGCATCATTTGCCGGGGGAGGATCGAAAGTAAAAGTAACGGTAATATCCGTAGCCTGGTGACCACCATCACCCCAGCTGTCCTGAATCCAGATATCCCAGTCTCCATCCATAGCTTCTCCTTCAAAATCAGTTAATATAACCTGATAGACCCCATCAGCATCGCCTGAAGCTATAACTGCCGAAGTTCCTGAGGGTGACTCAATATGAAAAGAGCCTTCTGATGCATAAGAATCAGTAGTCCAGGTATAATCAATTTGTATTTCAGTAATCAGTCCAGCTTCAGGCACCGTAAAAGTTTCCCAATCTAATTCTGTGAGAGTGTTAGAGTTGTATTCAAACTGACCAGGGCTATCTGTTACAACAACTGGATTAGTGTCTTTATTCTCCTTGGCCTTTTGACTAACCTTAATGCCATCTACAGCATTCAAATAAGGACTATGCCTAGGGCCCTCTTTTTCTAAAGCTTTTTCCTTTTCTGTCATTGTTTTCGTTTTTTCAACAGCCTGCCATTCCTGGGCAAACGTAAAAAAAGCAACAAGAAGAAAGCTCATTAATAAAGTAAATTTTTTTCTCATAGTTAAAATAAATTTAAGTGTTAGTAATTTGCATTGATTATTATTAACGCATTAATTTTCAATTAAAAATACAAATAAATCTGGTTATTATAAAACTTATTTATTATATTTTTTAAAATAAGCATAAAATATGCTTATGTTGCTTAGCCTAAATAATGGTTGTGCTCTTATATGATTTCTAAAAAAAATATTTTTAAATTATCATTTTTATTAATTTTTATTCAATAATTAATTTAAAGTTAACATAACGATCACCTGTCTTTAACCGGAT
>JBKHIH010000126.1:0-4524 GCA_046538755.1 Thiohalospira sp.
TATAAAGAAACAAGAGCAAGAATTAAATGATCTTTTAAAAGAAGCATACAATTCTGACCCAAATTCTTTTCTTGCCGAAAAGGCACAAGAGGTAGAAAAAGCTTATAACAAGTTTCATATCGCAATTTTAGAAAAAAATATTAAAAAAAATAAAAACATCATCATATTGTATTCAATTTTAATACCGGCTATCTTGGTGGCGACCGTTTTTCAATTTACGACTCAAAATTGGTTTTCTTTCTCCACCAATGTTTTATTAATTGTTTTCAATACATTTATACTTGTTCGACATATAAAGTTGTTTAAAAAGGCAAGAATTGATTTAGTTAAGAAATGTCTCGCTTAAGCAGTGTAGCACTTCAAAAAAAAGCATATTTTATTGTATAGCAAAACAATATGAGGTTTAATCTTGAAAAATTTTGATGTAAAGAAAGCTGGTATATCCAATCAACAAAGCAGATTTAAAAAACCGAAAACAGTAACGAGATTTGAAAGAAAAAAATATATTAAAGATTTATTTCTTCCAGAATCCTTTCTTACAAATTTTGATGAATTAAATTTTGAGAATTTTTCGTCATTCAAAAACATGATTGCAAATGATTTTATTAAGTTTGGATTTAATAAAGAAATTACAATTTTTATAGATAATGAAAATGATTTTAATGAATTTTTGCAACTAGCAGGCGCAACTGACATCTTGAGTGAAGATTTTTTTACAATTAAAACGTCAAGAGGATTTGCATCGATTGTTCTTAAAGAATTCATAGAAAAATCTATAAGATGTTCTATTCAAATTCCTTTTGTTTTTGATAACGATTTTTATGAAAATCTATCTTTGATTACAAAGGGCGCCGCGTGGAATGAAAAAAATGCTGTGGAGATTTGTGTTGTTATAGATTATGAAAACTATAAAAAACAACTTTCTTATATGCTGGAAATACTTCAAAAATATAGTTTTAGAATTTTTAATGTTAAAGTTGACTACAACTCTTTTGAAGACATGAAATTTTCAGAGTATCACGATCTTTACTTTCGATGGAAAGATTTAGAACCATGGACAAAACGTGGTGGAGAAACAAAAAATAGTCTCTCTTTCAAGCAAACAGGTGGAATTTATAAACCAATTTTTATAAGTGAAAACGGATTTATTTCTTTGACAGAACAATCACACAAAGATGGCAAATTTATGTTTGATCTTTTATCAAATAGAGACAAGGATGGACAGACAATAAACCAACTAGAATTAAATGTGATTCGTCAATATGTAGATATGCAAAGAGTATATCCAACAAATATTGCTGTTCAGAATTCATATCTTATAGATTATTATCAAAATTATCTTGTAACTGAAGCTATTGATGAACTACCACTTATATCACGAATGTTTTTAGGAGACGAATAATGGATAATTTACTACGAGTTGAAAATATAGAATTTCTCCTAACAAATGCATGTAATATGCGATGTAAATATTGTTTTGAGGGTGATCATGTAACAGACAAAGGCTCTGTTGACGCAGAAACAGTTATCAATTATTTAAAGAACAATGGTGCTAGAAATTTTTATGTTTTTGGTGGCGAACCTCTTCTTAAGCTAAAAGAGTTGAAAAAGGTTATTGATTTTGTTAAAACCTCTGAAGACATAAATGATCACCACAGGCAAGATCTTCTGAGAGGATTGAGAAAAATTACAAGCAACGGCACTCTTATTAATAAAAACAATATTGATCTTATTAAAGAAATGGAGCTTAGCTTTCAAATATCGCTCGATGGATATAAAGAAATTAATGATATTAATCGGGTATTTCCTAGTGGTAAGGGTACTTTTGACGCTGTTATGAAGGGAATTTCATTACTCCAAGAAAACAATATTCCTTGGAGTATTCACGGTGTTATGAATATGAATAATGCATTGCATTATTTGGAAATTATACAATTTTTGTTTAATACATATAAAAAATATAAAGGAATTGAAGAAGCGGTTAATTATTTTAATGGTAACTTTTCAATGTTTGTGTTTGAAGATAATTTCACAGATGATTTTATCGATGAATTTTTCGAAGTGTTGGATAAGACAGCTGAATGGGTTTTATTTAGCGAGGATTTAAACGAATTGAGCGATGACCAGAGATCCACACTGTTTGATAACGTTATCATGAGAAATCGCGTTGGAGGTGTCTGTGGTATCGGAAGAGGATTAAAAACTTCTGACGAGGATTATAACATCTATCCTTGCCATCGTCTTGTGGTAAGAAAAGATACAACACTTGGGAATATGCACGATTCAGGGAATCTTAAAAATGTAAAACTTTATAACAACCTTTATAGAGTTCCAATGAGAAACATTTATTCATCAGGATATTTCATACCTTTACAAAAAGGAGGCAAAAACGAAACCCTCCCTTGGATGATGCTGTGTCCAGCTACAAATATTGAAACATCAGAAAATCCTCGATATACACATTCTAGCTATGGTATTCTTATTCATGAATTAAGTTACTATACGAATTATTTAAAAAATAAATATTTTGAAACAAATCAAGAAGATAACAACATACAAAGAAAAGTTTCTTACTAAACCACTTCTTTGATTTAAAAATATCGGAGAACTTATATGTCCAGCAAAATGACAACAAATAGTATTAATGATATTATAAATAAAGTTAATGCTGAAACTGCCAGAAGGTATCAAAATTCAGGTAAAACTCAACCATCAAATATTCCTACAGTTAATTTTGGCGAGATTGTAGACAATTCTAGAATCGATCAAATTATTGATCGATTAAATCATCTAAAAAGCATACAATGTTATTGTGAAGCCAACTCATCAATTAATCGTAGAGATGGTGGTGTCACAAAACCAATAAATGCTAGTAAAACTCAATTTGAAGAGCATATAGATACTACGTCTAATTCTGCAAGATTAACACTTTTAAACGATGCTCAAACATTAGAAAATCAGTGTGCCTGTGATACCTATAGAAATGAAAATTGTGCATGCGACACTCATTATTGCAGTTGTCAAACACACTGTGATTGCCAGTCTAATTGTTCTTGTAATAATGTTTGTACTCTTCAAAATTATTGTAATTGTCAATCTTATTGCAGTTGTCAAAGTGATAAATTGTACTCTTGCAGATGTGATACAAAATGCCTATGCAATACAGATTGTTATTGTGATACAAAATGTGGTTGTGATAAAGCTTGTTATTGCGAAACACATGTCGCCTCAGGAGTAACTTGCGCTTGTGATGATTACTGTAGTTGCGAGTCACAATGTACTTGTGAGTCGCAATGTATTGGTGAGACGCAATGTGATTGTGAAAGTTATTGTACTTGTCAATTTCACTGTACTTGTCAATCTGATTGCAGGTGCGACAGGGTTTGTAATTGCAATACTCATTGTAATTGCCAAACCAATTGTGATTGTAATACTCACTGCAAATGTGATACGTACTGCCGGTGTGATAATCATTGCCCATGTGTAACGGTTTGTGATTGCGAATTTAATTAACGAGGGTGTGATGAATATTGCAATATACAATCATCAAGGTGGCGGAGGAATTGTTCAAGCTGGAAAATATTTGAATGATTATTTAAACAATTATCATAAAAGTGAATTAATTCTGTGGGATCATTACGGCGATCCTACAGAATTTTTTATTAATAGAATAAAAAACAAATCTATTGATCGTATTATAATTCATGATTTTAATAAATTTGATATAAAAAAATTTAAGCAAAACTTCAACATCCCAACATTTTATTTTGTACCCGGAAAACTTACCTATAATAACCCAGATATATATAACTATTATGATTATACTTTATGCCCATCAGAAACTTTCTACCCCGACAACTGGAGTGTTAAAGCTCCACATATTAAATGGACTTTTGATATTAAAAAGCCAGAAAAACTAAAACCATTCTCTAAAAGATTAAATCGACTCTTATATGTAGGAAGAGTGATTTCAGCAAAATTTGATCCGATGTTTCTCGCCCTGGCTTTGAGATCTAATATAAAAATTGACATTGTGGGAAGTATGGGAGAAAAAGATTCTGAAGAAGAAGAATTACTTTTTGAATTAATGAAACATCCTAACGTTAATTATTTGGGATCATTTGATCATGAAGATATGTTAGAAATATATCAACAATATAAATACTATATACTTCCTTCAAATGACGATATATTTTCTCTTTCAGCCTTGGAAGCAATATATAATGGATGTTTGCCTTTTGTGAAACGTAGACATATCTTAGATTATCCATGGTTTGTAGATTCAACAAAAAAGTTTTACAACAACGAAGATTTAATAGGATCGATTTTACAAACATTATCTATTCCCGATAAAATAAATGATGAAATTTGCAACTTTCACAGAGAATCTGTTTTATCTAAAATGAGCATGTTGTCAGATATAAATATCATCAACAATTTATAGTTTAACCAAGCTCTGTTTCATAATAAAGCATATTTCAATATATACTTGAAAAGGAGCAAATATGTACGGATATAGAAAGG
>JBKHIH010000074.1:0-19183 GCA_046538755.1 Thiohalospira sp.
TGTGCAGGGAACGGGGCCGGGTGGCAGAATTACCAAAGAAGATGTTGAAGAATTTGCCAATAGATCAGAACGAGCACCTAAAAAAACACAACAATTGCCCGACTTTGAAAAATGGGGATCCGTTTCGCGTGAAAAAATGTCGAACATTCGGAAAATTACTGCTACAAGTTTAACCGATGCGTGGCAAGAAGTTCCACATGTAACACAGTTTGATGAAGCAGATATTACAAACCTGGAGAAATTCAGAAAACAAAATCAGGAAAAAATAGAGAAAAAAGGTGGAAAACTTACGGTAACTGCACTTCTGTTAAAAATTACAGGACTTGCATTGCAGAAATTTCCTCAGTTCAATGCCAGCATCGATTTTGATAACATGGAAGTAATTTATAAACATTACTTTAATGTTGGTGTTGCTGTCGATACCGAGCAAGGGTTGCTGGTTCCTGTAGTGAGGGATGTAAACAAAAAGTCTTTGGTAGATTTATCTGCTGAGCTTTCCGAGCTAGCTTCCAAGGCAAGAAATAAAAAAATTGCAGTTGAAGAGATGCAGGGTGGTAATTTTACAATCTCTAATTTAGGCGGAATTGGAGGAACAGCTTTTACACCTATTGTTTACTCACCTCAGGTAGCCATTTTAGGAGTTTCCCGGGCAAGATATCAGCAGGTTTATGTTAACGATAATTTTGAGAAACGATTGATGATTCCACTCTCCTTATCGTACGATCACCGATTAATTGATGGTGCCGACGGGGCAAGGTTTTTACGATGGATTTGTGATGTTATTGAAGATCCATATGCAATTTTATTTTAAAAAGGGGAAATATTATGAGCGAAAAAATTCATGATCTTATTATTATAGGAGCGGGCCCGGGAGGTTATCGGGCAGCATTTATGGCTGCCGACCTGGGCTTAAATGTAACATTAATTGATCCCGAGTTAAATCCCGGAGGTGTTTGCCTTTACAGAGGATGTATTCCTACTAAGGCGCTGCTTCATCTTACAAAAATTAAGACAGATGCAGAACATGCGAAAGATATGGGAATAAAATTCTCAGAACCCGAAGTGGATATCGGGAAAGTTATCGACTGGAAAAATAAGGTGGTAAAACAGTTAACCGGCGGCTTAGGCCAGTTGGTTAAAGCACGAAAAATTAATTACATTAAGTCACGCGCTAAATTTATCAACTCCAATACGGTTGAGTTATCCGGAGATAATAAAGGCGAAAAAATAACATTTAAAAAAGCCATTATTGCAACCGGAGCCACTCCGGTAAAAATACCCTCAATAAATATTGACAGCGAGCACGTGATTGATTCATCAAAAGCACTGGATTTAATAGAGGTGCCTCAAAAAATGTTAATCATCGGGGCTGGTTATATTGGATTAGAGATGGCTACTATTTATAATGCTTTAGGATCGCAGGTTTCGGTTGTAGAGCTTACCAAAGATTTTATGCCCGGCATGGATTCTGATTTAGTAGCTGAATATAAAAAAGCAAATAAAGAATTATTTAATGATGTTTTTCTCGAAACTAAAGTTGAAGAAATAAAAGAACAGGGAAAACAGTTAGAGGTATCTTTTAAAGATAAAGAGGGTAAAAATTTTAAGAAAAAGTATAATAAAATACTGGTTGCAGTGGGGCAAAAACCTAACACTGAAGGGTTGGGGTTGGAAAATACCAATATTGAACATGATGATAAGGGATTTATCAAAATAAATAATAAACAGCAAACCAGTAACGAAAATATTTTTGCCATTGGTGATATTGCCGGCCAGCCATTATTAGCCCATAAAGCCAGTTACGAAGGCAGGGTAGCTGTTGAGGTTATTGCCGGAAAAAAAGAGGCAATGAATGATGCAAAAGCTATTCCGGCGGTTGTCTACACCGAACCCGAAATTGCGTCATGTGGTTTAAGCGAAAAAGAAGCCAAAGAAAAAAATATTGATTTTAAAACAGTAAAATTTCCTTGGGCTGCTTCAGGCAGGGCAGTTGCTATGAATGAGAAAACAGGGTTTACAAAATTATTAATCGATAAAAAAACCGGGCGTGTGCTGGGGGCAGGAATTGTTGGAAGAAATGCCGGAGATATGATTTCCGAACTGGCACTGGCAATTGAGATGGCAGCAACAGCCGAAGATATTGCATTAACAATTCATCCACACCCGACATTAGCCGAAACCATTATGGAATCTGCCGAAATGTTTTATGGGCATGCAACGCATGTATTCTTAAAAAAATAGTAAAAATTATGAAAATCATCATAATTAGCGATATAAAAGGTGAAAGCGAAAGTGTTATACCTTACGGTTTAAATCTGGCTAAAAATCTGGAAGCTGAAGTAGAAATAATTCATGTTATCGATTCCAGAACTTTGCAAGGTGTACAAAGTCCCTATTCCGATTCTCAATCCGTTTCTCCGGGCAATAAACTCTCGCATAAAGAAATTATTGAAAGAGAAAAAAAATTTGCTGAAATTGAACTGGATAAATTGCTAAGCAGCGAAGCTTCCAGACTTAATTATCCCTTAAAGATAAAGACGCACATTGTAGAAGGCAACAATGAAAAAATAATAAGTCAGCGAATAAAATCAGCGAAGCAATCTATCTTAATAATGAGTTCTGTGCCTGATAATCTGGTTTTCAGTTCAAGAAAAGAAATACTTGATATTATTTACAGATTGGACACATTATCATTACTTGTTTCTCCGGGTTATAAGTATAAGGAATTTAAAAAGGTGGCTTTATTATCCATTCCAAAACTTAAAAAGATAAATACAATAAAAGAAAGGTTAAAATTTTTAGAGCATTTTAATCCTGGAATTCATATTGTAAACTTTGTAAAAAATAAGAATAAAGTAAAAAGAAAAATAAAGAATGGAACGTTGGAAAGGACATTAAAGGAAGAATTTAAACCTTTTGATGCTCAATTAAATACAATTTATCAAAAAAAACAAAAACCGTGTTTAGATGGTTTTATCAAAGAAAATAGCCCTGATTTACTTGTGCATGTTATAAATAGGATTAATAAAATGTTTCGGAGAAATCGAAATGAATTATTATTCTGCTATACTGGTTTGCCAATATTATTTTTAAAATAGTACTATGAGAAAAAAAGATAAACTCAAAGAATATCAAAAGAAACGAGATTTTGATAAAACGCTTGAACCTAAGGGGGATAGCTCGTCGAAAAAGCGGAAAAATATATTTGTAATTCAAAAACACGATGCCAGCAGTTTACATTATGATTTTAGAATAGAAATTGATGGCGTATTAAAATCATGGGTAGTACCCAAAGGGCCTTCCACCGACAAAAGTGAAAAACGTCTGGCACTGTTAACAGAAGATCATCCGTTAGATTATGCTGATTTCGAGGGTGTAATTCCTGATGATGAATATGGAGGAGGAACCGTTATTGTCTGGGATTATGGCAAATATGAAAACCTGAGAAAAGACAAAGAGGATATATCAATTGCCGATAGTTTTAAAGATGGTAAAATCGAAATCTACCTGAAAGGGAAAAAACTAAAAGGTGGGTACGTTTTAATCAACACGGGCGGAGATGATGACAAAAGATGGCTTTTAAAAAAAATGGATGATAAAGAAGCTGATGCCCGAAGAAACCCGGTAAGCAGTGAACCAGAATCTGCACTTTCGGGAAAAAAAGTTGAAGAGATAAAAAAAGAAATGAAAAACGATAGTTCAAAAAAGAACAAATAATGAGTTTATTTCTTGATTTAATTCCTGAGGATCATAAATCTGAGGTTAAAAAGAAAAATCAACCTGAGTGGGTGAGTCCGATGCTTGCAACCTTAACCGACAAGCGTTTTTCTGATAAAGCCTGGATTTATGAGAGAAAAATGGATGGCGAGCGATGCCTTGTTTTTAAAAAGGGAGAAGAGGTAAACCTTATGTCGCGAAACAAAAAGAAGCTTAATAAAATATATCCGGAACTTGTAGAGGCGCTTGTGAATCAGAAATATGATTTTATTGCCGATGGCGAAATAGTGGCCTTTGAAAATAGCAAAACCAGCTTTTCGAAGCTGCAACAAAGAATGCATGATAAAAAGAAAAATTCAGGTAGTAAGGTTAAAGTGTTCTACTATATTTTTGATATACTGCATGTTGATGATTATGACATAAGCCAAATACCTCTGAAAGAGCGTAAAAAAATATTACATAAAACTATTACATTTACCGATCCCATAAGATATTCTGCTCACATTGCAGAAGATGGCGAAGCTTATTATAAAGAAGCCTGCCAAAAAGGATGGGAGGGAATTATTGCCAAAGATGCACTGGCTGCTTATGTGAATTCAAGATCAAAAAAGTGGTTAAAATTTAAGTGTGAAAACAATCAGGAGTTGGTTATTGCAGGTTATACCGACCCTCAGGGCGAACGATATGGTTTTGGAGCATTACTGGTAGGATATTATAAAAACAAAAAATTGCAATATGCAGGTAAAGTAGGAACAGGATTTAGTGATAAAGTTTTGAAAGATCTACATGCTAAGATGAAAAAAAGAGAAATTAATACAAATCCTTTTGACCAAAAAGATATTAAAGTCAAGAATGTTCATTGGATTAAACCTGAACTGGTAGGAGAATTTAAATTTACGGAATGGACCAATGACAATAGATTACGTCACCCCAGCTTTCAGGGCCTGAGACACGATAAAGATGCGAAAGAAGTAGTTAAAGAAAAAGCATAATCAATAAAAAAGTATAGGAAAATGGGAAATGATGATAAAATAAAGATTAATGACAGAGAAATTTCCTTGTCAAAAACAGATAAAATGTTTTACCCTGACTCAGATATTACCAAAGCCGATATTATAGCCTATTATCGAAAAATATGGAGGTACATTGCTCCCTATGCAACTGACAGGCCATTGGTTATGCAACGTTTCCCGGATGGAATAAAAGAACAGGGATTTTTTCAGAAAAAAATTTCGGATTACTTTCCCAATTGGATAGATACGATTAAGATAAAAGAAAAGGAAAGTAAAGATGAAGTTGAATATGTAAACTGTAATAAGGAGGAAACGATAGTTTATCTCGCTAATCAGGGTAGTTTGGTACTACACGGGTGGTTAAGTAAAAAATCAAACTTAAATAAACCCGACAAAATAGTTTTCGACTTCGACCCTTCCGACAATGATTTTGAGAAAGTAAAAAAAGGAGCCCTCTTGCTTAAGGAATTACTGGATCAGGGTAATATCCACTCATATCCTCTGATAACAGGTTCTAAAGGTATACATGTAGTCATCCCTTTAAAAGAAAAAGATGATTTTGACGATATCAGGGATGTAGCAAAACAAATTGCCGGGATAGTAAGCAAAAGAGATGACAAGAATTTTACTACCGAAATTTCCAAGAATAAAAGAGGCAAAAAGGTTTTTATCGACTATTTAAGAAATTCATATGGACAAACAAGCATCCTGCCTTATTCCCTGAGAGCTATTGAAAGTGCACCTGTTGCTGTTCCTTTAGATTGGGATGAAATTAAAGATAAAGAACTCCATCCACAAAAATATAACATCAGCAATATATTTTACAGGATTAGCCAAAAACAAGATCCCTGGAGAGAAATAAAAAAGAATGCTTTAGACTTAATGGAAATAAAACATAAACTAACAGATTAATAAGGGGAATATTAACTGAACTGATTTTTTAGAAAATGTAGAAATATGTTCTTAAAGATTTTAAAATAAAAAAGGGTAGTTTGTTTTGTTAGTTAACTACCCTTTTTTTTGTTGTTTTATTCGTTTTAATTAATGGCTATTCCCCAAATAGCAGCTATTAATAAAAAGATCATTAATACCCAGAAAAAGCCACCTAAAACCACAACCTTGGGTTCTTCTCTTTCAATTTCTGATTCAACTCTTGTTCTACTAGGGGGTGGAGTGGCTGCGGCTATAAGTATTGCAAATAAAAGAATTACAAACAATACCGGAAACCAGGAAACACCTTGATAGTATGGTCCTACTGGGGTGATCCATGCATTTGCAGCTATCCCTGCTAAAATTAAAATTAACAGAAATGACCATAAGCTGCCCCATGGTCCAGGGTATCTAAATACATAATAAAAGATAGTACCAATAATAAGAGCTCCAATGGCAACAAATAAAATAGCTAGAAATTCCATAATAAGTGTTTTTTAATTAATAATTTGTCTTTGTTTGTTTAATAATGGATGAAAATTGTGCCACATATTGAAGTTGAAGCATAACAAAGCCTCTAATACCGATGTCTAGTAATGAGTAGTTTGATTATAAAAAAAAAAGATTTTTGACTGCAGCAAATAAATGTGGAGTTTTTCCACAGTTAAAGGAATAATTTCACAGGTGTTTAAAAACAATGGGTTTCACCGGGCGATAAATATTGTTTTAAAAAAAAAATCAACCATCTACATAATATACCATAAGCATATTACAGAAGTGTTGTTAAAATCAGATAGGATAATCAGATGAACAAAAAACAGTTTTGGCATTGAATTAGAATGTTTAAAAGCAAAGGAAAGGTATAAACCGAAAAGCTAATTTAATAATTCTAAAATATAGATTATTATGAAAGAATCCAGATCATTTTTAACAAAAATATTGTTATCAGTTTTATTAATGAGTGTAGAAAATACGTCAGATGATTTTGATTTAACATTTGAGGATAGAGATAAGCATGATGATGATAATGATCTTATCTGAAGATCCGAAACTGACATGTATTATCCCGACATATAATATGGCCTAAAATATCAAATAATTTTAAAAAGAAAGGTGGATTTTAATGTTATCGACAGATGAAGTAAAAAAACAAAAAATTATCGATCAGTTAACCTGGAATGATAGTGTGGATGCAAATAGTATTCAGGTTAAAGTTTCAGGTAATACCGCTCTGTTAGAAGGTATTGTGCCAAATTATGCTTCTAAAATATCGGCAGCAATCAATGCTAATAGGATAGAAGGTATTAATCATGTAGAAAACAACCTTAAGGTTGAGCTTCCGGTAAAATCGACCTTGCCTGATGATGAGGAGATAACAGAAAATATATTTAATATTTTAAAATGGCAAAGTAATATATCTACTGAAAATTTAAAAGTAGAATCAAATGAAGGTATTGTAAAATTATCAGGTACAACCGAGACTTTGTGGGAGAAAAATAAGGCTGAAGATATTGTAAATGGTATACACGGAGTTCTGGGTGTGGTTAATAAAATAGATGTAAATGTATCACGAACCTTAAAAGATATTGAAATGGAAGAAGAAATTAAGAAAGCGTTTGAACGAAGTAACATCATTGATGAAAACAAAATTAATATTGATGTGAATAAGGGCACTGTTCATTTAACAGGGGCTGTAGCAAATTTCCCTATTAAAAAGGAAGCTATTGATATAGCAAATTATACTAAAGGAATAACTAATGTAATTGGAGATATAACAATTGAATAAATAATCTAAAAAAAGGAGTAATTATGAAAAGAATAGTAAAAGTAATTGAAGTAATTGCATCATCAGAAGAAGGATTTACTGAAGCAACACAAAATGCAGTAACAGAAGCTTCAAAATCGGTAAAAAATATTAAATCAATTTACATTAAAGAGATGAATGCAAATGTAGAAAACAATAAAATAGTATCGTATGCAGTAAATGCCAAAATCTCTTTTGAATTAGAATAGTTTTAATTTAATCTGCAGTTTGATTATTGTTTTCAAATTGCAAATATAATTGTAAACCAAAGCAATTTTACTTCTTATTATCAAAGTAAAAATGTTTTGGTTTTTTCTTTTTGTTTTGTTAGAAACTATTTTATTGTATCAGGTTGCAGAAAAAATTTAATGGCTAAAAAATATGAGCTATAATTAACTTTTTAGGTTAGATTTTAAAGATATTTTTGATAACCTGGGTAAACATAATTGTAGATAAGCTAACAATTACAACTATTAGCCAGTTATTTCCCGAAAGCATTTGAAACGACAATGCATCGCTAAGAACCGGAGTAAAATATGCGGTAAATAAAATAACAAAGCATAAAGGTAATGTAATCCAAATATATTTATTTTTGGTTACCTGATTATTAAAAATTCGCTCTTCATGTTCTCTCATATTAAATACATGCAACAATTGTGTAAAAGCAAGAATAAAAAAGGTTATCGTATTGGCAATTTCTTTAGATTCTTTAAAATGAAAGATGGTTAAGAAATGTGCCCCGGTTATAAAAAGTGCCATGATAAGTCCATAAATACCTATTGATTTCCAATTTTTTTTAGTAATTATTGGTTCGCTAGGATCTTTTGGCTTTTTGTTCATAATGTTTTTATTGCCTTTACCCAGCCCTAAAGCTAAAGCAGGAAACACATCCGATACAAGATTTAGAAAAAGAAGCTGAAGGGGTAGTAATGGTAGCGTAAAGATTGAAAAACTGACACCTGCAATAATAAGTATTTCTGCCAAATGATAAGATAACTGATACATAATAAATTTTCGGATATTTCCAAAAATAATTCGTCCTTCCTGGATAGCATCTACAATGGATGAAAAGGAATCATCTTTTAGCACCAAATCGGAAGTTTCTTTAGCTATCTGGGTTCCTCTTTTCCCCATTGCGATTCCAATATTTGCTTTTTTTAGTGCCGGAGCGTCATTTACCCCGTCACCAGTCATGGCTGTTATTTCTCCCTTTTTCTTAAATTGTTCAACAATGTTATGTTTCTGTTTCGGGTCTACTCGTGCAAAAACATTATTTTTATATACATCTTCAGGATTTTCCTCAAGTTCTTTTCCTGTCATTACATGTATATTGTCTTTTTCTTGTAAATTAATCTGTTCAGCAATATTTTGAGCTGTTCCGGGATGATCGCCGGTAACCATAATAACTTTGATACCTGCCTGGTCACATTGTTTTAGAGTATCAGATATATCTTTCCTTGGCGGATCTATAAAACCAATTAATCCTATAAAAACCATATCATGTATAAAATCATCCTTTTGTTTGACTTCTTCGGATTTTTGATTACTCGTTGTTTTGTATGAACAGGCAATGACTTTTAATCCGTTGGAAGATAATTCTTCGGTTCGTTTCTTCCATTTTTCTTTTATCGAATTGGTTAGTTTTTGTTTTTTACCTTTTTCCAGATAAAATTTTGATCGATCGAGTACCTCTTCTGTAGCTCCCTTACAGGCATAAAAAAGGGAATCATTCACCGAATGAATCGTTCCCATAAATTTGGAGTTTGAATCAAAGGGGTCTTCATTTATTCTTTTTAGGTTATATATCTTTTCTGTTTCTTTTGGAAACAAATCGTTAAAAAAAGTTAGTAAACTTATATCAAGTGGATCACCTTTGTAATGATCACCCTCGTTTTTCTTTGCATCGTTACATAAAATAGAAATGTGCATTATTTTCTTGAAGGTATCCTCTTTTATTAAATCATCTTTTTTATCTTGCGATAGCTCTTTTATATCTTCGGTATTGATAATATTTTCAGAATATTCAAAAATATTCAGCGTAAGTTTATTTTCGGTAAGCGTGCCAGTTTTATCAGTTAATATTACTGTAGTTTCACCTAACGTTTCTACTGCTGCAAGCTTTTTAACCAGTACATTTTTTTTCGAAAGTTTTAACATGCCCCGGGCAAGAGCAATCGTGGCAACTATCGCTAATCCCTCTGGTATAGCCGCAACAGCCCATGCAATAGATGTTTGAAACATCATATAAACTTCTTTCCCGGTTATCCAGCCAATTATAAAAAATAGAGCTGCTAGTCCCAGTGTTAACCATATGAGTTTACCGGAAAGCTTTTTTATTTTTTTATTTAAAGGAATATCTTGCTTGTTTTCTTGTTGAACCATTTCCGAGATCAAGCCCATTTCTGTTTTTAAACCGGTTGCTGTAACAATTCCTCTGGCTTTGCCATTGGTTATTGCTGTTCCCTTATATAGCATGTTTTTTCTGTTGGCAAGCCGGGTATCTTCTTTTATTTTTTTAGTGGATTTTTCAACAGAAAGAGATTCTCCGGTTAAAGCCGATTCATCCACAAGTAAATCTGAACTGTAAATCAATCTTATATCTGCCGAAACCAGATCTCCAGACTCAAAAAGAATAATGTCTCCGGGAACTAAATCCTCTGCATTAATAGTTTTGGTTTTTCCTTCTCTTTTTACTTGTGCTTTTAGCTTATCAAGTTTTTTAAGTGCTTTAATAGATTGTTGGGCCTGAAATTCCATCCAAAAGCCAATAAGGGTGTTGAGAACGATAACAACGCCTATTGCAACAGCTTCTTTGTAATCATTGAAAAATATGGATATGGCAACAATAGCCAATAAAATATATATTACAGGATTATTTATCTGGTCAATAAAAAGCCGAAAAATCGATTTTTGTTTTTTTGCAGAAAGCTTGTTGGGCCCGTATTCCTTTTTTCTTTCTTCAACATCGTGATTTGAAAGGCCATTTTCTTGGCTTTTATAGAATTGAAATACTTCTTCAATGGTTAGTGAGTGAGGTTTTTTTTGAGTCATGTTTAATGGATTGTCATTATAAAACTATTATGTAAATCTAATTATCAAAGTTATTAATGCAACACTTTGTAGTATATATTAGACCAATACTTATTCCATTTTTGATAAAATAGTAATTAGATATTATAGATTTATTGGATTAGTATTTAATTTAGAACTTACATAGCCGTAAAATTAATTTTAAAAGTGTTGAACCATACCTTAAATTGTTTATCTGATTTACTATAAAATATTACCATGTTTAATAAATGCGAAAATATTTATTGAATTACAATGATTTTATGAATTTTCATCATAAAACATTCGTGGCCCGATTTTAATGACAGGCCTCAATTCATTTTTGAAACTTATTAAGTTATAGTTAAATACTTCTTACATCAAGAAAATCACCACTTTCAAATTTTACTGCCTTATTAATTGCATCAGCTATAATTTTTGCCGCTTCATCAGCATCTGGCATATCGGGTGTTCCTTTTGCTTGTTTTAACTTTTTAACTACAGGGAATTTTTCCTCATCAGGATAATTGTAGATATAATCCTGCATATTCGTATCGATTAATCCGGGAGCTAATGCTATAATATGAGTATTAGGAAGTTCTTTCGAATATAAGTCAACAAGCATGTTTAACGTAGCTTTTGACAATGAATAGGCA
Source organism: Thiohalospira sp. (assembly GCA_046538755.1). Classification (GTDB taxonomy): domain Bacteria; phylum Bacteroidota; class Bacteroidia; order Bacteroidales; family UBA12077; genus UBA12077. The sequence goes on from JBKHIH010000074.1 coordinate 11,169, forward strand.
TTCCATCCTCTTGACCCATGTACCGCAGCACCAGATGATATAGCTACAATTTGAACAACCTGCCTTACCGTTTTTATAATCGTATCAATTAAAATTTTGTTTGCCCACACATTAATATCCATAACCTCTTTTATCTCATCAATACTTGTATCTTTCAGGTCTTTTATTTCATTCAGTTTTCCGGCATTCAGGATAACAATATCCAGTGTAAATAAGCCTTTTAAAAATTTAGTAACGTTTTTTTCTGTTTCTTTAAAATGGCTCAAATCCTGAGCTAAAAACTTAAATTTTTTATGTTTGTTTAAATATTCATCAGCTTTTCTGCTTATACCATAAACATTATGTCCCTGGTTTAGATAAAATTTAGCTAAACCATTTCCTACACCTGTACTTGTTCCGGTAATCAGAATATTCATGTTATTGGGTTTATTTTTGTTTAGTAAGCATTATTCATTTAATAAATTTATAATTTCTTCAACAAAGGGTTTCGTATCGGATGCTCCCTGGGCAGAAATAAAATTTCCTGCTCTATAAACCGGGTCAGGCATATATTCTGCACCAGCATTAATCATGTCTGTTTTAATGGCATGATGCGACGTAATTTTTTTACCCTTAATTAGATTGGCTTCTATAAGTAGCTGAGGGCCATGACAAATAGATGCAATTGGTTTGTCCAGATTATAGAACTCTTTAATCCATTCAATAACTTTAGTGCTTCTTCTTAATTTATCTGTATTAAGTACTCCACCGGGAAGTATCAATAAATCATAGTCTTCGGGTTTTGTATCTTTTAATTCTATATCAGCCCTAAAATCCTTACCCCAGTCTTTCTTATTCCATGATTTTAAAATTGGTTCTTCAGATATTAACTCAACTTTGGCACCCATTTCAGTTAATTTATTTTGAGGCAATTCTAATTCTACCTGTTCAAATCCATTAGTAGCTAAAATGGCTATCTTTTTATCTCTTATGTTCTTTTTCATACCAGATTAATATTTTTTTGAGTTGTTAATGATTGAAAATATACCATAGCTAATTGAATACAAGCCTATTAATATAATAACGGCTCGGGGCCCTTCGAAAGGATTTAGTACGATTAATAAACCAAATAGTAATGAGATAAGGCCTGCAAAAAGATATATATATCTTATTTCTTTTGGAACACTTTTTACAAAATAAGAACTTGTAAAAAAGAATCCTATAAAAAGCGACCAAATACCAATTATTGTAATGAGTACAATTGCAGTTAATTCTGGCTTTGAAAGTATTATAATTCCGAATAAAATTCCTACAATACCTTCAAATAGTGTAAGTGCCCAATTAGGTTTTTTATTTTTAAATTTTAAAGATAAAAAAACTAAAATACCTCCACTAACGATAATTGAAATGGCAAAATATATGACCAAAGCAAATATTGTTATAGATGGAAAGGCCAAAGCAACTATGCCAAATAATATTGCTAATATTCCGGGTAAACTTATTAATAACCAGTTTTTTAAATTTTCCATATTGTTTTGTATTATTAAAGGTTTTCCAATATAGGGAGGTGCGGTTTTAGGAGCATGTTCATATCCATCGGTTAAAACGCTGATGTAGTGGCGAAATAACACTATCCTCACACCCAACTATATTAGCTGTTAGCTCTTATATTTGGAAGATTTATTATTTAGAGGTGTAACCGCCATCAATAACTAATTCACTTCCAGTAACAAATTTTGATTCATCGGATACAAGATATAGTACTCCATATGCTATATCAATTGATTCGCCAACATGCCCAATTGGATGAAGGCTATCAAGATGATCTCTAAATGCCTTAACTCCATCAGGTGAATCTTCGGCAAGTTTTTGAACCAGTGGTGTCCATATAAATCCAGGATGTATAGAGTTTACTCTAATATTGTCCTTACCATAAATTAGAGCATCATTTTTACTCATTAGCCGAACGGCACCTTTTGATGCATGATATGGCGGCAGGTCTGAAGCACCTATAATTCCATAAATAGAAGACATATTAACAATGCTTCCGCCGCCAGATTCTTTCATGTATGGGATTGAGTGTTTTGTACAAAAGAAAACTCCTTTTATATTCACATTCATTACTGCATCCCATTCTTTTTCAGTTAATTCATGGGTTGACTTGTTTGCACCAGCTATGCCTGCATTATTTACGGATGCATCAAGTTTTCCAAATTCTTTGACAACTTCAGCATAAACTTTTTCAACCTCTTTTTCATTAGATACATCAAGATGCCAGTATTTTGCTACTCCACCTGATTGTTTAATCTCATCAACTAATTCCTGCCCTTCTTTATCAAGAATATCAGTTATTGCGACTTGGGCACCTTCTTTTGCTAATAATTGACATGTTGCACGGCCTATGCCCAGCGAACCGCCGGTTACAATAACAACTTTGTTTTCTAATCTTTTCATAATTTTCTATTTTTTTATAATAAACGTTCTTATTTTATCATCAATCCAAAATCCATTGTTTAGCCCTTTGGGATTTATCGAAGATTTTAACTTCTGAATGTATCAAAGGAGCAATAGGCTTATTAAAAATATCTTCAATATTGTTAGAACTGACAATGGCTACTTTTTCGAAGTCGGAAGGATGATTTACAGACATCTTTAAATCTTCCCAAAATGCTGATAAAAGAACACCTTTAAGCTCTCCAACATCAATAAGCATTCGGATTTTACCATATAACCTTGCTTTTCGCTCTATAACAGGATCCAGTATTTGGTAATCATCTTTTGTGACAATAGGTTTAGCTTCTATACCAATCACTTTTGAATTTTTCATTTCATCAATTTTAAGCATAACTCTTGTATTTTTAGTTTTTTTAATGCAATTAGCTTAGCTATAAGAAGACTGAAGCCTGGACACCAAACCTGCCTTACATTTTGTGAATTTTTTATCATCAGGATGATTCCAATTGTACTTTTTTAAATAAAGTACAACAAAACCTACGACAATCTTAATTTTTCTTATCTTGTTCTAAATATTGAACCTGCCCGCTTAAATGCAGTATCGAATGATTTAATACTGTTATAAATATTCTTTTCCATTTCGCTAATCTTTTGTTCAGTCTGATTTTCAGATAAACCAAGTTTTGTATATTCTTGCTGAACTCTTTCACTGATTTCGTTCAATTCCTGAAGTATTTTTTCACCTTGTTCCTGAATTGTTTCGTTGGTGTTTTTTTCAACTTTATCTTTTATTTCTTTAACTTTACGATTGATTTCATCAATCTTTTGTTTGGTTTTTAGAATTATTTCTTCTTTTTCCATAACTCAATTTTTTTATTTTAACTAATTTAACTACTCCTATTAGTATGCCATTAATAGCTTCTAATTAACAGCTAATTAAATTAAAATTTGTATCAGCCGTATTATCAATTATATAAATCAACCTTGGTTATAGTAATTCATTATTGATACATATATAAGTGAGAAAATATTTCCCTATATGTAGAAAAATCCCACACTTTAATTTACCTGATATAGCTAATCTTGCATGTTAATTAATTGGCACACTATTTTCGATGTACTATAGAAACTAAAGGAGAAATGCTATGCAAGATTTAAAAGAAAAAAAATGCGAGCCTTGTGAATCTGGAACACAGCCAATGAATGAAAAACAGATTAAAAAGCACATGGAATTGTTAGCTCCGGAATGGGAAGTTATTGAAAACAAGAAAATAAAAAAGTCATTTTCTTTCGACAATTTTAAAAACGGGATGGCTTTTGCACAAGAAGTAGCTTCCATTGCAGAGCAAGAGCAACACCATCCCGATATTTGTATCCATTATAAAAATGTAGAAATTGAATTAACCACGCATAATATAGGAGGATTATCGGAGAATGATTTTATTATGGCCGCAAAGATAGAGGAGTTATAATAACTCGTTAATAAATCATCTAAGTAATAAATTTAAATGGGTCATTATCAGATAAGAAAAAAGCCTTCAGCGTTGTGGTGAAGGCTTTTTAATATACTATAATTCAAGGCTAAAACCTTAATAATGCATTAGCTAAAGAATCAGGTTCCGGTAAATCTTTCTCATTCTCTAAAAATACTTTTCCTCCATTGAGAAAGGTTTTTCTTGCTGCAAAATCCAGCAAACAATAATCCAAAGGGTTTTTTGTTTTATGGATTTCAAAACTATTTTCACTTTTATTAAATTTTCCCCACAACATTTCATCTTTTTTAATAAATAAAGTATCAATAGATCCTGCATTTGATGCTTTAAGAATTTCTTCAATATTCGATGTTTTATTTTTACTTTCTAAGTATTTTTCCTTTTTTTCTTTTATTACCCTGTTAAAATAAGGTGTAAGAATATCACAGGCTTTTTCGTGTATTAGTAAAATATCTTCATTATCCGGGTTTCCGGAAACAAATTCCGGATAGATATTTTTATAAGTCGATATTTCTTTAAATATTGAGAAAATGTTGTTTACAGCTGCAACAACCAAAGGTATATCGTATCCCTCAATTATATTATTAAGGCCATTATTTACATCGGTTAGATATTTTATCGTTTCATCTTTTTTATCATCTTTACCTTCACCCTTACCATGATACATTGCTTTTCCTTGTCCTGTTTGTCCCGATCTAAACTGTAAAGACTTTTGCTCCACGTCCTTACCTATAGATTCATCTTTGTTTTCGGGCATTATATCTTCAGTAATAAACTCTACAATTTCGTTCTGGGTTGCTTCGTATAAAGCATTGTGATTTTGGCTTAATGTTAAAATAAAGAAACTTTGTGTATTATTAAATGTTGAGAGTAAAGGTAATAAATAAAATTTTTTTGATATAAATGAAATTTCACGGATATTTATGGCAAGAGTCGTATAATAAAAAATATTTTGACTCTTAAAAATAATAAGCGAATCAGATAAATGACGCCATAAATTTGCATCTTCCTGCAAGCTTTTTAAGGGATCAAGATACTCTTTGATCTCTCTGGGTTTTAATCCCAAATCTTCCGACATTTCAGTTTCAATCTTCTGTATCTGGTTTTTTAATTTAATTACTCCTTCTTTATTTTCGCCACTTCTTTCTGTGGGAATATATACTGAGATACAATACTCATTACATTCGTTCGCTAGTTCGTTAAATTTTTCTTTTTTTAATATAGCCATGGCTTATTCTTTTTCATGAAAAATTAATACAGGTAATTTAGCTTCTTTAATTAATTTTTTGGTAGAGCTTGGATTGAATAACCTGTCAAGAAAGTGCCTGTTTTCTTTTAATAAAACGATCAGGTTTGCATCAATATCCGATGAATAGTCGTTAATAAGCTGGGCAACATTGTCATTTTCTCTTTCCTTTAATACTTTTATCTTAATCTTACTATACCCTGTATTCTTTTGCAATGTTTCTAAAAATCCTTCTTTCTTAACTTTTTCTTCAAAATCGATTGTATCGGTAATATGAAGTGCAACAATTTCAGGATTAAATGTTTGCACTAATTTTAAAAGTTTTTTCATGGTACTGATATCCTCCTCTTTGTAATTTGTTGCATAAACAATTTTTGAGGAAGGTACATATTCAGCTTCTTTCGGGATAACCCAAACCGGACAATTAATATCATAAATTATATCCTTATTGGTAGAGCTTTGTGCCCAGAAGCTGACACTTAATTTACTTTCTATTATTACCATATCAACCTTATTATTGGAAACTAATTCGTCAACAATTAATTTTGTTATCCCTATTTCTGATAATACATCAATATTTATATTAAATGGTAATTCGGCATTAGCCTCTTTTGATAATTTAAGGAGATCCTGTTTAGTCTTTTGAGCTATTTCTTCCAATATTTCCTGAGCATTTACGACCGCAGCCCCAGATGGATCCTGGGTTCCTATTGAATACGCATGCGGGTTTTGAACAGCTAATAACTTTAAATTAGTATTTAAATCTTTTGAAAGTTGGGCTGCATATTTTATAAATTTTTTTGAATGCTCCGATTCGTTAATTACTGCAAGTAGTGTTTTCATAATGTATTGTTTTTTTTAGATTCTAATCTTTATTAATATGTTGCAACAGGTATGCCTTTATTTGTTAATTTGATTAAACTAACTTTTAAATGGATGTAAAAATCTGGATGTTAGTGTAATAGTTAATTAAGTTTTTAATCTTATTAAAAAGAAAAGAAGAAAACAGGTGTGGAAATTCTCCACATTAATTTGTAACGAATTATTATTAAATTCCGTCAGCGCCGACATGTTGTTTGAGTTCCGTTTTTCACTCACACCCACACTGCCGGCAATAGATATCACGTATAAATTCGTTATCCAACAGCTGGAAATTGATTCTTGTACTACCGGTAAAAAGCCTGCACCATTCTTTCGGTTCTAACTTCTCATTATTATCAAATAAAAATATACGTCCGCTTTGTCGCATGGCATAAATTTTTTTTCAGGCCATCAGGATAAGAATTTTAACAACAACTCATATAAAATTTAGAAGGTACATCAATAAATTAATATATACTGTATAAGTTATTTTTAAATACTTATTAACAAACTGCTTGTCAGTCAATTACTTTTTATTATCTTTAAAGTTCATCATAAAAGACGACTAATAATTTAATAGTTTTAGGATTAGTAACTATTATAGTGCTTATCACACGAATGTAAAAATAATAAACGCCACAAATGAATTGGTATAAGTAAGTTGTGCTCAATGAATGATAAAATCATAGTATTATGAAAATAAGAACTTCAATAATTTTATTGTATTTAATGCTACATTTTAGTTGTTTTTCAGTTCATAGCCAATCTCTAAAAATTGATAGTCTTATAAAAGAAACTTTGGATAAGTATTCTATTACGGGACTATCAATAGCGATCGTTAAGACTGATACTTTTTTATTTAATAAGGGCTATGGATATGAAAGTATTGAAAACAATACATTAGCGGATATTAACACAAATTTCTATATTGCATCACTTACTAAAGCAATGACAGCATATGGAATTGGAATTCTAGTTGACTCAAAGATGCTTAATTGGAGCGACCCCATATATAAATATCTTAATAATATACAGTTTAATGAACCATATTCTAAAATGGTAACAATTTCAGACTTGTTATCAATGAATTTAGGTTCACCATATATGGATACACTAATTAATTATCCAAAATTATCAGAAACTGAATTACATAAAGAAATAACCTTGCATCATTTACCCAATTATAGAAAATCAAACTATTACGGTCAAGGAGCAAATACAGGGTTTTATCTTGCTGGTAAAGTAATAGAATCGGTTACGGGTATTGATTATACAGAGTTTTTAACTGATAGTTTGCTAAAACCAATACAGATGAATAACACATATTTTAGCAATGCAGATTCAACTATAATAAACAACTGTGCTTCACCATATAAATACGCAGATGGAACAATCAAAAAATTACAGTATCCGAATTTGGGACATTACATTAGTGCAGCTGGAGTTATTTCTAATGCACTTGATTTATCCAATTGGTTAAAATTGATATTAAAAATAGATTATGACAGAACTTTACTGAATAAAGAAACACTTAATAAATTATTTTATCCACATAACATTTTATTAAAAAATCAAAAATTTCTGTTTAATCCATACTCCTTATATAATCTTTATGGTTACGGATGGGTGTTAAGTGAATATCATGGGAATTTACTTGCTGAGCATTTAGGTATCGTAGATGGTTACACAAATTTAATAGCTGTGATACCTGAAGAAAAAATTGGGATAGTTATCTTAACTAATTATTCATCGGATAATATTATTATTGGGCTAAGAGATCTAAAATTTGGCATAATTGAACATCTAACAAAGTAACTGAGAATAAATACATAGGATTCGGATGGAGCGCAATTGGATAACACGATTTGATTTGTGCCTCCGCCACTGCCAACATGTTGTCGGGGCTCCGCTTGTTCACTCACACCCGCACTGCCGGCAATAGATATCACGTATAAATTCGTTATCCAACAGCTGGAAATTGA
>JBKHIH010000075.1:0-18994 GCA_046538755.1 Thiohalospira sp.
TTATAGTCTATATTTTAGAAGATTTTACCAACTATTTTTCAGTATTATGCCTATATAAACAAAAATGGGTTAACAAATCGATGTTAACCCATTTTTTTTGATAATCGTTTAGTTCATAACATTTTGAGGTTTTCCTGCCATCCATTGAACTATATTATTAATTACAATTTCACCTCTTAGCTTAATGGCTTCTTTTGTAGCATATCCTATATGAGGGAGTAATATTGTATTAGGCACTTCAAATAGTGGATGTCCTTTATCCAACGGAGGTTCTTTTTCATAAACATCTATAGCGGCTCCAGCAATATTATTATTTTTTAAAGCTGTAGCCAAAGCATTGTAATTAACAACCGGGCCGCGAGCTGTGTTAATCAACATAGCCGTTTTTTTCATTAAACTGATTTCACTTTCGCCGATGAGGTATTTTGTTTCTCTGGTTAACGGTACATGTAATGAAACGATATCACTGTTTTTAAGTAAATAATCTAAATTACAAAATTCAACATTTGGGATGTTTTTTGAAGACCGGTTGTAAACCAGCACTTTGCATCCAAAAGCATTGGCCAAATGGGCAACTTGCGATCCGATTTGGCCTGCACCAATAATTCCGAAAGTTTTTCCATTAAGTTCTGATCCTAAAAAACCCTGCCGGTCGGATAAACTCCTTGTTTGTTTATCGCTCCAGATTATTTTTCGGTATAAGTTAATGACTAAACCTATGGTTAATTCGGCAACAGCATGGTTTGAATACCCGGCAGCATTTGAAACAATAATATTTTTATCATTGCACACATCCATTGCAATGTGATCTACTCCGGCAAAAGCAACAGAAATCATCTTTAAGTCAGGGCACTGAGAAATAACTTCTTTTGAAACGGGCAAATTGCTTAAAATTATAACATTTGCATTTTGAGCTCTTTTTACTAACTCATCATTACTTTGTGGCTTGTTATCGTAACTTATAAAGTTATGGCCTGATGCTTTAAAATTAGCACTAATTTTTTCTAATTCCTGTGGGCTGATGCCTATGGGTTCTATCTGGACAATTTTCATACTTAATATTTTTTTGATTGAGCTTTTAAAAATAATGAATAAAAAAAGGAGCTCAAAAATTTAAGCTCCTTATTAAAAATATTGTTAAAAAATTATTGTTTAATTGAAAATCTTTTAAAAGCTGTAACTGTAAGTTCTTTGTCAGTTTGCTGTAGATATTGTTTAATCGACATTTTATTATCTTTAATAAAAGCCTGATTTAACAATGTATTTTCTTTGTAAAACTTACTAAGTTTACCTTGAGCAATTTTATCAACCAGGTTTTCAGGTTTACCTTCTGCTAACGCCTGGTTTCTTCCAATTTCAAGCTCCTGGTCAATTACTTCTTTAGGCACCTGTTTTTCGTCAACTGCTACTGGATTCATTGCTGCAACTTGCATTGCTATATCTCTTCCCACTTGTTCTTCTATTCCTGATTTATTAAGTCCAACCAAAGTAGCTAGTTTTTTATCGCTATGAATATAGGCCTCAATTTGCTCGGCTTCTAATTTGTCGAAGTATGATAGTTCAATTTTTTCACCTATAATTCCGGTTTGTTCAACAACGGTATCGGCAATTGTTTTACCATCTAATTCAATATTATTTAAAGCATCGATATCGGCAGGAAAATTTTCAATTGCTTTATTCAATATTTTTTCAGCAATAGCTACGAAATTTTCGTTTTTAGCAACAAAGTCGGTTTCGCAGTTTAATGAAATGATAACGCCTTTTGTTTTATCATCGTTTGTTTTTGCAAGCACTACGCCTTCGCTTGCTTCACGGTCTGAACGTTTGTTGGCAATTGCCTGTCCTTTTTCACGTATTATTTGTGTTGCTTTATCAAAATCGCCGTCAGCTTCTACAAGTGCTTTTTTACAATCCATCATTCCGGCACCTGTGCTTTTTCTTAGTTTATTTACGTCGGATGCTGTTATTTGAGCCATCGTTTTTATTTTTTTCTGTGTTAAAAATTATTCTTTTGTTTCTTCTTTCTCTTCAGCCTTGGTATCAACCTCTTTTTCTTCTTTTTCATTTTTTACTTCAGCCTCTTCATTTTTGGCTTCAGTTTTTTCTTCCTCTTGCTTGTCGTCTCCCTCTTCTTTAGGTTTTCGAGCACTGGATTTTTTAGCATCACCGGCAGGCCTTTTTGGGCCTTTTTTCTTTTCTTTAGAACCGGCATCTTTTTCTCGTTCCATTTTTCTTTCTTCCAGTCCTTCTTTTATTGCTTCTATAACTTTATCAAGGATTAAAGAGATTGATTTTGAAGCATCATCATTAGCAGGTATTGGAAAATCAATATTGCTAGGGTCTGAATTAGTATCTACAATGGCAAATAATGGAATGTTAAGTCTTTGTGATTCGCGAACAGCAATATGTTCTTTCATAACATCAACAACAAACATTGCTGCTGGTAATCTGGTCATATCGGCAATACTGCCTAACATTTTTTCGAGCTTAGCTCTTTGTCTTGTAATTTGTAACTTTTCTCTTTTTGCCAGGTTGTCGAATGTGCCATCAGTAGCCATTTTATCAATAGTAGCCATTCTTTTAACAGCTCTTCTGATGGTTGGGAAGTTAGTTAACATTCCACCCGGCCATCTTTCGGTAACATAAGGCATTTTTGTTGGAGCAACTTTTTCAGCCACAATTTCTTTGGCCTGTTTTTTTGTGGCTACAAATAAAATTTTTCGGCCCGATTTTGCTATTTGCTTTAAAGCATTACATGCTTCATTTAATTTGGCTTCGGTTTTTTGTAAATCAATAATGTGAATCCCATTGCGTTCCATAAATATATAGGGAGCCATGGCAGGATTCCATTTTCTTTTGAGGTGTCCAAAGTGTACACCTGCTTCCAGTAATTCGTTAAAACTTGTTCTTGACATTAATTTAATTTTTTTCGTTTACATTCTTTTTTTAATCAACCATTGAGTAGCTCTGTGTTAGAGATCTCAACAATTTAGATACTAAACGGATAATTATATAATTATTATCGTTTACTAAATTGAAATTTCTTGCGCGCTTTTGGTTGCCCGGGTTTTTTACGTTCAACAACTCTTGGGTCACGAGTTAAGAATCCGGCTTTTTTCAAAGCATCTCTAAATTCAGGGTTAGCTTCGATTAAAGCTCGTGAAACTCCTAATCTTACAGCTTCTGCCTGGCCTTTGATTCCACCACCGTAAATATTAACTTTTACATCATATTTACCTTTTACTTCTAATAAATTTAGTGGCTGGTTTGCAATATACTGTAATGATTTTGTAGTAAAGAAATTTTCAAGTTCACGGTTGTTTACTGTAAAATTTCCTTTTCCCTCGCTTAAATAAACCCTTGCAACAGCGGATTTTCTTCTTCCTAAAGTATTTATTACTTCCATACTCATTATTTAATTGAATTTAAATCTACTTTTTTTGGTTTTTGTGCTTCATGCTTGTGTTCACTGCCTTCATAAACAAAAAGATTTCTGAAAAGCTCACTACCTAATCTGTTTTTAGGAAGCATTCCTTTTACAGCTTTTTCAACAACTTTAATAGGCTTTTTTGATAACAACTCTTCGGGTGTAGTTGTTTTTTGGCCTCCGGGGTATCCAGAATGACTAATGTATTGTTTTTGTGTCATTTTGTTCCCTGTAAGTTTAATCTGGCTGGCGTTAATAACAATTACATTATCACCACAATCAACATGTGGAGTAAATGAAGGTTTGTTTTTACCTCTTAAAATTTTTGCAACCTTAGAAGCTAACCGGCCTAAAACCTCGTCTTTTGCGTCAACAAGCACCCAATTTTTTTCTACAGTAGCTTTATTTGCTGATACTGTTTTGTAACTTAATGTATCCACTTTTAAACTCCTAACTTTTTAATTAATACCTAAATACAATTTTACAAGCTCTATTTTGCGGATTGCAAAAATACAATTATTTTTTATAAATCAAGAAAATATCAACAAATTATTTGTTAATAACTTATCGATTTAAAAATGTAAATTGATTATATGTGAAAAACAAAGCGCAAAAATAATGAATTTGTTTATTATTAAAAGTAATATTCCATTTTTTCACCACAATTTCTTTTGTTTATCTTTATACAGTTTTTATCCTGGCTTATGAGACTGTTTAATTTAAATATCAACCATCAAAAGATTTATTATTTTGGCTTATTGTTAGTTGCTGCTTCTTTGCCTCTTTCAAAATTTGCAGTGAGTGTTTCTATGATCACGCTGGCAATTAATTGGGTGCTGGAAGGGTATTTTGCAGAAAAAATTAAAAAAATCAGGGATAATCCTTCAATATTAATTTTTTGTGGGATTTTTTTGGTGCATTTGTTATGGCTGCTTAACACATCAAATTTTCAGTATGCCTTTCATGATTTAAAGAATAAATTGATTTTAATTGTTTTTCCTATAATAATTGGTACATCATTGCCTCTTAATAGAAATCAATTTAAGTATTTATTGCTTTTATTCTCGCTTTCGGTAGTTGTATCAACATTAATAAGTACCGCTGTTTTATTGGGTATTATTGATTACCCGATTAATGATATACGAGAGATTTCTATGTTTATGTCTCATATCCGGTTAAGCCTTTTGATTAATGTGAGTATTTTTTCGTTGGGATATTTTTTATTTTCCAATCAATTTTATAAAACCCGGAATGAACTAATAGCTTACAGTATAACTATTTTATGGCTTGTTTTATTTTTATTCATACTTAAATCTTTATCGGGTATCATAATATTCATAATTCTTTTCTTTTTAATTGCAGGATATTATTCTATTAACATTAAAGAACTGGTATTTCGTTTGTTTGTTCAGGTATTGTTGATAACCGGATTTTTATTTATAGCCTCATATATTACACATGCCATTTCAAAATTTTATACTGTTGAAAAAATTGATTTTGAGAATCTGGAGCAAAATACTTTGTCAGGAAATAAATACCAACACAAAAGTAAACCAAAGCAAATAGAAAACGGGTATTATGTTTGGCTTTATGTTTGCCCGAAGGAATTAAAAAAAGAGTGGAACAGATTAAGCGATATATGTTATGAATGTAAGGATAAAAAAGGGCAACAAGTTAAAATAACATTAATAAGATATTTAACTTCAAAAGGTTTTCGAAAAGATTCGGTGGGAATATCGAAATTATCTGCGGCTGATATTCAAAATATTGAAAATGGTATTGCCAACTATATTTATACTCTGCGATATAATTTGTATCCAAAAATCTATCAAATTATTTGGGAAATTGATGTTTACAGAAAAGGAGCAAATCCTACGGGAAATTCGATTACACAGCGGTGGGAGTTTTTAAAAACTGCTTTCTCAATTATTCATGATAATTTTTGGTTTGGTACAGGTACCGGCGATGTACAGGATGCTTTTAATCATCAGTATGAAATAAACAAAAGCCAGTTGTCGCCTGGTAAAAGGCTAAGAACACATAACCAGTATGTAACTTTTTTTGTTTCCTTTGGGATCGTTGGGTTTTTGATAGTTTTATTTTGTATGTTTTATCCATTTATTCAATTAAAAGGATATAAAAATTATTTTTTTGTAATGTTTTTGTTGATTGCATTATTATCTATGCTTAACGAAGATACATTGGAGAATCAAATTGGCGTCACATTTTTTTCTTATTTTTACTCGCTATTTTTATTTGGTAACAGATTTAAAATAAATGATAATGATGAATAAAGAAGATTTTATGCGTGAAGCCGTAAAGTTGTCGCTTGCAAATGTTGATGAAGGCGGCGGCCCTTTTGGTGCAGTAATTGTTAAAGATGGTGAGATTATTGCTAAAGGTGTTAATCTTGTTACTTCGAGTAACGATCCTACTGCTCATGCCGAAATAAATGCAATTCGCGAAGCTACTCAGAAATTAGGCACTTTTGATCTTTCCGGTTGTGAAATTTATTCTTCATGCGAACCATGCCCGATGTGTTTGGGCGCAATTTATTGGGCTCGTCTGGATAAAATTTATTTTGCCAATACTAAATCCGATGCTAAAAATATCGATTTCGACGATTCGTTTATTTACGAAGAGCTTGAAAAACCCATTGAAAATAGAAGAATCCCTACAAAACAAATGCTCAGGGAAGAAGCACTAGCTGCCTTTGAAAAGTGGAGAGATAAAGAGGATAAAATTGAGTATTGATTTTAAATGGAACCGCTTAAACGTTTGACGAATATATTTTATACCCGTGATGTTTTGGAAGTTGCTCCTGACTTGCTGGGAAAATATCTGGTACGTAAATATGATGACGACACAATCCGGAAATATTTAATAACCGAAGTTGAAGCCTACCGTGGTGAAGAGGATTTAGCTTGTCATGCCAGTAAAGGGCGAACTCCAAGGACCGAAATTATGTACCACAAGGGAGGGTATATTTATGTTTACCTGATTTATGGAATTTATTGGATGTTAAATATTGTAACCGCAGAAGAAAATAATCCGCAAGCCATTTTGATAAGAGGAATCCATGGCCTTGACGGGCCTGGGAAAATAACAAAAAATTTACTGATTGATAAATCTTTTTATGGTGAACATTTGGCTACATCTAAAAGGCTGTGGATTGAAACTCCATTAAATCATATAGAAATAAATTATAAGAAATTACAACGGATAGGAATTGATTATGCTGGTAAAAAGTGGAAAAGTAAGCCCTGGAGGTATTTAATAGGTTAGTTTTTCTTTATATTTTTTAGAAAAAAATCTTCTTTAAAAACAATGATCAATCCATAGTTGTATTCAAAATACTTGTTTAGCAAATCAAAATAGGGCTCGAAACGAACGTTTATATTTATCCCTTTAAAAATATTTTGATGATAATTGATTTTTGCAATAAGTAACTGCCGAACAGGCTCTTCTACAAATATATTGGTTCTGGAGTAAGTTTCGTATAATGGGTTCCCTAATGGTGCTATAAATTGTTTGCCATACCAGTAGCCGGCTAAAAAATTAAATCGGTTATTAAAAATTTCCAGTAATGTATAACTGGCAGTTCCATCAATAAACATTTGCTGCTTTTTGGGGGATAAATCCTGGTAATTTGCAATATAAGTGCTAAATTTTATCCTTTGTATAAACCTTTCCGGATAATTTTTAATCAAACTGAAACCTGTGGCATTGTTAAAAATGGTTACCAGAGGTTTTTCGTTATTGCTGTTAATTTGTCCACCTTCGTGGCGAATAATATTTTGAAAAGGGACAGATACTATATAATTATTTTTTTCAAAAATTTTATAATCCATTGAAAGCCCTACATTGAATTTTTCCTGAAAAGGGTCATCGTGAAAAATCTGCTGCTCCCAATCGACCCATAAATCACCAAAAAGATTTTTACTCTGCCAATAAAACTGAATTCCATTTTCGATATTATTGGTTAAAAATCTTTCGTAATCATATAAAGGCTCAATTAACCGGTGATTTAAGGAGCCATTAATATTACCGAAAACTAAACTTAAATTTTTATGAAACTGATATTTAAAAGATAGCAATAATGAAACTTCTATTTCGTCTTCTCTACCATAGTAAGATAATATTTGTGATCCGGCACTTAATTTTATTTTATCATTTGGGTAGTAAATAATTTGAGGTGTTAAGTGAAATCCCAGTAATGTATAGCCTTTGGCAATACTTCCAAAGTATTCGTTATTTTTAAAAAAGTTAGCATTGTTGATTTTTAAATACAACTTATTTGTTTTCAAAGAGTCAATGGCAGAATCATCCATATAAAGTGGCGGATAACTTTGCGAATAACAAGAAATTGATGTTAAAAATATAAAGAATATAAAAATGGCTGCTTTAAACTTCATCATGGAAAATTTATATTTTCGAAAATAAGAAAATTGCATTAAAAAGATTCTGTAAATAGTTTATTTTTCATTTTACTCAAAATAATATTTTAAAAACAGGGTTATTTATTTATTTTAGAGTTTTATTTTGATAATAAAATTTTATAATTATGAAGAATTTCCGGTTATATAATATCATTGTAGGATGGCTTACTTTTTTAATAGCAGCAATTGTTTACATTTTAACCATTGAACCAACAGCCAGTTTTTGGGATTGTGGGGAATTTATTGCTACTGCTTATCGTTTGGAAGTAGGACACCCTCCAGGGGCTCCATTTTTTATGATCTTAGGCAGGTTTTTTACGCTTTTTGCCGGAGAAGCTGAAAATGCAGCCAAAATGGTAAATTTACTTTCTGCCCTTGCAAGTGCATTTACCATCTTGTTTTTATTTTGGACCATCACTCATTTGTCAAGAAAAATTTTTATTAAGGAAAATGGATATACAACCGGAAATATAATAGCTATTATTGGCAGTGGTTTAGTTGGCGCATTAGCTTATACATTTTCCGATACTTTTTGGTTTTCAGCCGTTGAAGCTGAAGTATACGCTACCTCCTCATTGTTTACAGCCCTTGTTTTTTGGGCAATATTAAAATGGGAAAACGAATCAGAAAAAAAATATGCCAACCGGTGGCTTATTTTAATTGCTTATTTAATGGGATTATCCATCGGAGTTCACTTACTTAATCTTTTAGCTATACCGGCTATAGTTTTTGTGTATTATTTTAAAAAATATGAGGTTACCAAAAAGGGAGTATTTTTTGCTTTGATTGTTTCAGGCATTTTGCTCGGATCAATAATGTATATTTTAATTCCAGGTATAGTAAAAGTAGCCTCCTGGTTTGATTTGCTATTTGTTAATGGCTTTGGATTGCCCTATAACTCTGGAGTTGTTTTTTATGTTTTTCTTTTAATCGGACTTATTATTTGGGGTTTGCGTTATACCCAGCGTAAAAAACAGGTGGTTTATAATACCATTTTATTAGGTATTACGGTTATTCTTATTGGTTATTCATCGTTTGCAATGATTGTTATTCGTTCATCTGCAGATCCTCCAATGGATCAGAATAATCCCGATAATGTTTTCGATCTGTTATACTATTTGAATCGTGAGCAATATGGCGATCGTCCATTATTGTATGGCCATACTTTTGATGCTCCAATGGTGCGCAATAAGCAAACAAAGCCTGTATATATTAAAAAGGATGGGCAATACAAAATTGTGGAGTACAAAATGGAGGTGGAATACGATGACCGGTTTACTACACTTTTTCCAAGAATGTACAGCAGCGACCCAAATCATGTAAACGAATATAAAAAATGGGTAAACCTGTCGGGAAAAGAAATTAATGTTCAGAATCCAAGAGGAGAGAATGAAAAAAGAATAAGGCCTTCGTTTGGTGATAACCTGGCATTTTTCTTTAAATATCAGGTAGGGCATATGTATTGGAGATATTTTATGTGGAATTTTTCAGGGCGTCAGAATGATATTCAAGGGCATGGCAATGTATTAAAAGGAAACTGGATTAGCGGAATTCCATTGATTGATAATGCACGTTTAGGCGATCAGGATAAGGTTCCCAAACATCTTAAAGATAATCCCGCACGGAATAGATATTATATGTTACCCTTTATTTTAGGGTTGATTGGTTTGTTTTTCCATTACAAACGCAATAAACATGATTTTGTGGTGGTAATGATGTTGTTTATTCTTACCGGGCTTGCTATTGTTTTTTATTTAAATCAATACCCTATACAACCCAGAGAAAGGGATTATGCTTATGCAGGATCTTTTTATGCTTATTCCATTTGGATAGGTATTGGTGTGAGCGGCATCATTGATTTTTTACGAAAAAAGCTGCCAACTTCTTTCTCTGCTATTTTAGCAACACTTATTACTCTGGTTTTTGTGCCTGGCATTATGGCTAAAGAAAACTGGGACGACCACGATCGCTCGGGCCGTTATACAACCCGTGACTTAGCCTATAATTATCTAAATTCATGTAATGAGAATGCCATATTATTTACCAACGGAGATAATGATACTTTTCCGCTTTGGTATGCACAAGAGGTGGAAGGAATTCGGACAGATATCAAAGTTTGTAATTTAAGTTACCTCAGGGCTTCGTGGTATATTGAGCAAATGAGCAGACAATCTTATGAAGCAGGCCCAATGCCTTTTACTCTATCACATGATAAGATTCATCGAGGAAATAGAGATATTCTTCCATTAATTGATAGAGTAGGACAGCCTGTAGAAGTAAAACAAGTCATTGATTTTATTGCCAGCGATGATGATAAAACAAAAATTAATTCGCCTTTTGTTCGAAACGAGAAAATTAATTATGTCCCAACAAAGCAGTTTAAACTTACAATAGACTCAGCAACTGTTGTAAATAATAATGTTGTTTCTGAAAAATATTACAACAGAATTGTTGATGAAATGCAATGGAAACTGGGAAACAACTATTTGTATAAAGACGGGCTTATGTTGCTTGACCTGTTGGCTACAAACAATTGGGAACGTCCGGTTTATTGGGCTATGACAGTTACAAGCACAAAATATTTTAATTTGCAAAAATATTTTAAAGTAGATGGGTTAACTTACCAGCTTGTGCCGGTAGAATCGAAATCTGAAAGATATTATACCGGCGAAGTTGATTCCGATGTAATGTACGATAATGTAATGAATAAATTTAAATGGGGTGGTATTGGAGAGCGTGATATTTATCTTGATGAAAACAACATTAGAATGTTTTCTAATTTGCGTAGTAGTTTTGGCCGCTTAGCAGAAAAGTTAATAGAAGAGGGGAAACAGGATTCTGCTATTATGGTGTTAGACCGATGCATGGAGCTTTTCCCAGAAGAAATTGTACCATTTAATAATACATTAATAAGTGTTATTTCGGCATACTATCATGCCGGAGATGTTGAAATGGCAAATCAACTTGTAGAAAGGCTTAGCGAGTTAACAATTGCCGAACTGGATTATTTTTTAAGCATGGAACCTGAATTAACCAGTGGGTATCGTGATATTAATAATGAAATGCAGCTTAATATGTACATTCTGCAGGAACTATATTCCATTACAACAAAAAATCAACAACCAATTAGTAAACAGATTGAACAGAAATTTATGGAATATATGCAACGTTTTAATTAAATGGTTAAAAAAGAGCATCTTGCTGCAAAGATTTTTCGCAATCTTACCTGGCATTTTCCCGGAAGGGCAAATGAAATATTTTTAACATTTGATGATGGGCCCACTCCTGAAATTACTCCGTGGGTTCTTTCAATCTTAAAAGAATATAATGCTAAAGCAACATTTTTTTGCCTGGGCAGTAAAGTAGAAAAATATCCGCAACTTTATAATCAGATATTAACTGATGGGCATTTAACAGGAAATCATAGTTATTCACACTTTAATGGGTGGAACACAAATAACTATAAATATTATAATGATATAAAGAAAGCTTCGGCATTTATTGATTCAAAATTATTTCGCCCGCCTTATGGCAAAATTTCTTTGAGGCAAATAAACCACTTAAAGTATCATTATCAAATTATAATGTGGGATGTTTTAAGTTATGATTTTTACTCCAATATTAACCCCCAAAAATGTTTAAGAAATGTAATCAAAGGAGCTCAACACGGCTCAATCATCGTTTTTCACGATAACGAAAAATCGAAATCAAACCTAAAATATGTTTTACCCCGCGTTTTACTACATTTTGCCAACCTGGGTTTTTCTTTTAATCCTATTGTTTTATAAAATTTACAGAGATATAATTTACTGATTTGCAGCAGGTTTTGAAATTTTTTAATATTTTTATAACGTAAATAAAAAATACGTGTAACTTTTTTCAAAAATTCAGATAACCCTTACAGAACAAATTTTAAAAATCTCATTGAGTGGAATACATAGTCGACGAACAATTAATGGGTAAAGTAAAAGATGGCAACTTAGATGCATTGGCGCCATTGTTTGAAAAATATCATGTTAAGTTATATAACTTTTTTTTAAGGCTTTGTCGAAATAGAGAAATTAGTAAAGATTTAACCCAGAATGTTTTTCAACGCATTATTGCTTATCGCGATAGTTATAATGAACAATGGAAATTTCGAACATGGATGTATCAAATTGCCCGAAATGTTCTTTTTAAGCACTATCAGGAAAATAAATTTTTACAATCAGACTATTTCGAACCGGAACATATGATGCAGGATGAAAAAACAGCTATTGAAGAAATGGATTTTGAATCAAAAAAGAATAATTTATTTGAAGCCCTGAGCCAGCTTACTCCCGAACAGCAAGAAATAATTGAACTAAGTAAATTTCAGGGACTTAAATATCAAGAGATTTCAGAAATTACTGGGAGTTCAGTTACTGCAATAAAAGTAAAAGTTCACAGGGCTATTCAGAAATTGAAAGAAGTATATTTTGAATTAGCATAAAAATTTAAATTATGGAATGCAAAAACATACAAAATTTAATGATTGATTTTATCGATAGGAATATTTCCGGTGATAAAAAAGATGCGATTGAGAAACATCTGCTTGAATGTGAAGCATGCAGAAACGAGCATAAGCAGATGCTTCAAATGTTTAATGATTTAAATATTGTTAAGGATGAAAAACCTGATAATCATTTAAAAAGTGACTTTTATGCTATGCTTGAGAATGAGAAGAAGCAATTAGTAAAAATCCCAACGGTTAATTTAACGAATAAAAACAGCCAAATGAATTGGAGTTTTATTAAATATGCTGCAACTACAATTATATTAATTGGTATTGGATTTTTATTGGGACAACAAATGCAGGTAAGAAACAACAATCAGGCAGAAATTGCAATGTTACGAAAAGAGCTGTATGAGATGCAGCAAAATTTATCGATGGCTTCTTTAACTCATTCTACAGCCAGTCAGCGGTTAAAAGCTGTAAATACTATTAGCGAACAGCTTGCACCCGATAACAAAATGATAGATGTACTGATAAATGCTTTAAATAATGATGATAATATAAATGTTAAAATGGCAGCAGCAAATGCGCTTTCAAAATATCCCGAAAATCAAGAAGTAAGAAACGAGCTTATAGAAAGTCTTGAAAATGAAGAAGAACCTGCATTACAAATTACTTTGATAAGTATCTTAACACAAATTCAGGATAAAAAAGCCAAAAAAGCTTTTCAAAATATTTTGCAAAATGAAAACACTATACCTGTTGTAAAGCAGCAGGCCGAAGAAGGATTAAAGGTTTTTATATAAAAATCAAACAAAAATAAAACAGCCGGCAATACATCAATAAATTTTAATGTTAAATCAAAAATTAAATTAATAAAATCATGAAAAAGATATGTTCAATAATTACAATAATTCTTGTACTAACCATAAGCACTGGATTTGCTCAGGAGTTTAAATACGATTTAGGTCAATCGAATCAGATTGATATCAAAAATCTTGTTGGTGAAATAAATATTGAAGAAGCCACCGGAAATCAATTAATAATCGAAGGCTCGAATTTTCCTAAAAAACCTGCCAGAGCCGATGGTTTAAAATCTTTATACGGAAGTGGTGCTCAAGATAATACCGAAATAGGTTTACAGATTTTAAATCAGGGAGGAATTACCGAAATACAGGGTGCCAGCAAACAATCTGAAGATGCAAAGTATACTTTTAAAGTTCCTAAGGGAGTAAATGTTAAAATTGATTATCGCAGCCCATATGCTAAAGAAACCATTAAGGTTAAAAATTTTAGCAATGAACTGGAGATATCAACATTAAACAAGAGCATAGATTTAAAAAATGTAACAGGCCCTGTGGTTCTTAATACCATCAATGGTGATATTAACATTGATTTTGCATCCATTAACCAGGAGGCTCCAACCTCTATAAGTTCTATTAACGGGGTGATTGATATTACTTTACCCTCGAATACTCCAGCCAAGATTTCTTTAGGTACAATTAATGGTGAAATATTTACCAATTTTGATATCAATTTCGAAAAGAAAACCAAAAATGGGTTAAGTTATATTGGCGGTGGACAAAAAATTAATGGAACGATTAATGGCGGTGGTGTTGATATTAAATTATCAACCATCAATGATAATATCTATCTTCGGAAAAAATAATCATTAAAGCTGCTTGGGAATAATCAGGTTTTTGTTTTTAATTAACTATATCGGTGCTTTCATAGTTAATGATCCCAAAGCAGCTTTTCTACTAACCTTTAATACTAATTACAATGAAAAATGTTTCAATTAATATTTTCATAGCAATTCTTATGCTCTTTTTAAACAATGTAAAAGCGCATAAAGAATATAACGGACTTCCAATGATAAAAGCAAATAGTGTACAAGTTAACTATAGAGTTGGTGATGATTGGTATATTAATGCCTGGAATATTGCACCACATATTGAATCAGATAGTTTGTTTATTACATGTTTTCTTGATGGAGTCGAAGATTTTACTTTTTTTACTGATATTGACAGTATTGCTTTAAAAATAAAGCCGGATCAATCGCATAAGTTTTATGTGTTACTCAATGATACTACTTATGCCCTTACTGTTATAAAAGGGGTAATACCTGATTTCGCTAATCTTCAATTTAATGATGCGTTAAATAATGAAATAAAATTTTGGTATGAAAAAAATAAGGATAGTGAGTATTTAAAATTACTGCGCTCAAAATACCCAATCGAAGATTTGGTTCGTAACTTGAAATCAGATAAAGAGAAAGCTTTGACAATCTTAAACTGGGTTCATAATCAATGGGAACATAATGGGAACAATGTACCCGAAAAGCCAGATGCGATATCGATTTTAGATGAAGCAAAGCAAGGGAAAAATTTCAGATGTGTTGAATATGGAATTGTTGCTTCAGCATGTTTAAACGCAATTGGGATTAAAACAAGAATAATGGGGCTAAAAACCAAAGATGTTGAAACCAGGCGCTACGGTGCCGGACATGTAGTTTTAGAAGCTTATCTTGATGATTTAGAAAAATGGGCAATGCTTGATGGACAATGGAATGCAATGCCTGTACTTTATAATACACCTCTTAATGCAGTGGAGTTTCAAAAAGCTATAACAGAAAATTATAAAGATTTAAAAATAATGTCTTTATCAAATGTCTCAAAAAGAAGATATGTTGAATGGATTTATCCTTACTTATATTATTTTGATATTAATTTTGATAATAGAGAAAAGGCAATGATAAATCCTTATTCAATTAAAGGGAAAAGATCATTAATGCTTGTTCCGGCCGGTGCAAAGAACCCAGAGGTTTTTCAAATAAAATACAAACTTGATCATTTCATCTATACTAATTCTTTTAAAGAATTTTATTCTTCACCATATCAACAAATGGATTTATCTATTCATTAGATTTTTAAAAATAATTTATTCTTATAACAATTTTAAAATTACCATCATGAAAAAAATATATATAATAAGTGTTTTATCGATTCTTTTAGTTTATTCAAATACGCTATATAGCCAAAGAATTGTAGAAAAAAGTTCTCCGGTTTCATCTGAAGATGATATAACCCTTGTGTTTAAATTTGCAAACGAGATAAAAATTACAACATGGGATAAAAATGAAGTTTTTGTAAAAGCTTCTGTTAATATCAATGATAACAAGAATAACGATAACTTTGAGTTAAATTTTAAACAGCGTTCAACCGGATTAGAGATTGAGTCAGAGATTATAAATATGGATGATCTAAGGCAGAGAAAGAGAATTGTAAAAGAAGATAAAAACGGCGATGAAATTATTATAAACAATTGTACTGTTGAAATGGAGCTTTTTTTCGAAGTTAAAGTGCCGGTAAATGCAGGTATTGAGATCGAAACCATTAGTGGAGATATTGAAATTGATGGCGTATTAGGAAGAATGGATATCAATACCATCAGTGGTTTTATTGATTTATCTTTGCCTGAAAATCATAATGCAGATATTGAGTTGAATACAATCTCAGGAAATATGTATTCCGATTTTGATTTTAAGTCTGACGTAGAAAAAGGATATCATCACTATCGGCATCGTGAAATCTCGAAAAGGATAAACCAGGGAGGCTCTCGAATTTTTCTCAAGACCATTAGTGGGAACATATATTTAAGAAAATCATCTAACAGCAAATTTTAGTAAAAGTAAAAATTAATAGTGTTACAGTGCTTTTGCAGTTTACAACCAAATCAAGAAATATAAAATGAAAAACACCAGGCTGTATCGATATGACTGGTGTTTGAAGTAACTATATCATTTTTTTGGGATCAACCCATGCATCAAAATCTTTTGCTGTAACATATCCTGTTTCCACTGCGGCTTGTTTTAATGTTTTATTTTCCTGATAAGCTTTTTTAGCTATTTCTGCAGCTTTATCATAACCAATGTGTGGATTAAGGGCGGTTACCAGCATTAATGAATTCTTTAAATGTTTTTCTATATTGTCAGTATTTGGTTCTATCCCTGTCACACAATTTTTGGTAAACGAAAAAGCTGCATCAGCCAATAGATTTGCCGATTCAAGGAAATTTTTAATCATTACCGGTTTAAAAACATTTAATTCAAAATGGCCGTTTGAACCGGCAATATTTATTGTTACATCATTTCCCATAACCTGCGTACAAATCATTGTAAGTGCTTCAGCCTGGGTTGGGTTTACTTTTCCGGGCATAATAGATGATCCTGGTTCGTTGGCCGGCAGGTTTAGTTCACCAATTCCACATCTTGGGCCTGATCCCAGCATGCGAATATCATTTGCTATTTTCATCAGACTAACGGCTAATGTTTTTAGTGCTCCGTGCGATGCAACAATGGCATCGTTGGCAGCCAGTGCTTCAAATTTATTATTTGCAGTAATAAAAGGATGTCCCGATATTTCAGTAATTTCCCTGGCTACCATATTTGTATAACCCGGGGGTGTGTTTAAGCCAGTGCCAACGGCTGTTCCGCCAAGTGCTAATTCGGAAAGATGAGACAAACTGCTTTTTAAATTTCTTAATCCATGATCTAACATGGATACATAACCCGAAAATTCCTGGCCAAGTGTTAAAGGTGTTGCATCCATAAAATGTGTACGGCCGGTTTTAACAATATTTTGCCAAAGCTTGCTTTTTGCTAATAAAGTGTCTTTGAGTTGTGTTATAGCTGGGATTGTTCTTTCTGAAAGAATCGTATAAGCAGCAATATGCATTGCAGTTGGAAAGGTATCATTCGATGATTGTGATTTGTTTACATCATCATTCGGATGAATTTGTCTTTTCCCTTCGCCTAATTTTTTACCTGCTAAAACGTGTACACGGTTAGCAATTACTTCGTTAACATTCATATTTGTTTGTGTGCCCGATCCGGTTTGCCATACTACCAGCGGAAAGTGGCCATTCAGTTTCCCATCAATAATTTCATCACAAGTCTGAATGATGCTATCGGCTTTTTCTTTAGATAAAACTCCTAGTTTATGATTTGTTTTGGCTGCTGCTTTTTTTAGTATACCATAAGCCCTGATTATTTCGACAGGCATTTTTTGATTGCCAATTTTAAAATTGTTGATAGATCGTTGTGTCTGTGCTCCCCAATATTTATCGGCAGGTACTTTTACGGTACCCATGCTGTCTTTTTCTGTTCGAACCATTGTTTTTTATTTTTCAACAATTTAATCATAAAAAGGTTTTGTTTAAATAATAAAGGAAAGGAAAAATTTATAAACCTGCAATTAATTCTTTTTGGCTACTTCAATTAATTTTTCTACTAACCCGTTAAGTTTTGTAGTTTTTTCCATCAAAGCATCTTTCCTTAAGAGAGGAAAACCATACAGTTTGTATTTATTGCTAAATTTTTAGTTTAGCAGTTTTGTATCAATTTGCTGCTCCACTTTTAAGTAGAAGTCCCTACATGGGAAGGGGTAAAAGTACGTTTGATAATATGAAACGGTTGGGTTTTCGGAGCGAGTCTATATCCATCGAGAAAAACGCTGACCCCGGATCCCAAACCACGCAAACCACTGAACCACAGATGTTTTATATTGTGTGTTGGCGTTTGGTTGTTTATTCTTCAAGCCTTTTCTTTGTTTCGATATAAACAATGTCATTCAATTTCTTCAACGCTTTCATAAAGTCCTTCTCATTTAATACTGTTAATTGATATTTTGCAATCTCTCTCAATTTTATGAATCTATCAGTCTTGCTAATTTTTTCTTTTATCATTTGAGCATTTAACGTTTCAAGATTCGATAAAATGGCAAGTTCATTAATGCTGGCAATATCTCTAATATTCAGAGATTTTTTTGCTAAATCCGGATTTACTTCTCTCCAATCTTTTGCAGTGCATTTAAAAAGAGCAACATTTAACAAATCAGCCTCTTCTGCATATGCAATCCATTCTTTGTCTTTTTCATAATTCTTATCTGGAAGAATAAAGTTTTTAACCGCATCTGTATGAATATGGTAATTTGTTTTACTCAAAATCCTTTTAACATTCCATTCAAGATTATATTGATTTGTCTCAATTTCTTTCAGTCTTTGATATTCAGTAATCAAGTAAAGTTTGAATGTCGGGCTTATCCAAGATGCAAACTCAAAGGCAATGTCTTTATGCGCATAGGTTCCTCCATATCTGCCAGATTTTGAAATTATTCCGATAGAATTTGTTGCTTCAATCCATTTTTTTGGAGTTAGAGTAAAACTGTTTGACCCAGATTCATTTCTAAAGGCATCGAATTCGATGCTATTAAAATTTGGATTTCTCAGTTGTTCCCAAAGTCCTAAGAATTCAATTGTATTTCGTGTCCTCATCCAGTTTTGGATAATGTAATTTGTCCTTTCAGAATCTCTGAATTTTGCCATGTCTGTCAATGAGATATATTCTTCTTCATTTTGTTTGTAAAGAACAATTTCTAACTCATTTACATTCAATTTTGTTTTACTCATTTCAAGTCTATTTTAGATCTTTAAAACTAACAAAATTCTTTATATTCTGACAATGTTTCTGGGTTTTCCACAATGAATGGCAACTACAAATTATAATTACCTTTAATTTTAGCTAACACTTTTTCAATATCCTGTAATTCTTCATTTTTAATTCTCAGAACTTTTACTCCTGATTCTCTTAAAATT
>JBKHIH010000001.1:0-113856 GCA_046538755.1 Thiohalospira sp.
CAAGCTACCCCACAATCGGATTGATCGAGCTGGAGTTGAAATGTTTTTTTTAATTCTTTTAATATCCATTACATATTTAGATATTTAAGTAATGCCTCTACTTTTACTTCTCCTTTGAACTGTTTTACTAATTCCCAATTTCTATCGTAAATAAATGTAGTTGGGAATGGACAGTTTCCGAATATTTTTTCAAAATTTAATGTTTTATCGTGAAGCACAATTACATTACTTTGATTTAAAAAATTATACTTTTTTACAAATGCTTTAATGATTTCAGGCTCTTCAATTGAGATCAAAACAATTTGTGTATGATTAAAATCTTTTATGAAATAGCTTATTTGCTGCATCTCGTAACTACAGTGGTCACATTCCGAATTGAAATATACAAAGAGCACAGGCTTTTTCTTATTTAACTGTTGTTTGGTAAAATTTTTGTTTGAATTGATATCTAAGAATTCAAAATCTGGTATTGTTTTAATTTGTAAAGCAATCTTATTCTTGCTTTCAATCTTTTGATATGTTTTAAATAACATATACCCAATTCCTAAAAATAACACCAAAGGAATAATTATTTTAATACGTTTTCTCATTCCAGGTACATTTTAATTTATAGAAATAAAAACAAACAAAATAACCCATGTAAAAAGGCCAACCCCATATGTTTTAGCAACAAAATCGAATGATTTATCAAAAGATTTATTCGTGTATATTTTGATTAAATATGCTAATGTAATCCAATATACTAATTCAAATAGATTAACTAACTGCATTGGATAAATCAGATATTGTGGTATATTTTCAATTTCTACAAGGTTAATCAGAGACAATGGATAATAAACCTGAATATATTCGAGAGTTAAATTTTCAGGGTATACTAGAAACCAAATAATTCTTACAATCGCTACTATAAGAAATATCGTTTCTGCCAAAATTACAATTCGAAGTAATTGCTTAAGTTGCAATTTCCAATCAAAAATAAAATTACCAATCTCAAGGCAAGTAGCAACAAGTAAAATTTTTACGAATAAAAAAAATGGAGAAATAATGAACCCGACCCAATCCCACTTATTTCTCAAGCTTATTATCTTGTTTAGTACATCTGTACTAAACTCTTCTCCTAACGATTTATAATACAATTCATCTTGGATAATAAACCAATTTAGCAAAATACTTATTAAAATATAAATCAATATTATAAGTCCAAAATATTGTTTAATATCAATATTTTGGAAATACATTTTTAATTGCTCATGCTTTTTGTACTGAGTGTTCATGAATTTAGCCAACTTATATCATTAATAATATTGTCTTTTGCTAACAGTTTTTTTACAGTGTTTTTTAAAGAGTTTATATCTTCAAATTCTGATTTTTTAAACTGCATCTGTATTTTCCCATTTTCCATTATTAAAAAAGTGTCGCATAAATCAGCTATTAAATCCAAATTATGAGAAGTAATAAAAAGTGTTTTTTTATTTTTAAAAGATTTTAATATCGAAATAATCTTTTCTGTGGTTTTGATGTCTAGATGAATAAATGGCTCATCTAATATTAAAATCTCAGGGTTATGAATTAAGGCGGCGCCTAAAGAAACTTTCATCTGATTACCTGAAGAAAGGTTTTGTATTTTCATTTTACAGTCTTTTTCCAAGCCTAGTAAACTGAGCAAATCTTCAATTCTCTGGTTTGCCTCTTTTTTTGATACCCCCTGGAATTTACATACAAATTTCCAGTATTCTTTTACATTAAATTCTTCAACAAAATAATGTTTATCTAACAGTATGCCCAACATATTTTTATATGAAACATAATTTGGTTCTACCTTTCTGCCAAATACACTTATTTCTCCTGCATCATATTTTATTAAATTACACATACAATGTATTGTTGTTGTTTTGCCACAGCCATTGTTACCTACCAGCCCAACAAAGTCATTTGTATTTATATTAAAACTTAAGTCTTCCAAGGCTTTCGTTTTACCATATTCTTTTTTAACTGCTTTAAACTCTATTAGCATAACTTAAAATAGTAAAATTTGAATAGTTATAAAAAATGCTATTAATATGAACTTAGCGATTCTGAAAATACATTTCTCTACTTGTAAAACCTTATAAAAAATCATTCTTCTTTTATAACTTTCTAACTCTAAAGATATTACTATAAATATCAAAGAAAGCATATAGAAATAGTTACTTATAATAAAATTCAATTTAAAAAATTCATTGCATATAAAACCAATCAAGTTAGCAATTATCCATCCCTTAAAGAGTTCTTTTAAAAAAAGTAACTTTAATAAAAGCAAACATACTGTAATTATTTTTAAAATAATGTAATTCAATATTTCCAGTATTTGGTAACTTTATAATAAATTATATAAAGTAAAAAATAAAAGAATAAAAGAATCATCATACTATGAAAAAAATATTTCATGTTATGAAATGATAAAAAATAAACAGATGATAATGGGAAAAACGACACTGACGTTAAAAGATCATCTTTCAACAAAATCACAGTTTGACTATAAAATATTATAGTATAGATAAATAAAATATAGCTGGTACTTTTAAGAAATTTTTTTCCAAAAAAGCATTTAAATAAAATATTTATAAAAAGCGTAGTAGTATTAATAACAATAATCAGAATAAAAAATATTAAAGGACTTATAAATTCAAAAGGAGTATAAAATGTTATAAACAAACCAAGAAAAGAAAATAAGTTTAATAAAATATAATCTATTTTTTTTATAAAATATATTAACTCCATTTTAAGAAAATCCTTTGGCGAGATTGGGAATAAAGAAAATGTTATATTATCACTGAAGATAAATTTTTTATCATATCTATTAAGCAAAAAATAATAAAATGTAATGGCGCAGGGACCAGAAATTGTTAAGAATGCAAGAAAGTATTTATTAAATCCTTCTTTAACTTCAAATAGTGATAATAATAAAGTAATTAAAGGAAATAAAAATATTAAAATTCTTAATAGAATATTCATATATCAAATTATTTTTACTCATCTTTAATTAAGGGATTCTAGAAACTCCTTTTATGATTTTAATAGTTATAAATAAGGATATTTTAGAACCCCTAAAAATTTTATTACAGGCTCTTATTACATGCAACTAATTGCAACACCTGCTAAAGCTATTGTCTGTTCTGCAAGTAATCCAGCAACAGCTGCTCCTGTACCGCCAGTGCCCACCATAATTCCAATTGCTGCAGCGGTACCCAGCACTGCTAAACCTCCAGCTGCAGCGCATTTCCAAGATCCTCCTTCTACTTCCTCCATTTGATTAAAATCTAATGTTTTCATAATTTCAAATTTTAAGGTTAATAAAAAAATATCAAAACAAAGGTTAGCATAACGTTTTAAATTTGCAAGCAAATGTTAATTAACCTTGTAAAGCCTATGGTTTTGTGAATGAGTGGTATGGTTTTATGGATAAGGGAAAAATGTTTCATAGTCAATTTCATTTTTTATTAATTGTTTTTAGCAATTTCTATCGCTTTTTCTAAAAATTCATCTTTGCCCTTTTTAATACCTAATAAAGTTCTTTGCACCGGATAATCGGGCTGATATCCGATTAGATGATGCGGGGTTTTATCATGGTTAAGTACCTTCATTCCTGTCCACATAATTTGAAACCCGTTAGGAAGGTTAATGAAATTTACATTACCATTACAACCGGCAGTGGTATCGCCAACTGTTACCCCTAAATGATAATGCTTAATTATTCCCAATTCTGTTTCTCCACTACTTACCACATTCGGAGCTGTAATCATTATGCTTTTTGAATAAAAATAAGGTTTTTGAGGATTTAATGACCAATTACTTTCACTAAATTCCATTCCTTTTCTATCAGGATATATAATTTGCGGCACATTCCACCATGCAGAATTTACTGGTGTTTTTATTAAGTGAGGAATAACTTCTAATAAGCTTAGTTTTACTCCCCAACGATAATCATAAATCACACTTTTTGCATTGGCCAAATTCTCTATTTTATCCTCAAAGTTTTTAGGATTACATTTACTAAGGTTTACATAATAAACACCGGATTCTAATTCTCTGATATCATCATATTGATAGGGATTATTATTTATTGGATTATAAAAAATACTTTTAATATTTCTTTTATTTTGAATATCACACAAAATTTTTTCACCATCACGTTCTAGCATTAAGTTTGTTGATCCAGATTCATAATTACTCCCAAATATATTGAGTGCCCGGCATCTTTTTAACTGAGGTGACCCGGAAATATATTTCTTCGTGTTTTCCAGCACTTTCTTCGCATCAACTCCATTTACTTTTTTTATAATGTCGCCAGCTCTTAACTGAGGGTCATCTGATGCTGTTATAACTATTTCATCTTCAACTAACGCTGTTCTAACAGGTAAGTGATACATTCTCTCTCCATAAACATATCCATGACCGTCTTTTAGTTTAGCAACCATCTTGCTAAGTGTCTTGATAAAATCTTTATTATCCTTATCTGAATATGTTTTTTCAATTATTTCTGACAATACATGTTCCCAATTTGTTTTGACTACATCAAAATAGGGATAAAAATGTTGAAACACATTCCAGGAAATAACAACGCATGCTAAATTAGTATGCATATTGAAATCAGATGAAATATTTATGCCAGCAAGTTCTTTTTTTAGTTTATTTAAGGATTTGATATCCGATTTGGGATATGTTTCATTATCTATTGAATATAAAGCTAAGGGTATAATACAATAAAGATTATTGCCTATTGGCTCATTAATAACTTCACCAAAATCAGGATACTCTTCAAATAATTTTCCGGTATAATCAGCCCTTAGAGCAAATCTTCCAGAATGTATTTCATTTTCAGACAATTCAATTTTGTGTCCATTTTCAGTTATTTGCCAATCATTAATGTTAGTATTAATTAATCCCTGTTCAAAATCCATATTAAAAGAATCTAGAACTTCCCACCTGTCACCTTCTTTAACAAAAAGGCTAAAATCATCCGTTAAAACAGATACATTATTTTTAACAGCGCCACCAAAGACTAAATATTCTGAATCATACCCGATTTTTGTATTGATTTCATATTTTCTCCAATCCATTGAATTTATTTCTACTTTATGTTGAGAAATTAGGGAAGAAAAATTTTGTAATCGTTCATCTTTGGTTAAGGGACTTAAAAATAAATGGGCTTCTCCTCCAGATGCTGTGGCCTTAATCTTAAAATATCCTGTCAACTTTACTTCTTTTCCACGTAAAGTATACACATCAAGAATATTTTTGAAGAAATAGGAATACGAATCATTTAAAATTTTATTGATTCGAATACTTTTATAAAAATTGCTTTTTTGCCCAAGGTTGACACCATAATGCTGCCAGGCAACAACTTTATTTGCAGTAGTATCAGAAATAAGTGAGTGTAAATCGATTGGAGTAGTATTCTTTTCGGCAGAAATTTGCAGGCCCTGAACAATAGGAGAAAATAGATTAACCAGCGAATCTCTTAATGCTGATTCAGATTTTACATTTTCAACTTTCTGCACACCAAGAATGGCAAATTTATCCCAGTCGATTTCCTGAGCCTCATCACTCGGATGAAACCATCGAACATAACCATAAAGTTTGGCAAAGGTTTCAATGTTATGAACTTTTTTAGATTGTTTTTGACAAGCTTGAAATACTGAAATAATAATAATAATAATAACGGTCAAAAATTTTGCTAATATTTTCATTGTTTTTAATATTAATTTAATAATAATATTCCTTTTTTGCTATTTCAGATTTATAATATCGATATAAAAAATCATAAATTACCATTTCGTGTATACGCTGTTTCGACTTGAATAACTTATTCATTAACATATGAATATAACTACCTAATAAATCATTTAGAGGTTTTTCTAATCTGGTTTCTTTTTCTCTTTTAAGAATCTCTTGTATTACATTTTTTGATTCATTTGATTTTCGTTTTAGTAAATTAATAATAACACCGATATCTTCAGATTCATATCTGTTTTTAAAAATATTATTAATTTTTTCTCTATTATCTCTAAATTTCTTATCCAATTGTAATTTTAACGATTTATTCATCCCAAATTCATTCCCAAATCCTTCTTTTAATACATAAAGTAATTCTAGTTTTTTAAAATCAGTAAAACCAAAGTCTTCTAACAATTGATCAATAGCACGCAGAGCAAAAAGCCAACGAATAATCTCACCTTCATATCCTTCAATTAAACTTATAAAATCAATAATCATTTGACTATTATAAAAAAATAGCTCTTCTGCTAATTCAATACTATCATTTCCATATCTTTCCAATTCTCTTTTATAAGTTTCAATTAAAATATTATTCACTAAATTTTGCTCAACATAAGGTTTTATTAATTTATTTATAGTATTAATAATTACTAAAATATTTTCTGTTTGGTTATAATGAAATCTAACACGCAAGTGCTTCTTTGGATCAGCATATCTGATAAAAAACCATTTATCGATAACCCTATCTAAAAAGAGTTTCTCAGTTAATGGTTTAACAATCTGTATTAGAATTTCATCTGCTGTTTTGGGGCCACAATAAATTTTATAATATAACCATTCATCACCTATAATAAAATTTCTTTTCACGAAAATATAGTTTAGTTAAAAAATTGTTTTTCTGCGACTTACAGTTTCAGATTTCAATAACTTTTTTGTTGCCGGTGTCTCCCACTTAAGCTTCCCACAAATCTCTCCGGCGAACCTTCATGCAAAAGCTTTCTAACAAATAATTTTTTATTGCCTTCGGCGAGCTCGTAAACTCGGTTCATGTCCTTTTGAGTTTGTGCCAGTTTAATTATTTATCCTTAAGCATGAAGGTTTCATCAGTTTAATTCATTAATTAACTCTTTACTTTTTTAAAAGCAAAGATAAATTCATTTGCATAAATCCCGGTCTCATTATTAACTACAGCATTCTTATTGTTTAAATAATACTCGGTTAAAATAAAATTCAATCGTTTTTTTACCAATGAGAGTAATGTTTTAATACATAAAATATTTTCAAGATTTAATGTGAGTTTATTATCACCATCAACCAAAGCTACCCAAACTGGTAAATTCTTTTTATTTCTCCATTTTTGCACTTCATCATATAATTTATTTTCGTCTTTTATATCAACTAGTTTTTTTATTTCCTCTTTTTTTATTTTCCACTCAGCAAATGATAATATTATATTCTTGTAACGTACACGTGGCAAATATTCAAATTCGTTTTGTAACGAGCCCCAATTAAAGCCAATCCCACTCCTTAAATTATGAGTTTGCATATCACATAAAAATTGATAAACGGGTAAAGCATTAAATGAAAAGTTGTGAGCGTTACTTAAATGGGGAATAATTATTTTATTATGCTTTTTTGATCTCAATATTATTTGATTCCTTTTTACTGAGATCATAATATCTTCCGGAAGTATCCAGTTTTTCTGTTCCAGACTAGATTTTGCCAGATAAGGTATTTCATATTTACGGATACTGGGGCGCAATAAAATATTACCCGTTCTGGATTCAGGTAGATGAACAATCTCAGCTAAGATTGCATCTTTTTTAGCTTCCTGCTCATAATCGGCAATCTTGTGGACTAAGTCATTTAATGCGGAGTCAGTATGAGCAAATCGTCCTAATAAATTTACCGCACTGGAGCCACCTGCATTTTTTAAAAAAATTTCTGTTTTACCATTCCGTTTAAATAATTGTACCATCGAAGCCATGGTAACCGACAAATCATTCCATTCAGGAGCTATAGCAAATTGATCAATTTCTTCATCTGTTATTTCAATCTCTGATTTATGCTCCTTAACAGATTCAATATACTTTTTAAGAATAAATGAGTTATAATTACTCCATTTTATATTATATGATGAACCAGATGCTCTTCCATGAATATTAAGATCATCAATTAATGGAGATGGTATACCGGCTCCGGAATCAAGATTTATATAACCAATCCCTGATTCAGTATCCAAAGCATGCAGTAATGGAACTTCAGCATCTTCATATCTTTCATAAAAAGCATCTCTAAATTTTGTTAAGTTCGATTCTTCAATTTTAGCCGTTATCCTGTTCAATATATAAAATGCATGAAGAATATTATCAATAATGTTATTACTAATCGTAATGTTTTGTGCAGGTTTAATCATATCAACCTGGAACATATATTTTAACTTAAAATCAACTCCAAACTTTTTAACTATATTAACTAATTTAAAGTATTCTTTTATAGCTATTCCTATAGGTTGTTTATTTATGTATTCAATTTTATCCTGAATTTCGTATAACTGCTCCTTTATCATTTCAATTTCATTCAGTTTTTCTATTACACTTATAATTTGGATTAATAAATCTTTACCAATTACTGATGGTTCCAGTTCCGAAATCAGGATTTGATTATCTATAAGCTCATTTATAAATTCATCAGCATCGGTAAAGCTAATTTCATCATCAACAAGGGCTTTTGCTAAATCAGCTATTTTAGCTCCTGGTTTAGCTTTGTTTAGTACTATTTGTAAATATTCTGAATCATTAACAGCAGTTAAATGATGAACCCTTTTTGTGTTTTGATATGAATATTCAACATAGCGTAACTGCTCACCTAGTTTAGATTTACTCGTGTTGGGATAAAATTTAATCTGATTTTTTATTACAGGCAATCTCGATAAATGCATTGCAAGGGCAACAGTGTAATTCATATCTAACCGAAGATTTCTTTTACACCTAGAGATATCTGGAATTTCCAGACACTCTTTTTCATTAATTTTACCAATGGAAATACCTGCAAATAATCCAAAAGGAGTGCTACGGCTCGATAACCTGCTTAAATATTTTAAAATTGAAAACAATAACCTTTCTTCATCTTTTTTCTTAAGCTCTTTCCCTTTTAACCAATCATCAATTTGCTTATATAAATCCGGTGATGCTAAAAAAATTGCTTCTTTAATTATGGGATCCCGTAATTCCGATTTTATTAAATCAAGGTTAGTCTCTTTATTTGATAAAAAACTTTGCAGATAATAAAATGGTTTTAAGGGAGTTCTGACAATATAACGATCGAAAGGTTTATAAGGAATATCTATACTCATAAATAATTTAACTTAATAATAAACATTCATCCCATGTCGGTTCAATATCAGAAACTGCACTTATAAGTGCTAAACCAATACCAGCAATACCTGTTAGCAATCCGTAATCGTTTTGCCATCCACCATATTCAACTGATCGCCAAGTTTTATATCCAGCTAAACCATCTTCAAATTTTGCCATCTTAAAGGTTTGGTCAAACCAATATAATGCTGCTTGTTTGAATTCCTCTCTTTTCGTATAATTATACATTCGGTTATAAATATGTGCAATTCCGGCTGTTCCATGGCATAACCCCGCATCCACAACAAAATTTTCTTCCA
Organism: Thiohalospira sp.; assembly: GCA_046538755.1. GTDB lineage: Bacteria > Bacteroidota > Bacteroidia > Bacteroidales > UBA12077 > UBA12077. Next base: position 9,434 of record JBKHIH010000001.1, read on the forward strand.
AATCCTTTCGTTGAGTACAATGTAAAAGAATTTCTAATGCTTTATTTTGCCATTCACTATTATTTGCATTTTTCCCAGCTAACCATAAAGCAATTCCAATTCCGAGATCTCCATAACACCATGCCAATCGACTTTTTTGTGTATTACTATTTTTAGATATCCAATTAGGGAAATGAGAGCCTACAGTGTAAAAATCTTGCTCATTAGCAAGTAAATAATTTACTGCACCATTTAGTAATTGAAATGATTTTTCTTGATTAATACCTAATGAATAAATTTTAGATAAAATAATAATTAAACTTGAAATCCCGTGCGATAAGCATAAGTTATAAACAAATTTCCTTTCATCTCTTGCAATATTAGATAGCCATTTGTACTTACAACCTTCTTTATCTCCAATTTTATCAAGTAAATCAACGTATTCAGCAAGATAATCTTTTGTTTCAGGCATTTTTTTTCGACTGAGAAAATACAAAGCTATACCGCTAGCTCCATGTATATAATCAAAATTACCCTTTTTTAGGAATTGTAGCATCACTTCTTTTAAATGTGGCAATAATGAATCCAAATTAAAATTTAGTTTTTCATAAAAAAAACCTTCTTGCAATAAATGATCTGCGAACCAACAAAAGCCAGCTAAACCTTGTGAAAAACTATAGTTAAAATCACCTTTATTGATAGTATTAAAAATATTTTCAAAGACTTCAAAACCTTTGCTTATTGATTCATCACGTCTTTCATATAAGCCATAATAAAAATAAAATAAAGCTATACCTGAACCTCCTCCTAATAAACCAATATTTTTACTATTTTTATAAAATAATAAATTATAAATTTTTTCGATTTTATTTTCTAAAAAACAATTTTTATTACTTAAATTCCATTCATTCATATTCAATCAATTAATAAAAAAAAGAGAAGAAGCATAATTGCATAAATTCCATTTATTCTACAAATTGTTATACTTCTTCTATTAAAATTTTCTTATGGCTGACATGTATTTACACTGCATGCACCATCAGCACCACCAGATGGGTATGGTCCTTCATCTTCTGGATAACAACCAGCACCCGTTTGAATTGTTCTACAAGCAACACAAAAAGTAAGTAAAGAAAAACCACCCTTTATTGAACTTTGCTCTTTTTTTGAAAGATTAGCAATTAATTCTTTCTTTAATTTTAGTTTTTTCATAATTTTAAATTTTACGATTAATTAAAAATATCAAAACAAAGTTTAGTATAACGTTTTAAATATGCAAGCAAATGTTAATTAACCTTGTAAAGCCTATGGTTTTGTGAATGAGTGGTATGGTTTTATGAATAAACGAAATCTGTTTTGGTGGATTTTTTTATTTTTTGGAGAAGGGCCAGTAATTTTCAGGGTAAAATGATAGAATAAATTAGGAAGCAGCGGCAGGAGGCAGGAGGCAGTTGGCAGTGGCAGTAGAGTCAAAAGATAATCAAACTTAAATCCCCCAATAAACATTTAAACAAATAAACTTATTTACAATTTTACTTTTTTACAATTTTACTAATTTACAATTCCATACTCTACCCGCTAAACAACACCTTTTTCAATTTGGTAATCTGTTCCGGATTTCCCAGCACAAAAATCTGGTCTTCTTCGGTAATTTTTACATCAGGCGTAGGATTAACAATATAATGATTATCAGCCGTTTTTATGCCAATAATATTTGCTCCGGTCGTTGACCGGATAGACCATTCTCCAATGGATTTTTCGGTGAATGAAGCAACCATTCCTTTACAATGAATCTCTTCGATATGCACTCCTTCGCTTTCACGTAACATTACATATTCGACAAAATCAATTACATCGGGTTGGGCTACAAGCTTAGCCATTCGCTGGCCTCCAATTTTATCGGGCATAATTACATTAGTAGCTCCGGCGCTCCGGAGTTTTTTATCAGAATTAAAATTCGATGCCCTGCTAACAATTGTGATATCAGGATTCATAGCCCTTGCTGTAAGAACTACAAATAAGTTATCGGCGTCGTTGGGCAGTGCGGTAATTAAAGCTTTAGCTGTTGAGATTTTAGCATTCATTAGTGTTTCATCCTCGGTAGCATCACCCTCAATATACAATAATTCTGCTTTTTCTCTTATCTCCTGGATAATCGACTCTTTATCATCTACAACAACAATCGGGAATTTATGTCTTTTTAATTCTTCGATGGCTTGCTTTCCATTGCGGCCATAGCCAACAACAATTACATGATTTTTTAGTTTTTCGATTTTTGTTTTCACTTTATTATCTTTTAAATAGTTTCTAAAAACTCCATCAACAATATAGCGGGTAAGGGTTGTTACAGCATAAGCAAATATCCCAAAACTAAAAATAATTAAAAAAGCTGTAAAGAATTGCCCAAATTCGGAAAGTGGCCTTACCTCGCGGAAACCCACTGTAGAGATTGTAATGATGGTCATAAAAAAAGCTTCAGCAAAAGTAAAATCTTCAATAGTAATATATCCAATCGTTCCGAGCACAAATACCGCCATTAACATTCCAATGGCAATATAAATCGATTGAAAATTTTCTTTACTTAGTGGCGAGGTTTTCATCGGACATTTTTAATAATATGATTCCCAATTTGACAATTTAAACATTCCTTAAAAGTACAATATTTATTTTTCAATTGTATCAAAGCCTGTGTTTCAAATGCATTTTCTGGTTTAATTCCCAGTTTTTTCCATTTCGAAATAATCGAATTATTTTCCGGTTTAACGGTTGAAAGCAAGTTAAGTGCTCTTTCCGGCAAATCAGCATTTCCTGTATGTTTGCCATAAACAAATAAAAAGGGAACAACCGTATTTATTAAAAGAATTTGTATGGCCGATTGGCCTAAAGGTTTAGGTTTGTTTATCGATTTTTTATTAAAATGATAATGATTATCCCAATATTCAGATGGTTTTGCCTGTAACATTTTTCTGATTTTTTGCATATCTGCCTCCTCCATCATTTTGGAAAACAGGCTTTTTGATTGATAGATTAACATGGCAAATTGTGCTAACCGGATAGTAGGAAAATTCCCCGGCCGCGATCTTAAAAATTTCCACAAGTGATTTTCAATGGGTTTTAAATTAAATTTACCTTTTAAAAAATGATATTCGTTTTTTAATTTTAAAAAATAATCATCACAGGCTTCTTCGTTTAAAAATCCGGCCTGTCCGAATAACAAGGCTTCAATTTGTATTAAGTTATTTTTATGTTTAGCTAAAACCTTTAAAGGAAGAGATCTTGCCATCAATTCAAAAGGTTCGGCATTTAATTTAAAACCGAAATTACGTGCCAGCTGGCAATAAAAGGTTTCCTCCCAATTATTTTTAGATTTTTTTAATTGTTGTTTAATTCTTAATGCTTTTTCTTCTAATCGCTCAATTGTTAAAGCTTCCATCCATTTTTTGATCAGGAAATTATCAACCGTATCGATATCTTTTTCACAAGCAATCCATGATTCGCTATTAATTAGTTTTTCATAATTTTTATACAAAACAGCATCATATTCAACCTCTAAGGTTGGTACAACCGCATTGTTAGTTAAAAAAACATCTTTATCATGTTTATCAACAACCTGTAAAATTACACTATCATATGCTTTATCTTTATGATGTTGATGATGATACCAGTCGGATGATTTTTGATGGATTTCAACATTTCCAGCCCAGATAGTATCTCCAATTTTAATTTTTGCATTAAAAAAATCGGGGCCTGAGTCATTGTTTTGCAACCCAGGATTAATGACTTCTACTTTTTCGTTGGCTTGGGTTTGTAGGTTATTAGTATTAAACAACTTATATTTCCACAGATAATGTAAGAATTCTTCTTTCATAAAAAGTTTATGAATGATTAAGTATATGGATAAAAATAATAAAACTAACAGAAATTACAATAAAAATCAGACAATCCCTTTTTGAAGAAGGAGGCCTTCCATTTCCTCCTGGATTTCTTTAGCTTTTTTACCGGCAGTTTTAGCAAAATCGTAAGCTTTACCTGCATAGATAATCGATCTTGCTGAGTTTACTATTAAACCACAATTTTGATTCATTCCATGTTCTGCAACTTCTTTTAGGCTACCACCCTGCGCTCCTACTCCGGGAATCAATAAAAAATGTTCGGGAATATATTCACGTATTTTTTTTAGCTGCCTGGCCTGAGTAGCGCCCACAACATACATCATATTATCTTTTGTTCCCCAAGATTTTGATTTATTTATTATTTCTTCAAATAAATGGCTTCCATTTTGATTATTTATAAAGAATTGAAAATCCGAAGCACTTTCGTTGGAAGTCAACGCCAATAAAATAATCCATTTATTTTTAAACTGAAGAAAAGGAATAACAGAATCCTTGCCCATATATGGAGCTACGGTAACGGCATCGCAATTAAAATTTTCGAAAAAAGCCCGGGCATACATTTTGGATGTATTCCCGATATCGCCTCGTTTGGCGTCGGCTATAATAAATATTTCAGGATGCAAAAGATTAATGTAATTAATTGTTTTTTCGAGGCTTTTCCATCCGGAAACACCGGCAGCCTCATAAAAGGCTATATTAGGTTTGTAAGCTACAGTATAAGGAGCAGTTGTATCAACAATTTGTTTATTAAACTCAAAAACAGGATCATCGGTATCGAGCAAAAATTGAGGAATTTTTGTAATGTCTGTATCTAAACCGACACATAGAAAACTCTTTTTCTTTTTTATTTGCTCTACGATTTGATAGTAGTCCATTTTGTCCTGAGTTTATTGATTTAAATTAAGTTACAAATATATAATTGTTAAGAGTTTGTATATAATGGAACATATGGGTATAATGGAATAGGGGAATATGTATATGAGGTGATAGTAAACATCAAAGATATATTTTTTATGGTTTTTTGACTAACAACATATTCATTTTTTATAGATTTTAAGTTGTGATTTTACAAAATTAATATATCCGTTTAAAGTTATTTTTGCATCTTCGATCAAACTAATTCCTTTATCATAAATTTCTTTGTTTATATATTTAAAATCATAGCAAGAAATCAAGTGATCTTTTAATTCATACATTGAAGCTCTTGAAATTCTGTAAAACTGTATTCCTTCTTGAAAATTAAATCTACCATAGCCCTCAGATATATTAGCAGTTGTACTCACGCTTGATTTTCGGATTTGAATATCTAAATTATATTTTTCTTCAACGGGTAATAATGGAATAACTTCTCTATAAAAAAACAATCTTACCAGACGTGCTTTTTTCCATGCTTCAAGAGAAGTAAAGTCTTTATTTTCATTGTATCCTTTTCTATCCATGTTCATATAAAAAAGTTACGTACTTCAATATATTGAAATACTTTTCCTTTAATTCTTCCTTGTCATCTATCCTTTATTCCCTTATTCCTCTATTCCTCTATTCCTCTATTCCTCTATTCCTTTACATTACTCCACTCCGGCTTCTTTTAATCTTTCGGCATTTTCGGCCATTTGCAACTGTTCAATAATTTCCTGTATATCGCCATCCATAATAGCATTTAAGTTATACAGGGTAAGATTTATTCTATGATCGGTAACACGCCCCTGCGGATAGTTATATGTTCTGATTTTTGCCGAGCGGTCGCCGGTAGAAACCATTGTTTTTCGTTTAGATGAAATCTCATCGAGATATTTCTGATACTCCAGGTTATACAATCTGGTTCTCAATTCAGCCATGGCCTTATCAAGGTTTTTAAGCTGCGATTTTTCGTCCTGGCAGGTTACTACAATTCCTGATGGAATATGTGTTAAACGAATAGCTGAATAAGTTGTATTTACAGATTGTCCACCGGGCCCTGATGAACAGTAAGTGTCCTTACGGATATCTTCCTGCCGCAGGTCAATATCAAAATCTTCGGCTTCGGGCAAAACAGCAACCGTAGCTGCTGATGTATGGACTCTTCCCTGTGTTTCGGTTTGCGGAACCCGCTGTACCCGATGTACACCCGATTCATATTTCAGGATTCCATAAACACCATCGCCTGAAACTTTCATCACAATTTCTTTATAACCACCAACAGTACCTTCATTAAGGTGAGTAACTTCAACTTTCCATTTTCTACGTTCGCAATAACGTAAATACATCCTGTATAAATCACCTGCAAAAATACTGGCTTCATCGCCTCCTGTACCAGCACGTATTTCTAAGATTGCATTTTTATCGTCCTCAGGGTCTTTGGGCAATAACAACAGTTTAATTTTTTCTTCCAGGGGGTCAACTTTTTCTTCCAGTTCAAAAAGCTCCATTTTAGCCATCTCACGCATTTCTTCATCTTTCTCGGTAGCCAAAATATCTTTTGCAGACTTAATATTACTCAAAATATTTTTGTATTCTTTATATGCCTCAACAATAGGTTCCAGGTCGCGATATTCCTTATTAAGCTTCACATACCTTTTCATATCGGCAATTATGTCTGGATCGGTTATTAACTGTCCAACCTCATCAAATCTTAATTTAATCCCCTCCAGCTTATCCAGTATAATATTATTACTCATGATTCTCCTTTTTTAAATCGGTGCAAAATTAACAATTTATTCGATAAGATGTTCAGTTTACTGATATTGGAATTCACCAAATTCGCTTTTTATTGTAAGGCGCTTTGAATCTGACTTCTCGCATCGTCCAATAATTTGTGCATCAATACCAAAACTTTTCGAGATATCAATAAGATCATTTGCTATTTCGGGTTTGGTATATATTTCCATCCGGTGCCCCATATTAAACACTTTATACATTTCTTCCCAGGTTGTTCCCGATTCTTCCTGAATAATTTTAAATAATTCAGGAATTTCAAACATGTTATCTTTGATAATATGAAGATGATCAATAAAATGTAAGATTTTCGTTTGTGCACCCCCCGAACAATGAATTAAACCATGAATTTCGGAACGATAATTTTCAAAGATTTTTTTCATTACCGGAGCATAAGTCCTGGTAGGTGAAAGCACTAATTTCCCTACATCTACTCCCAGCTTCTCTATAGCATCCGTTAATTTATAACTTCCGGAGTAAACAACACTTTCTGGCATAGCTGCATCGTAACTTTCGGGATATTTTTTGGCCAGATTATGATTAAAAACATCATGTCGTGCTGATGTTAATCCATTACTCCCCATCCCACCGTTATAATCTTTTTCGTAGGTGGCTTTTCCAGATGAACTTAAACCAACAATTACATCGCCCTGGCTGATATTTTTATTATCAATAACCAAATTACGTTTCATCCTTGTTGTAACAGTCGAATCTACAATAATAGTCCTAACCAGGTCGCCCACATCGGCAGTTTCGCCACCGGTTGAATAAATGGAAATGCCAAGCTCCCTCAATTCCTTAAGCAATTCTTCAGTTCCATTTATAATGGCTGCAATTACTTCGCCTGGAATCAGATTTTTATTTCTGCCAATGGTTGATGACAGCAAAATATTATCGGTTGCACCAACGCAAAGCAGGTCGTCAAGATTCATCACTACGGCATCCTGAGCTATTCCTTTCCACACCGATAAATCGCCGGTTTCTTTCCAGTACATATAAGCCAGCGATGACTTGGTGCCAGCACCATCGGCATGCATGATATTACAATAATTTTCATCACCACCTAATATATCGGGTATTATTTTACAAAAAGCCTTAGGATATAACCCTTTATCAATATTTTTGATTGCATTGTGGACATCTTCTTTCGAAGCGGATACCCCTCTTAAATTATAACGAGAATCTTTTGACATAATGTTGCGGAATAACAAAATTAGGTTGCAAAATTAGCAATTAGTTCTTAACAATTAAAATTTACTTGATGAATTGCTAAACAAAAAGAATTCCTGCCTAAACAGGAATTCTTTATATGTAAGTGAGTTTTTTAAAATCTTTAATTCTTTGGTTCGTAATTTGTAGATATTACCTGAAACTCGGTTCTACGATTAATCTGATGTGCAATTTCCTGTTGTTCTTCACTTTCAAGACTTTCAATAAACTCAGGAGTTAATTCTGTACCTTCAGAAAGGAAATCATGTTGTTCGGCTAATTTTGCATCTACCACTTTTGGCATGGTTGCGGCATATCCTTTAGCCCGAAGCCTTGCAGGCTCAATTCCTTTTTCGATTAGGTAATTAACTACAGATTGCGCTCGTTTTTGCGATAACTCAACATTTGTTGAAGCCGTACCTCTTGAATCGGTATGCGAGCGCAGTTCAATAACCACATTAGGATTATCATTCAGTGTTTCTACCAGTTTATCCAAGGCCACCATCGATTCCGGCCGTAATTCCCATTTAGCAAAATCGTAGAAAATATTTGGCAACTCAATTGGCTCAGCAATTGAAGAAAGGCGTATTTCAATGTCAAAATCCTTGCTTTCGGTTAATCCTTTTGTTGTTTCTTTTTCTTTGCCGGTAAGGAATCCTTTTTTCGAAGCAATAAATACATAATCAGTGTTAGGCCGTAGCATAAATTTAAAGAACCCTTTATTGTCGGTTTCGTTAGCAAGTGTCATACCATCGCTACCTACAAGCTTAATAGTAGCATCGGCCAATGGATCGTCTGTTTTATCGTTACGTACAACTCCTTCTACACTAAATTTTAGCGGGGGCAATACAAAAGTATAAATATTATCGGTGCCTCCATCGCGTGATGAACTGAAATATCCACGTTCTTCTTCATTTTCAATTATGATTCCAAAATCATCATAAGTTGAATTAATTGGATATCTCATGTTTTCTACCTTCCAGTTTCCTTTTTCGTTTTTTGTAGCTCTGAAAATATCAAGCCCCCCCATTCCGGGATGATAATCGGACGAAAAATAAAGGGTTCCATCGCTATGAATATACGGAAACATTTCGTTCCCAGGGGTATTAATTTCTTCGCCTAAATTAACAGGATCATCCCATTGTCCATCCGGAGAGTTACGCGTTAGTTTCCAGATATCTTTTTTACCAACACCTCCGGACATATCAGAAACAAAATACAGCTCAAGCTCATCTTCAGAAATAGAAGGGTGTGCAACAACTATACTATCAACAGCAATATTTAAAGGTTGTGGTTTACCCCATCTTTCTCCACTGCGTTCTGAAACTAAAATCTGACAACCAAGGTTATCTCGTTTATGCATCTCACAACGTGTAAAAAACATCGTGTTATAATCTTTGCTTAATGAAACTGCTCCTTCTTCAAATTCGGTATTGATATCATCGCTTAAGGGCACGGGAGTACTCCAGTTACCTTTCATGTCTTTTTTTGATGTAAAAATATCGGAAAAGTTATATCCGGTAGCACCGTGCGTATCGTCACCGGTAGCTTCGTCGCGAGAAGAAGTAAAATAAATTTCATCATACTCGGCTTTTGCATAAGCAGGCCCGTAATCGCTTTCGAGTGAATTAAAAAATTTCATTTCGGCTACTTTATATCCATTGGGATTTTCCAGCCATTTTTTTGCCAACTCAGACGATTTGATGCCAATATCACCACGGGGGTCATTTGGTACCAGTTTTTTATACTGCCTGTAATTTTCTTCAGCTTCATCAAACTTTTCATTAATTTTTAATGCATCGGCATAATAAAGATAAACCAACGGATTTGGATACTCTTTTTGAACAGCTCGTTTAAACCACATTTCAGCTTTTCTGGGTTGATGTGTCTTTCGATAACATTCAGCCACCTGAAATGTAATTTCAGTTTTCAAATCGTTATCAGTAACTTTACTATACGCATCCCTAAGCCTATCAATGGCCTCGTAGTATTGGCCATTTAAATAATACTCGTTTGCTTTTTCATAAACACTTAATTGCCCAAAAGCTACGGCATGAATTATCAGGCTTAAAAGGGTGATAAAAAATATTCTTTTAATATTCATATTTTTTAAAATTACAACATGATGTAAAATGTAAAAGTAAAACTTTTTATACAAAATAAAAAGATGCGCTGTGAATTGCAGTTAATTGTTTTATCGAATATAAACGACAACAAATTCTATTATATTGTATTTTAATAAAATCTTTTTAATTTCAATTGTTTGCTTAAAATCAGCACCTTACCTTGTAAAAAGCAGTTCTCTGTATTTTGGGAATGGCCACAATTCATCATCAACAATAAGCTCCAGTTTATCTACATGATAACGGATTTTTTCTAAAAACGGTACTACATGATTTGAATATTCAGGGGCTTTTTTCCTGACATCTTCAATTTTATTGGCTTTTTTTCGCGCTTCAATCAATTGATCTGATAAATCTTTAATAATTCCAATTCGTTCAGATATTTCACTGATAGTATTTAATTGCGATTTTGCCATATGTTCATAAATATTTTGAGGATAAAGTTCTTTAATACCTTTCACATTTTGAATTAAAATATTTTGATATTTCAATACCGTAGGAATAATATGATTCCGTACTAAATCGCCTAATACCCTTGCTTCAATCTGCACTTTTTTAATATATATTTCTAAACGAATGTCATATCTGGCTTCCAGTTCACGATCAGTTAAAACCTGGGCCTTTCCAAAAACATGTTTTGTTTTATCACTAATAAATGCTAATAATGCCTCGGGCACATCTGATATATTAGCTAATCCACGCTTTTCGGCCTCTTTAATCCAATCCTGGCTGTAGCCGTTCCCTTCAAATCTAATTTTTTTAGACTCGCCAATATATTTTTTTAATACCTGAAAAATAGCTTCATCTCTTTTCAATCCATTATCAATGATAGCATCTACCTCTTTTTTGAATTCTACCAGTTGATTCGCAACAACAGTATTTAATGTAATCATAGGAGAAGCCACATTGGCTGAAGAACCCACAGCACGAAACTCGAACCGGTTTCCTGTAAAAGCAAAAGGGGAGGTACGGTTACGGTCTGTATTGTCGAGTAATATTTCAGGGAATTTACCAATATCCAGCTTAAGTTCTGTTTTTTCATCAGGGGTCATCTTTTTGTCTGGCACTCTTTTTTCTAGCTGATCGAGCATATTGGTTAATTGCGAACCAATAAAAACAGACATAATAGCCGGTGGGGCTTCATGTGCCCCAAGCCGGTGCTCATTGCCTGCAATGGCAATACTGGCTCTTAAAATATCGGCATAATCGTGTACTGCTTTAACCGTATTTATTAAAAAGGTTAAAAATTGAAGGTTGTTTTTTGGCGTTCTACCCGGCGACAACAAGTTTTTTCCATTATTCGACTGTAATGACCAATTGTTATGTTTTCCAGAACCATTTATCCCTTTAAAAGGTTTTTCGTGAAACAAAACTCTGAAATCGTGCTTTCGGGCTACTTTATCCATTAAAGTCATTAACATCTGATTATGATCTACTGCAAGGTTTGCCTCCTCATAAATAGGAGCACATTCAAACTGGTTAGGCGCCACTTCATTATGCCTTGTTTTTATGGGGATTCCTAATTTATAGGCTTCGACTTCGAATTCACACATAAAATTTTTCACCCTGTCTGAAATTGAACCAAAATAATGATCACTAAGTTGCTGGTCTTTCGCTGAAGCATGCCCAATTAGAGTACGGCCGGTAAGATAAAGATCGGGGCGGGCATTGAATAAAGCATTATCAACTAAAAAATATTCCTGCTCCCAACCAAGTGTTACATTAACTTTAGTTACTTCTTTGTCAAAATATTGACAAACATCAACGGCTGCTTTATCAATATAATTTAAAGATTTAATTAAAGGAGTTTTGTAATCCAATGCTTCGCCTGTATATGAAACAAAAATAGTAGGAATACATAATGTATTTCCGAACACAAAAGCAGGCGAAGAAGGGTCCCATGCTGTATATCCCCGGGCTTCGAAAGTATTTCTTAGTCCTCCACTGGGAAAGCTCGAAGCATCGGGTTCTTGCTGAACAAGCATATCGCCCTGAAAATTTTCTACAACACCGCCATTATCTGCCGGTTCAAAAAAAGCATCGTGTTTTTCTGCGGTTGTTCCGTTCAGTGGATGAAACCAGTGTGTGTAATGTGTAGCTCCGCGATCAATAGCCCAGGCTTTCATTCCGGTAGCCACCTGATTGGCAATCTTACGGTCGATACGAATACCCTGGTCAATTGCCTCCAATACCTTTTCATATGCTTCGCTTGATAAATATTCCTGTATTTTACGTTGATCAAAAACATTGATTCCAAAATATTCGGAAGTTTTAACAGATGGAAGTTTTACATCTACCGCCTTTCGGCTTAATACCTCGCCAATGGCTTTAAATCGAATGGAGCTCATAAATTTTTGTGTTTTTAGGTTTAAAACAATAATATCAGACAAAAATATGACATTTTTTAATATACACCCTATTTTTTTCAGGGTATTTTCAATTATTTTTATTATTTTACTTAAAACAACCCTTAAAAAAATCGCATTACATGAAATAAAAACATACTTTTTTTATAACACATCAAAAAAAGACAAAAAAAAAAAAAAATCCGGCTTCTTAAATAAGAGCCGGATCAAAAAAGGATTTATTGAATTATTTCATTATTTCGGCAAAATACTTATAGAAATAAGGGATCGTATTGATTCCATTATAAAATTGCTCTAATGGATAATTTTCATTTGGAGAATGAATAGCGTCATCTTCCAGGCCAAATCCCATTAAAACAGATTTTGTCCCTAATATTTTTTCAAATTCTGAAATTATTGGGATACTACCTCCACTTCGAACTGGCACAGGTAATTTGTTGTAAATCTCCTGGTATGCTTTTTCGGCTGCTTTGTAAGCAGGTAAATCAATTGGACACACATAAGCCTGGCCGCCATGAAGATACTTAACTTCTACCTTAACATACTCCGGAGCAATTTTTTCAAAATGATTTTTAAATAATTCGGCAATTTTTTTATTATCCTGGTTTGGAACCAAACGTGAAGAAATTTTTGCATAAGCTTTAGATGGAAGCACTGTTTTAGCTCCTTCTCCGGTATATCCGCCCCATATTCCACATACATCAAATGTTGGACGAATCCCTGTACGTTCAGGTGTAGTAAATCCTTTTTCACCGTATAAGGCTTTTACATCTATTGCTTTTTTATATGCTTCCTCATCGAAAGGAGCTTCAGCCATTTTCTTTCTTTCCTCATCAGATACCTCTAAAACATCATCGTAAAAACCAGGAATCGTAATATGGCCGTTTTCGTCAACCATATCGCTAATCATTTTGGCTAAAACATTGATTGGGTTGGCTACAGCACCACCAAACAACCCCGAGTGCAAATCTCTGTTTGGCCCGGTAACTTCAACTTCCCAGTATGCCAATCCTCTTAATCCGGTAGTAATGGATGGAGTATCAGGAGCAAGCATTGACGTATCCGATACTAAAATAATATCTCCTTTTACAAGGTCTTTATTTTCTTTACACCATTTAGGAAGGTTTGGCGAACCAATTTCCTCTTCACCTTCGATCATAAATTTCACGTTACAAGGCAATGAGTCAGTTTTTACAAGTGCCTCAAAAGCCTTAATATGCATCATTCCCTGTCCTTTATCATCATCGGATCCGCGGCCCCAGATTTTACCATCTTTAATAACAGGCTCGAAAGGTGATGTATTCCATTTTTCAATCGGATCAACAGGCATAACATCATAGTGTGCATAAACCACTACTGTTGGTTTAGAAGGATCGATTATTTTTTCGCCAAAAACGATTGGATTTCCATCTGAAGGCATTACTTCTGCTTTATCACAACCTGCAGCAAGCAGCATGTCTTTTAATTTCTCAGCCATTTTTACCATATCAGGCTTATGATCTTTCATAGAGCTGATGGAAGGAATTCTCAATATTTCGAATAATTCTTCTAAAAATCGGTCTTTGTTCGTCTCGATGTACTGTTTTACTTTTTCCATTGGATATTTATTTTTATTATTAATATTACTTTTCAAAAATGAGCAACTAAATTAATACTTTTCGGAGATTATTCACAATTTGGATAGTATTATTGGATAAATGGATGATAAAAAATTTGCAAAATTTTGGCTAAAAAACATACAATCACTCTTTCGCCGAGCTTTCTAGTTCTTTTTTATAAGCTTCTGCTGCTTCCTTTAATTCGTTATACCATTTGCGTCCGTATTTACGAACCAGTGCATCTTCCAAAAACTCATACGTAAAAACATTTTTTTTACATCCTAAATCTCTTGCCGGATCGCAAACATTCCAGAAATGGTAATTTAATCCATCTACATCGTCAAAAAGTTTTTTTATCCTTACCGGATATAAATGACAGGATATGGGTTTTCTGAATTTGCTTTTGCCTTCGAAGAATGCTTTTTCAATTCCACATTTTGCTATTCCATTATCGAAAATAGCATACACACACTCCGCACCATAAAGCAAAGGAGTAACCATCTCATTGTCTTTATCAATGACTGAAAATCCATTTTTTTCAATAGCCTTAATTGATTCCGGACGCAAAAATGATTTAAACCCTGAATAATTTTCTTCGATCAGTTTCTCTTCGCCCGTTTCGAGAGGAGCTCCTGATTCACCTTCAACACAGCAATGCCCTTTGCATTTTTCCAGGTCGCAAACAAATTTTTCGTCTAGCAACTCGGTACTAACAATACAGTTGCCAATTTGCATCATATAGTTCATTTACTTCTTATTATTTATCGAACAAAATTTTCCCGGTCATCTCTTCCGGTTTCTCCATATCCATAAGTCCTAAAATGGTTGGAGCCACATCGGCTAAAATACCATTTTCAACTTTTTGAAAACGGTCAGAAACCAATACAATTGGAACAGGATTTAATGAGTGTGCAGTATTTTCTGATCCGTCATTATTTAAAGCATTATCAGCATTTCCATGATCGGCAATAATTACCACTTCGTAATCATTACTTACTGCTGTGTCAACGACTTCGCCCACACAAGTATCCACAGCTTCAACCGCTTTTTTTATGGCTTCATAAACACCTGTATGCCCTACCATATCACAGTTTGCAAAATTCAGACATATAAAATCTGTTTCTTGTGTTTTCAGTTCTTTTACAATGGCATCTTTCACCTCAAAAGCGCTCATTTCGGGCTTTAAATCATAAGTAGCCACTTTGGGCGAAGGGATTAAAATGCGTTTTTCATTTTCGAACTCCTGCTCACGCCCGCCTGAAAAGAAAAAGGTTACATGTGCATATTTCTCTGTTTCAGCAATCCGTATCTGTTTTTTTCCATTTTTTGCTAAAATTTCACCTAATGTATTTTTCAAATTTTCTTTGTCGTAAACAATCCGGATGTTTTTAAATTTTTCATCGTAGCGGGTCATGGTAACATAATGCAATGGCATGGTTTTCATATCATAATCAGGCATATCCTGCTGTGTAAGCACAATCGTCATTTCCCGCAATCGGTCGGTCCTAAAATTAAAACAGATAACCACATCGTTGGGTTGTATTTTACCTACAGGGTTACCATTATCATCAACTTTTACGATGGGTTTAATAAACTCATCGGTTATACCTTCGTTATACGATGTTTTTATAGCATCTAAAATATTGTTTGTTTCTTTTCCTTTTCCATGCACAAACAGATCATAAGCTTCTTTAATCCGCTCCCAGCGTTTATCACGGTCCATACCATAGTAACGGCCAACCAGACTGGCAATCTCACCATTCGATTGATCTAAATGATTTTGAAGATTTTTAACAAATCCCAAACCACTCCTGGGGTCTGTATCACGCCCATCGGTTAAAGCATGAATGTATACTTTATCAAGACCGTAATCTTTTGTAAGGTCGCAAAGTTTATACAAATGTTTATCTGATGAATGAACGCCACCATCGGACACAAGTCCGATAAAATGTACAGCAACATTTTTTTCTTTGGCATAGTTGAATGCTTCTACTAATGTTTCATTTTCAGCTATACTATTATCCTCGATGGCTTTATTAATTTTTACCAAATCCTGGTAAACGATTCGCCCGGCACCGATATTCAGGTGTCCCACTTCCGAGTTTCCCATTTGTCCGTCGGGCAATCCAACGTTACTTCCTGAAGTTTGCAATTGTGCATTTGGATATTTTTGTATCAGACGGTCCATATTGGGTGTATCTGCCTGAGATATAACATCAGATTTTGATTTATTTCCTATCCCCCAACCGTCGAGGATCATTAATATTACTTTCTGTGAAGCATTCATAACTTTTTCTTTTACTATATATTTTAGAACAAGCGTTAACTAAAATTGTTTGGCACAAAATTATCCTTTTTTAAGCCGAAAAGAAATGTTTTAAAGTATAATTTACAGAAGAATAGACAAAGAATAAAAGAAAAAAGAGAATAACATGAATCTCTTGTCATTCTCTTTTTTACTAACCCTAAAATTTAACTACGAAAAAACTTACCCTTATTAACCTAAAATTTAACCTTATTTATGAGTTGAAGATAAACCAGTTATCTTCACAAAAAGGCTGCAAAAATAAAGAAAGATTTAATATGTGCAAATGATTTTTTACATTTTTTTATATGATATACAACATATTTTTAAATCGCTGATTTGACGAGCTTTGTTGCATTAGTAAACTTTCAGTACATACTTAAAACAAAGAAAAGATTTAATTTGTAACCTAAAATTAAATATATATCCATTATGTCGAACATAGCACGCGTTTTTAAAAAATTCCCAAAAACTTTTTGGATTGCCAATACCATGGAACTTTTTGAACGATGGGCCTGGTATGGTTTTTATATGCTTTTAGCCAATTACCTTACTAAATCTACTGATATTGGAGCATTAGGGCTAAGCCAATCGGAAAAAGGGTTAATTATGGGAGTTGGAACAGCTCTTTTATATTTTCTACCACTTATTACTGGAGCTATTGCTGATCGCTACGGATACCGAAAAGTATTAGTTATTGCTTTTTTAATTTATGCTACCGGATTTATAGCCATGCCTCATTGCAAGTCTTTCGCTTCATTTTTTGCTGTTTTTCTTTATGTAGCTATCGGCGGAGCGTTATTTAAGCCTATAATCTCAGCTACTGTTTCTAAAACCACCGACGATGAAACATCATCAATCGGATTTGGGATATTTTATATGATGGTTAATATTGGTGCTTTTGCAGGCCCTTTATTTGCATTACATTTCAGTAAAGTTTCCTACGACCAGGTTTTTTATCTAAGTGCTATATTTATAGCCGTTAACTTTCCCATCCTTTATTTTTTCAAAGAGCCGGGAAGAGAGAAATCCAATATCCCTTTTGGACAATCATTAAAAATAATTTTTTATAACATTTGGGTTGCGCTAAAAGATTATAAATTGGTTTTGTTTCTAATTATTGTTGCCGGATTTTGGTCTATGTACTACCAATTATTTTACACTTTACCCGTTTTTATAGACCAATGGGTTGATACACGTATCCTGTTTAATTTAATTAATGATATATGGCCATGGCTGGCCGAAAAAATAGGCTCCGAAGACGGAACTATAAAAGCTGAATACATAACCAATATTGATGCGCTGTATATTATCATTTTCCAAATTGTAGTATCAACGATAATAATGAAATGGAAACCGTTAAGCTCCATGATCTCTGGTTTTTTAGTTTGTGGTATTGGCATGTCTTTAACTTTATTAACCAATGATCCTTTTTTTATCATAGGCGCCATATTTATTTTTGGTGTGGGCGAGATGGCAGGATCACCAAAAGTTACCGAATATATTGGAAAAATTGCTCCCAGAGATAAAGTGGCTTTGTATATGGGAACCTCCTTTTTGCCTGTTACCCTTGGAAACTTCCTTGCAGGATATATTTCAGGCGGTGTTTATGGTAAAATGTCCGATAAACTAAACTTATTAAAACAGGAAGTGGCTAAAAGAAATCTTTCTATACCAGATATTTCTAATTCGTTTTCACAAACCGATTATTACAATCGTGCTGGGGAGTTATTGAATATGAACCAATATGAGCTTACTAAGTTTTTATGGGAAAATTATCAGCCAAACAAAATATGGATTGTACTGCTTGGTATTGGTGCTGGTGCCTCATTTTTATTGTTTTTATATGACCGTTTATTGATTCGAAGGCCAATCCAAAAAAGAAAATCAGTTTAATCGCAATAACGCATAGCCTCGATAATTTTCTCTTCTTTGGTAACTAATCCGCCGGAAATCTTTTCGGCGGTTTCGATTAATGCCAGGTGCGAATAAGCCTGGGGAAAGTTACCCAGCAAACGCTTGGTTTCAAAATCAATATCTTCGCTAAACAGCCCCAAATGATTACTGTATGAAAGCAGTTTCTTAAACAGCTTTTCAGCATCTTCTTTTTCGCCAATTTTATACAAACTATTAATCAGCCAGAAGGTACAAATGGTAAATGATGATGATGGTTTTCCAAAATCATCTTTATTCTTATACCTGTACATCAGCCCGTTACGACACAACTGCTTTCTGGTTTCTTTTACGGTACTCACATATCTTGGATCTTTAGCCTCAATAAAACCATAGGGTTCCATGAGTAGTGTTGAAGCATCCAGATCGGTAGATTCGTATGATTGGGTAAAAGCACCAATCTCTTCATTCCATGCATTCTCAAGAATATTATTTTTAATCTCATTACTTAGCTCACGCCATTCATCCACATATTCCCGCATATTTATCAAACGTGCTATTTTTATGGCACGGTCAATCGCCACCCAACAAAGCACTTTGGAAAATGTAAAATGTTTATGGTCGGTACGGATTTCCCAAATTCCACGGTCGGGTTTTTTCCAGTTATCTTTCACAATCTTAACGATACTGCGTACGATGGTCCACAACTCTTCGCTGTTTTGTAGCGAAGTATCATAAATACTAAAATGCTGGTAAATAACATCCACTAAAATTCCATAAATATCATTCTGCTTTTGGCGATATGCATCATTCCCAACTCGCACAGGTGCCGAATGCTCATATCCGGCCAAATGCTCAAGAATGTTTTCTGTTAATTTTTTCTCACGATTGATGCCATACATAATCTGAATTTTCTCATCCTTATCAGGAATAATATCGATCACAAAATCGAGATACCTGCGTGCTACATTATAATGCCCTAAACTGGTCATCACTTTTATCACCATCGAAGCATCACGAATCCAGCAAAAACGATAGTCCCAATTTCGTATTTCGCCTAAAGTTTCGGGCAATGAAGTGGTAACGGCCGCCAACACCGCACCTGTCTTGTTATAACTTAACATTTTTAATACCAACGCGCTGCGTAAAATCTCATTATTATATTTTTTATACTGCCTGGTGCGCTCCGACCAATCTAACCAATAAACTTTAGTGCGCTCTAGTTTCAGGTATGCTCTTTCTACACTTTGTTCCAAAATTTTTTGATTATAGCTTAATAAAAAAAAGGCGTCGCTGTTTAGTTCAATCTGTTCCTGATTTACAACGGCTTCAAAATTAAAACTTGTATATAGATACACAGAGTTGTAGTTTCCTTTTTTAGTGTAGCTTTTAATGTATTTTTTATTATTAATAATTGTTTGTGTTGGATATTTGGCATATTCGAGTTTAGGATCATATTTCACACGGAAAACCGGTTTACCTGAAATATATTTAACAAACCGGATTATGTCGGGTGGTGAGTAGTAACCGTTTTTCTCGCTTTTGTAACGAGGCATAAAATCCACTACCTCAAAACGGTCGTTGCCTCGATGAAATTTAGTAACTAAAATATTGGTTTTGTATATATATGATTGTGTAATCTCATAATCATCATCCACTAAAATCTCAAAACTTCCACCAATATCTTTATCTAAGATTTTAGCAAATACCGAAGTTGAATCAAACTCGGGCAAACAACACCAATCTATTGAACCATACTTAGAAATAAGCGCAGCACTTTTACAATTACCAATTACACCATAATCAAGATTATCCATACAGTAAACTATTTAGTATTAAAATTGTATTACAAAATTCTAACAAATAATTTGATTTTTAATAAAAAAACTGTATAATATCCAATCATTTTAAAATAATGCAAAAAAATAAAAGATATGAGCAAGATAATCATTGTTTCCAATAGGCTCCCATTAAATATAAAAATTAAAAATGATAAACTGGATATTCAACCCAGTGTTGGCGGGCTGGCAACGGGCATGAAATCTGTACACAAAGCTTACGAAAGCAAATGGATTGGATGGACAGGCCTGGCCGAAGAGGATTTATCGAAAGAACTTGACATAAAAGTGAACGAAGCGGTAAAAAAAGAAGATTGCATTGGCGTGCCGCTAACCAAAGAAGATGTTGATCTTTATTATTACGGTTTTAGCAACAAAACCATTTGGCCACTTTTTCACTATTTTACAGAGTTTGCCGAATTTAAAAAAGATTACTGGGAAGCCTATCTTAAAGTCAACCAGAAATTTGCTGATGTAATTACCCAACACTGCAAAAAAAACGATACCATATGGATTCATGATTACCAGTTATTGCTGCTACCCAAACTTATTCGGGATAAATGCCCCGATGTTTCCATTGGCTTCTTCCTGCATATTCCTTTTCCATCGTACGAAGTCTTCAGGCTTTTACCCTGGCGCATGGAGCTTATTGAAGGTGTGCTCGGTGCCGACTTGATTGGATTTCACACCTACGATTACGAAAGGCACTTTTTTAGCTCTGTAAGGCGATTGCTCGGATTCGAAATCAATTTTAATAAAATCAATTTAAATACACGTATAGCTAAGGCCGACTCTTTCCCTATGGGAATTGATTACGACAAGTTTAACCTTGCTGCGATTCAGCACCATAGCAAATCGATACGCGACAAGTCGGATATTCAGCAACAGTTGGATAAACACATCCTCAACTCGCCGGATATTAAGCTGATTCTTTCGATCGACCGGTTGGATTATACTAAAGGGATTGCTAAACGGTTATCGGCTTTTGAATATTTTTTGGATAAATATCCGCAATTCAGAGGTAAAGTTGTTTTAGTGATGCTGGCCGTACCTTCGCGCTCGAATGTTGACCAGTACCAACGAATGAAAAGTGAGATTGATGAGTTGGTAGGCTGTATTAATGGTAAGTTTGCTACCATCACGTGGTCGCCAATCTGGTACTTTTACCGTGCATTGCCATTCGATAACTTAATTGACCTTTACTCGTCGTGCGAAATTGCACTCCTTACCCCTATCCGCGATGGCATGAACCTTGTAGCCAAAGAGTTTGTAGCTTCGAAAGTAGACAAAAAAGGCGTGTTAATTTTAAGTGAAATGGCCGGAGCAGCTAAAGAGATGAGCGAAGCATTACTGATTAATCCGCAAAACTATGAAGAAATAGCCGACACGCTGAAAGAAGCCATCGAGATGCCCGAAGAAGAACAGGTGGAACGTATTACTATTATGCAAAACCGGCTAAAACGTTATAATATTGACAAATGGGCTATTGACTTCTTGCAATCGCTGGAAAAACAGAACCAGGAAAAAGAAAAATATATCGCCAAAAAAATTACTCCATCTATTGAGAAAAATATCATTAGCGCATACCAAAAAGCCAAAAAACGTATTCTATTCCTCGATTACGACGGAACCCTGGTAAGTTTTAAAGACAAACCAGCGAGTGCCTCGCCCGATAATGTTCTTTACAATATTTTAGATTTACTGGCAACAGATCCGGCCAATGAGATTGTGCTCATCAGCGGACGGGATAAAAATACTTTTTCGAAATGGTTCGAAAAGAAAAAATATACCCTGATTGTAGAGCATGGTGTATGGATAAAAAATCCCGGCAAGGATTGGCAACTGATCGAGAAAATGAAGATAGACTGGAAAGAGAACATCAAACCCATTCTGGAATTTTATGTTGACCGTACACCGGGTACATTTATCGAAGAAAAGAACTACTCGTACGTATGGCACTACCGCAAGGCCGATCCCGAGCTGGGAAATATCCGTGCCAACGAGCTAAAATACGATTTAACCAGCCTGGTAGCCAACCACAACCTGGAAATTTTGGAAGGCAACAAGGTGATTGAAATTAAAAACAGCGGGATTAATAAAGGCCGTGCCGCATTGCATAAAATTGACAATACGCATTATGATTTTATACTTGGCATTGGCGATGACTGGACTGATGAGTACCTGTTCCAGGATTTACCAGCCAAATCGTATACAATCAAGGTTGGATTAAAAAATACATTGGCCAAATACAATGTAAATGCGGTGGAAGATGTACGGAGGTTGTTGAATAAGCTTGGAGGATAAAGTTGAGTAAATTTTTATTATATCTATCTAATATAAAAAAAAAGCCTTGACTTCTCAAGGCTCCCTGTGGTGCCACTCGGAATCGAACCAAGGACACACGGATTTTCAGTCCGTTGCTCTACCAACTGAGCTATGGCACCTTTTGCTCAATTGCGAGTGCAAATATAAAGGAAAAATCGCTTTTTCAAAATATTTTTAATCAATTTTTAATAATTCTTTGCACAAACATTTATTTCTTCTTTTACATTTTTGATTCATAGTTTTTTATAATTTTGCAGCAGATATTTAAAAGAGATGGAATACGAGAGTTATAGACTGGAGAACGGAATACGAATCATTCATTTACATTCAGATTCAGCGGTTGGACATTGCGGGCTTATCATTAATGCCGGCTCGCGTGATGAAGAAGAACATGAACATGGAATGGCACACTTTATTGAGCATGCCATTTTTAAAGGCACCAAAAAGCGCAAAGCATACCATATCCTTAGCCGCATCGACGATGTGGGTGGCGAGATCAATGCATATACGACCAAAGAAGATACAACCATCCATACTTCGTTTTTAAAAAACGATTACGAACGTGCCATGGAACTCATTGCCGATATTACTTTCAATTCAACGTTTCCAGGAAAAGAAATTACCCGCGAAAAAGAGGTGATTATTGAAGAGATAAAGTCATACCAGGACGACCCGGCAGAGCTTATTTTTGATGATTTTGAAG
The DNA here is from genome assembly GCA_046538755.1 of Thiohalospira sp. GTDB lineage: Bacteria > Bacteroidota > Bacteroidia > Bacteroidales > UBA12077 > UBA12077. Next base: position 32,357 of record JBKHIH010000001.1, read on the forward strand.
AGCTGGTATTTAAAAACCAGCCGCTGGGAAAAAACATTCTGGGCAATCCACTCGATTTACGCCGATTTACCAAAACGGATATTGAATCGTTTATTCGTAAAAATTACCACACCAACCAAATGGTCCTTTCTTCGGTGGGAAATATCCCATTTAAAAAACTGATTCGGCTGGCAAATAAATATTTCGGTAATATTCTGCCTAACCCAAGAGTTAACAATCGAGCAAGATTCGACAACTATACGCCCGAAATTAAAATCATTAAAAAAAGAACGCACCAGACACATTGTATTATAGGCAACATTGCCTACAACACACACGACAAGAAAAAAACCGGCATGACCCTCTTGGATAATATCCTCGGAGGGCCTGGACTCAATTCCAGATTAAATTTACTATTACGCGAAAAATATGGATATGCTTACCACGTTGAATCTAATTACACTGCATATTCGGATACGGGAATTTTTGCTCTCTATTTTGGTACCGATAAAGAAAATCTGGAAAAAAGCATTAAACTTGTAAAAAAAGAATTTGCACGGCTACGGGAAACCAAGCTGGGAGTGATGCAATTGAAAAAAGCAAAACGGCAACTGTTCGGCCAAATTGCCATCAATGCAGAGAATAATGCCAACCTGCTGCTTGCTATGGGCAAAAGTTATTTATTATATAACAAGGTTGACCAACTGGAAGATATACGCCAAAAAATAGAAGCTATAACAGTTGACGATTTGCAGGAAATTGCCAATGAAGTACTAAACGAAAAACAATTATCGATGTTGATTTATCAGTAATTATATTATTTGGGCACACTTAGATATGCTCAGTGTGACAGTAATAAAACAAAATTGCCCTGTTTAATTATTTACTTTTTTAAAATTTTAGGCATTCAAGGCATTTAAAAATTTCATACCCATGTCTGATTTTTATTTTCATATAGAAGATTACATTCTTAACCATTCAGACCCTGAAGATCCGGTTTTAGCTGAACTAAATCGCGAAACCAATTTAAAAATTTTACGCCCGCGTATGCTTTCAGGGCATTTACAGGGAAAAATTTTAGAGATGATAAGTAAAATGATCCGTCCACAAAAAATTCTTGAAATAGGAACCTACACAGGTTATTCGGCCATATGCTTAGCCAAAGGATTATCAAATAACGGTGTACTGCATACCATTGAAATAAATGATGAGCTGGAACAATTTATCCGAAAATATATCAAAAAGGCCGGGTTGGTAAAACAAATTAAACTACACATCGGCAATGCTTTGGATATTATACCTCAGTTAAATGAGAAATTTGACCTGGTTTTTATTGACGGAGATAAAAGGGAGTACCTGAATTATTATCAAAAGATTTTTGAATTTGTAAAACCCTGCGGATTTATTTTAGCCGATAATGTGCTATGGAGCGGAAAAGTAATTGAAAAGGAATCGCCCGATGATGAATACACCAAAGGTGTAATTGAATTTAACGAGTTTATAAAGAATGACTTCCGAATTGAAAAAGTAATTTTACCTTTGCGGGATGGGCTCGTTTTGATCCGTAAAAAAGTTAACCTAAAAAGCAAAGAATAATTCGTTTATCGAAATTATCAATCCTTCATTTTATCTTCATTCACCACACTAAAACCAAACGATTTAATAACACGCATATCGGGGGGGATAGAAAATATCCAATCGATAATACTTTTGTACTCCACATCACGGGTATAGGGGATATCTTCTTTCATAAAAACCATCACCATTCGGTGAATCTCTGATTTTTTACTGGTATAAAGTGTATAGTCCATTAATTCCGATGGGAAAAAATATTGTTGATTGGCTTTTAATAAATAAGATGGTTCATATTCATTTGGGAAAAGCTGAAAAGCATCGGTTTCGCTAAAAATAAATATTTTAACAAAAGAATCTTTCGAAGGCTTGATTTTAAATTTCAGGTTCGAATCGTTTGGATAAAACATTCCCACACCATCTACCCACGCATCAAAAGCAACATCTTTTTCGGTAATATATTTAACCACTGTACAATTTATGCGCACATGAACTTTAATTCTCCCGGTTTCATCAATAGAACGGTTTTCCTCAACAATTTCAACCTCTTTAACGGCACCTCTGATATCAGAAAGAATATCAGATGTAAAAAGCTCTTCATATCGATCGTTATCTTCTGCCTGAAAATAATCGGTAAAAGAAGCAATACTTTCTTCCACACCGGCATGTTTTAATGCTTCAACTTTTGCCTCGTTTATGGCACGATGGGTTACCTGTGCAAGTGTTTCATTATCGTTGCCAAGGGCTGTGCCCTCAATATTGGTAATTGTAATTTCTTTTACTTTTTTTTGTGCAAGGGTAATAGAAGTAAATGCAAAAGTTAAACAAAAAAGTAAAATGTATGGAAAAAGAGCTTTCATTCTTTTAAATTTTATAAATCATTAAATATTGTATAAGATCAAAAATATTGCCAAAACAATAAATTCTTAAGTTAAAAATTAATCTTCATCACCTTTCTCCAATTCTTTGGCAGAATCCACTACTTCATCATCATCCATTTTACAGGCTAGCAGTCCGGCCTTTTTTATCAGGTAATAAGTAACACCCAGGGCAACAATTAAAACACCAATCCCAATAATCTTATCGCCATCCATATTTTCTGTTTTTAAAGCAATTACTTTTCGTGCAAGGGCAATTATTGCAACCAGCACAACCACTTCGACATGCACAATATTACTGCGTAAATAAACTTTAATTGTATCTAAAAGCTCAATTCCGATTAAAACCAGCAAAAAAACACCAAAAAGATCCATCAGGTCATCTAAATCCAGCAATAGATAATCTGAGCCGATAATACTTCGTACCAGGTAATATCCTAACTCCACTGTTGCAAGCAAAAGGATACCTGCCATCATTACAATAAGAGAATAAATAATAATTCTTTCTATTTTTCTGGCCAGTTTATTCATAATACATTCTATTTATTATTTAGATTTTAACTGATTCAATTGTAAAATATTACATAAAATTAATGAATTAATCGTTTAACTATATAAACATAATTTGTTTTATTAATAATTACTATTTCTTTTTAAGCTTATCTTTTACTATTCATAAAAATTTTAAAAGATAATATTTTTGAATATGTCAGGTTAAAGATAACAAATCCAAATCAATATTTGTATTTTTGTGAGTGTAATACAATATTTAAAACATTAAATTAAAAGCATGCAAAAACTTGCCATTGGGATTGATATTGGAGGTACCACTATTTCTTATGGATTAGTTGCTGAAAAAGGGGAGGTTACATTAAAAGAATCATTTCCTACAAAAAACTATCATCATATTAAAGATTTTATTAACTTTTTGTCGGAGCGTATTAATCATGCAACAGCAGGCCTTGACCCTAAACATTCGTTAGAAGGTGTTGGAATTGGTGCCCCAAACGGGAATTACTACAAAGGGACAATTGAACATGCACCCAACTTAACTTGGAAAGGGATTGTTCCTATAACTGAAATGTTAAGTCAAAAAATTAACCTTCCGGTATATATAACAAATGATGCCAATGCAGCTGCTGTAGGCGAGATGACTTATGGTGGTGCTAAAAACATGAAAGATTTCATTATGATTACACTGGGAACAGGCCTTGGAAGCGGGTTTGTGGCTAATGGCAAATTAATTTTAGGCCACGATGGTTTTGCCGGAGAATTTGGGCACACAACAGTTTTCCATGATGGCCGAGAATGTGGATGTGGTAAAAAAGGTTGTTTGGAAACATATGTTTCAGCTACCGGATTAAAAAGGACAGTAGTAAAACTACTATCTAAAGCAAAAATTGATAGTATCCTACGCGATTATTCATATAATCAAATCACTTCTGAACAAATATACAAAGCAGCCATGAATGGAGACCAACTGGCTATCGAAGCTTTTGAATTTACCGGAAAAATACTGGGAATGAAACTAGCCGATGCTATTACCATAATTAGTCCCGAAACAATATTTTTAGCAGGAGGAATGGCTAATGCCGGAAAATTAATTTTCGAACCTACTAAAAAATATATGGAGGAATTCAATTTCCCAATCTTTAAAAATAAAGTAAAACTTTTATCATCATCGCTACCCGAAAACGATGCAGCAATATTAGGTGCTGCTGCTTTGGTATGGAATAAAAATAAATAATATTACTGCTTATAAACCACAGCATTAATACTCATCCCTGCTCCTACTGAAGCAAAAACAATGATATCGCCTGTATCGATATGATGGTTTTTAATATCTCCTTTTAGTATCATATCATAAAGCGTTGGAACAGTTGCAACAGAGCTGTTTCCCAACTCACTTATATTCATAGGCATTACATTTTCTATTTCAGGTTTTATTCCATAAAGTTTAAAAAACCGCTGCACAATGGCTTCGTCCATTTTTTCATTCGCCTGATGTAGCAGCACTTTTTTTAACTGTTCAATAGGAATTCCTGATTTATCCATCGCTTCTTTAATGGCTTTTGGAACATTAATAATTGAATATTCGTATATTTTTCTTCCGTGCATTTTTATATACCTGATATTAGGATCACTATTGGGCTTGTTTGATTGCCCCATATATAAATAGAATGCTTCATTTTGGGTATGAGTAACGGTTGCAGATGATAATATACCTGATTTTTCATTAGACACTACACTTTCAACAATAGCAGCTCCTGCACCATCGGAAAAAATCATCGTATCACGATCATAAATATCAACAACACGCGAAAGTGTTTCAGCACCTATTACCAAAACACGTTTTGCCAATCCTGTTTTTATAAACGAATCGGCCTGAATTATACCCTGAACCCAGCCTGGGCATCCAAAAACAATATCAAAAGCAACACAAGCCGGGTTTACAATACTTAATTGATGTTTTACCCTGGCAGCCAGGCTGGGCAATAAATCTGTTTGGATGGTACCTTCTATTACATCTCCGAAATTTGTAGCAACTATAATATGATCAATGGTTTCTGAATCAATACCCGCTGAATCAATTGCTTTTTTAGCTGCATATGTTGCAATCTCAGATGCAGTTTGATTTTTCTTTACCCAGCGCCTTTCAACAATTCCTGTAATATCCCTGAATTTAGCAACTATTTCTTCTCCAGACCCTTTTATTAATGTATGATCTTTTTCAAAAAAAGTATTTTTAAAATAATCTTTATTTTCAATTTTATATTCAGGTATATAACTTCCTGTCCAAATAATTTTAGTATTTAAATATTCCATAAATGGTTAGTTTTAATATATAAAAAGCGCAATGTATTGTTTAATTAATTTAGTATAAATCCAATATTTAAAAATTTTACGATATCCAAAAAACAACTTATCGTTATAACATACTAATTTAAAAATCTTTAAACCTTTTATTTTTGATACAGTCAAAAAGCAGTAACATAAAAAAAATTGATCATGAAAACAACTTCATTTCTTTTAAAATCATTTATTTGTTTATTTTTTTTCAGCAATAGCCTATTTGCACAGAACCCATCCATGCAAAAAGGATTAGATGCAATAAAAAAAGAATCGGTAAAAGCCCAACTTGAGTTTTTAGCTTCGGACTGGACAGAAGGGCGAGCTACGGGAGAAAAGGGAGCATTTTTAGCAGCCGATTACCTTGCCAGCATGCTACAATTCATAAATATAAAACCCGCCGGAGATCAAGAAATGACTAATCCTACACGAGAACAGTATTTTAAGGGAATACGCCCTGAACAATACACTTCTTATTTTCAAAATATTTACATGTCTAAAATACTGGAAAGCAACACTATAATCACCTTAAGATCAACCAAAAAGAATAATAGCATCACCTTTAAGGATGGTATTGATTTTTACGCCAGTTCTTACCCATACAATACTGCATTTTCGGAAGAAGTAGTTTTTGTAGGTTATGGTTTTGTCGACGAAGAAAATAATTACAATGATTTTAAAGGCGTTGATGTTAAAAACAAAATAATTATCAGGCTTTCAGGTTATCCGGGACATAAAGATATAAATTCAAAAGCATATAAAACATTTCATAAAAACGATCGATATTTTAGATATTATTTGGATAGGAAAAAAAATAAAATTGCCATCGAAAAAGGAGCGATAGGAGTAATTGAAGTGCCTGAAGAAGATTTCACTAAATATATGGCTACAGAACAAGATTTTAAACAAATATCCAAAAACAAGCAACCCACAGCTAAAATTTATGAACACAGGCTAATATTACCCAGCGATACGATAAAAGATGAACTTTTTGAAATTTATGCTACACCTAAGATTATAAATAAACTGTTAGAAAAAAGTAGCATTAATATCGATGAATTTCAGAAAACCGTTGCCAATAATTTAAAACCAGCTTCTAAAAAAATTAAAGGAATTGAAATAGAAATCAATCACCAGGTGGAGAAAGAAATTATCCAAACCCGAAATGTACTGGGAGTAATTGAAGGTGAAAACAAAGATGAAATTATTGTTATTGGCGCACATTACGATCATTTAGGTGCAAACGACGGTTTTGTATGGAATGGTGCAGATGATAATGCTTCCGGAACCGTAGGAGTTTGGATGCTGGCTAAAGCATTTGCCGAGGCTGGAGTAAAACCAAAAAAAACCATAGTTTTTGCGGCATGGACAGGCGAAGAAAGTGGGCTGCTCGGATCAAAATACTTTGCTGATCATCCTTATGGCGGCTCCATTGAAAATATTAAACTGAACATTAACTTTGATATGATCAGTAAAGATTCGGAAAATGATACGTTAAAAAACCAGGCTCGAATGGTTTATACATCACTATATCCAAAATTCGAATCGATGAGCCAAAAACATATCGAAGAATATGATATTAACCTGGATTTGAATTTTCGTCCTTCAGAAAAACCAGGAGGCGGCAGTGACCATTCTTCTTTTTCGGCAAAAAATGTTCCGGTAATGTATTTTATGGCCGGTTTTCCGGTAACTTATCATACACCAAAAGACCGAACCCATGATATTAACTGGGATAAAATGATTAACATTATCAAACTAACTTATTTGAATGCCTGGGATTTGGCTAATTCAGATGAATGGTAAAAAATAAAAAAAGCCGATAACAAAAAAATGTTGTCGGCTTTTCTGTACCCAGGGCGGGACTTGAACCCGCACAGCCAAGTATGGCCACTGGATTTTAAGTCCAGCGCGTCTACCAATTCCGCCACCTGGGCGTCTTAAATGGGAATACCCACTTTTTAAGAACATTTTGGAGCGAAAAACCTTCCTGCGGTATGCAGGTAAGACTCGAACCTCTTTTTTTTGGTGGAGCGAAAAACGGGACTCGAACCCGCGACCCCGACCTTGGCAAGGTCGTGCTCTACCAACTGAGCTATTTTCGCATTTTCAATATTTTAAAGTACGCTTGGCTATTCTTGCGTTTAGCGGATGCAAATATATTTATTTTTTTTGTTCTTAAAAAAAATATTTTAAAAAAAACTTTTAGATTTTTTACTTTAAGCCAATATGCCGCTTTATTTCATTGAGTTTATTCAATGCCTCAACGGGTGTTAAATTATCAATATCCAGTTTAGCAATCTCGTCTCGAATTTGTTTCAGCACCGGATCATCGAGTTGAAAAATAGTGGTTTGAAAACCCTCGCGGTGTTGGGCAATATCGCCTACAGGTTTTGCCAACGAATCTTTTTGTCCTGAATTTTCCAGCTCTTTTAAAATTTCATTGGCTCTGTTTACAACACTTTTAGGCATACCGGCCATCTGTGCTACATGAATTCCAAAACTATGTTCGCTCCCGCCTTTTTGGAGTTTACGCAAAAAAATCACTTTATCATCCAGTTCTTTAACTGATACATTATAATTTTTAATCCGATTAAAAGATTTTTCCATCTCGTTCAGCTCATGATAATGCGTGGCAAAAAGTGTTTTTGCTTTGGCTGTGGGATGTTCATGGATATATTCAGCCATAGCCCATGCAATTGATATTCCGTCGTAAGTACTGGTTCCACGTCCAATTTCATCAAGTAAAATTAAGCTACGTGGCGATAAATTATTTAATATACTTGCTGCTTCGTGCATTTCAACCATGAAAGTCGATTCACCAAGCGAAATATTGTCAGACGCGCCCACACGTGTAAAAATTTTATCCACCAAACCGATTTTGGCATCCGAAGCAGGAACAAAACTTCCAATTTGTGCCAATAATACAATCAATGCGGTTTGTCTTAAAAGGGCTGATTTACCCGACATATTAGGCCCTGTAATCACAATAATCTGCTGTTGATCATTATCCAGATATACATCATTAGCTATATAAGATTCATCAATAGGTAACATTTTTTCAATTACGGGGTGCCGTCCATCTTTAATATCAATAATATCTGTATCGTTAATTTCAGGGCGTACATATTTATTTTCTTCAGCAACCAGTGCAAACGACAATAAACAATCTAACCTGGCAATTAATGAAGCATTAAGCTGTATGGCCGAAATATAATCACTCAGGCTTGTAACCAAATCGATAAATAATTTCTGTTCCAAATCCAACGCTTTTTCCTCAGCTCCTAAAATTTTTACTTCCAGCTCTTTGAGCTCTTCTGTAATATACCTTTCGGCACTTACCAGTGTTTGTTTTCTAATCCATTCTGGTGGGACTTTATCTTTATGGGTGTTCCTTACTTCGATATAATAACCAAACACATTATTAAAACTAATTTTTAAAGATGAAATTCCGGTTCGTTTAATTTCTCTTTGTTGAATTTGCACCAGGTAATCTTTTCCTGAATAAGCCAATTTTCGATATTCGTCCAGCTCATCAGAAACACCATCAGCCATATAATTTCCTTTGCTCAGCAGTGCAGGAGGGTCAGGACGCAATTCATTCGCTATTCTTTCACGGATTGTGATGCATGGATTCAACTGGTCGCCGATCTTTTTAAGCGCTTCATTATTTGTGTTTAAACAAGCTTTTTTGATTGGTTCAATAGCAGTTAAGGCATTTTTAAGCTGAACTACCTCACGCGGATTAACCCGGGCAGTCGCCACTTTTGAAACAATTCGCTCAAGGTCGCCAACTTCTTTAATATGCTCTGCCAATAAATCTTTAAAATCAGGATTATGTAGTAAAAAGTCAACAATATCGTGACGTTCTTTAATAGGCGCTTCATCTTTTAATGGCAATGCAACCCATCGTTTTAATAATCGGGCGCCCATGGGCGAAATAGTATGGTCAATAACATCGATTAATGTTTTTGCCCCTTCGTTGATTGAATAAAAAAGCTCAAGATTGCGGATGGTAAATTTATCAAGCCAAACATAGTGATCTTCTTCGATACGTGATATTGTTGCTACATGCTGTAATTTCTCATGCTGAGTGATTTCAAGATATTGTAAAATAGAACCCGCAGCGATAACCCCAAGTTTTAAATCCTGAACACCAAACCCTTTTAGTGTTGAAGTTTGAAATTTTTTAAGCAGCTTATCGATTGCATTATCTTCGGTATACACCCAGTCGTCGAGCTTATAGGTATAAAACTTTTCGCCAAAAAGCTGCAAAAACTGCTGTTGTTTACTTCTTTCAAACAACACCTCTTTTGGAAGAAAACTATTGAGAAGCTTATCGATATATTCAAAACTGCCTTCGGCTGTAAGAAATTCGCCTGTAGAAATATCGAGAAAAGCTACGCCTCCAAAATTTTTATCCAGATGAACCGAAGCAAGAAAATTGTTTTCACGATGTTCAAGCACATTATCATTTAACGAAACACCCGGAGTAACAAGCTCGGTAACACCACGTTTAACAATTTTTTTTGTTTTTTTTGGATCTTCCAATTGTTCACAAATTGCAACCCTTTGGCCTGCACGAACCAATTTTGGTAAATAAGTATCGAGTGCATGGTACGGCACACCTGCAAGCTCCACATATGATGCTGCTCCGTTAGCTCTTTTTGTGAGTGTAATACCAAGAATTTCGGCTGTTTTGATAGCATCCTCACCAAATGTTTCGTAAAAATCTCCCACACGAAACAGCAAAATAGCATCAGGATGTTTGCTTTTTACCTGATAATATTGCTTCATTAAAGGCGTTTCGGCATATTTCTTTTCTGTAGACAATTATTTTCTCCTTATTAATTTTATTTAATCAAAAATCTACATTTTATTACACAAAAAAAGGGAATTTTTAAGACAATTACCGTTTTCAAACCAATTATTATTTAACATTTTACTTACATTATCCGGTTTACATTTAACAATAGTTGTAAATAATATATCTGACGTAGTTCTATAATATTTATGATTTAACAAGGATAAAAAAAAGTCCTTGCATTAACAAGGACTAAAAATTTTCATTTTTTCTCAGGTAAAATTTTAGGGGGTTAATTTTTTCGTTGATCGTAAAAGTAGCAACTTTTTTTAAAAAACAAAATTATGCTTCACTAAAATTCTTTTTTTTATCATCATTTTTAAATAAAACATTTTTAAGATTTATTTTTAAAATCGCCTTAATTGCTTAATATAAAGAAATTACAGACTCATATCTTATCAATGAATATACATTTTTACACTAAACTGTTAAAAACCATTTTTCTTGCTCAAAAATAATTTTACATTAGCGACATTAAATTCAATTAAAATCAAACAACTAATTATTCTATGAGAAAAATATTAATCTTAGGAGCCGGATTATCTTCATCCAGTTTAATTAAATACTTGCTTGATCACTCTAAAGAGCATCACTGGAAAGTACGTATTGGAGATATGTCGGTTGAAACAGCCAAACGAAAAGTAAACAATCATGAAAATGGAGAAGCATTTGAATTTGATGTATTTGACGAAACGCAGCGAATTGAAGAAATAAAAAATGCCGACGTGGTAATTTCGATGCTTCCGGCACGGTTTCATCATCTGGTTGCCGAAAGATGTGTTGAATTTGGAAAACACATGATTACTGCTTCGTATGTTTCGAAAGAAATAAAAGGGTTACATCAAAAGGCATTAGAAAAAAACATACTACTTTTAAATGAGATTGGCGTTGACCCTGGTATTGACCACATGTCGGCCATGAAAGTAATTGATGAAATAAAAGCTAAAGGCGGTAAAATGGTTGCTTTTAAATCAAGCACTGGCGGACTAGTTGCTCCTGAATTCGATAATAATCCATGGAATTATAAATTCACCTGGAATCCAAGAAATGTTGTAGTAGCCGGACAATCGACAGCACAATATTTAGATCATGGTAAATATAAATATGTGCCATACAACCAGCTATTCAGAAGAATTGAAAAGATATCTATTTTAGATGTTGGTGAGTTTGAGATGTATCCAAACAGGGATTCGTTAAGTTACCGCGAAACATATAATCTCCAGGATATACCAACAATTTTACGCGGAACTTTACGTCGCCCGGGATATTGTGCTGCATGGGATGTTTTTGTTCAGTTGGGAGCAACCGACGACACCTATTCGGTTGAAAATTCTGAGCATTTAACGTATAGAGAATTCATTAACCTTTTTCTTCCGCATAATGAAACTGCCCCAGTTGAACAAAAAATTTGTGATTATATTGGAATTGAAAGAGATTCAGAAACCTTTAAAAAACTAGAATGGCTGGGTATTTTTGAAAATAAAAAAATAGATTTACCCGATGCCACTCCTGCTCAAATTCTTCAAAAATTATTAGAAGAAAAATGGGCTCTGGGTGAAAACGACAAAGACATGATAGCCATGCAACACCAGTTTGATTATTCGTTAGACGGAAAAAATAAACGCATTAAATCTTCACTGGTAGTTATTGGCCAAGACCAGGTAAATACTGCCATGTCGATTACAGTTGGTATTCCTGTAGCTATTGCCACAAAATTATTACTTACCGGCGTAATTAAACGGCGGGGTGTTATTGTGCCTACCATGAAAGATGTGTATGAACCAGTGCTAAAAGAGTTGGAAGAATACGGAATAAATTTTATTGAAGAGACTATTGATCTTTAAAAATTCAGATAAAAATCTTTGGTAAGATTTTTATAGTCATCAGAATATTGATGCCGTTTATTAAGCTCAACAACCAGTTGTTGTTCGATAAACGGCTTTTTTGATTTTTGAAATTCGAACAGGAATCTTTTAGGCTTCTGTCCGGGTTTAGGCAAAACATTTGTTTTACGCACGCAATATAATCCCTGCCCGGCAGCTTTGGCAATAAATAAACTTCCCTCGATATAAGGTAAAATCAAGCTTAAAGTTCCCGATTCCGACAAACAATTTAATGATCCATCAATAATATCAGCCAACTGCAATTCAGTATTGTGCCTTGCTTTTGCTCTGCTTTCTTGTGGAGCGGTTAATGAATTTTGAAAATAGGGAGGATTGGAAACAATCAGGTCATATTTCGTTTCTGTTGCCGTTGAAAAGTTCTGAAAAGATTGATGAATAATATTAATTCTGTGAGCCCAAGGTGAATGATTAACATTTTCCTGAGCCTGCACACAAGCATTTTGATCTATCTCAACTGCATCAATTGTTGCATTAGAACGTTGTGCCAGCATTAAAGCAATTAATCCGGTACCCGTGCCTATATCAAGTACTTTATCTGCATTTTCCACACTTGCCCATGCTCCAAGCAAAACACCATCTGTACCGACTTTCATTGCACATTTATCCTGATAAATAGTAAATTGCTTAAACTTAAAATATTGATTTGGCATAACAATTTATTTATTAAAACTTTTCAAATACACCCAGTCCGAACAATGCAAAATCATATTTAATTGGGTCATTAGGATCAAACCTTCTTAAATTCATGGTTAATTCATCAGTTGCTTTCCAGTCATTTTGTTTTCTTTTAAGCAACCCTAACTTCCGGGCAACATTACCTGTATGCACATCCAATGGAATATACAAACTGTTCATGGGAATTTTATCCCATATACCAAAATCAACTCCACGGTTATCTTTACGTACAAACCAACGGAGATACATGTTAAGCCTTTTGGCTGATGCTCCTTTTAGTACGTTAGCTACATGTTTTTGCGTTCGGCCAGGATTAGGAATTTCAAAAAATATTTTACGGAAATGACTCAATACATCAAATACATTATTATGCTGCAAATAAAGATTCTGAATTAAATTCCCCAATCCTCCATATTTAAGATAAATATTTTTTAACGATTGAATAAAAAACACACAATCCTGCCCATTAAAGGTACGGTGCTTAAAATGATTGAATCGATCAAATTCTGAATCTTTATGGTTAAAAATAAATGAATAAGGCGCATTATCCATAAGATTTAACAACTGATACATATTTTTAATGATTGTTGGCCGCTGCCCCCAGGCAATGGTAGCAGCAAAAAAACCGGCTATTTCTCTGTCCTGGCTTTCACTGAAAAGATGAGGTATTTGAATCGGGTCGGTTTTTATAAAACCCGGATGATTATATTTATTGGCCTTTTCGTCTAAAAAATCTTTTAAATCATTAAATTCCATTAGTTTCGGGTAAAAATTCCGTCTTTCATGGTAAGTTTTCTGTCGGCAGTATCGGCCAGTTCAATATCGTGTGTTACAATAACAATGGCCGGATTATACTTTTTACGCAATGAAAAAAACAGGCTGTGTAACTCTTTTTTGTTCTGCGAATCGAGATTCCCTGAGGGTTCGTCGGCAAAAATTACTTTAGGATCATTAATTAACGCCCTAGCAACAGCCACTCTTTGCTGTTCACCCCCTGACAATTCTTTGGGTTTATGATCGAGCCTATGACTAAGCTTTAAAAAATCGAGAATTTCTTTGGCTTTTTCTTCAGCTTGTGCTTTTGGTATTTTTTTGATAAAAGCAGGTATGCAAACATTTTCTAAGGCAGTAAATTCAGGTAGTAAGTGATGAAACTGGAACACAAAGCCAATATTTTGATTTCGGAACGCTGCCAGTTGTTTATCTCTGAGCTTGCTGATGTTAATATTATCGTAAAGAACCTCTCCAGAATTGGGGCGCGACAATGTGCCCAGAATCTGTAAAAATGTAGTTTTACCTGCACCACTGGGGCCAACAATTGAAACAATCTCGCCCTTTTCAACTTTTAAATCAATACTTTTTAAGACTTGTAAATCGCCATACGATTTGTTAATATTTTTTGCTACAATCATAAATATTTTCTTTTTATCAGCAATAATGTTTAAATCAGATTAATTGAATCAATAAAATTAAAGTATTCCGGTAGTAAATGCAAGATAAATGTAAGCAACATAAATGGTTAAAAAAGCCGCCCCTTTCCATCGTGAAATAATACCTTTCCTCAATGGCAGTATAAATAAAAACAAAAGCAATGCCAAAGCAAGCATCCAGATAATATCAAATTTTAAAACCATTGGATTAACATCAATGGTTGTAATGATACTGGTTATACCAAGTATTGCAAATATGTTAAAGATGTTTGACCCAATGATATTTCCAATAAATACATCCATTTCTTTACGGGCTGCAGCTGCAACCGATGTTGCCAGTTCTGGCAAACTGGTACCCAGAGCAATTACCGAAACAGATATAACTCTTTCGTCGACACCCATTTTTATAGCCATAGCGGATGCACCCTTTACCAGGAATTCTGCACCATATATAAGCCCTACCGAGGAAATCAATACAAAAAGTAATGACAACCAAAGTTTAAATTGAGGTAAAGGGGGTATTTCCAATGAAGCTAATTTTTCTTTTCGTGATTTAGTAACAGCTTTAATAATATAAAGAATGAATAAAAATAACATCAAAGCCCCTTCAAAAAATTGTAATTTCATATTTAAACTAAAAAATAGTAATAATACACTGGCAAGCATCATTACCGCCCAGTCGAAATGAATTCCTTTTTTTTGAACTTTTACAGGCCTTATCAAAGCACTTAAACCTAAAATTAGGGCAATATTAGCAATATTCGAACCTATTACATTTCCTATAGAAATATCAGGATGCCCTTTCAGTGCTGCATCTAAACTTACAACCAGTTCGGGTGCTGATGTACCAAGCGAAACAATTACTACACCTATAACCAGTTTAGAGACTTTAAGATGAGCAGCAAGTGAGACACTACCCCTGACTAAAAAATCTCCACTAAATATTAAAAGAAATAAACCGGCAAGTAAAAAAAACAAATCCATAAATCATCCTTTAAGGCCGTCTTGTGTTTTTTTGATATTATCGTCCAATTCCTTAAAATCTTTTTTAATATCATCGGACTGATTATTCATTTCTCGTTTGATATCATCGGCAGCTTTTCTGAATTCACGCATCCCCTTCCCTAACCCGCGGGCTATTTCAGGAATTTTATTGGCTCCGAAAAGTAATAAAACAACCAAAAGGATGATAAAAATCTCCTGTCCGCTAATAAAAAGAAACATCCTGTGCATAAATTAAATTTTTTACAAATATACATTTTGTTATAACAACAAAAAAGCCCCATTTGTTATGGAGCTTTTTGAATAATTGCTATGTTTAAATCTTATTATTTCTTTTTATTAGCATTTTTATGTACGGTATCGTAAACCACCGGAGATGCTATAAACAGTGATGAATATGTACCAACAACAATACCAATTAATAAAGCAAATACAAAACCACGTATTACTTCGCCACCTAAAAGGAAGATGGTTAATAATACAACAAATGTGGTAATAGATGTATTAAACGTACGGCTTAACGTGCCATTTAAAGCTCCATTTATTATGGAATGCTGATCCCGTTTTGGATAAAGTGTAGTATATTCCCTGATTCGGTCGAATACAACCACTGTATCGTTAACCGAGTAACCAACAACGGTTAGGATAGCTGCAATAAATGCCTGGTCTATTTCCAGCGAGAATGGCAATATACCGGCAAAAATTGAGAATATCCCAAGCACAATTAATACATCATGCATAAGTGCTGTAACGGCTCCCAAACCATATTGCCAGTTCTTAAACCGAATAAAGATGTATACAAACATCATGATTAACGCCAGTATAATTACAACCATTGATTTATATATGATATTAGTAGCAATTGTGGCGCCCACTTTATGCGAACTCATTTTATAATTTGTATTAAAATCATCAAACGTAATATCATCTTGTATAAATGGTTTTAGCCCTTCGAAAAGTTTGGCTTCAACATCCTGGTCAACTTCAACATTATCTTCGTCGATACGATATTTAGTAGTTATCTTAACCTGATTGTCGTCTCCAAAAACCTTAACCTCTGGGGCATGTCCATAAACTTCACCGAGGCTATTCGATATTTCAACAGTATTCACAGGCTGCTCAAAACGAACAACATAAGTTCGTCCACCTGTAAAATCTACTCCCTGATTTAATCCTTTGGTAAATAATGACCCAAGGCTAACAAAAATTAAAATGGCAGAAATTACATAGGCAATTTTCCGCTTTTCAAGAAACTTAAAGGTTGGATTCTTTAATATATTTTCAGTAATTTTTGTTGAATATGTTACTTCCTTGTTACGTTTCAAATACCACTCAAAAATCAAACGTGTAATAAAAACTGCTGTAAATAAAGAAGTAATGATACCGATTAATAAAGTTGTTGCAAAACCTTTAATCGGGCCTGTTCCAAAAGTATATAATATAATAGCTGTTAACAATGTTGTAACATTGGCGTCAATAATTGCAGAATAGGCATTTTTATAACCATCTTTAATGGCTAACTTAACTCCTTTTCCGGCTGCAAGCTCCTCACGAATTCTGTCATATATTAACACATTAGCATCTACCGACATACCAATGGTTAAAACAATACCGGCAATACCAGGCAAAGTTAATACTGCTCCCAATGATGCCAGTACACCTAAAATAAAGAACATATTTAAGATTAGAGCTATATCTGCTACTAACCCTGCTTTTCGGCTAAAGTAGAATATCATATAAATCATTACTACAATAAATGCAATGAAGAATGATTTCATCCCTGCATTAATGGCTTCCTGTCCAAGAGATGGCCCAACTACTTCCTCCTCAATAATTCTGGCCGGAGCAGGTAATTTTCCTGATTTTAAAATATTAGCTAAATCCTTTGCCTCTTCAACAGTAAAATCGCCGGAAATTGATGAACGTCCCCCTGTAATTTCCTGATTTACACGTGGTGCTGAATACACATAATTATCGAGTACAATGGCTATAAAATTACCTACATTGTTTTTTGTAAGGCGAGCCCAAACTTTGGCACCATCGGCGTTCATACTCATTGATACTTCGGCACTACCTGTATTTTGGTCGAATTCAGATCTTGCATCAGTAATTACATCACCATCAAGTGGTGGTTTTCCGTCTCTGCCAGTAATTTTTAATGCGTGCAACTCGTAAAAACTTTGCGAATCATCATGTTTGTAAGGCTTAACATGCCATTTAAAACTAATATCACGAGGAAATATGGAACGAACCTGTTTCATATTCAGGTAAGCATTTACTTTGGCTGTATCGTTAAAATGAGCCATACCAATAACAGAACCTTCCATTGGCTGATTGGTTCTCGGGTTAATGCTTGGTGATAATACCGAAAATAAAGGATATCTTTCCATTTGCTGATCATCAGTTAATGCAGCGGCAGAATCTTCTTTTGATTCTTCTGATTCCAGTTGATCAAGCAATGATAAGTCTTCTTCTATCTCCTCTTGTTCTTCATCTAACTCTTCTGAAACTTCCTCAGAAACCTCTTCCTCATCAACCGCTTCTTCTTTCTCCACCTCTTTACGTGCTTGCTCAATTTCGTATATTCTTTCATTGGCTTGAAGAAGGAATGGATAAACTTGTGTATTATTATAAGTTTCCCAGAATTCAAGATTTGCGGTTCCCTGCAACAGGTCTCGAACACGTTCCTGATCTTTTACTCCCGGCAGTTCAACCATTACCCTTCCGGTAGCTTCCATTCTCTGAATATTTGGCTGAACAACTCCAAAACGGTCGATCCGGCTACGAAGGATATTAAATGAATTATCAATAGCATCTTTAGCTTCTGTACGAATTACATCCAATACTTCTTCGTTGGTTGAGTTAAAATCTACCTTATCTTTTAATTCAATGGTATTGAAAATTGCTGCCAAACGAGCATCCGGATCAATTTCATTAAAAGCCCTTCCAAATAAAGTAATATAATCCTCGCGGCTATCTTTTCTGTATTCTTTAGCTAAATTCAAAGCTTCGCGGAAAGTTGAGTCAGTACTATTATTAGCTAAAGCTTTGATAATATCTTCAACAGATATTTCAAGCACCACATTCATACCTCCTTTAAGGTCAAGACCCAAATTAATTTCTCTTTCCTGACATTCTCTAAATGTATACTTTCTAAAACCAAGGTTATAAACCTCTTCTCCCGATAATGAATCAAGGTATTGATATTCTATATCATTTAATTCTACTTCTTCGTCGGGATGATTTTCTACATATTCTAATGCATACTTCTCTGCATCTTTATATATGCGTGTAGTAACCCAGGTAAACGAAAGGTAATAAATACATATTACGGCTAACGAAATAGCCAAAAACCTAATAGCTCCTTTAATCTGCATTTGTTATTCTGTTTTATTGATTTTATTAATATTATTTACTTTCTATACAAATTATCGTGCAAAGATAAAATTATTTTTTAGAATCTCACTTTTTAAAAGATTTAAGATTAACAGATTTCAATTAAAATATCTCAATCTTATTTTTTCCATTCTATTCTATTAACTGGTCAAAATCTGCATCGAGCGGTTTATCTTGCATAAAATCATAAAGAGTAATCCTACGGAGTGTGTAATAATTCGACCAGTACTTTCTTAATGCAGCAATATAGTTGGTTTTGGCTCCATCTTTCTCCGACAGCGCAACATTTAAATCTAACACATCTACTTTGCCAATTAAAAAACGTTGTTTGGTCATATCGTATCGTTTTTGAGCAATGGTATCGCTTTTGGCAGCAATAGTTACCTGGTCGTCTTGTAAATTAAACTGCATAACATTCAAATAAACACTTTGCACAAAATCTGTTTTAGCCTGATCTACGGTTGTTTTAATAACTTCCTGGCTCGACTGGGCCATTTTATAACGCCCGCGTCCCAACCCCCAATCCAATAATGGAACTTCAAGGCCAAAAACAAATCTTTGCTGATCCTGAGGGCTAACATATACATTAGAAAACTCTTGCGATTGCTGTGTGTATCCAATACTTGCAAACAGGTCGGCCTGCAACCCTTTTTCCGATTTAGCTCTGGCTACATCGCGTTCAGCCTCAATCAACTGCCGATCGAAAGCGATAATATCGGGATTATTTTCATTGGCCTTTGCCAGTGCATCTTCTACCTCAACGGTTAAATCAGGGATTTCTTTTGGGATAATTAATTTAAGATCAACTTTCTCGTTAAATCCAAGGAAAGACCGTAATTGGAATTTTTTAATTTCAAGGTCAACTTTTGCTGCATTTAAATCCGAGCCGGCATTAAGCAGGCTTAATTCCATTTGCATCAATTCATTTTCGGCAATGGTTCCGATATTATATCTTCCCTCAGCAATCTGGTATAACGTGTCGGCATTAGAAAAATTAATCTGGGCTACCTGCAGGTTTTGTTGCGCAAGTGCCAGGTCGAAAAAATAATTTACCGCTTTTAAGGTAACATTCTCAAGCGATGTAATGTATTTTTTTTTAGCTTCTTCGTATTTTAAAGGTTCTATCTTTTTTTGCCATTTATACTCGTTGTAAAATAACATAGGTTGACGGTATCCTATACTTATGGGTGTAGACAGGTATGAAGTATTAACATCGCTACCACCTAACTCATCGAGGCGTGTCAGGTTTGAGGTGGCAAATATTTGTCCTCCGGTAAAACCTACATTTTGCCTCAGGTTTAAATTTACCGTAGAACTGTTCAGGTTATCTTCAACATAAGTATAAGTTCCATCTGCATTCTGATATTTTTTGATAGCCCTGCTAAACTCAGGGAATGTAGTACTAAGCGACAAATTAGGCAGGTAATCGGCCTTATAAGTCCTAAATTCCCAATAGCTGGCTCTAAAACGATGTTTGGCCATTATAGCATCGGGCGATTGCTCACGGGCAAGCTGTACAACCTCTTCAAAAGTTAATTCTTCGGTGAGCATTGGTTGGGCCGATAAATTTAAAGAGCATAGAATTAATACTATAACAATATAAAGAGCCTTTTTTTTCATGAATTTTGATTTTTAAGCGTAAAAATATGTTTTTAAATCAATAATAACGTAAAATTTAACGAATAACTTTAACTGATTTTAATTTATACAGATAATAATACATTAACGGGATAAAGAACAAGCTGACAATTGTCCCCAACCCTAAACCTCCAATAACTGCAACAGCTAAAGGATATTGTAATTCTGAACCAATATCACTGCCAAATAAAAAAGGCACCAGCGCTAAAATAGTTGTTAAACTTGTCATAATAATTGGTTTCAGTCTTCTTGTCCCTCCTTTATGAATGGCTTCAATTAATGGGTAACCAGATCTTTTAAGCCTATTAATTGTATCAATCTTAAGAATCGAATCGTTTATAATAATTCCTGTCATTACAATTATTCCTATTAATGATAAAATATTAATACTGGTATTAAAAATATACAAAAATAATAATGCACCACCAATATCTATAGGCACTTCTATTAAAACAATTAATGGTTGTAACAAGGATTCGAACTGCGCAGCAAGGATAAAATAAAGAAGCAATAATGAAATAATCAATACAACACTCATTTCTTTTACTAACTTTTGGGTTTCGAACCATGAACCTGAGAAATTCACATGCAGGTTGGGGAATTTATCTATTGTTGATTGAATTCTCTGAATATTTTTTCTTACAGCATGATCCTCAGCACTAATTAATATTGGGATATAAGCACCATTTTCATTAGATACTATAGATTTATAATCTTCCACCTTATCCATTTTTAACAAAGCTGTAACAGGTATTTTATCCCCCTGTTTATTATGCACAAATGTATTTTCCAGCGATTGATAAACAGATGCACCGTTTTGCCCGGTTACTACAGGTACAAAATCTTTTTGATGTATAATTTGTCCTACCTGGTTTTTATTAAATGCATTTCTTATAGCTGTTTGTAAATCTTCTAACCGGATATCATAAGTTAAAAGCTTTGTTTGATTTATTTTTAAATGGATATTTTGTTGTTTGGGAATATTACTTACCCTTACAGGGATATCATTTATTATCCGGGCATACAAGCTATCCATAACAGGTTGCGGGGGTACCACCTCGCCTTTTAAAGAGCTTACTTCTGCTACCAACAAAGCATTACTTTTCCCAGAAAATATTCGCTGGAAGATATTCTCCGGCGGTGCAAATTCAACTTTTGCCTGAGGGAAATTATGCTGAATAACCGAATACAGGTTTTGTTGAATAATTTCAATATCTTCCTGAGTTTCTGCTTTTATATAAATTTGACATTCGTTAATATCCATATCGAGTGACTGATTAAGCAAAAACTGCTGAACCCCAAGATAGCTGTTTGATTCTAGAATATTATTACAAGAATTGATCAATTGATTAACACGTTCTTTGTTATTATCCAGGCTCAGGTTTTCGTTCCAGTCAATATTCACAACCATCTCAGTTTGCCTGATATCAGGCATCTGTTTTTTATCTAAAATAAAAATAAAAAATACACCAAGAAAAATAAAAATAAAAAATCCTAAAATTATTATTCGCCTGTAGCTAAAGACAAAATCAAACCATTTATTATAGTAATTTTCAAGGTCAAACAGCACGAAATGGCTCTTAGATTTTTCATTATAATTTATATGAAACAGTTTGTAGAGCACGGGTAAAATAGTTAAAGAAACAATCAGCGAAACAAACAGTCCGATAGTAACAGCCATTGCCTGATCGTAAAATAATGCACCGGATATTCCACTTAAAAAAATCAAAGGAATAAAAACCGCGCAGGTTGTAAGCACGGATGAAATAAGTGGCCTGATAACCTCGTTTGTGCCAATAACAATTGCATTAAGTAAACTCTCACCTTTCTTATTATACTGGGCAATATTATCGATAACGATAATTGAATTATCGATCATCATCCCTACTCCCAGAATCAATCCCGAAAGAGAAATAATATTAACTGATAATCCGATAATATAAAAAAACAACAAACTGATAACCAAAGAAACAGGAATGCTAAAAGCAATTAACAAGGGCGCCCTGGGATTACGAATAAATAAAAACATAATGAGAACCGCCAGGGCACATCCAATAACAAGGCTTTGTTTTAAATTATTAATAGAATAATTTAATAATTGCGTTTGGTCGCGGCTGATGTCAAAATTCAGCTCAGGGTAATCCTTTTGAAACTGTTCTAACACCTTGTTAACTTCCTCTTTCATTTTATTCATTTTAGCCGAGGAATGTTTTATAACCGCCAGGTTGACCGATTCTGTCCTGCCATTAAGATACATCCCTTTTCTTTCCCTGGTTCGGGTTCCAATTTCGGCTAATTCTCCCAGCCTTAAAACTCTTCCTCCTTTATTAATCAAAATATTGCTAATATCATCAACACTTTTCAGTTCATTGTCAAACATCAGGTTGTATTGATAATGGCCATCCTGAATTAATATACTTCCCGGATTTAGATTATTTTGCACAAAAGCATCCTGCAAATCAGATAAGGTAAGGTTTACATTTCTAAACTTGTCCTCATCAGGAATAATATAGATTTCAGGGGAAACAATCCCTGTTACATCTGCCAATGCCACTTCGGGCAATTGTTCTATCCTTTTTTTAATCACATGATTCACAAACTCACTTAACTGAAAAGAAGAAAGGGATGAAGAACGTTTCACTTCTTCGGAAATATTGAGATAAAATACAGGGATATCGGTAGCGCTGGCTTTTATTATCCTGGGCCTTTGTACATCTTTTGGCATATAAGCCATGACCGCATCAATTTTATCGTTTACTTCTAAAAAAGCATAGTCGATATCCACACCAAACTCAAATAATAACCTGATTACAGCCTGGTTATTTTTTGTTTCGCTTTGAATATCTTTTACTCCGGAAACCTGCAACAGCTGTTTCCTGAAAGGTGTAACTACAGAATTTTCCAATGTGTGCAGCGAGGTATTTTCCCTGTTAATGTGGATAGTAATCTCAGGAATATCAATATCGGGCAATAAAGAAACCGGTATACGTTGCGAAGCAACAATCCCCATTAATATAAAAGCAATAAAACTCATAATAGTGGCCACCGGCCTTTTAACTAAAAAATCTACCATTTCTTTTCTTTTTATTTTCAATACCTTTTAACAAGATGGGCAAAAAAATAACAATTGCAGGGACAGAAAAAATAAGGCCTCCAATGGTTCCAACAGCCAAGGCAAACCAAAAAGGCTCTTTGTTACCCCAAAAAATAAACGGGATCAGCCCTAAAATTGTCGACATGAGGGTTAAAAATATAGGGATAATTTTGCTATTATAAGCTTTTATATACCTCCTTAACCGTATCATTTTATTTCTATACTTATCGAGGTTATTTAAATCATTAATTATATAAAGAGCCGAATTAACAACCAACCCGCTAACCAGGAGAAATGCTGCATAACCTCCCTGGTCGAATTTAAATTCGAACCAGTAAAAAGTCAAAAATATCCCGATAAATGAAAGCGGAATCATAGCAATAACAACTGCCGGCTGCACAAAAGATTCCAGCAAAACGGTACAAATGATATACACTATCAAAATCATTAAAAACAACAAAAGATACTGTTTTTTTTCTTTCACATCCCACCATTGTCCATAGGACGGAATATTTGCTTTGTATCCTACAGGTAACAACTGGTTAATTTCCTTTTCATAATCCTTTAAGACGATTCTGGACAGCTCGTCGGGACCAATAAAATCGTAGGCTAATGTTAAAATATATTCCTGGTTTTCACGATAAATAGATTCGCTGGCATTTTCTTCTGTTATGTTGGCAATATCTCTTAATTTCATGGTTTCTCCTGCATCCAGCGGATATTGCATAAGCGCCCAAAGATCTGATGATCTTGCCCGGTCAGAAAGGATTCTTACTTCTTCAAATTCATCGTTAAACGGGATATCAAATAAGTATTCAGATTGCCGGTTAAAAGAGCCGATTTTGTGCACCAGGTTATTAAGCGGTATTTGTGCATGTGCCAGTGCTTCTTTATCAATTGAAAGGTATCGTTTTTTAGAATTTACAAACCACCACGATTTACCACTCTCGATAAATATCTCGTTAATCCTCGGATTTTTTATGAGTTTTTCTTTAGCTACGCGTGTATATTTTAACAATTCGTCGTAATTATAGCCTGTAAAAATTAACCGTGAATTTTTAAAACCAGAATATAATGCATTGGAAAAACCACGGCCTACGCCGTAAATGCTAAAATCGGCACTTGAAATATCAATGGCTTTGCTTTCCAGCCTTGATTTTAACAAATAAGGGAAAGCACTATTTTCAAAATTCTTTTTAAAATAGATGGTTAATTGCGAATTACTGAGACTATAGATATTGGTTTGGTAGAAATCTATTTCCTCAAACTTCCCCAAATAATTTTCAAAATCGAGGTATATTTCGTTTAAGTGGTCAATTGTAGCTCCCTGTGGCAATTTAACTCGCACATTTAAGGTTGTCCGCTCGGGCGAAGCAAAATAGTTATCTTCTCTAACAAATTCTGAAAACAATCTTAAGGTACCTCCCAGAATTTTATCCATAACAGGTTTAATATTTTCAGTATATTTCTCATGCCCCAGCGTTTTATTATACCAGCTTACATACCATTGATCTCCTTTTATTTCATTGGGTAACAAAGATACAGGCAAGCCAAATGCTAATAAACCGATGATAATTACAACAGCTCTATATTTTATGGCAAAACGAATAAATCTTTGATACCAGCGATTAAAAATAACTACCCTCCTTTTACGGCGAAAAAACAATCTGCCCTTTCTTTTGGTTAAAGGGATTTTTTCCATTAACGACGGGATAAAAAACAGCGCTATAACCAATGATACCGAAAGGTTAATAATAACCACCCAGGCAAAATCAATTAAATTAATTTGTTGTTCTTTTTCGAGAAAAAAGATCACTGTTAACGCCCCAATGGTTGTTAATGTTGCTGCCAGAATGGCTAAAAAAACTTTACGGTCTTTTTTATGCCTGATATGATCGGCCATAATAATCGAGTTATCGATTAATATCCCCAGAGAAACCGTTATCCCGGCAAGGGAGTACAAATGTATTTCTATCTTTAAGAGGTAATAAAAAAATATGGCAATACACAAATTGGCCAACAAACTAATAGCGATAATTGCTAAATATCTGAAGTTACGGCTGATAACCAGCACAAAAACAAATAAAACCAGGATAGAGGCCAATGTACGCCAAAAGGTTTTGTGAATTTCCGTTTCCAAAAATACGGAAGCATCGTAGGCCAGGGTAAAGGAGTAACCGGCAGGCAAAGCTTCTTTAAGGCCTCCCATGGTTTCTCTAATGCTTTCTGCCAGCTGCACCTGATTTGCTTCGGGGGTAGCAAAAATAACCATATTTACGGCCGTTAGCCCGTTAATACGATAAAAAGACTGCTGTTTTTTTTGCTTATGAGTAATTTGGGCAATATCTTTTAAATAAATAATCTGTCCGTTTATTTTCTTTACAGGGATTACAGGCACTGTCTCCGGATTTTTTTCTACTCCTTTCAGGATAGTCATAATTAGCGATGAATCCGTACTTGTTACAGAAGAATATTTTTTCATGCCCAGGTCGGATTGGGTATAAAAATCATATATCGCTTTCCTAATTTCATTTTTTTCTATTCCCAATTGATTTAACCTATTCGTGTTATAAACTATTTCCCAATGATAAGGCGTTGAGCCATGGACTTCAATTTTTTGTACCCCTTTAATGGTAGACAACCGGGGCTCGACATGTTTATCCAGGTATTTATAAAGGGTATACGAATCAGCACTCCCGTTAATGGTGTAGGTCATTAACTGCACCCTGTTTTCATCGTCAGCTCCCTGCTGCGACACCACAGGATAAGTAACTTCGTTGGGCAGCTTAGGGTAAATTTCGCGGAGATGTGTCAGTATTTCAAAACGCAGCATTTCGGGATTTGCGTTTTCGCTGATACTAACCTCTACCTGCCCCCACCCGTTACCGGAAGTAGATGTAATATGCTCAACCCCTTTTATCAATTGCATAACACTTTCTATTCGCGAGGTAACTTGTTTTTCAACGATTTCGGAAGTGGCCCCGTAATAGTTAAAGTGTATATAAATTACCGGTAACGTTTTATCCGGGTTTAACTTAACAGGTACATAGCGCAAAAGGCTTAATCCAATAATTACAAACAGGATAAAGATTATGTTAATGGTAAAAGCGCTAAATGTTGAAGTATTTTTCTTGTTCCTGTTATCCATTACTCACCAAACGGTTCATTAGTTTTCAATCATTTCGGCTTTAACAACCACATCGTGTCCCAGGTTAAAGTTATTAGTAACAATAACGGTATCGCCATTGGACAAACCATCCGTTATGGTTACCCGGCTTAAATTTTCGAGGCCAGTTTCAACATAAACCCACTGCGCTATACTGTCATTTTTAAGGGTAAAAACCATTTGGCGCCCCTGGCGGTCAAGAACCGCTTCTTTAGGTACAACAAGCTGCCCGGGGATTTTCTTTTTTACAATAATATCGGCATTCATCCCGTCGAGCAATATCCCCTCCGGATTTTGAACGATGGCTACAACCTGTATCATTCCGTTATCATCTACCGAGGGGTTTATTTCATGTATAGAGCCTGCAAATTTTTTACCGGGGAAAGCGTAAGGAATAACTTCTACGGCTGTGCCAACAGCAATCATCTCCAGCTCAGTTTCTAAAATCCCAAAAGATGTTTCCATTTGCCTGGTATCCATTAACACAGCAAAATAATCGCTTTTGGCCGAATAATTATTTTCTTTTACCTGAATATCGGAAATTATTCCATCGAACGGAGCTTTTAACACGCTATGCTCCAGGTTATACTCAGCTTCGCGCAGGGCAAACCGGGCATCGTTATAACCACTGCGGCCCCGGGCTGTTTTCAATACCTCGGGGTTTATCTCTGCCGTATCGGCCGTTTCGGGGCTATGAGCAAAAAGAATATCCTTTAACTCAATTTCTGCTTTAAGTAAATTATTTTTAGCTTTTTCGAGTTGCAGCTGCTGGTTAAAATTATCTAACCGGGCCAGTATTTGCCCTTTTTGGATCCACTGCCCGTTTTTTACATTTATCTGCCGAATATTTTCGTTAACCTTAAAGACAAGCCTTGCTTTTTGCACAGGCGACAAAATCCCATTGCTTACCACCTGTTGATAAAAAACATCCGGCTGAACAACAATGGCTTTTACCTCGGGTGTTTTATGCCTGTAAGTGGTTTTTTCCATCTCGCTATACTGGTCAGACTTTGTAGGCGACTGGCACGAAACAGCTAAAGCCGGTAAAAAAAGATATGCCAAGGCCCGGCAAATTATATTTCTCAAACTCATAGGTATATGATTATCATTTTCATCTCAAATATAGGGATATTATTGTAATCTTTTTAAAAAGTATTTATTTGATTTTGACCATACAATGTATTTTACTTCGCCAATAATATTTTCTTCCGGGATCATGCCCCAATGTCTTGAATCAACTGAACCATAAAAGTTATCTCCAATAAAATAATAATAATTTTTTTTGAAAGTATATTCATCCATTGATAATGATGTATCATTTAAAACCCCCTTTGTTTCGTAAAAAATGATATCCTTGTAAAGGATTTTCATACTATCGGTTAACTGAATTTTTGTATTTTTCTTTGGTATATACAAAGGGCCGATATTATTTAAATTCCAAGAGTATGTCGAATCGTGTGGATAAAAAACCCTCGATAAATTTATTCCATAAATTGGATTACTAATATCCAATATTTTATCCTCATCAATTTTACCAGAATTTATATTTTTTGTTTCCCACAAATTTGAATTTATAAATATTTGTTGTTTTAAAATTCTGAATGTATCACCGGAAATAGCTACACATCTTTTAACAAACAAATCATTGTTTGCATTTGCAAAATATTTTTTATTGGAATGATACAAAGGCAAATCAAAAACATAAATACTTCCTCTATTTATTATTTTATCAGTAATTTTTGATTTTTTTATTAATAAGACATCTCCATGTTTTAATAAAGGAAACATTGAATAAGAATTAACATGGTAAAAATCATATACAGTATTAAAAAGCAAAATAAAAACAATCATTATTAATAAAAAAACCACATAAACAATACTAATTCGTCCTGCATTACTTCTCTTAATCATTGTAACTGTTTAATATTTTCCATGTATATCTCAAAATATTCTTCATAGAGTACAGGATTACCACGAACTTTTATTATATGATTTTTGTCTAATAAAAAAGTATTATTACCAGATATGTTTTCAAATTTATTTTTTTTAAAAAACTCATCATTATTATCAATAATAAACTCAGGAATATAATCGTAATGTTCAAAAAAGGTTCTTGCGAAATAACCTTTATCTGTTGTAGAAATAACAAAAATATAATTCATCTCATCACCAAATTTCTTATCAGCTATAATACTGTTCCATTTTTTCAATCTTGAAGTACAAACATGGCAATCTCCCGAAATAATACTTATAATAACAGGTTTATGTTTATATAAGTTAATAAAATTATTATAAGTTATGGTTCTGAAAATAGTATCTTCTTCTAATACCTCTATGTTATCCGGGAAAATGAACTCCTCTCCTATAATTTCTTTATCTTGTTTTGGTTTGTAATCATACTGGCAACCAGCGAAAAATAGAATTAATAATAAAAAAATAAAAATATTCTTCATATATCTTGTAAATATTAAAGTGACAAACCTAAATTTTATCTAAATCATAAACTAAAATATTACGACTTCCTTCCGTACTAATGTACAACTTAGTTCCTTCATCGTTTATATCAAAACATCTGACACTTTTGTCAAACTCTAAGTTGATTAATGGTTCCAATTCCCAGTTAAAAACATGAATATTTTTTGGATAGTTTCCTGTACGATCGGGCTTAAAATGTGGTTTCCCAAGGTACAACGCAAATAATTTCTCGCTGTTTGCTTTAAAACTAAAATAATACCCTTTTTTCATAGTAATCGGCCTGTATAAAGAACCATCTTCTTTTGCATAAGCCTTTTGTTTAATATTATCAGGACCTGTAACAACAAATGTTTCCTTAGTATCTAAATTGTATTTAAGTAACTTATCATAATAATGGTAAGTAAAAACAATTTCATTCTTACTGTTATCGAAAACCATTAATCTGGAATGCAAATCACTATATACTAGATGAGGTAATCCATCGCTATCAAACATAGGTTGATTTCCAATAACCTTTATTACATCTCCCTGCGTATTAATTATTGAACATAAATCGGAATGAATACTTGCCGGTATCATAATACTAGTATCCTCTAATACGACATAATTAAAAGGTAAAAGTAACTGATCAAATTTAATTTCTTTAATTGGTTTTATATTCTCCGTATTTAAAACCATGTCTTCAATTCTATAAGCATAAAAAGTTGATTTTGGATAATCTATAAACCAAAACAATCCATGTATTTTGTCAATTACAGGATATCCAATGTCAATAAATTCATCAGGACCTTTCCCCTGCTTACCAAAGCTTGCCAAACGTTCCTGTGTATTTAGCGAATAAATACTAAAAATTCCATTTTCCAGCCTGTTTTGCACAATAATAAGCAATGAATCATAAAGATATAAATATCGATTATCGAGTGCACCTTCCAATGTGTATTCATCCAACAATTTTTTATTCATGTTAATGGTTTCAGGGAATTCTTTAAAATATGTTTCATTTTTTTCTTTACATGAAAACAAAATCGTTATTAAAAAAATATTTATGATTAAACAATATATTTTTTTCATGTTCAATTTTAAATTAAATATTAATCTATTTTGCTATTAAAAGAGAGGCTTTAAGATTGAAAAGCCTCTCAAATTACAATTTACTATTCTTAGTTTAGTGCTTCTATTGTATAACTTGTTCCTTCAACAGTGCATTTTCCACTTAAAGCACATTCTGTAGTTGGAGCGTGATAAGCTTTTGCTGCTTTTTTACTTTTTACAATTACGTTTCCAACTAATAAGCTAACAAACATTAAAGTAGCAATAACGCCACCGATAATTTTCTTTTTCATAGTTATTAAATTTTAAAGATTAATAAATAAAGTGTTGCAACACCATTTAATGTATACATACACGAAAATAGTTATAAATTTTGTTTTTACCCCCTCTATTATGTGTTTTACAACATGTTTTACGGGCATACACAGCTAAAAATTATTATCTATCAGTATTCTAACGTTTATTGCACATATTTACTTTTACTAACGTTTTGCGAAAAAAAAAGAAAAACAACTCGTTTATAACGTTTATTTATATCTACAGTTTTTTATTATTGAATTTTCTTGAAAATGCGGCTAATAAAAAAGGGTTGTTTCTTGACCATGAGAATAAAACATATGTAGCCTCTTCTATGATTGCACTTTGGGGTATCGGGCCAAAATGCCTTGAATCGGTAGAAAAAGACAGATTGTCTCCCATAAAGAAATAATAGTCATTTCTAAAACGATAACAATCATTGTTGAATAAATCACGCTTTTCATATAAAACAATATCATTATAAAGTAGTTTCGATTTCTTACCAAAAACAATTGTCCTTCCCTTGTTTGGGATTATTATACACCCACCGTTATATTTTTGTTAAAAAATTAACTAACCGTGCATATTTTTACCCGGAGCGGTCATTTTTTTTGCGCTAAGCGGAAAAATGAGTTTTGATGACTTTATATTTTCTAACAATATCGTTATTTATCTATAGATGATAAATATGTCAAGGTAAAATCAAAATCCCATTTTATTGGAATATGAACTTTGTAAACTTCCATTTGTTTATTGATTAAAAAATAATACATTATTTCATTGGTTTCCATCGGAATATTTATTTTAGAATTACTTTCAAACATATAGCAGTTATTTAGGTTATATTGTTCTTTAAAAAAAGTATAAGCTGCAGAATTATAAAAGTTCCCCAAAATAATCACAGGTTTAGTTTTTACAAGGGTGTCTAAAGCTGATAAGTTCTCTTCAATACATGACAAACATGTGTTCTCAAAAATTCTAAAAATAAGAACATCATCATCAATTACCTCAACAAAATCCTTAATAGTATTATTCTTATCTATTATATTAAAATTATCTACCTCCGATTTTTCAGATTGTATCTCCATTAACCGGATTTGCTTCAAATCATCAACTTTAATCTGCAATTCATTTTTATTTATTAAATATTCTTGTCGAACTTGTATTAACTTCTGATTCTTTGCACATATAAAAACAATTGCCATGAATACTATACAAAACAATAATACCAATAATATTTTCTCTCTAAAACTCATATCCTGATATTTAAGAAATATCTATAATGGCAATTCCATCATTTGAAGATTCAGGATTTTGCAGAAAGATTAAACTATTATCGCTATCTCCATACAAAAAACTTTTAAAATATTTTGAATTATTCTGGGGAGTTATATCATCAATAATGGTTGAATTTGGCATAAACCTACTGCTTAAAACTTCTTCATCTTTGTTTACTACTACGGCTATATACCGTTCTCCTCGCTTATTAAACTGAACAATTATCTTTTCCTTTAAAAATCGAATATTATTTAAATATATTTTTTCTTTCAGATCACCATAAAAATCAAATCCCTTTTGTTCATATAGCTCAAGCAACTCATTTTTGGAAATTAAATCATTTGTTTTAATAAAATTGCCATAACCAAATTCTTCTGTTTTCTGATTAAAGCTAACATATTCATTTGCAACACCGAGAGGAAATAAAATCAGCGAATCATTGGCTATAAATTGGACAGATTTTAGTGTTAAGAAAGGAATCTGTTTTTCAAGAAACGTTTTTACCACTTCACCCTTCGCATCAACCAATGTTAATGTTTTTTCGTTTTGCCCAGTCATTAATAAAATATTCCCGTTTTTTAATCGCTTAAATTTGTTAACAACATAAGGGAAGGTAATTATAGTATCGAGCTCCCAATTAATATTATATTCATAAATTTTAATTTTTGAGAAATCTGATAACCATAATTGAGGTTTCCCATTTATCATATATATGTCAAAATCCTCAATACGTGAATATTCTTCAGGGCCTTTGCCGGGTTTATTGAGTAGTGAAATAAATCTACCCATTGTGTCAAACTGAAAAATCCTTTTGTCATCGGATAAAATATAGAAATTCTGATTTCGCTTAACAATTTTATTTACTCTTCCTATTTTATTAGCTCCGATACTATCAAGCTGAATATATCTAATATTTGAACCTAACAACTCACTTGCCTTAATATCCCGGGCTTCAAAATTTATAATATCATTTTTTATTAAATAATTTTGTTCTCTGTTAGAATGTTTACATGAATCAATTAAAACAATCAGTAATAGCCCGATAATATATAATCTTTTTTTTGTTATCATGGATTAATTATTTAACTGTACAAATAAATACAACTTTATGGTCATCTTTTCCCAGGCTTTTTAACAATTCTTCAATTTGAGGATATTCGGATTTCATTCCTCTTTTTTGATAATGAGAGATTAAATAATCTGAGTTAAAGATAAAGAAAATATCATTTCCTGCACTTCCTTGTATCGAAGTAGCCGACGTTTTTGTTGATAAATCATCAATCAGATTATTAAAATTAAATAATTGATGGGTTTTAGTATTTATCATAAAATATTTTGAATATCTACCTTGTGTCCTGAAAAAGATTTTATTATTAGCACTGTAAAAACTATTAATACCATATATATATTTCCCCGAATTCATCATTTCTGCATACTCCCTATCGGTAAATCCATCGTCAGGCCATTTTGATTCATCCAAAAAATCACCCCCAAAATTTAAATAGTAAAGGGGCTTAAAGTTTTCTTCTCTTTTTATATCTGACACATATATTGTATCATTATTGGGTAATAAGGTGTAGATAATATTACTACTCGTATTAGTAAAAAGGGTTGCAGGAATATAACTATTAAAATTTTTATCACTGCTTTTTTTTGCATAAACATTCTTTTGATATTTTTGCCCAAAACCTGTTAATGTTATATAGCCTTCTACTTCCTTGTTAAAATTACCATCATACAATAAAAATTTTTCATTGCTATAATAGGCTATTGCCGACACTTGAAAAGGCAGTTCTAATTCACCCAAATAAATTTTACCATTAGGAGAATACCTTTTAATAGTTTTTCGCTCATTTATTACCCATAGTTCACTACTTTTTTTATTTATCATAATGTCTGTAGGCATTGTTAAATTCCCTTTGCAACCAGCCTCCAAAGTGTTAACATACTCCCCTTTATCTGAAAAAATATATACAGCAAAATCGGTTAAAGAGTAAATATAAATATAGTTGTTATGTAATCTTATTTTCCAGCAATCATTAAATAGTGCATTATTGTTATTTTCTAATTTTACACAACGCACATTCGATATTATATCCTTCATTTCAATTAATTCAGCTGTTTTAACATTTAACTTCACAAGTTCATCCGGCATATTATTTGAATTATTTTTTGAACAACTCAATAATAATAAAATAAATATAAGTACTAAACTAAATTTTAATCTTAACATAAAACAGATTTTAATTAAAATGAAAAGAGGATGTCTAAAAAATATTTATGAACTATAAGAATAAATTAAAAAACTTAAACTTGCCTGTTTGGTAAGCAAACAGGCAAGCTGCAAGCAAGGTTCCTCAAAATAAAAAATACAAATAAATTTTAATTTCGTAATTTTGGGATCACCGTGTACTTAAGTATGGTTTTACAGCACCACAAGTACATGAATAACCCACACCTGTTGATATACAAATAGCCTCCCATCCTGATGAAGTTTCGCGAGTAGCCCATTTACATGTAAGACCTTTATCAACAGTAAGACCTTGTGGTTGATCTTTTGATATTGCCGTATAAGTTGCTGTAATACCAAGAATAAAAATAATTCCAAATAAAATTCTTTTTTTCATAACTATGTAGATTTTAAAGATTAATAATTAAAGTGTTATAACACCATTTAATATATACATACACGAAAATAGTTATAAATTTTATTTTTACCCCCCCCTTTATTGTATGTTTTACAGCATGTTTTGCAGGCACACAGCTACAAATTATTACTTATCAGTATCCTAAAGTTTTTTGCACATATTTATTTTTACAAACGATTTACGAAAAGGAGCGGTTAACCCTCGTTTATAACGTTTATTTATATCTACAGTTTTTTTATTGAATTTTCTTGAAAATGCGGCTAATAAAAAAAGGGTTGTTTTTTGTCCATGAAAATAAAACATGTGTAGCCTCTCCAACAATTGCACTTTCGGGTATAGGTCCAAAATGCCTTGAATCCATGGAAAAAACACGGTTATCCCCCATAACAAAATAGTAATTATGCTTAAAAGTATAATTTGAAGCTGCTGATTCATCAATAATTATCTCTCCATCTTTTTCATGAATATCCTGTTTTTCATATTGTAAAATAATATTTTCATAAAACTTATTTGAATTGAAAAAACAAGGTAACAAAAATTTTTATTGAATATCTGCTTCTAAAGTTAATTTATACAATTTAGCCTTAGTATTCGCTTCTACTACTGCATATATCTTTTGATACCCAAACTTACCTTCGGTATTTAAAACTAATTCAATATATGCACTGTCGCCAGGATTTACAGAATCGTTACTTAAATAAAAATCCGTACAGCTACAATCGGGATTTACATGATAAATAATTAATGGATTTGAACCTGTATTTTTAAAATCAAACCTTGCTGTTACTAAAGTATCTACTGATAGTTTCCCAAAATTTACATATTTGTTATTAAACTTTAAATTGGTTGTTTTTACATTGGATTGTATAACATTGTTTTTCTTATCTTTATCTGTTGTATTGGAACAAGAACTTAGCAATCCAAAAATTAAAATTGTGAAAAATAGTTGAATGATTCTTTTATTATTCATCGCTTTGTTTAATTAATTGAACAATTTTCTGAATATAGTCATGTATTTCTTTTGCTTTTCGCTCAGTCTTGCCTCCTCCTGAATATGTTTCTGAAATATAAAACGGCTTGTTGGCATTTGAAACAAACTGCTTTGTTAATTCACTTTTCCCTCTAAAATCATTAATAGCCTTTGGCAATATTTTTTCATTACAAGTTATTTCTTTAAACGTACTTTCATCGTAATAAACATATGGATTAATATCATTTTGCGAAAGCATATTATAATCTGTTTCGGTTATGGGATAATTATAAACTTTTTCGGGATATACATGTAAGGCTATATAGTACTTAAAATCATTATCACAAACCTCTATAATTAAATCTTTAACAAAATTTTTATTGTTGATTTCCCGGAAGCTAACAATCAGGTCCCCTGTTGACCAATCCCCCAGTTGTGGGCTGTAAAACTTCTGATTTATCAGGTGCAATCTTTCTATACTTTTTGTTTTTAAGTTAATTAACAGTTCACCGCTTAATTGGCTATTTTTTTTATGAACGAAATTAACAGACAATAAATGCTCATCTTTTCTTTCTGATGACAATATCTTATATAAACCAACCTTTTGCGGATTAAGTATTCCTTCAAGTTCTATCCTCCTAAAACTATTAAGCAGGTAATCCCAGCCCGGCGGGAAATCTGTTTGCTTTCTGACCGGTGTCTTTTTATACAAATTTTTCATTTGTTTTAACCATTGTTCCGATCTGTTGGATTTACGTATTTGTTCTGCTACAAAAGAATAGTTATCAACGGGTATCGGGCAGTTATATCCTGCAGAGCATAGATAGCCATAACCATCGGTATACATGCATACTTTATTATTATATATGGCATACTCGTAGAACTCAGCTTGCAACTGAAACGATTTAAATTCCGAATATTTTGCATAATTCCCGACAGTTTCAACTACGATTCTTTCTGTACTTTGTCCATATAAGACAGTATAACTGTTTAAAGTTATAACAATTAACAATTTAAGAGTTTTTGCATTCATTTTTAATAGTTATAAATTTAATTTAAAGCGGTAAACTTCCATGGTTTCATTCATTTCATCAATTATGGCATTTGAATAATACCAGGGTTCAATATATCCTTCAATATACATTCCTTTGGGTACATTTACATCGGCTATTAATACTCCATCTTGATATATTTGCAATCCATCGGTTGCTGCATGTTCTCCTTTCTGATAAGCTCTGAACAGCAAATCTGTTTCATCAATATACTCTATCCATGTATAATAACCGTGAGTTTTGCGTTCGGAGTGAAACAGCTTTTTAAACTGCTCTATTAATTTTGTTTCAGAATAATCTATTTTCATTTCTCTGCCCGCAAAACCAAAAGTTTTTAAAGGTTTAAACTGATGATTAAACTTATATATCAAGCTATCAGGCTCGAAGGAAATATAAAAATTACCCTTCTTATCCATGTCATAAGAAAAATAAGAAAAATGTCCCAGATTCTTATATTCCTGATAAACAGGCGATCTTTTACCTAACAACTCTTCCACAACTCCTGTTTTGTAGTTCATTTTTGCTAATATTCGTGCATTTTTAAAATAATTTTCTGAAACTACCATATTAAATGTAGGATGTTGTGATTCAATTGGAAGATAAACATAGTTATTATATGATTTAACTCTTAACTTATCCCACATTAAAGAATATAAACCGGGCATATCAGGTTCAGGATTTTTGAGCATTTCTTCATTGGAATGTTCAATTTTCCAATTTATTGTATAAGACTTTTCTCTTTCCCAATCTTCATTATAGAGATGACAATCCCAAGATGATCCAATGAATAAATGTTGGCAGCCATTAATAAATGAATATGCATCAATAAAGCCCGTGGGTAATTCTTTAGGACCTTTACCCTGTCCTAAGAACCTGGAAAAAAACCTGCCAGTTGTATCAAAAGAATAAACCCAACAAAAACGATTATCAATAAAAAAAAGTGAATCATCAATTACACGAAGAGATCCCAAATAGGAGGATTCGATTTTATCAAGATGAAGAGTGTCTAATTTAATTGTTTTTACAAGAATTTGTTTTTCTGATGTAATATCAATCTCAGATTTTTCTTTACTAACTCTATTACAACAAGCAATAAAAGTTAATAATAAAAAAATAAAAAATATTTTTTTTATCATCGATCATTTTTTTAGAAGATATCTTAAAAATGCACTATAGAATGTTCATAGATAATTAATTAATCCGATCGGTTTTTTAAAAAACCGATCGGATATAATATTTAACAATTTTGATCATACTCCCAACACATTTCAGTTACTGTTGTACAAGTAGCGCCCCATCCATTTGCTTTGCAGGCACCTCCTGATATTTTACATTTACAATGAACTTCATTCCCATCATCTATAACTTCATAATCATTTGAAAATGCAGAGAAAGTAAAAGATAATGTACTTAAAAAAATAGCTCCAATAATTAATTTCTTTTTCATAATTCAAGATTTTAAAGATTAATAAATAAAGTGTTGCGCAACACCAATTTTTTGTAATTACAAACCCGAAGATAGTTATAATTTTTGTTTTTACCCCCCGTTACATGTTTTACAACATAAATAATAAATAGATAACCTTCCTAAACTACTATTTATAAACATTCTAACGTTTATTGCACATGTTTTAAATTTTTCTAACGTTAAGTAGAAATGTTACATAACTTATAGAGAGTATACTCTGTTTAAAACGGCTCATTACTTCAAACAATTACATCCTATTCTAAAATAACAGTGTGATTATTCATACCTTAATGACTCAATAGGATCTCTTTCGGCGGCTCTTTTAGCAGGCGATAACCCAAATACTACGCCAATAACAGCACTTACTCCAAAAGCAATAATTACAGCTCCGGGTGATACAATGGTTAAAATACCGGCAAATTTTGTTATTAGTTTTGAAAATACAATACCCAGAAAAACACCGATTAATCCACCCGAAACGCTAATTAATATGGCTTCGGAAAGAAACTGTGCAATAATATCGGCTTTTTTGGCGCCCAGGGCCAACCGGATACCAATTTCTTTGATCCGCTCCATTACGGTAGCAAACATGATATTCATAATTCCAATACCACCAACAATTAACGAAATGCTGGCAATGGCCCCCAGCACAATATTAAAAATATCTTTAGTACGCTGCTGCTGTTTTAACAATAGTTCAGGTACTGTTATTTCGTAATCTTTAACATCCATATGCCTTCGGTAAAGCATACGGCTTAATATTTCGGTGGTAGTGGTTAGCTGCTCAGTTTCTTCTACTTGTACAATGATTTTATCTAACTGATGATAATTGGATGAAGATTCTTCCTGTCCTCCGGAAAAAGAGAAAAAGAACCCTCCTGAAAATCCTGAACCACCACTAAGGCTTCTGGAATTAATTAAAGCTCTGTTTTTATAACGAAGCAGCATGGTTTGGGCTGGAATATAAACATTGTCGTTCACAATATTTACGCCCATATTTTCGGCAGCCGAAAGATTTACTTCGGTTTTTTCTAATACACCCACTACTTTTAACCAAACATGCCCAAACTTCAAGTATTTATTAATTGGGTCAACATCGCTAAAAACTTTTGCACTAATATTGGCTCCTATAACACAAACCGGAAGCCCTTGCTCTATTTGTGACTCACTAAAAAACACCCCCTTATCGAGATTGATATTATACACATCGAAATAATCATTATTTACACCAATTACTTTGGCAGCAACTCTTTTACCACCCTGAACAACATAAGAACTGGCAACAATTTCGGGAGTAATTTTATGAACCGACGGAATAATTTTTTTTATAGCATTTAGATCGTCCATGGTTAATCCGGGTGAAAATTTTTCTTTTTTCTTTTTACCATTTTCTCCTCCGCCATCATCGCTACTGCTGTCGCCATTCTCGCCACCTCCTGTAAGGTCTGAAACCGGAGTAATAACAATATTATTAACACCCACCATTTTTATCTGTTCCAGAATTTCCTGCTGAGCTCCACTCCCAATAGCCAACATACTAATTACGGCTGCTGTTCCAAAAATTATCCCAAGGGCAGTTAAAATAGATTTCAACTTATTATCCAACAGCGACTCAACAGCGATCTCTATATCATGGAAATACCTTCTAAACATTTTGCTTAATATTATTGATTTCGTCGTCTGCCCTGTTTTGAAACCTTTGGTTTCTCTTCTTCTTTAACAGATTGTCCTTCTTTTTCACGCTTAAGCCTTTCTCGTTCCTGTAAAATTGGAATTAATTCTTTGCCAGCTAGTTTATATTTATCCAAATTTTCTGGTACCGAAAGATATACTTCATCACCTTCTTTTAAGCCTTGTTCAATAATGATATAATTTTCATTGGATGCTCCAGGTACAATAACTTGTTTTTTGTTTGTAGTAGTATAAACAAAAGTTAAACTATCTTCGATATGAATTGCTTCCAGTGGCAGGTAAAGTACATCCTGGTAAACATCGGTAATAATTTGGTTGCTGGTGGTCATGGCCGGGCGCATAATACTATCCGACTGGTCAACATCAATAAGTACTTCAAAAACTTTTGCATCGGTATTGGGTAATTGTTCTCCAATATTAGCAACATCGACTACTTTACCGGTATATTTTTTATCGGGAAAGGCATCAACTCCTATTCGAACTTTTTGTCCTTTCTTTATTTTGCTGATATCAATTTCGTTTACATACGTTTTAGACGACATGGCCGAAAGGTCGGGCAGTGTAGCTACTGTTAAATCCCATGGATTGATCATAGATCCCACTTTACGTTTTTGCCCGCTCCATTCTTTTTTATAAATAACCATTCCGCCCTGAGGTGCAAAAATGGTAAATTTATTGATCACATCTTTTAGCTCCTGTACTTTACGTCGTGATTTATCCAGTTCAATGGCAGCCTCTCGCATATTGGCTTTTGCCTGTTGCTCTTTCAATTTGTAATTATCACGTGCCTGTTCGTAAGCACGCTGCGCTTTTTCCAGGTCTATTGTTGCCTGCCGAATGGTTGCAGGGGGTTCAAATTTACTTTGATCAAGGACAATTTGTCTCTCTTCCAGTGCAAAATGTAAATTAACCAACTGATCGCGTAATTCACGCAGTTGCATGGTAGTATCCAGTTGTGTTTTTAAATATTGCGATTCTGCTGTTTCCAACTCATCTTCCAAATCCTTTAAATTGGTACCTACTTCAGACCTGTCAAGTTCTCCCACGTAATCGCCCGAGTCAACCACTGTTCCTTCGGGGATCAAATCCTGAATTTTAATATTTCTAATTCTAAGGCTACGGCTGTTTCTTAACTCTGAAGGGCCCATAATATCTACTGATTTTTTGGCCTGTAGTTCTCCTGTTACGGTTACCAATATTTCAAATTCGCCTTTTTCAACTTTTACCGAAAGTTGCTTTTGAAGCGGGTCTTTGCCCGAGCTAAAATAAATAATTGTAATAACTACAATTACGGAAATAGCGATTAAAAAATAATGTTTGCGTTTCATTTAATTGTGATTTGAATCTAAATAACCTTTTGTATTTCTGTTTTTATTTCATTTGCCAATTTATTAGCACTTTCAGCATCATAACTTTCGGCATAAATTCTTATGATAGGTTCGGTATTTGATTTTCTCAGATGTACCCATCCATTTTCATATTCTATTTTTACGCCATCGATGGTAATAATATTGTGTTGAGAAAATTTATTTTTCACCGAAAGTAATATCTTATCAACTTCCAACCCGGGTGTTAACTGTATCTTATTTTTAACAATGGTATATTGGGGGTAATGTTTTCTTAATGATGAACAAGTTTTTCCGGTTTTTGCCAAATGTGTTAAAAACAATGCTATTCCAACCAGTGCATCACGCCCGTAATGCAAGTCTGGATAAATAACACCACCATTTCCTTCACCACCAATTACAGCATTATTTTCTTTCATGCTTTGTACTACATTAACTTCGCCCACTGCCGAAGCAAAATATTTTGCCCCGTGTTTTTCGGTAACATCGCGTAAAGCCCTTGATGAAGATAAGTTTGAAACGGTATTTCCCTTTTTATTTTGTAAGATATAATCGGCAACAGCAACTAATGTATATTCTTCGCCAAACATGGTTCCATCTTCGTTAATAATGGCCAGCCGGTCAACATCCGGATCAACCACAAATCCCAGATGGGCTTTGTTCTCTTTAACAACTTCAGAAATTTTTGTTAAATGTTCTGGTAAAGGTTCAGGATTATGAGGGAATTCGCCAGTGGCATCGCAATATAATTCAACAACCTCTTTTACACCCAAAGCTTTTAACAATTTAGGAATTGCTATTCCGCCAACAGAATTCACAGCATCAACAGCTATAACAAAACCCGCCTTCTTAATTGCTTTGATATCTACTAAAGGTAAATCAATAATTTTTTGAATGTGGATATCAAGCAAATCGGGCCTTTCAGTAAGCCTTCCCAGCTTATCAACATCTGAATATGTAAATTCTTCATTATCAGCCAGAATTAAAATCTCTACGCCATCTTCGGCAGATAAAAACTCTCCTTTTTCATTCAATAGCTTTAAGGCATTCCACTGTTTTGGATTATGGCTTGCCGTTAAAATAATTCCACCATTTGCATTTTCTTCAGTAACCGCTATTTCTGTGGTTGGTGTTGTTACGAGCCCAATGTTAACAACATCAATACCCATGCCCATTAATGTACCAACAACCAAATGATTAACCATTTCGCCGGAAATACGTGCATCCCGGCCAACCACCACTTTGTGTCTTTCAGATGATTGATTATTTTTAATCCATTGTCCGTAAGCAGATACAAATTTAACCGTATCGAGCGGGCTTAAACCTTCGCCAGCTTTTCCTCCTATTGTCCCACGTATTCCTGATATTGATTTTATTAATGTCATAATTCTTAGACTTTATTTTATTTCACTCGTTTGAAAAATCCATTAAACCTAAATCTGTCAACAGAATCAAATTTCTGATAGCTGTCATATGAAAACAATAAGCGGAAAGCCTTAATTAACAGCCAATATATTGATAGATCGACGAACAAAATCTAAACATTTTACATCCGTAAAATTATAGATTTTAATTGTCGGGGTTACCCAGATACATCCCACATTCCATCTCACTTGTCATTAGATCATTTCACTCCTAATGACAAATCTGGGTTAAAGATAGATATTTCCATTTATTTGAATGCAATTTTTACTGTTTTTAACAAGAAAAGTTAAAATCACTCAATATTAAACCCAAAATAATATTTACGACAGATATTTGTATTACCTTTGCAATAGCATTAAACCACCTAACATTTAAATCATTAGAAAAAGGTATGGAAAATAAAAAAAATAGAAACTCAAATAACACCAGAAGAAAATTTGATCAATCATCAAAACCATTTAAACAATCTAAAAAGAAAACCGGTGAAAAGCCTAAAAAATTTAATGACCCCATAAGGCTTAACCGCCATATTGCAAATTCAGGGATTTGCTCGCGCCGCGAAGCCGACGAATTAATAAAAAAAGGGCTTATTACCGTTAACGGTGAAAAAGTAACCGAGCTGGGCACGAAAGTACTTCCCAAAGATGTAGTCCGTTATAAAGGCGAGGTAATAAGCCGTGAAAAGAAGGTATATATTTTATTGAATAAACCAAAAGATGTTATTTCAACTGTTAGAGACAAACATGCCAGCAAAACCGTAATTGACCTGGTAAAAAATGCATGCCCTGAAAGAGTTTACCCTGTAGGACGCCTGGATAAAAACACTACCGGTGTTATGCTTTTAACCAACGACGGAGAGCTAACCAAACAACTTACACATCCAAAGTACAAAAAGAAAAAAATATATCATGTAGTGCTGGATAAAGATGTTACTAAACAACACATGGTGCAAATTGTAGAAGGAATGCAGCTCGACGAAGATTATATCGAGGCCGATGCCATAAGCTATGTAGAAGAAGATGACAAATCCCAAATTGGCATTGAAATACATTCGGGACAGAACAGAATTGTACGCCGTATATTTGAATCGCTGGGATACAAAATAAAAAAACTAGACCGTGTTTACTTTGCCGGATTAACCAAAAAAAACCTGCCCAGAGGCAAATGGAGATTTTTAACTCCGCTGGAGGTTTCCAACCTGAAAAGAAAATCTTTTAATTAATTATAGATGTAATATTTATTCATCCATGTCAACTAACTGAATTGGAGAATAATATAATAAACAAAATGTTTAAAAAAATAATTGTTTTTATTTTTGGGTTGTTATTAAGCAAATTTTTATTAGCTCAATCTTTGCAAGGATTAGTTATTGATTCCGAAACAAAAAAACCACTCCCTTTTGTAAATGTAGTTTTAGATCAAACCAACACAGGAACTACTACAAATATTGATGGTGAATTTAAAATTGAAACCATAGGCCAGGCACAGAAACTATTTGTGAGTTACCTGGGATACCAAAAAGATACATTTAATTTTAACCCTGAAACCGACAAGAATGTTATTATTAAACTCCAGCCTAAAACTTATGGCCTTGATGAAGTAATTATTCTGCCGGGCGATAACCCTGCCAATAAAATTATAAAAAGGGTAATTGACAATAAAGACATCAACAATCCGGAAAATTTAAAATCTTTTTCTTTTACATCTTACAACAAAATGATTTTTACGGTAGAAAGAGATTATAAATCACAACCTGACACATTGAAAAAAAGTAAACTGGATGAGGCTTTTTCAAAACATCATCTCTTGTTAATGGAAACAATAAATGAAAAACAATTTTTTAAACCCGATAAATATAAAGAACAAATTGTAGCATCGAAAGTTTCAGGATTTAGCGACCCAGTTTTTTCATTGATTGCATCGCAGGTACAAGCCCTTTCTTTTTATAACGATTTTTTTGATATTTTGGATAAACGATATCTGAATCCGATAAGTAAAAATAGTGATAAAAAATATTTCTTCCTTTTGCAGGATACATTATTTAATGAACAGGGAGATAGTATTTACATCATTTCGTACCGACCAAAAAAAGGAAAAAATTTCGATGGGCTAAAAGGCTTTTTACACATTAATACCAATAAATATGCTATTCAATCGGTAGTTGCACAACCACTTGAAATAGACCAGGGATTGACCATAGAAATAAAACAGAATTACGAATTAATCAATAATGAACAATGGTTCCCGAAAGAGTTATTAACAAAAATAATTTTTGAAGATGCGATTATCTCATCCGGTATTGACGGATATAACATGGTTGCAACAGGACAATCGTATATAAAAGACATTAACCTTTCGCCCGATTTAAATAAAAAAGATTTTGACAACATAGAAGTTAAAGTAGCAGAAAATGCAAACCGAAAACCCGATGAATTCTGGAAAATACAGAGAGTACAACCCCTGCAGGAAAATGAAGAAGAAACCTACCGGATAATTGACAGTATAAGCAAGGCCGAAAACCTGGAAAAAAAATTAGCCGG
The DNA here is from genome assembly GCA_046538755.1 of Thiohalospira sp. Lineage (GTDB taxonomy): Bacteria > Bacteroidota > Bacteroidia > Bacteroidales > UBA12077 > UBA12077. Next base: position 77,046 of record JBKHIH010000001.1, read on the forward strand.
AATAGAGGTGTTTATGAATGGTAACATTCCCGTAAAATGTTTCAATTTAACACTGAACAAAATTATGGACTACAATAATTACGAAGGTTACAGGCTGGGATTGGGAATAATGACCAATGAAAAAATATCGCCTTACTTTTCTGTTGGTGGATATTTTGGTTATGGATTTGCTGATAAGGAATGGAAATATGGTGGGGATTTAATATTAAACCTGCACAAAAAATCAGAAAGCAATCTTCATTTTTCTTACACCAACGATATTAAAGAAAAAGGGGGTTACCAATTTTTCGAACAACAGGATTTTTCATCATCAGAGATTTACAGAAAATATATGATTGAAAACATGGATTTAGAAGAAAAGTATGAAGCATCATTCAGCTTCTTGAGCTTAAAATATCTAAAAACAAAAATCTTTTTAAATCAATCATATATCAGCCAAACTGATAATTACTCATTTGGGCCAATTAATACATCAGCAACCGGCGAATTTGGTTTTAGTGAAATTGGAATCCGGTTCCGCTATGCTTATAATGAAAAATATATGCAGACTTTAAGGGCAAAATATTCGCTTGGAACAAATTATCCGGTTTTATATGCTAATTTAATTATAGGTACAAACTGGTTTGATGGCGAATTTGAATACGTCAAATACGAAACTAAAATTACAAAATCTATAAAAACAAAAACATTAGGTAAAACTAAAATAACTTTTGTTGGCGGGTTAATTGAAGGAAACATCCCTTTAACAAAACTTTATAATGGTAACGGAAGTTACCAGCCCTTTAGCTTAGAAGCAGAAAACAGTTTCGGAACCATGAGGATGAATGAGTTTTATGCCGACCGTTTTTTATCGGTTTTTTTTAAACACGATTTTGGAAATCTTTTATTCAGAACCGAAAAATTTGCACCCAAATTTGCTGTGATTAATAATTTCGGAATTGGAGCATTTACACAAGAAACAAATCAACATTCCGTGCCTGTAAAATCGTTCGAAAAAGGTTATTATGAATGTGGGTTATTAATCAACAACATTTTATCGCAATCATTTTTAGGCTATGGAGTTGGTATTTTTTACCGCTATGGCCCTTATGCATTCGAAAAAACAGCCGATAATTTTGCTTATAAGTTAAGTTTAACTATAGGATTGTAAATCATGCTGCATAACAAAAATTTTATCTAACAGGTTAGAGAAAAATTCTCTTATCTTTGTACTAAAATTTAAGCTTAATTTTATGCCGCACAAATCGGGGTTTGTAAATATTATTGGAAATCCAAACGTTGGGAAATCAACCATCATGAACCAGATGGTAGGAGAAAAATTATCGATTATTACACCTAAAGCACAAACCACACGCCACAGAATACTGGGTATTGTAAACAACGATGATTATCAGATTGTTTACTCCGATACACCGGGCATATTAAAACCTAACTACAAATTGCAGGAAAAAATGATGCGTTTTGTAGGAAGCGCTTTCGAAGATGCGGATATTATCCTCTACGTTACGGATGTTATAGAAAAGATGGATAAAAACCAACAATATATTGATAAATTATCTCATACCAATGTTCCGGTATTACTCCTGATTAATAAAATAGACCTTTCCAATCAAGCAGAACTTGAAGTTTTGGTTGACAAATGGAAAACAATATTACCGAAAGCAGAAATCGTTCCGGTATCGGCAATTCAAAATTTCAACTTAGACCAGGTTTTTAAACGTATCCTGGAATTATTGCCCGATGGGCCTGCATATTATCCTAAAGATTCGTTAACCGATAAAACTGAACGTTTTTTTGTTTCGGAAATCATCCGTGAAAAAATTCTGAATAATTACCAAAAAGAAATCCCTTACTCGGTAGAAGTAGAAGTGGAAGAGTTTAAAGAAACAGAAAAACTTCTGCGTATAAATGCCACGATAAATGTAATCCGCCCTTCGCAAAAAGGGATCATTATCGGCCATAAAGGGCAGGCATTAAAAAAAACAGGTACCGAGGCCCGTGAGGATATTGAAGATTTTTTTGGGAAAAAGGTATTTCTTGAACTTTTTGTGAAAGTGAGTAAAGACTGGAGAGATAAAGAAAGAAATTTGAAAGATTTTGGTTACAATAATTAATTAAAAAAATGCAAGAATTAGAAGTAAAAACATACAACTTTGCTATACAGGGTATTGGTTTTGTAAAAAGCCTGGAAAAGAATAACCCTGAGATAGGTTATAATGAGTTAAAGTCTTGTGCCGGAGCAGTTTCTATTAAGTTTATTGCGGCAATGGACTCAAAAGAAAACGACGATTTTGCCAATAACTTAAGGGAATGCCACAACAATGCCATCAAGGCATTAGAACGATTAAAAAGCCTTGATGAGTTAAAAGACGAAAACCTGGAAAAGCAGAGAATTCAACTCATAAAAGAAGCTGATGAGATTATTGAAAAGCTGGATAAGATTATAGAAAAATTAATATTTTAATACCCTTTAGGAAATGATTGTTGCAATTGTAGGAAGGCCCAATGTGGGTAAATCAACCTTATTTAACCGGTTAACAGAAACCAAACAAGCCATTGTTGACGAAACAAGCGGTGTTACCCGCGACAGGTTGTACGGTAAAGCCGAATGGGCTGGTAAAGAATTTTCGGTAATAGATACCGGCGGTTATGTTCGTAACTCCGATGATGTTTTTGAAGAGGAAATAAGAAAACAAGTAAATATTGCCATCGAAGAAGCTAACGTGATTATTTTCCTGGTTGATGTTACCAGCGGAATTACTGACTTAGACGAAGCAATGGCCGAAATATTGAGAAAAACCAACAAGAAAGTTTTTCTTGTAGTAAACAAAGTAGATAATAACCAGCGAATCATTGACTCGAACGAATTTTACAAATTCGGACTGGGCGACCCTATTTGTGTATCTGCAATTAATGGCAGTGGAACAGGCGAATTGCTCGATCAGGTGATTACAGAAATTAAAAATATAAAACTTGATGATGAAGATGATGAAAACATCCCTAAATATGCTGTAGTAGGAAGGCCTAATGTTGGTAAATCATCGTTAATCAATGCGCTTATTGGCGAAGAAAGAAATATCGTAACTCCCATTTCAGGAACTACACGTGATTCAATTTATTCCAAATACAACAAATACGATCACGAGTTTTATTTGGTTGATACAGCCGGATTAAGAAAGAAAGGAAAAGTTAGTGAGAATCTCGAATATTATTCGGTTTTACGCTCTATAAGAGCTATAGAAAGAGCCGATGTATGTTTGCTCTTAATTGATGCAACCCATGGAATAGAATCGCAGGATCTCAATATCTTAAAACTAGTACAAAAAAATAAAAAAGGGTTGGTGATTTTAATCAATAAATGGGATCTGATTGAAAAAGAAACAAACACAGCTAAAACTTATAAAGAGCAGGTAAAACAAAAAATTGCACCTTTTGTTGATGTGCCCATCATTTTTACATCTGTAGTTAACAAACAAAGAATTCATAAAGTTTTAGAAGAAGCAAAAACGGTTTATGAAAACCGAAAGAAAAAAATAAGCACTTCAAAACTCAATGAAATAATGCTTGAAGAGATTAACAATTATCCGCCACCATCGGTAAAAGGAAAATTTGTAAAAATAAAATATATTACCCAGCTTAACACGTTTTATCCGGCATTTGCATTTTTCTGCAACCTGCCACAATATGTTAAGGATCCTTATAAACGCTTTTTAGAAAATAAACTCCGGCATCATTTTAATTTTACCGGAACGCCTGTACAGGTTTACATGAGAAAAAAATAATAATAAATGAGGCCTAAAATTGTATACATATTCTTATTTCTGTTTTTTCTGATATCATGCGAAAAAGAAAAACAGTACGCTGATATTCCCGAAATAAAATTTAAAAGCTTTATCATCGAAAAAGAATTAGAAAATGGATTCGAAAATACTATTGGCCGATTAATATTTAGTTTTACAGATGGTGATGGAGACATAGGAAATAATCCAAACACAGAACCTCAGAATGATTCTATAAATCCAGAAAATTACAATGCTTATATAACCCGGTATTATAAGATAAATGATCAACTTATTAGAGATACCACAATTTCTTATATAATTCCTTACATGGAAGGTGGCGTTTATCGCGAATATCTAAAAGGTGAAATCGAAATAAAGCTTTATTTTCTCGATTTTAAACACGATACTATACAACTTGATTTTTATATAACCGACAGAGCAAATCACAAAAGCAACACCGAGAGTACACCCGAGATAATTGTTTCAGAATGGATTTAACAATTAATCCTTACGGTTGTTATAGAGTAAAGCAAATTAAAAAATATAAAAATGATTATTACAAAAGACAATAAAATGGCTGATGTAATTCACCTGAATTACACGACCCTTACTGTTTTAAACCGATTTGGCATTGAGTTGGGTTTTGGCGATAAAACCATTGAGGATGTTTGCCAAACCTATCAGGTTGACCTGGATTTCTTTCTTGAAATAATAAACACTTTTGTAAACGAAGATTATTTTCCAAAAAAGCATCTTCAATCCTTTTCTATTAAGCTTATTAACGACTATTTAAAGAAAACACACGATTATTACCACCAGTTTAAAGTTCCCGAAATTGAAAAACTAATGGAACAAATGATAGATAATTGTTACACTCAAAAAAGTAATCTTAATTTGCTTAAAAAATTCTTTAATGATTACAAACAGGAATTAATAAATCACACAAAAAGAGAGGATGAAGTAGTTTTTCCATATACCCTGGCTATTGAAAAAGCTTTTAATACGAATAAAGCTGATAAAGAAACCATGATGTTAATGGAAGAATATTCAATAGATGTTTTTGAAAGTGAACACGATAATATCGAAGAAAAATTATTCGATTTAAAAAATATCATTATAAAATATTTACCTCAGCCAAAAAATTTTGAGCTATGCAATAAACTGCTGAATGAACTTTTTACCCTTGAGCAAGATTTAAACGACCATGCAAGAATTGAAGATAAAGTACTGGTTCCAAAAGTTCGAGAAATGGAAAAAGTAATTCAAAAAAGATTCTCAGAAAAACAGACCAATGGCTAATATATCTTTCATTATTTGTGATCAATCTTTTCTTGTAAGAAAAGGGTTTGCTGCAGTAATTTCTAAAATTCCCTCAACTAAGATTATTTATAGTATTGATAACGAAGATGAAGCCCAAAAAATTTTAAAAAACACCGATGCTGATTTTGTAATAATTAATCCTAATATTTTTCAGAAAAATAAATCTGAAATTGTATTAAAACGTGTATGTAAGACCCGTATAATAGCATTACTAAGCAACCCGCTACAAAATAGAATGAATTTACAATTTGCAGAAACAATATATTACAATGATACCCAAAGCACTATTTTAAAAAAAATAAACCACTTAATATCAAAAAAAGAAGCCAGCCAAAAAAAACAGAAAAAGCAGGAAGTAATAAGCAGCCGGGAAGCAAGCATTGTAAAATATATTGCACTTGGCTATACAAATAAAGAAATTGCTGATAAGTTATTTATAAGCACGCATACGGTTGTTACTCACCGAAAAAATATAACCCGGAAACTTGGAATTAAAACTGTTCCGGGCTTAACCATTTATGCAATTATTAACAATATTATTGATATAGATGAGGCTGAACAAACTAAATCCTAACTCCCATAAATAACACATCATCAACCTGCTGTAACTTACCACGCCACTCATCAAATGTTTTTGCTATATAATTTTGCTGCTCTTCCATTGGTTTATCGCACACATCAGCCAGCATATTTTTTACACGGTCCATCTTAAACTTTTTCCCTCTGGGCCCGCCAAACTGGTCGGGATAACCATCGGAGAACATATACACAATATCGCCTTCTTTTAGCTGGAAACCAATATTTTCAAATTGTTTTTCAGCTTTAGGGTCACCACCAATCGATGCTTTATTTCCACGAACGTATTGAAGCTCCTTATTTTTATACAATATTAATGGGCGCATAGCTGATGAAAATCTCATATAATGAGTATTAACATCAATTTCACAAACAATAATATCCATACCGTCGTTAGCACGTTCGGCATCTATATTTTGGTTTAATGTACCTTGCAACTCTTTATCGAGCCTTTTAAGTACTTCTGAGGGTGAATCTACATCGCTGCGTAAACAAATATCTTTAATTAATGTTGTTCCAATCATCGACATAAATGCACCGGGCACTCCGTGTCCTGTAGAGTCGGCACAAACAATTAAAAATTTATCTTCATTAACTCTATCATACCAGTAAAAATCACCACTAACAATATCGCGAGGCTTAAAATATACAAATGCACCCGAAAAATTATCGCTAATCGAATTTACCGAAGGTAATATACTCGACTGAATCCGCTGGGCATAATTAATACTATCAGTAATATCTCTATTTTTAATTTCGAGGATTTCTTTTTGTTCTACAACCTCTTTGGTTCTTGCAGCTAATTCTTTTTCAAGGTATTCCTGCAATTCTTTTTGTTTCTTTTCTCTATATTTTATAAAAAAGAAAATGGCTCCAAAAACAATAATGACCGACAATGTAATAAACCACCATGTTTTCCAGAATGGCGGGCGTATATTGATTTGAATTTCCAGAGGTTTTTCAATGCAATAACCATCGGCATTGCAAGCTTTTAACATAAAAGTATAATTCCCATCTTCAACCCTGGGATAATAAGCTTCCCTGTTGTTTGTAGGCTCACTCCAATCGAGGTCGTAACCATCGAGTTTATATTGATAAGTAACACCTTCAGGGTTATTATAACTTAATCCTACATAACTAATTCTTAGTTTATGAATATCGTATGGTAAATTAATCGGTTTTGAGAAATCTACAGGCTCATCGGAAAATAACACTTCAGTAATTGCAACTTTTGGCGGTAAAATATTTTCTCTCTCTTTTGAAATATCATATCTTACCAGGCCGTTTGTAGTACCGGTTAGAATTACGCCATCGTCTTGTTTTAAAACGGCATTATAATTACAATCGCCGGTAATTCCATTATCTTTACCTAAAACATCAATCTCTCCGGTATTTATATCAATACTACTCATCCCTAAACGATGCCCTACCCATACTTTCCCTTTATTGTCAGCAATTAAACTGTAACAATAATTTGATTTTAATCCGTTATCGGTAGAAAAATATTTTATCGTATCTTCAATAAATTTAAATACTCCATCGCCGTAAGTTGCTGCCCAAATATGTCCGTCAATATCCTGAGTAATAGATGTAAACTCTAACTTAACATTTCCTGCAATGGTATATTCGTACGAATCGTTTAAAACAAAAATGCCATTACTTTTAGTACCTATCCATGCATTATTTTCATTATCAATAAAAATACATTTTATATCATTATGCGGCAAACCCTGGGAAGTGTTATAAAGTTTTCTGTTTCCTGTTTTTAAATCATAAACAAAAACACCATTCTTTGTTCCGATATATAATTGTTTGCTATTTCCTGCAATACAATTTATATTATTCTCGAGTGTGTTGGAAGATTTATAAACTGGGTTTACCTTATTGTCAGAAGAATTTAAACGGTATACACCTGAATTTTGAGTTCCAATCCATAACCTGTTTTGATCATCTAAGTATAAGCTTGTAATTTTATCAACGGGTAAACCATTTGTCTGATCAATGGTTTCTGTTTGATTATTTTGTTTATTCACTTTCACAATAACATTTTCGCCACCTAACCACAGGTTAGTTTCAGACTCTTCGACAGAAAGTATGTTACCCTGCAGGTCTTTTAAGTCCTGATATAAAAAAGTAAGTGCTTCGCTTACATAGTAAGCCAAACCATTTCCGTAAGTAGCAATCCAAATATTGCCTTCCCAATCTTGATAAACTTTTTTAATAAAGTTGTTGGATAACCCATTTTTAGTGGAATAATTAACAACATTTTCTTCAGGGCTATCTTCTTCATCCGGGCTTATCCGATAAATACCATTTCCGAATGTACTGATCCATAAACGGCCATCATTATCATGGGTAACAGATTGTACATTTTCGTAATTCAGTCCATATTGTTCGCCTTTGTTAACCAGTTCATAAGAATCGAAAGATTCTCCTTTGCTTTTTATAGCATAAAAACCGGCGTCGCCAGTTCCAATCCAAAGAATATTTTTATCCTTGCCTTTATCTATTGATTGAACTGAGATATAAGACAACTCATCTACTGAATAAACCTCTTCTAAATTATTCTCATTAACCTCAAATAATTGCAACCCATTACTGGTTCCTACAAACAGCTGATTTTCATTCACTGTTTTTATAGTATAAACAATTTTACCCTGGAAAGCTTGTTTAAAAGTATCGGTTTTAAAATTTTGATCTACTCGAATTATTCCATTGTTTTGCGATGCAATCCAAATATTACCGTTATCGGTTTCATCAATATCTGTAATTGAACTATTAAAAAAATCATTTGTTTCTAAAAGTTTAAAATGTAAACCATCATAATAGGTTACGTCTCCTGAGTTATGCCCAAACCATAAATTTCCATTTTTATCAAGATAACTTGAAGTTACAAATCCGCTGGTAAGAGTATCATCAGCTCTGCTTAGTGTAAAATCAAAACCATCATACCGGCAAAGGCCTTCGCCTGAACCAATCCATAAAAACCCGTTTTTATCTTCGCTTATACTATAAACAAAGGGGTGGCTCAATCCTTCTTCGATATTATATTCTTTAAACTGATATATTTGCCCTAAAACCGATTGGCATATAAATAACAGAAAAAAAATAATTCCTGAATATTTTAATTTTGAATAAATCATATACAAAATAGATTAATCGTTTTTCTTTTTTACACCAATAGAATATTTATATTTTGGTACACCTCCAATAGGAATTGTGTAAAACGGCAATAGTTCGCCATACTGGTTTTTAACAGAAATCACCACATTATTATTTTTTACGGGAGGGTCCTTTCGTTTAATAAATTGAAAATCCAGGGAGGTGCCAATTTCTTCATCCAGTATTTTAAACTGGTTTTGAGCCCAAACATCATCGCCTGATACTTTACATAAAAGTCCTTGCCGTGCCACAGAAACTACACGAATCATTCCGTCGCTATCCCAGTCGAAATTTTTTTGTTCAACAGAAATCGTGCGATCATCAATGTAAGGATAGATATGCGAAACCTGATTAGGGTCGTTATGCATTCTAAAACTATATTCGTAGGCAAATGCGTTAGCTCCTTCAATACGCTTATTTTCAGATGGCGAAGTACTTAAAAAATAGCGGTACATATTACCATCATCACCTTCAACACCTTCACAAATAACTTTAAAAACATATCCTCCGTATTCTTTTGCCAGTTCTCCTTCCGTTGGGTTAAACGGCCCAAAAGTGTACCAGTTATTATCGTATCGGAGATTTTCGCCAAATACTTTGCTTGCTAAAAGATTGCCGCTGCGGTAATCTCCTACAGGGTCAATACCTTGTGCATCTTCATTTCTAAAAGCATCGGTACCACCATAAACAGAATACGAAATTTTTGTATCCCAATATCCATTAATTTCATCGACCTCTCCTCCCACATCAGGATCAAAAACTCTGATAAAAACGGGGCTTGTATGTTCCTCCGGTATAACAAAGAAAAAAGTTTGAGAAAAATCGTCATCACCCCAAGAGGTTTCTGCCTTAGGGCCAAAAGTCATAAGATAAGGGATATTTTCATCTTCTGCTGGTACAGGTTGTGCCATTAAATTAACTCCTGCAAGTAATAAAAGTAATATTACTATTATTTGATTCATTCGTTTCATATCCAATTAATTTAACCAATTTTATCACGCAATATACGCATAATACTTTAAAAATTAATTACCCCGTCGCCGGTCTTTTCTTTGCTCAAGAACCACAATATTTTTGTACACACCTTTCTTTTCTGATTCTCCTTGTCTGTTGGCCTTACTAACAACTCCCAGCTGAACAATATAACTTCCAGGAGAAGTATAAATATGAGTAGCTTCTATGCCTCTTGTTTTTCTTCCATCTCCAAAATCCCAGTAGTATCTTGCAATTTCGAAATCTTTAAGGTTTGTTTGCCTTCCGTCGAATTTAACTTCCTGGCCTACTACAACCGTATCGGGAGAATTAATATAAACTTGTTCAATATTTTCAATTGATAGCTGATAAGTCGCCTGATTAAAGTAAACATCTCCTGTAACTTCATCTATCACATTAAGTTCCACGGTATAATCGCCTTCATCCTCGAAACAATGTTCAACTTCTTCGCCTTTTATTTTGGTACCATCGCTAAACACCCACTGGTATTCGAAAGTTGTAGAATCCAAGCTTTGAACTCCTTCTTCGTAGAATACATAGCAATGGTCGTTCTCCTTCATTTTGGTAATATTTTCAAACATTGGATATAATGGAGCAAAAGAATAAATATCATCAGAATTTCGGGATCTGTCAGAGCTAAATAATCCACTTTTTTTAAATACATCAATAATTAAGCCAAAATCATTATATCTTGAATTTATGGGAGGATCCATACCAATAGGTTTGTGCCACTCTCCACTAATTTTTTCCGAATAAAATATATCTAATCGTCCCTCTCCTTCGTGCCCGTCTGAAGAAAAATATAACCTGCCAGAACTATGGATAAAAGGAAAAAATTCATTTCCTTCAGAATTAATTTGGGGACCAAGATTTTCGGGTTCGCTCCAATTGTTTCCTTCAAATTTACAAACATAAATATCTGTTCCTCCATATCCACCCTCCATATCAGAGACAAAATATAAATATTGCCCGTCTTCGCTTAACGAAGGATGGGCAAAGTTGTATTCCGGATTATTATATTCAAATGGTGTAGGCTGGCTCCATCCTCCCCGATAACGGCTAAATTTCGAATAATAAATACCCAGTTTATTGTTTCGGTCTATTGAGTTTCCTATTTTCTTTTTAACATTAATATTCCGAGTAAAATAGATTTCAGAGCCAGTGCTATTAAAAGTTGCAGGCCCTACATTAAAATTGCTTTTAAAATCTTTTTCAAAAAGTTGTGGTTTCCCCCAATCATCTCTGCCCTCTTCAACACGATAAATATCATATAATGGCAGGTTTTCCCTTTCGTCGGTAAAAGTAATAAAAATAGAATTTTTACGATTCGAGCAAAACACCACGTCACCACGGTAATAAACAGGGGCAATTTCGTTGTATTTATTGCTATTAAATGGCAACAGGCTAATAGAATAATCCTGTGCTTTAACCGACCACGAAAAGCCCAAAAGCAGTATAAGAGTAATTATGTTTTTCTTTTTTCCCATTTTAAAAATATCTCGGACTTACAGCTCTAATTCTATATCTAAAATCATATCTTAAAATAAATTCCATCGAACCTTTTGTTATTCCTGCTAATTCACCCACTGATAAATCGTATGCCCCACCTATTCGAATTTGCTCATTTACCTGATATTCAGCAGTAACTACAAATTCATTATTATGCCGATACGAACCACCAAACCATATGGCATCAGCAAAAATAAAGCTGCCTCCGGCATCAACCTGGAATGTATTATCTAATCGATAACGTAACAAGAAAGATGGTTTAAATTTAATTCTATCGGAATTACCAATTAAAACACCGGCAGAAACCAGAAAATCATAATTTTCCGGATCGGATAACATCACTTTATCACTTGCTCTTAATTTATAGGATAATAGTTTAGGTACTGATGCACCAGCAAAAATCCGGTCGGTATAATAATAAACGCCAACTCCGAAATTAGGTAAAATCTCCGATTCATTTTCCAGCAACATATCATTATTAATTCCTTGTGGATCTGCACTTATATCGGCAAAGTTCCCCTGAAAAAAGGTGGCGCCAGCTTTTAAACCCAATGAAAGTTTTCCTGCTCCAAGCCTAAACCTGAAAGCATAATTTCCATAAATTTCGTAATAATCGGTAACACCAATTTTTTCATGAAAAATAAAAAGCCCTGCTGCATTTTTTTCATCTTTAAAAGGAGCATGGCTGCTTAATGTTTGGGTTACAGGCGCTCCTTCAAAGCCCATCCATTGATTGCGGTATAAAATAATATTGCTAAAACATTCGCGGCTTCCTGTATAAGCAGGATTTATAGCTAATCCATTTACTTCATACTGGCTGTATACAGGTTCATAGCGTTGGCCTATTAAAAAATCATCAGAATCATCATCCTGAGAAAAACTAATTAAAGGAGTAACAATAAGTCCCAAAAAAATAATTATATGTAGAAATAAATATTTAATCATTAATGCCTTTTAATTACAATAAAACCTTTATGTGTATCAGTAATTCTTTTATTGGTTTCAGGATCAGTATTTACCACTGTTAAAATATAATAATAGGTATCTTCGGGTAAATCGTATCCATTGTCATTTTTTGCATCCCAACCCTGATTATTTGAAAAATTTTTCTGCCTGAAAACTTCTGTCCCCCAACGATTAAAAATCACCAGTTCGTTTTCATCAGCAAAGTCAAGTCCTGTAAATTTTAAATAATCGTTAACTCCATCTCCATTTGGTGTAAATCCAGTAGGCGTAAATATGGGCCGTAATGTAATATTAACTGAATCGGTAATGATTTCACATACTCCTTTTTCAATGGCCCATAAAATCCTTATCCCAGATTCATTTTCATCGGTTAACCGTTCAATAATAGTTACAGTGTCGCCGGGGTTTAATATGCTTCCATAACCTTTATCAATGCTCCAGGTTGATATTAATTCCCGAACATTGTCGGGATTAATGTAAGAGCCTCTTAATTCGTATTCGCGGGTAAAAAACAATGATGTATCGGGCCCGGCATCAACATTATAAGGACTATCGTATAACATTAATTCAACCGTTGCAGAATCAGCACATTGCCAGTTTACTTCTTTCCACTGGTATTCATAAGTTCCTGCCAAATCAACAGACAATTCGGTTGTTGCCTGAGCAACATTATTAAAACTTGTATTGCCTGGCCCGTCAACCTGGCTCCATTCTCCCTGGCCCAAACTAATACCGGCTTCCATCTGATGGGTTAAAACACACTCTTCTGCATCAGAACCTGCATCGGATTCCGGCCAACCATAAGTTATAATTTTAGTAAGCCCAGATAAGTCTGTAGCTATACAACCATTTGCATCGGAAACAGAATCAATAGAATAATCAAATATTTTACTTTCAACAGATGTAGCAGGATTTACATTGTAATTTGTTTCAGTTGTATTAATACTGTTAATTGTTGTAAATTCTTCACCATCGGTAAAAGTAAGGTTATATGGACTCTGTCCGGAAGTAATATTAAAATATAGCGTAACCTCTTCGCCGCTACAGATTGTATCTTCAAAATTATCAATAGTTGCAACAGGAAGAGGATAAATATTTACGGTTATCATATTACTTGTATCCACACAACAGCTATCCTGGCCGGATCGGGTAATTCGCCTGAAAAAAGTTTGTGTTGTAAGTTCGGGAGATTGATAATCTTTATTGTAGCCATTTTCATTTATCTCTGTCCACAAGTTTCCATCGGTACTTTTTATCCATTGATAATGGTATTCATTATCACCGCCTTCGGGGCCTGTTCCTGTTAATAATTCAGGTTCAGTACCATAACAAGTATGTATGGTAGCATCATTGGTAACTAAATTATTATCAATCAATGGCAAAACATTAATTTTTACAGAATCACTTATGTCCAGGCAATCATCGGATTCAACAATACGGCGATAATAAGTAGTTTCTACCAGGTTGGATGGTGCAAGATTTAATCTTGAAGAATCGGCAATAGTATTCCAGTTTAAACCATCGACACTTTCCTGCCATGATATTTTATATGTTCCGGGACCTAAACCATTTATTGGTTGTTCACCAATAATTTCTTCAGGTATTTGTCCAAGACATATTTCCTGGTGTTCGGATAAATTATTATTTTCTATTTGAGGGAGGCCGATAATTTCAACCACACGGGTGGTATCGTAGCAGGCTCCTGATTGAACTACCCGCCTGATAAATGTTGTGTCGAATACTTCCCCGGGCAAACAAACGGTGTCGTTTAGCTCATCGATGGGATTCCAGTTGTTCAGGTCAAAACTGGACTGCCATAAATAGTTATAAAACCCATCGCCTCCGATTTCCACCTTTGTACCGGTTATAGTATCGGCAAGGTTTCCAATACAGGAAACCGTATCATCGGGAAATATTTTATTGCCATCAATCCTTTCGTGCACCACAATTCTTATGGTGGCACTAATATCTTCGATTCCGTCCGATTCAACTGTGCGTCTGTAATAGGTTGTAGAGTATAAAGGGCCGGGTTGTAAATCTTTAGTGGTATCTGGAAGTGAAGACCAGTCTGTATTATTTGTCTTAAATTCCCAAGAATAAGTATAATTCCCATCTCCTCCGCGGGGATTAGACCCAGAGATTAGTTTAGGAGTATCACCCTCACATATGGCATGGGTTTCGCTGATGGAATTAAAAAGGAATCCGGTAAGAGGGAGTTTTGTGATTAATCTATCAAAACCACCATTTCCATCAGTAGCTCCGTATGTTCCAATAGAAGGTTGATCAATTACAAATCCTGAAGCCCCAAATAGTCCATGATGATATACAACATTTGTACTATTATAATACCGGCCATAGGATATCACACCAGCTCCTCCTCCTCCTCCAGGGCCGGAAAGATTTTCCCCTTCGGTATCTCCACCATCTCCACCACTAACCCATAAATCTATTTTTCCTTGTACAGAATCCACATCAAAAACGATGGTTCCCCCTGCACCTCCACCAGCTCCTGAGGCAGTGGCAACTTCGGTAATATCTTCTCCATCGGCAAATATATCATGATTATTCCCTACCAAAAATTTACCAATTATAATTACGATACCCCCTCCGTTTCCACCCCGGGTGGCAAACAAATCTGAAGTATATGTTCCTGCTCCACCAGCTCCTCCCATGTATATGGTTGAATCATTAATAAAAAGATTCATACTCTGTCCCTTTAGGCCTCCCAGGCCTTCCCAAGGGCCATCACCTGTTTCATTTAAATAAGGGGGAGAAGGCCCACAGGTAATAGTGTCCTCTTTACCTCCATTTCCTCCGGATGCACCGTTACCTCCACCGCCTCCACCAGAAAAACGGGCATTGCCACCTCCGCCGGCATTTCCCCACCGGCCAAGTCCTTTGGCATAAAGCGGGTTATACTCAACCACGCTTTCCCCTTTTCTTCCAACGCGATCCGAAGACTCCGGGTAAAAATACTGATAAAAATATGCAGAATCTTCCGACGCACAAAGACTATCGTTTTCACCTAAAACAGGTTCGGCACCGCGAAATCCTTTTTTCGATACATCGATATCGGCTTCAAGATAGATAGTATCGTTGGCAAACAGTACCAGTACACCCCCTTTTTCTCCATCCCAGGGATCGCAGGTGAGGGTGCCGGTAACCCTTACATTACTGTAGGAGGGAACACGGATTAACTGTACCTGCCCTCCAACATCGTAATGATTACCCAGGGCTACTCTTAATACTACCTTCTGCTCCGCTTCAACCACCTGGTCGATAATGATAATTTCATGTTTCCCGGATGAATAAATTTTATAAAATTCGTAAATAGATCCAAGAGTTTCCCAGTTATTATCGTCAATCCATACATCGGCCCCTTTTGCCTGGTAAATCATTACCGTATCGCCAGCAGCAAAAAGGGAGGGATCGTCAACCAGAAGGGTGTCTTTAGAAGAAAAAATGGAATCTACTTTCGAATAAGCATTAATAACTCCCGATATTTCGGGTTGTGCATACATCTTGGCTGAAAAAACCGCAAAAAAGAAAAAGAATATAATTAAAAAAAATTTCTGATTCAAAGCCTTAATTTTTATTTAAACTCACCTATATATAACAAATATATAAATATTTTATATGATTGTTAAAACTTTTTATCAAATAAAAAACGAAAAATTAAATAACATAATAAAATTATTCGGATATAAATGAAGGAAATGTTACATAAAATGATGTTCCATTATTTAGGCTTGTATCATATCCAATAGCACCTCCGGCATTTTCTACAATATTTTTCACAATGGCAAGCCCTAACCCCATTCCACTTGATTTAGTAGTAAAATTAGGCCTGAATAATTTTTCTTTTAATTCATCAGGTATTCCAACACCATTATCTTCAATCGTTATTTTTACAAATTCCGGTATTAGTTCAACCTTAATTTTAATCACTCCCTGGCGATCATTAGGAATTGCCTGTATAGCATTTTGAATAAGGTTGCTAAATACAATAAGTACCTGTTCGATATCAGCATAAACAAATAATTCTCTATTTTTATCGTATTGTGTATCAAATTGTACATTACTGGCCCCTTCAAATAAACTTATCGATTCTTCCAGCTTTTTAATAATATTCAGTTTTTGTGCTTTTGCCCTTGGCATTTTAGCAAAATTGGAAAATTCTGTGGCAATTTTCGATAAATTATTGATTTGGCTAATTAATGAGTTTGAAAACCGTTCGATTCGTTGGTCAAAATCAGGATTTTTTTCTTTCCAGGCTTTTTGTAAATATTGAACAGATAATTTCATTGGCGTTAATGGATTTTTAATTTCATGAGCAATTTGTTTGGCCATTTCACGCCAGGCCGATTCTCTCTCAGATTTTGCCAATTTTTCTGCATTTTCGCTCAGCTCGCTAACCATGCGGTTATATTCTTTAATTAAACTGCCAATTTCATCCTGGCTATCGTAATAAATAGGTTCGTTTTTTTTGCCAAGGTCAATTGCCCTGAACCTTTCCTGTATAAGTTGTAGAGGTTTGGTAATATTATTAGAAACAAAAATGGCAATAATAACCGATAATAAAATCAGAAAGAAATAAATATTTACTACTGCAACCACAATGGTATATATTTCTTTACGCAAGGCACTTTGTTTAGTAAAATACGGAAGATTTAAATAAGCCAGCAATTCATTATTATCGTTAACAAAAGGAACATAAGCCGAGTAATAAGTCAATTCGCCAATACGCTCTTTATGAATATATTTACCCATTTTATGAATAACCATTTTTCGATAGGCATCAACATTCATTTTTTTACCCATCAACCCTTTTTCAAAAACCTGTGGCCGCGATGAAGCTAAAAGATTACCATGCGTATCGTATAAATTGATATCAATATAAAAAACACTTGAAAATTTATTTAACAAATAAGTAAGATAATCGGCATAATCATCATCCAACTCATATTCGCCTCCAAGTTTATGCTCCATCTCAACCAGAACCGATTGTATTTTCTCGCCAATACTTTCGTAGAGGTTTTGCTCAAATTGTTTAAAGTTGTAATACAATGTCCCCGAACCTACTAATATCAGCGAAAGAAAAAGTAACCCAATCATTGAGATTTTAATTTTGTTTTTAAAATCGTACCGGAAACTTTGAATGTTTTGCGGAAATCCAACAATAAAAAAAGTAAGTGAGTATAATATATAATAAAACACAAATATATATGAAAACGATGCCAGGGTATCAATAAAAGTAATTTTTGTATTGCTGATTATGATGTTGGTTTCATCATCTATTTTATAAACCAGGTGTTCAAATTTTTTATCGCTGATAAAATAAAACTCCTCATCAGATATCCATTCATCTGGACAAGTTAGCTGATAAGCATATTCGCCCGAACGAGTTATCAATTCTTTATTTTTATATTTAGCATAGGAATAATTAGCCAAAACCGACGACCCACTCATTTTTTTATCGAGCAATAATTCGGGATACCCCAATTCCTGGCTTATTAATTTAGAATCAAGTGATATAAAAAGAGACACTTCGTTTTCCCACGATTTCTTTTTATAATTCAATTTGCCCATGTAACTGATGCGCCCATTTAAATTATCCAGGAAATAAAAATTGCTTCCTTGCAATTTATTGCCTTCGGAATTAAGTAAATTATCGAAAAAGGAATAACAATGAACAATTTCGGTACTGTTTTCATAATTTACGGTTAAATCATCGTTAGGATCACAAACAGAAATTTGCAAATCATACTTGCGAAAATACCCACTAAAATAATTCATTTGCAGATATTCTAAGATTGCACCTTCGTTTTGTATGTGCCATGTGAGCAAATCACGAATAACCGTATCAGTCACAATTTTTTCTTCCATACTTTCCAAAAGCATTTCGGCAACCTGATCGTGTTCATTGGCCAGGTTAACTACTAAAACCTTTCGGGTTTCACGATCTTTTTGTTGGCTTATAATGGTTATAAAAACCACTGTGTACAAAGCAAAAAGTAATAGCAGGAACATTTTAATTGCATAAGAAAAAACCTTATTTTTTAAACGGATATAAAAGATAAATAAGTAGAAAAAAGCAAAGAATATAATGGAAAAAATTTCGAACTTAAAATCAATAAACTGTTTTAAAAAAGAAAGAATAATGATAAGTGGAAAAAATATCCATGCTAATTGATTTATTTTAATTTGCCCTAATAAATTCCGCGCAAAACAATCAATCAATATAAATAATGCAACCGACAGCAACGCAATAATAAGAAACCCTACCAGGCTGTAAACAGAAAGGTCAAAAAACTGATATACATCAAACGAAATACTTGAGTGTAAAATCAGGCTTTTAAAAAAATAATGCAGTAACAGAAAAAATACAAATGCTACAGTTGTTGAAACTCCAAAATACAGGTATAAATAAAACTTACCGGAAGGAAGTATTATTTTTTTTTCTTTATATATTAAATAAACAATAAATAAAATAACTACAGCATGTAAAAACAAATCGCCCAGTGATGGTACCAAAAAAGAAATTGCAAACTGATGAGGCTGAAACAATTCGAGGTGATTAAAAACTGCCGGAAACTTAAATTTAATCATTAAGTAACGCCCTAAAAGCAGAACAAAAGCAATTGCAACGAGGGCAAACCGCCTTTTGCCGGTGGATGAAATCCTGTGAATAAACTGATAAATAATAAAAAAAGAAAAAAGGATTGCTAAAAAATAAAAAAAGGATGAAAAGAAAACCGCAGTTTTATTGTATCCGTAATTTGATTTTAAAATTAATGAAAATAGAAATTCGCCATTTTGGTTCATTACCTGAAAACCATAATCAGGGTTTGCCGATATTATATAATCAGATGATAAGCCGTAAGCTTTATGAAAATCATTTTTTATAAAATTATTGGAATAAGAGTATTGATTTTTGATTAATACCAAACCAAAAATTTCTACATCTCCTATTTGCTTATATTTAGAAATATACCATCCATTTTCGAGTTGTACCAATGAATTATATAGTTTGTTAGCAGGTTTAATATTTTCTACCGGAACCAGGTTATCCGACCAATATTGCAAGGTATCGTTCATATATCCAAGAAAAACAATTCCTTCATTTTCAAAGAAATTGGCAGGAATAAAATCATCAGAAGCCATTAAATCCTTTAATGATATGCTATCAATTTTATTTTCGAAAGAATTAAGATATTGATCTACCTGTTTTAATTTATTATTAATAACAGATTGAAAATTTTTATGTTCTCTTGTCTCTTGAGCCTCATAACGAATATTTGCATTAAAAATAATAGCAAAACACAATGAAATCAGCGTTGACAAAAAATATTTATTTCTTTTGATATTATTATATATTTCCATAGTAAACTATTAACCTCAAAAACAGAGCCATTTTTAACAAATAAACAACAGGTTATAAATTTAATGATTTTTATTGATGATGATATGGCTCTCCTTTTAAAATTGTCATAGCCCTGTATAATTGCTCAACAAATATTAACCGCACCATTTGATGAGAAAAAGTCATTTTCGATAAAGAAAATTTTATATTACTCCGTTGATAAACATTGTCGGAAAACCCATAGGCTCCACCAATTACAAAAACCATATTTTTCAATCCCGATATCATTTGTTTTTCAATCCAACGGGCAAAACCAACCGAAGAAAATTCTTTCCCTTTTTCATCTAATAACACAACAAAATCAGAGTTCTGAATTTGATTAAGAATTATATCGCCTTCTTTTAACTTTATCTGCTCTGTTGTAAGTTTCTTTGTATTTTTAAGATCAGGGATTACTTTCGTTTCGTAAGGCAGATAGTGAACAATCCGCCGCTGGTAATCGTCAAAAGCTTTTATTAAATAATCCTGAGCGGTTTTGCCAACCATTAAAAGTTTAACTTTCATTAGAATCTATCTTGTTTAAACAATTGTTTTTATTTCCTTCGGTCATGAGAACGCTAGCGCTTAGTTCTGCGATTTACAACTCTAAATTTCAATAATCTTTTTTGTTGCCGGTGTCTCCCGCTTAAGCTTCCCACAAATCCCTCCGGCGGACATCCAAAATAATCATGCTCGTATGTGTGAACTCTATTCTCATGGATGTTTCATTTCGTATAATTATTTTTTATTGAATGAAAATCTTAATTTTGGTACCGGCAATTATAATTATTTGATTCATTCATAAGATTTATGAATTCATCAGGTTAATTGGGTATCAAATCATTTTTTTATATTTTTAAAAACAAAATACAATTTTCGAAAATAAAATTTCAAAATAATAATACATTTATGGTTCGATTTTTGCGATGCTAATATGGCAAACTTAAGATAATTTAAAATGAAAACCTTAAAAAAAGCGATACCTTTCATAATAACATTTACCTTATTATTCAATCTGGGTTCATTTTCACTTAACAAGGAAATACCTAGCGATATAGCCATTGCTTTTAAAGTAGGCAATGCTGATGAACTTTCGCGTTATTTTAACAATACCATTGAACTGGTAATTCTTGACAAAGAAGATGTATATAGCAAAGTACAAGCCAAACAAATTGTCGATAACTTTTTTGCAGAACACTATCCAAAAAGCTTTGAATTTGTGCATCAGGGAGGAAAAGAAGAATCAAAATATGCCATTGGTAAATTGGTTACCTTTAATGGCACATTCCGTGTTTATATATTAATCAAACTAAAAAACGATAAACCATTTATCCATCAACTTAGAATTGAAACGGAAAATGAATAACCCATTTCTTGAAAACATCATCAAAAATGCAATTGTAGAAGATATAGGAGACGGAGACCATTCATCTCTTTCCTGTATTCCCGAAAATGCAACAGGCAAAGCCCAACTACTAATTAAGGAAGAGGGTATTTTAGCGGGAATGGAAGTTGCCAAAAAAATTTTTAATGAGATAGACCCTCATTTAAAATTTGAACAATTTCTTTTCGACGGGAGTAATATTAATCCAGGTGACAGGGCTTTTATCATTGAAGGAAAAATTCATTCCATTTTGCAGTCAGAAAGGCTTGTTTTAAACATAATGCAGCGCATGAGCGGTATTGCCACTGTTACCAGCCAATATGTAAAAAAAATCGCAGGAACAAAAGCAAAAATATTAGACACTCGAAAAACTACGCCAGGCTTTAGGTATTTAGAAAAAATGGCTGTAAAAATTGGCGGTGGTGAAAATCACCGCATGGGGCTTTATGATATGATTATGCTAAAAGATAATCATATTGATTTTGCCGGCGGAATAAAACCAGCCATAAAAAAAACCAACGATTATTTAAAAAAAATAAAGAAAAATTTAAAAATTGAGATTGAAGTTAGAAATATTGATGAATTAAATGAAGTGCTTGAAATAGGCGGTGTACAAAGAATAATGTTCGACAACTTTACTCCTGAACAAACCAAACAAGCTGTAAAAATTATAAATGGGCGTTTTGAAACCGAATCTTCGGGCGGCATTACATTAAAAACCATAAGAGCATATGCCGAATCCGGAGTCGACTATATTTCAGTAGGGGCCTTAACCCACCAAATAAAAAGTTTGGATATGAGTTTAAAAGCTATTTAATTTACATAATCATTAAATAGTTTTTTTATAATGTCTCAGTCTGAAAAAACAAAATATAAGTTTTTCGATCAAAAAATTCAGCATTTCATCCATAAAGCCAGGGTAATTTCAATTCCCGGATTTAATAAGGTTCCTGTTTATTATGTAGTAAAATTCTTTTTATCGGGTATAAAAAACGGCTATTTAGCAACCCGTGCTTCGGCCATTGCATTTAATTTTGCGCTGGCTATATTTCCTACCCTGCTCTTTTTATTTACACTTATTCCATTTATACCTATAGAAAATATGCAAACTGAGATTTTACAATTAATACGTGAATTTTTACCCGACAATGCTTATCGATATTTAGAATCTACTTTAGTTTCTACTTTAACTATAAAAAAGGGAGGTATATTATCTTTTGGAGCACTTGCCAGTTTATTCTTTTCTACTAGTGCAGTACATGCTCTAATACAGGCATTTAACAACACTTACCACAACATTGACACCCGAAACTGGACTGCAACACGCATGGTTTCAACCTTTTTGGTTTTTGTTACATTTATATTAGTTACTATTTCGGTTTCGCTTATTATTTTTGGGCAGGCTGTTTTATCAAAATTAGTAGAACTGGAGATACTTGAAATGGATATTACTTTTTATCTTATTACTTTTGGAAAATGGCTGGTTGTAATCGCACTCTTTTTTTTCACTATTTCTTTTCTTTACTATTTTGCACCGGCAAAAAAAACAGAATGGAAATTTATTTCTGCCGGATCTACCCTTGCAACCATTTTAGCACTTTTAACTTCGCTCGGTTTTTCGTATTTTGTAAATAATTTTGGCCAGTATAATAAATTATATGGTTCCATCGGAACATTAATGGTTATATTATTGTGGTTATATTTTAACTCTTTTGCATTAATTCTGGGATTTGAACTCAATGCCAGTATAAACAATGCACAACTTGATAAAACTAGTTAACAAACACACCCCAGCTATGATAAAAAAATATGATAAAATTAGAAACGAGTACAAGAAAAAAAAGCTAAGTAAAAAAATTGTACATCCCGACCCTTTTAAAGAATTTACGCTTTGGATGGACGAAGCCATAAAGTCGGGCGTTATTGATCCTACTGCTTTTTCGCTGGCAACAGCAGGTAAAAATTTACAGCCATCGAATCGTATTGTTCTGCTAAAAGAGATACAAAACGGTGGATTTATATTTTTCACTAACTATAAAAGTAAGAAAGGCCATCAATTAGCCGAAAATCCTTATGGTAGTATGCTTTTTTTCTGGCCCGAACTGGAAAAACAAATCCGCATTGAAGGAAGAATAGAAAAAACATCCAAAGAAATTTCAGACAGCTATTATCTTACAAGGCCTGCCAAACGAAGAATTGGTGCCTGGGCATCACCTCAAAGTAAAGAAATTCCTAATCGCGAATATCTGGAAAAACTACAAGCCGATTATGAAAAAAAGTTTGAAGGTAAACCCCCAGAAAGGCCCGATCATTGGGGTGGGTTTATACTTATTCCTTATACATTTGAATTTTGGCAGGGACGGGCAAATAGATTACACGACCGCATTGAATATTATTTAGACGACAATGATTGGAAATTAAGAAGACTTGCTCCGTAAAATTATTATAATAAATTAAAAGCTGACACCAGAGAAATATCCCGAAAAATTTTTGTTTTGGATTACCAGGAGGATATTTAATTTGATGATATACTGAATTAAAAAAAGCACACCTGTATGTTAGATGTGCTTTTAAATATTATTACAACATTTCTTTACTGACAATGTAAATACTTCATTACCAATTCTCTTAACTCTTCTGCTTTGCCATACAAACGTTCACTTAAATCTTTATCGTTAAACGATTTCAATTTTTCGGCCGTTTGGTCAATTAAGCCCGCAGGAAAAATGCCATTTTTTTCAAAAAATTGACGTTTTTCAACCAGCCTTTCAGCTGATTCCCAGCATGATTGTGGCAAGAATTCTAATTTAGCCAGTTTATCTTTATGTTTTTCGTCAAAAATATTAACGTTCATATACAATTTTTCTGCCATTTCTAATGCATTAGGCATTTCTAAGCCATGTTGAGCAGCTACAATGATACCAGCCATAAAATGATAAAGGTTAGCAGATCCATCGCCCGAGCGCAATTCTACGGTTTGTTTTCCTGGCACATAAGGAATTTCTCCTGTTTCTTGCGGGTTAGCATCTTTAATCATGCTTGTATCTGCAATCCATCCAAGAGGTACACGAACAAGCACAGAACGGTTACTATCGCCCCAGCATATATTGGTTGGCGCTTCCTGATGAGGAACTAATCTCAAATATGATGTTGGAATTGTATTTCCAAAAGCAGTTAATGGAGCGGCTAGATCTAAAATACCGGCAATCATTTTCTTTGCTGTATCGCTTAATCCATTTCCTTCAACCATGATATTTTTACCATCTTTTTCAAGTAACATATGGATATGCATTCCGCTACCTGCTTTACCTACAGTAATTTTAGGCGCAAAACTAATATTCACTCCATATTCATTGCCTAACATTCGTAAAATCCATTTAGAAATTACAAGTTGATCAACAGCATCTTGTGGGTCAACAGGTAAGAACTCAATTTCTTGTTGTTCGTAAAGCTGATCTCCACTTTCAAAATTACCCACTTCGGAATGTCCATATTTTATTTGGCCACCACATTGTGAAATAAGGCTTAATGCTTCTTTACGGATATGTCCAAATTTTGTAAAAGGAGGAGATTCATGATAACCTTTCTGGTCGGTTGCAGGATAGAGTTCATCAACCTCGCTAACAATATAATATTCCAGTTCGCCCATCGCTTTAAAATCATATCCTGTAGATTTTCTAAACTGCTCAATCGCTTTACGAAGAATGTGTTCAGGTGCACTTTCCAGAGGTTCACCATCGCGATTATAAAAACTACACAAAATATCCAATGTTGGGAACTCAGAAAAAGGATTTACAAAAGCTGTTTTAAAACGTGGAATAACGTATAAATCACTTGAACCGGCTTCGATATAAGAAAATAGGCTGGAACCATCAACTCTTTCGCCTGTAGAAAGCAAATCTTCTAAATGTTGCTTGCTGTTAATTACAAAATTTAACGATTTTAGTTTTCCGTCTTCTCCAACATATCTGAAATTGATCATTTCAATCTCATTCTCTTCAATAAAATAGATAATATCCTGCCGGGTAAATTCCGAGGCAGGTTTCTTTAAAAACTGAACCAATGGGTTCGGATTCATTCTAATTTCTAGTTCTTTCATATCGGTCTCTTTTAATGGTGAAAAAAGGACTACTAAACTACTGAGAAAAGTTTAAATATCAATAGTTTGTAGTCCTTTTTAAATATGTTATAAAATACAATTTTGATTATCCACTGATAATCAATATAGATGTTAGGATTTTTCTAAACTTGCTAATCGGTCTTCTAATACTTTGATCTTAGCTTCTGCATCAGCTCTTTTTTGTTTTTCAATATTTACCACTTTTTCAGGTGCATTTTGAACAAACCTTTCATTATTCAGCTTTTTCATTACGGCATTCAAAAATCCTTTTTGATATTCTAATTCTTCGTTTAGTTTATTGATTTCTTCTTCAACATCAACTAAATCGCCCAGTTCAATATAAAATTCGGCAGATTTTACCATAAACGAAACAGCACCGTCAATTTTCCGGCCAGTAGATTCTATTTTAGAAAGATTTGCCATTTTTACAATACATGAATTGTAATCATTTTCATATTTACCGTTAACTTTTAATGGTAAAAGTTCTTTTTGTGGCAAATTATTTTCGTTTCGGATATTTCGAACCGAAGAAATTATTTCTTTAACAAATTCGAATGATTCAATAATATTATCATCATAAGGTTGAACAAAAGGCATTTTTTCAACCATAATACTTTCTCCTGGATTTCTTTTCTCCATTAACTGCCAAATTTCTTCGGTAATAAACGGCATAAACGGATGCAATAATTTTAATAAGACATCAAAAAATTCAAGTGTTTGGTTATAAGTTTTTCTATCGATTGGTTTTTGATAGGCCGGTTTCACCAATTCTAAATACCAGGCTGAAAATTCGTCCCAGAAAAGTTTATAAACCGCCATTAAAGCATCAGATAACCGATACTTTTCGTATAAATCGTTGATATTATCAATTTCAGCATTTAGCCTGTGCTTAAACCACTCAATAGACTTTTGAGCATATTCTGGTTGTTCGGCCTTTTCATCCACTTTCCAACTTTTAACCAAACGGAAAGCATTCCAAATTTTATTCCCGAAATTTCGTCCCTGCTCGGTTAAACTTTCATCGAAAAGCAAATCCCCACCAGCTGGCGAACATAATAGCATTCCAACACGTACACCATCTGCCCCGTATTTTTCCATTAACTCTATTGGGTCTGGCGAATTACCTAATGATTTTGACATTTTTCGGCGTAAATGATCACGAACAATACCTGTTAAGTAAACATTTTTAAAAGGTTTTTCTCCTTTATATTCGTATCCTGCCATAATCATACGAGCAACCCAGAAAAATAATATTTCCGGAGCGGTAACCAAATCGTCGGTTGGATAATAATAATTGTAATCTTTATTATCGGGCTCGTTTATACCATTAAAAACAGAAATTGGCCACAGCCACGATGAAAACCAGGTATCCAAAACATCTTCATCCTGTCGTAAATCATTTAATGACAGGTTTTTATTTTCTGTTTTCTTTTTAGCTAATTCTAAAGCTTTTTGGGCAGTTTCTGCAACAACAAATCCGCCCTCGGGTAAATAATAAGCCGGTATCCGATGCCCCCACCAAAGTTGTCTCGACACACACCAGTCTTTTACATTTTCCATCCAATGTTTATAGGTGTTTTTAAACTTTTTAGGGTGGAATTGGATATTATCATTCATTACATTATCAAGTGCTGGTTTTGCCATTTCGTCCATTTTGCAAAACCATTGCATCGATAATTTCGGCTCAATAACAGCATCAGTACGTTCAGAGTATCCAACCTTATTTATATAATCTTCAACTTTTAAAATGTGTCCTTCTTTTTCTAAATCTTTAACAATTTTTTCGCGAACAACAAAACGGTCTTCGCCAACATAAAGCTGTGCACTTTCATTTAAAGTACCATCGTCATTAAAAATATCGATACTTTCCAGTTGATGTTTATCTCCAATTTCATAATCATTAATATCATGAGCCGGAGTAATTTTAAGGGCTCCTGTTCCAAACTCTTTATCAACGTATTCATCTAAAATAATGGGTACCGAACGATTCACTAATGGAACAAGCACCTTCATATTATGTAGATGTTTAAACCGCTCGTCGTTGGGGTGCACACAAACGGCAGTATCGCCTAAAATTGTTTCAGGACGGGTTGTTGCAATGGTTACGTATCCATCGCTACCATCGATTTTATATCTAATATAATATAATTTTGAGTTTACTTCTTTATAATTTACCTCTTCGTCGGAAACAGCAGTTTTGGCTACAGGGTCCCAATTAACCATTCGTACACCACGGTAAATTAAACCTTTATTGTACAAATCAACAAAAACTTTAATCACACTCTCGGACATATCGTCATCCATGGTAAATTTTGTGCGTTCCCAATCGCACGATGCTCCAAGTTTCTTTAACTGTTCAAGAATAATTCCACCATGTTTTTCTTTCCATTCCCAGGCATGATTTAAAAATTCTTCGCGCGTTAAAGTGTTTTTATCTATTCCTTCGTCTTTTAATTTAGCAACTACTTTTGCTTCTGTAGCAATAGAAGCATGGTCTGTACCCGGAACCCAACAAGCATTTTTACCTTCCATTCGTGCACGCCGAACCAAAATATCCTGAATAGTATTGTTTAGCATATGTCCCATATGTAATACTCCAGTTACATTTGGTGGAGGTATTACAATTGTGTAGGGTTCTCTTTCATCCGGTTCAGAATTAAAAAAACGATTATCCATCCAATACTTATACCATTTACTCTCGGTTAACGAAGGATCATATTTTGCGGGAATATCCATTTTAAAAATACAATATTTAGGTTTAAACTAATGTTATTTTGAAAAGTCTGTAAAAATATAAATTAATTCACAAAATCCTTTTTAATAACATGTTTAATTTTGCTAATAAAAAGTAAATTTGTACTCTAATTAAAATTTCATTATTATGAAAAAAATGATATTATCCTTTCTTGTTATTAGTCTAACAGCTTTAGTAGTATATTCTCAAGAAGAAATCAACACAAATCAGGACACTAAAGATTTACCCGAAATTTATTTTGAAAAAACAACACATGATTATGGTAAGATAAAATACATGGGTGATGGGACCTGTGAGTTTACTTTCAAAAATACAGGCAATGAACCCCTGTTGTTAACAAATGTAAGAGCTGCGTGCGGATGTACAACACCGACATGGCCTAAAGAGCCTATTAAAAAAGGTAAAGAGGGAACCATTGTTGTAAAATACAATACCCGTATTATAGGTAGCTTTACAAAAACAATAAGAGTATATTCCAATGCCAAAACATCGCCCGTAACACTTAAAATTACCGGTGCTGTACAAAAACCCGACGAAACCAATAAATAATTAATCAGTATAAAATAAATTTATTATGCCACAAATATCAGATAAAGGAAAACAAATGCCTGCATCGCCCATACGAAAATTGGTGCCATATGCAGAAGAAGCAAAACGCAAAGGACACAAAGTTTATCATCTAAATATTGGACAACCCGATATACCAACCCCTGAAGTTGCCTTAGATGCAGTTAAAAATATTACAGCAAAAGTTATTGAATACAGCCATTCGGCAGGAAACGAATCATACCGTAAAGGTTTAGCTAAATATTACCAGGGAGTAAATATTGATGTAGATCACACAGAAATGTTGATCACAACAGGTGGTTCTGAGGCTATAACATTTGCCTTCTTATCAACTTTAAACCCGGGTGATGAAGTTATTATTCCCGAACCATTTTATGCAAATTACAACGGCTTTGCTGTTTCAGCAGGAGTTGTGGTAAAACCCATTACATCATCGATTGAAAATGATTTTGCTTTACCACCAATCGAAGAATTTGAAAAACTAATTACACCAAAAACCAAAGGGATTGTTATTTGCAACCCCAATAATCCTACCGGATATTTATATTCAGAATCAGAGTTAAAACAGTTACAGAAATTAATTGAAAAATACGATTTATACTTATTCTCTGACGAAGTTTACCGAGAATTTTGTTATGATGGCAATACCCATTTTTCTGCTATGCACCTGAAAGGCATTGAGAATAATGTAATTATGATGGATTCTGTTTCGAAAAGATACAGTATGTGTGGTGCACGCGTTGGTGCTATGGTAACAAAAAATAAGGAAGTAATTGCAACAGCCATGAAATTTGCCCAGGCCCGGCTATGCCCACCATCATTCGGACAATGGGCAGGCGAAGCTGCACTAAACACTTCCAGTGAATATTTTGATGAGGTATACAACGAATATATCGAACGAAGAAATTTTATGGTAGATGCTTTAAATAAAATAGATGGAGTAGTATGCCCAAAACCCAAAGGAGCTTTTTATACCGTGGTTAAGTTACCAGTTGATGATACCGATAAATTTGCTCAATGGATTTTAAGTGAATTTGATTATAAAAAACAAACTGTAATGATGGCTCCTGCCTCAGGATTTTATGCAACACCAGGATTAGGAAAACAGGAAGTGAGAATAGCTTATGTGCTGAAAAAGGAGGATTTAGCCAATGCTATGGAAACGCTGGAAGCCGCATTAAAAGCATATCCCGGAAGAACAATTTAAATAGTTCAAACCAAATAATACAAATCCGAAGTTTTAATCTTCGGATTTTTTTATTTTTCAAAATCAGGGTAAATCAAATATTTTTCTCTTATTTTCTGAAACTCTTCAAGCCCTGGCTCCCAGCTTTCGCGGATTTCTGCTGCTGAAAAACCTTTTTCGATTTGTTTATTCAATGTAGAAGTCCCTGAAATATTATAAAAAAAGGTGTTAAAAAAATTTTCTTTATCAGCCGAATTTTGATATCCAAAAATCAGCCACTCAAGATTAATCTTTCTTAAAGCAACCAATTGCTTAATATCAATATTTCGTAAATCTACTCCATAACATTTTTGGTTTTTATGCTTTGGGTTTTTACTTGACCCATTCATGCTTTTAGGCGTATACGAAAATTCTGCATTTTGAAGTTCAGGGCTTCCAAAAACCTGAAAAGGGAAATCGGTTCCACGTCCAACATTTAAGGCTGTACCTTCAAAAAACCCTAATGAAGGGTAAAGATAAATAGCAAGCATATTTTGTAAATTTGGAGAGGGAGGTGTCGATATTTGATACAAAGAATCATGCGTATAATTATCGCATGCAATAAAACTTAAATTACATTTCAACCCGTTTTTTAACCAACCTTCGCCATTTATCATTTGTGCAAATTCAGCAATGGTCATACCATGAACAATAGGAACAGGATGCATACCAACAAAAGATTGATAAACAGAATCTAATACAGGCCCGTCAATATAAAAACCATTAGGGTTAGGCCTGTCTAAAATAACCATTTCCACTTTATTTTCGGCACAGGCTTCCATTACATAGTGCATGGTTGAAATGTAAGTGTAGAATCTAACTCCAACATCTTGTAAATCGAAAACTACCACATCAATATTTTTAAGATCTTTTGCTAAAGGTTTTTTACTACTTCCATATAATGATACAACTTGCAAACCTGTTTTATTATCTATATCGTCATCTACCAATTCACCAGCATCGGCAATTCCTCTAAAACCATGCTCGGGGCTAAAAATTTTTTTAACATCAATTCCTAAAGCCAATAGTGAATCTACAAGATGAGTACCGTTAATAACAGTACTATGGTTTGCTACTACAGCCACTTTTTTATCTTGTAAAAAGGGAATATACTTTTCGGTTTGCTCAGCTCCTGTTTTTATTTTCAATTTTTGACTGGAAATTTTATGATTGCTACAACTTTGCAAATTACACAAAACAATACAAATCAATAAATAAAATGCATTTTTCATTGTCTATGGTTAGATTAAAAGCCCTAAATTAATAATTTTCTTCTCAAATACTAAACTTTAACATTAATACCTAAAAATCAAAATAATTATTTTAACCAATTAAGGTTATTTTTTTTAATTTTTAATTTTACTACAT
The DNA here is from genome assembly GCA_046538755.1 of Thiohalospira sp. Lineage (GTDB taxonomy): Bacteria > Bacteroidota > Bacteroidia > Bacteroidales > UBA12077 > UBA12077. The sequence continues at coordinate 108,175 of JBKHIH010000001.1, forward strand.
TTCCTCTATAAAACTTATATTTTTGTTTTAAAATTGCAAAAATATAAGTCATAGTAGGGAACCCTGCCTACTCTTTGGTTTCGGCAGGCAAGTCCCAAAATGTTTTTTATGAAGTTTGTGTATTGTTTTCATAAAAAACATTATGTACGTTTGTGAAAAATAAAAATCCAGCATTTTGAATACCGAGTTTTTTATTGCCAAACGATTATTAACAGAAAAAAAAGAAAAAAAGGGCATTTCGCAACCTATTGTTACAATTGCTGTAATAGGTATTTCTTTAGGTCTTGCTGTAATGATTCTGGCTGTAGCTATTGCATCAGGTTTTAAAACAGAAATAAGCAATAAATTAATAGGCTTTGGATCACACATTCAAATTATCAATTACGACACCAATATCTCCTATGAAACAGTACCTATAAATAAAGACCAACCCTTTTTTGAAGATGTTAAAAACTTAAAAGGAGTTAAACAAATTCAACAATTTGGGATTAAAGCCGGAATTATAAAAACAAAATCGGAAGATATTCATGGTGTAGTTCTAAAGGGTGTAGCTTCAGATTTTGACTGGTCGTTTTTTGAACGCAGCATGGTTGCCGGAGAAACTTTCAGGGTAAATGACACTTCAAGAACTAACCAAATTATTATTTCAGAACACATTGCTAATTTACTTAAATTAAAACCAGGCGATAAAATTGCAGCCTATTTTATCCAGGATCCCCCAAGAATGAGAGTTTTCTCCATTTCGGGTATTTATAATACCAGCTTAGCTGAATTTGACGAAAAATTTGTTTTAGTGGATTTAGGACATATTCAACGCTTAAATAACTGGGAAAAATACCAGATCAGTGGTTACGAAGTAATTATTGACGAATTTTCACGAATGGAAAAAATAACTAAAGACATTCGGGATATTGTAGGATTTCATTTTGATCCCAGTGGTGCAAAATTAAAAGTACAAAGCATTAAAGAAAAATATCCACAAATGTTCGATTGGCTTAATTTAACTGATATGAATGTATGGATTATATTAATATTAATGACTGTTGTTGCAGGATTCAACATGGTTTCAGGATTATTAATCATCATTCTTGAACGTACCAATATGATTGGAATATTAAAAGCCATGGGCACAAAAAACTGGTCTATAAGAAAAATATTTTTATACCAATCGGCATTTTTAATTTCCAAAGGATTATTATGGGGTAATATCATAGGAATTGCCATTTGTTTTATCCAAATAAAATTTCAAATTTTCGCACTTGATCCTTCGTCTTATTATCTTGAAGCTGTTCCGATTAATTTAGAACTGTGGCATATTTTAGGGTTAAATTTAGGAACACTGGCTATTACCGTATTAATGCTAGTTATTCCATCCTATATCATTTCTAAATTAAGTCCTGAGAAAACCATCCGTTTCGAATAGAAAAGTCATGCTTTTGACAACCTAATCGAGACAAATTTCTTATCTCGCATTTTTTTTACTAATTTAACAGGCATTGAAATCAAATTTATCTGGTTTCAAACAAATATATCACACTACAAAACAACAAGTTATACATTATGAAAACAAATACATCTGCTAATTCTTCCTCTTTTGACCCGAAACAGAATTATGAAAAAACAAAAAAAGAAATAGGATATGTAACCAGAAAAAAAGCAAAAAAAGCTGATTACGAGCGCATTGGGTTTAAATCAGGTTTAGAAGTACATCAGCAATTAAAAACGAAAGAGAAATTATTTTGCCGTTGCCCTGCGGGCATTTATCATAGTAATGATGATTATGATGCAGAAATTATCCGCCATATGCGCCCTACACTAAGCGAATTGGGTGAATATGACGGTACAGCATTGATGGAGTTTAAAACAAAAAAAGAAATTATTTATCGTATCAATAACGAAACCGCATGTACCTACGAAATAGATGATACTCCTCCTTTTAAAATCAATAAAGAAGCCCTTGAGCAAGCATTAGAAATATCATTACTTTGTAAACTGAACATTGTTGGAGAAGTTCATATTACCCGTAAACAGTATTTAGATGGAAGTATCCCAACAGGTTTTCAACGGACAGCCATTTTGGGAGTAGAAGGAGAAATTCCTTTAAAAAACAAAAAAGTTCGGTTAATACAGTTGAGTATTGAAGAAGACTCCTGCCGTGAAATTTCCGATATCAGGCATACCAGAATTTATAAAACCGACAGGCTGGGAATGCCTTTAATAGAAACGGTTACTTATCCTGACATGCTTACACCAGATGAACTAAAAGAAGCCGCTGAATATATCCGTTTTTTAAACCGAAGTACCGGAAAAGTTAAAACAGGAAGTGGAGCCGGAAGAGAAGATGTAAATGTAAGTTGCGAGGGAGGAACCAGGGTAGAAATAAAAGGAGTTTCATACAACAAACTTATTCCTGAACTTTCGCATAATGAAGCTTTTAGACAATGGGCTTTATTAAATATCAGAAAAAAACTTAAAGAAACAATTAAAGATAATTCAAAATGGAAAATCCAACATCAAGAGATTGATTACCGGGATTACGATTTAAAATACGAACCTATAACCAATGGTTTAATCGATAAATACAGAATTATTGCAGTAAACCTGCCGGGCTTTAAATCTATTTTATCCCATTTTACTCAACCCGGAAAAATTTTTGCCGACGAAATTTCAGGCCGTTTAAAAGTTATTGCTTGCCTGGAACAACCCAATATGGTTCATTCCGAAGAACTAGAGCCAAAAGTAATTTACGAAAATTTCGAAAAAATAAAATCTGTTTTTAATGCAAACAAGGAGGATGCACAAATTATTTTCTGGGCACCTGATGAAGATATTTCAACAGCACTGGAAACGATTGAAGAACGATGCCAAATGGCTTTCGAAGGAGTTCCTAACGAAACCCGTAAGTCATTTCATGATGGGACAACAATTTTTGAACGTGTATTGCCCGGGGCCGACCGAATGTACCCAGATACCGATTCTGCTCCTATTCCATTAGCAAATGATTATATCGAAAAACTGAGAAAAAATCTACCTACTGAAGTGGTGGATCGCTATAATCAAATGAAAAAATGGGATATCCCTGAAGATACTTATAAATATATTTTAAGAAATAATTTATATCCCTTAATTGAAAAGATTGTACTAGACTTAAAAATTGAACCAAAATTTATTGGAACATTTATCGGACACAGGCTAAAATTTGTTGAAGGGCATTATAAATCATCCAACACCTTCGAATATTCAAAAATTTATGACCTTTTTAAATTCTTAAAAGATAAAAAACTGGAAATTCACTTAAGCAAAAAAATGCTCCCAATCATTTATCAATATCCCAAAATGGATTTTGAGTCAATACTAACAAGCATCCATTTTAAACCACTGCCCAATGAAGAGATTTTATCAAAAATCCCATTTTTAAAACAAAAATTTAAAGAAATAAAACAATCAAAAAATGATCTTGTGGCAGTAAACTGGATTATGGGCGAACTTCAAAAAACTGCTATTGGAAATATTGCTCCTAATAAATTAGCAAAAGCCATAGAACAAAATTAATATCATTTTAAACGAATAAAATAAAATCAAATGAGCGAAGATATTTTTCAAGGATATAAAGGCAAAGCATTAGAAGTTTTAAAAAAATATAATGTACGAGTTTGGGGACAAACCAATATAAAAACAACAAGAGGAACTTTTCAGGGCACCGTATTACCCAGATCAGAGAATGATGATGACCAACACATTGTTTTAAAGATTGCTACCGGTTACAATATTGGTATCGATATTAAAACAATTACCGACATGAAAGAGACTGGATATCAAAAAGCCAATTATAAAATCCCGGAAAAAGAATTTCCTTACTCAAAAGATAAACGTAATGTAAAACTTTTTGGTACGGGAGGAACCATTGCATCACGATTAGATTACAGAACAGGAGCTGTTATTCCTGCATTCTCTCCTGGCGAGCTATACGGAGCTGTTCCTGAACTGGCTGATATATGTAACCTTACTACCGAAAAACTTTTTGCAGTTTTTAGTGAAAATATGGGGCCTGAGCAATATAAAGCATTAGCAATTGCCATTGGCAAAGAAATTGAAAAAGGGATTGACGGAATAATTATCGGGCATGGAACAGATACTTTAGGACATACTGCTGCCGCATTAACTTTTATGGTTCAGAACTCGCCGGTACCCATTGTATTGGTTGGTTCGCAACGATCATCAGACCGCCCATCATCTGATGCAGCGCTAAATTTAATTCATGCAGCTTATACAGCTGCACACTCAGATATCGCTGAAGTTATGGTTTGCATGTTTGGCCCAACATCTGACGAATATGGATTCTTGCATCGTGGTACAAGGGTTAGAAAAATGCATTCTTCGTACCGGTCAACGTTTCGTACTGTTGGTGATGTACCTTTAGCAACGGTTAAATGGGGAGAAGTTAAGCCTATTAAAAAAGATTATAATCCCAGAAGAAAAGATAAAAAAGCTACTATTTTACCTTTCTTTGAAGAAAAAGTTACTATTGTTTATTATTATCCCAACATGCAACCTGATATTATTGATATGTTGGTTGATAATGGTTATAAAGGAATTGTAATTGCAGGAACAGGACTGGGCCATGTAAATAAACCTTTGTATGATGCTATTGAACGTGCTACACAAAAAGGTGTACATATTTACATGACAGTTCAAACGCTTTGGGGCTATGTACATATGTTTGTTTACGATACAGGGAGGGATTTAATGGATAAAGGTGTAATCCCTGCAGAAAATATGTTGCCCGAAATTGCTTATATTAAACTGGGTTGGGCGCTTGGCCAAACCGATGACCCACAAAAAGTGAAAGAGATCATGTTAACTCCTGTAAATGATGAAATTACACGTAAAGAGCCTTATAACGGATATTTAATTTATCAGGGCGGAGTACCTGAAGTCGAAGAATTTATTAGAAAATTTAGAAAATAAAATTTCGAATGATTTTATAATAATTAGAGAGAAGCACAGTTTTTAATATTAATGTATTCAGATTTTTTTAATCAGCTTAAAGAAGAGTTTAAGAGAGAACTCCCTGGTGAGCCGGCTCAGGAAAAGATGGCTCCAAATGTCCGCAGGCATTTTAAAACTTCTGCCAAAAGACGTAATGCAGGCGTTTTAATCCTATTATTCCCAAAAAACAAACAATTATATACTGTTTGTATTAAACGAACCGAATATGAAGGGGCACACAGTGGCCAAATATCTTTTCCCGGAGGGAAATTTGAGCCCGGGGACCAAAACCTTGAACAAACAGCTTTGAGAGAAAGTAAAGAGGAAATAGGAATAATACCGGAAAAAGTTAGTGTTTTGGGAAAGTTAACTCCACTTCATATTCCTGTAAGTAACTTTTATGTGCTTCCTTTTGTTGGTTTTTATGAAACAGCTCCAAAATTTAAGCGGGACCCAAATGAAGTAGAAAAAATTATTGAAATTCCTCTTTCAGACTTACTTAATCCTAAAAACTGCACTTTACAGGAATTTCATTATGGGGATCTGGCCTTTACCGCACCTATTTATAAACCTAAAGAATTAGTGATTTGGGGGGCAACAGCAATGATCATGTCAGAATTTCTAGAGGTTGTTAAAAAGGGCATAATACTGAAAAATAGTTGGTAAAATCTTCTAAAATATAGACTATAACTA
>JBKHIH010000076.1:0-17890 GCA_046538755.1 Thiohalospira sp.
GGGATTTTAAAAAAAATCATAAAAAATTTGTTAACCGTCTTGGCGAATATAAAAAGCTGCTTTTAAAACAAAATCCTGAAAAATTTTTATTTGAATCCTAAATTATGATCCTTAAATCTTCCAAAGGCACAAAAGTACATATTATTTTAGCGGGTATGACCAACTGCTATCTTATCCAAAAAGATGGAATTAATATCCTTGTAGATAGCGGTGTTGAAAAAAGTTATCGTAAATTAAATAAGCAAATAAAAATTATTTTAGGCTCCGATCCAATGATCCATTATCACTTATTAACCCACACCCATTATGACCATGCCGGCAATTCGAATCGTATAAAAAAAGACTTTAATGCACAGTTAGTTGTTCATGCAAACGAGGCCGAATGGGTAAAAAAAGGTTTTACCCGCTTACCCAAAGGAACTTCGTGGTTGTTTAAACTGATATCTAATTCGGGCAATCGTTTTGCAAGTTCAATTGGGAAATATCAACCCGCTTTACCTGATGTAATAATAGATGGATTCCAATTATTGGACGAAAATAAAAATCTAAAAATCATCCATACTCCCGGACATACGATTGGTTCGGTAAGTTTAATTATTGATAATGAATTAGCGATTGTAGGGGATACATTATTTGGAATTTTTAAATCCAAAATTTTTCCACCTTTTGCTGATGATGTTGAAACGCTTTATAAAACCTGGGAGTTGCTTCTTAGTACAAAATGTAGGTTATTTCTGCCCGGCCATGGTAAACCAGTAAAACTTGAAAAGTTTAAAAAATATTATTCACAAACAATTCATAAAAAAATAAAGATACATTAGAGAATCCCTAATGCACCTTTAAGATTTAATGGTGTCCTTCGTACTTAAAAGATACTTTAACTTTTGCCCTGTAAGCCTCAATTTTGCCATCTCCAATTTGCATGTCTAATTGGGAAATTTCAGCAATACGAAGGTCTCGTAAACTTTCAGATGCTTTTTTAACTGCATTGGCAGCAGCTTTTTCCCATGATTCTGTACTGGTACCTACAAGCTCAATAATTTTATAAACATTGTCTGGCATAAAACCTCCAATTTTATTGGTTAAAAACTATATTGCAGAATAGCATAAAGTTATGAATTATGAATTGGGATGTCAATTAATAAATTGATTTTTAATTCATAATCCAATTCCCAAACATTTAAAAAATATTAACTTTTTGATGCCAAAAGGCGAATTACATTAGCTTCTCCTCTGTGGTGAGTGCCTTCTGCCAGGTATGTAGTAGTTTTTTCTAATATTTTAATTTTAAGCCCATCAAAATCTTTTTTCAACTCATCTATTGAATAAAGCATATCCAAATTTTTAGGGCCACCAGATTTATTATGAATTTGTTCTTTGGCAAAAACTTCTAACAATATATGCCCGCCAACATTCAAATACTCCAAAATGTTTTTATGAAATGCTTTTCTTGTTTCTGGCATTAAATGTAAAAATATAATTGAGATCAAATCAAATTTTTGATCTGACTCAAAATCATCTACAGAGCATACATCATAAAAAATCGAAACATTATTTTTTTGGGCAAGTCTAAGGGCTTTCTTTCTGGCTATAGCACTTGAATCAAAAGCCGTAACATGCCAATCAGATTTTGCTGCAAAAACTGCATTTCGGCCTTCACCATCGCCAGGTAGTAGTAATTTCCCGGGTTTATTTGCGCTGATAAAATCTTTTAAAAAAAGATTTGGCTCCGTTCCATAAATATATTCGCTGCTGCTATATCTTTTATCCCATTCATTATGCATAAGCATCATCATTTTTACAGAAGAACCATTTTATTGTACTTCTTGTTCATTCCCTCCATTTTCAGTTTCTGTTTCTTCTTTTTTTTCTTCTTCTACGGATTTTTCGTTTTCTTCATCCTCTTTAGGTTCTTCTTCTTTATCCTGTTGTTCATTTTCCAATTGTTCTTGTTTTCTTCTTTCTTCTTCAGCAGCCTGAGCCTCTTCAAACAACCTCATACTACGTAAAAACTGGGATAAATTTTGATCAGTAGCAATTATATACCGGTAAGGCGTTTCGCCACGTTTAGTTTTTAATTTACGTTTACGATTTTTGATCTCTTTTATTGCATCCAGAAATTTGTCATTATTAGAGAGGGTTTGCATAACACCACGTGAATATGAAAAATAATAATAGTTATCGTTTGGTAGCTTAAAATAAAATTTCATCAAATCGCCACTTCTCCTTTTTAATAATTGAAAATAACCATCTACATATTTGTTTACAGGTTGGTTATTAATTGTTGCTATCCCTATTTTTCCATTGTTCAGATATGATCCTGTTTCGGTATACCATTTTAATTTTAAATTGCCAATAAGCATTGTGTGTTGTGCTGATTCAGGTATTTCAGCCTCATCGGCATAAAGCATTAATTGATTGTTAAATTCGTTATAATCTTTTTCACCAATAATTTCGGTAAGATATTTTTTGAAAAACGGAGATGTGATACTCATAGGATCAAGCCCTTTGGCTGAATTAATATCTTCTGAAAGTGAATCTAAAGCTGCATCAGAGAAAAAGAAATCGATTGGAAAAACTATTTCCAGTTTTATATCATTATCATCCAGCGTATGATTAAACGATCCGGCTGGGTTAAATTTTATTTGTCCCAGGTCTATTCCTAAATTAATTAACCCTTCGCCGTGATATAAACAATATCCTTTATGTAAATCGACTAAGCTCCCTGTAGTATCAGGGTTTAAAAATTTTGATTTATCGGCTACAATATATTTATTCGCATTTTTATCATAATGAAGGTATCCATAAGCTTTAACAATCGGCTCATCATTAGGGTCGCGCCTTTGCGATAAAAAAGTAGTATAAACGTGCGACGAATCTTTGGTTATAAAGGGCGATGTATATAATACTCTTCCGGTGGTGTTATTTAATCCCTCAGGTACAGGAATATAAATGCTATCAGGATTAATTTCTGATTCAAAATAAGCCAACTCCCCGGGAATTAACGGGCAGTCCTGATCAATTCTCACACCACCTTTAAAAGTTAGAAAACGTTGTGCAGCATTTAGCTCAACATCACCACGATAGTTATAAACCGGACTAAGCGTAAAATCTTGTTCTTTATCAATTTCTCCAGTAGCTTTGGTTTGTAAAGAAGTATCAATAAAAATATTGTCAAAATGAATTATCTGTGTCTGGTTATTTTCATCAATATAATCGTAATCACCCGATCCTAAAAATTCATTTCTTGCCTTGATATTTAATTTAGCGTGATATATTTTATGATATCTGGAATCTGCATTAGCAATTATTTCGGCATCGGTCAGCGTACTCATTTTGGCCTGATAACCAATGGTAACGTCTCCTTCTTTTGGGAATACTAATGCATCGGCAACCTTCAAATAATCAACTTCGGTTGCATTTATTGTGCTATCCTGCAAGCGGTAGAAAGCTTTTGTAGATGCAAAACGCAATGAGTCCTGGCTAAGATGTGTGGACATATACAATGCACCTGGCAAATTATCATCTTTTAATTCAGCAAGTTTTTGAATTTCTTCAGAAGCTGTAGCATCAACCTGTGGGCTTGATTCAATTTCTATTTCATCTTTTACCATATCCCAATTAAACTGATCGAGGTAACTGACATATAAATTCTTTGGGAATTGAGCTATGGTAAATGATTCATTCGACTCAAAAGTACCAGACTGTTTAGTAAAATCAATTTCTCCGTTAATGTTTTCAGTAGTAAAATTAAACTCTTTTTTATCGATCGATTTTAAATTAAAACTTGTAGTATCTGAATTAAAAGCATTAGCTTCAAAATTAAACTGGCTGGAACGCAAAGTGGCTTTTTCCAAATCCATCGTTCCCTGGCCTGTAAGCCCAATAGGCTTGATGGTTAATGATCCTGAAAAATGTGTTTCGGGATTATACATATTAAATGGTTCATCAGTTTGATCAGCATACATCACATCATTATAAGGATACCATTTAATATCAATTTCTTGTGATTTTAAATCTGGGAACTCAATACCCGACGTTCTTTGTGCTAATGTAAAATCGTAAGCATGTATTTTTGTTGAATCGGGATAAAAGATAATACTATCGGTTTTTGCCGTTGAGGTTAAATATTCTAGTGTTCCTGAACCTCTTAACCCTCTGTTGCTCAAATCAATTTTATTGAAATATTTTCCTTTACCCTCATAAAGCGGAAAACCATCATCTGGAGTATTTCTTTCAAAACCTAAGGAATAATCAGGTCGCATATAAATTGCATCGTCGAAAGGTGGAAAAATGTTGGCAGAATAAAACCTCCCGTCGAAACGTAAACCTTTTGTTGTAAAATTATCCAAACTATCAATGGTAAAGGGCTCTAACTCAAAATAAAAATTTTCTCTTTTATAAACACCTCTTTGAATGCTGTAATCATCATAATACACAAAAGAATTTTCGTGACTATTAAAAACAGGATAATGAGGAAAATCTTGCAATCCCGATTTATTATTTGGCTGATCGATAAGCAGATTTCCGGTAACATTTTCTATTGTGTTTTTTACATTTGCCAAAATTGCACGGTTATACAAATCATATTCTTCGGTTTTTACTTGTATGCTCAACGAATCGATATTATTTAAATTAATTTTAAAGGTATCGTAATTAAAATAAAAATCATCGCCATAAAAGGTAAATAAACCCGCATCTACAACTCCGCCAAAACTAAAATCCCTGTTTTTTTTCATTACAATTTGCCTTTGTTTGGGATAAATAGCAACATTTTGTGAGTCAGAAAGAAATATTCTTGGGACGCCATTAATTATCAAGTCTTTAGTTGCCAAATCTATAACTCCATTATGGGTTAACCCACTAGTTTCTGAATTAAATTTCATTACATCATAATCAATTCTTCCAAAACGAGCTTCAACATAATCGTATAATTTTGGATTTATGGTTGCAATATCATTATCAGTGTCGTAAAATAAAAATCCATCTATACTTAAAAACATCAGCATTTGTTTTATTTGATATACATCGTAATTTAGAAATTGAGACAAATTATCGGCACTAAATGATTGTTTGTTTATTTTGTCTGCATATCTTTTAATAGCAAGTAACGGGTGAAAATCATCTCTCAGCATTATTTTTTCAAACTCAATGAGGTTATAAAAATTTGAAGATGTAAAGGTTGCATTTCCAATATCGGCTCCACGCCTTTTTGTCAGGTAAATTTTATCATCATCGATATTCCAAAGTAACCGATCGAAACTCATTGATATTTCGTGGTAAGAATCATAATATGGGCTTTTGGAAACAATCCTGTCTGATGGCGATAAGGAAACTTCTTTTTGATTAGCCATAAAAGAAAACATGATCCCCGGATGATAAATCGAATCGTTATCAAAATTAATGGTAACTTGTGCGTCATTTGATACCACTCTGTTTTTCCCAAACATAAAAGTCTCTGCATAAGCTTTTAATATGGTTCTGCCCTCTTTTCTGATCTTTAAAAAAGCTTCGTTATCAATATCACCATAACCTAATAAATTTGATCCTTTCATCGAAAAACCACCATCATAATCAATTCCGGGAAAAATATTTTCAATTTTAAACCGTTTTTGGTAAGAGTAAAATTCAGGATATACAGCCCTTTCGGCTTTAATTATATGAGTAACCTGATCGGCCAATTGCCCTAAAATAGGCTGGTCAAAATATAGTTTGTTTACGAATAAAGTAGAATCAGCTTTATAACCTGATTTTGAAAGATTAATGGAATAATTATTTAATTCAGCATAAACTTCATTTTTTAAGTAGCCGGCTCTTTCCCAGGAAACGATACCTCCCTTTCCTATCCATTTATTAGTAACCGGAAAAAAATCTCCACTTGTTTTATCAATTGAAATAGTGTCTGTTTTTATTTTACAATAGAGTCCTGTATTTTCAAAAACAAACTTTAATTCTTGCTCGCTTAAAATTTTATAATTTTTGTTAGTTACATACCAGCTAGTTGAGTATGTATCATAAATACAATTATCTGTGATCAGCGATTTGGTGTTATCAAAATAGTTTGTTACCAGCCGAAGAGGGTTTTTCTCATTTTTTAAAAGATAAATCAATCCTTTTTCCCAGTCATCATAATTTTTCATGTCATCCTCAGAAGCATAAAAGGCCATTACCAGGTCAAAATATTTTGTGAAATGTGGGTTTCTGCGTGCCTTATTTTTAAGCAATAAATTACAAATATCAATAAAACGGGTTTTTATCTCATCACTATAATACCCAGTATTCCATCGATCTATAAATACATCAAGGCTATCTTCCTTTTCTTCAGATATGTTCCGTTTAACAAATTCTTCAAACTGTTCAATAAATTGTGCAGTATCAGTTTTGAATTCTTTTAAATCCTGGGCTAAAACAGAGTTTAAAGCGGTTATACTAAAAAACACGATTAGGATTATAGTGATCGATATCTTTTTCATTACTTTCTGGCTTTAATTAATCTTTATGAAATATAGCTGCTACCCAGCTATGTTTTTCTTTGTGTTGTATATACTTTAATTGATTGCCTTCTGCTTCGTCTCTGATCATTTGCAAATCCCTATCGTATAATCCGCTTAATAATAAAATCCCGTTATTTTTTAATACATTGGCATATTTTGAAATATCACTCATTAAAATATTACGGTTAATATTTGCCAAAATAATGTCATACGTTTGATTTGTTAATAATGCAGCATCACCTTGTAATACTTTAATATCACTACATTTATTTTTTTCGATATTTTCGAGAGTATTTATATAAGCCCATTCATTAATATCAATGGCAGTTACCTCTTTTGCACCTTTTAATTTTGCCAAAATAGCCAACACTCCTGTTCCACATCCCATATCGAGTACTGTTTTATTTTCAAAATCAAGCCCGAGCATCGTTTTTAACATCAGGTAAGTTGTTTCGTGATGGCCTGTACCAAATGACATTTTAGGCTCTATAATGATTTCGTATTTTAGCTTAGGTGTTCCGCTATGAAACGGAGCCTTTATAATACACTGTCCATCAACAGTAATAGGGTCAAAGCTTTTTTCCCAAACCTCGTTCCAGTTTTGAGTTTTTATTACCTGCCATGAATAATTAATTTTACAGTCTGTTAAATTATTAACCTGCAACTTTTTAACAGCTTCGAAATCAAAAAATTTTTCAAGAATATAAGCTTTCAATCCATCATCTTCTTCGTCGTAACTTTCATATCCTATGTCGTTTAATTCGGCAATAAGTATTTCTGTTACCATTTCCGGATTTATAGCATCAATCTGGCAACTCAGTTCAATATAATCCATTGTTTTATTTAAAATGATTTAGCAATCTGAATAAAATCATCGGCTTGTAACGATGCTCCTCCAATAAGCCCTCCATCTACATCGGGATTAGCAAATAATTCTTTTGCATTAGATGGTTTACAGCTTCCACCATACAAAATAGAAACATTATTTGCAATTTCTGAACCGTATGAATTTTTAATATTTTCCCTTATAAAATGATGCATTTCCTGGGCTTGATCAGGTGTTGCTGTTTTTCCTGTACCAATAGCCCAAACCGGTTCATAAGCTATAATAATGTTTTTAAAACTATCAGCATTTATACCATCAAACATGCCTTTAATTTGTTTGTTAACTACCTGGAAGTGAACACCTTTTTCTCTTTCTTTCAACACTTCGCCACAACACACAATAGGTTTTAGCCTGCTTTTTAAAGCCAATTTAATTTTTTTATTAATCATCTCATCGGTTTCGTGAAAGTACTTACGACGCTCGGAATGTCCTAAAATAACATATTCGGCGCCAGAAGATTTAAGCATTGGAGCAGAAACTTCGCCTGTAAAAGCGCCTTCTTCTTCGTAAAAGCTATTTTGAGCACCTAACTTTACGTTTGTTTTTTGCAAAATTTTTGATGCTTCTGCTATTAAAATAAATGGAGGTGCTACGATTAATTCAGCATTTTTCACATCATTTGATTGTTTAACGATTTGCTGAATTAATTCCAAACCTTCTGTAAAGGTTTTATTCATTTTCCAATTACCTGCAACTATATTTTTTCTCATAACTTAGATGATTTTTAAATAATTTGTAAATCAAAAATAAGAAATTATAAGGTTTAATGATTTAGTATATGTAAAAAAGTTTTAATTAGTTTTTATAAACACTAATTACTGATGCGTACACGGGGATCTAAAATTCCGTATATAATATCTACCAATGTATTAATAATAATAAAAATTACCGAAATGGTAAGGATACAACCCAACACTACAGGAAGGTCATATTGATTCAAAGAATTAACAATTATATATCCCAGGCCTTTCCAACCAAAAATATATTCAACAAAAACAACCCCTGCCATTAACGAAGCAAACCAACCAGAAATAGCTGTAATAACAGGGTTAAGCGAATTTTTTAAAGCATGCCGCCAAATTATTTGTGAAAATTTAAGACCTTTCGCTTTTGCAGTCCGGATATAATCTTGTGATAAAACATCGAGCATAGAATTACGTGACAACTGGATAACAATAGCCAATGGCCTAATGCCTAATGTAAAAGCTGGTAATATTAAGTTTTTTAACTGCAAATGCATTCCTTCGCCTAAATCGTCATACTCATAAATATTTCCGGTAAGGTTCAAACCTGTAAAATCAGCTAAAAGAAAAGCAAAAACCCAACCTACTAATATTGCTGCAAAAAATGAAGGCAATGACATTCCAAATGCAGAAAAGAATAAAGATAACCGGTCGTAAAGGCTATCCTTTTTTAGTGCAGCAAATATCCCTAAAAAAATACCAAGCAGGGTAGCAAATGCAATTGAAACCAGTGCCAGAATAAAAGTGTTGGGTAATGTTTCGCCAATTATTTCGGAAACTTGCTTTTTACTTTGATATGAACGGCGCAAATAAGGCTTTTTAAGTACCAGGACATACTTCTCTTTAATGGTAATTACTTTTTTGAAAGATAAATATTTTTCAGGATCGAGATAAAAATAACTCTCTTTGTTTTTTGATTGATGAACTGAGAGTGGAGACAGATCATTAATATATTTTAAATATTGCATTCCGGCCGAACGATCGAGGCCAAGCTCTTTTCTTATAGATTCAACCGTTGAAATATCGGAACGCTGTCCCAGCATCATTTGGGCAGGATCGCCCGGCAAAATGTTAAACAAAAAAAAGATAACAGTTACTACACCCCATAAAATTAGTAGAGCATAAATAAATCGTTTTATTAAAAAGTTTAACACTAAAACCTTGTATTTTAGTTATTTTCTGCTAAAACTTCTTTTTCGGCACTTTGGTGCTTTTTCTTAAATTCCGGATTATTGATAAATTCATTCTCCAGTTTATCAATATCAGGAAGATTTCTGTGATGCCATTTTCCTAAAATGGTTCCTTTTTGAAGTAAAATAAATCCCGGATTGGCACGCACAATCGTTTTTAATGTAATTTCATCAGTATTATAAAACTCAAACGGAGCTCCTGTTTCCTCTTTAAATTTTTCAATATCGGATTCAACCGATGCGGTTAAGCAAATAAAATTACATTTACCAGATTTTTGACAAAATGCAGCCAAATTATTGATTTGATCTATATTTCTTAAACTGGCTTTATTTAAATCATAAGCAATCATTAAAAAAGTAAATTTAGAATCACTCAATACAATGTCAGTTATATCGTTTCCGTTTGATGTTTGAATTGTAAAATCATGAATGGGCGGAACATAGCCTTCATTAATAAGAATGTTTTTAGTTTCTACCCACTCCCAGGTCGAATCGGGCAGGTTATCTAATGTAAATTCAACCACCTTACCTCCCTTTTCGTATAATAAAACGGTTTCGTATTCTGCTCTTGGAGCATCTTCGGGTATTTCCATCTTTTCAGGAATGTATGTACCAACGCTATATGGCCTGAAGTCAATAATCGGTAAGTTTTGAATACAATAAACAGATATTGAAACGATAAAAATAAAAGGGATTAGAATAATTAACCACTGATTAGCACTTTTCCAGTTAACTTCATATTTGTTTCGATACAAGAATACAATTACAGTAAAAATCATTAAAACTACATTTTTCCAAAAAGTCTCCCAGTTAGTCATAATAATTGCGTCGCCGAAACATCCACAATCAGATACAGGATTAAATAGGGCAAGAAAAAAAGTAAGCACTGTAAAAAAGCTCATAAAAATCAGGGTTGCCCAGGCTGTTATCTTTCTTTTGGTTGAAAAAATGAGTGAAAACCCAATAACAAACTCAAAAGTACTCAGCAAAATCGCCAAAGGCAAAGCAGTTACTGACAAAAACTCCAAACCAAAAGCATCGAAATAATCGTTAAATTTATACATCGATCCCAGTGGATCAACTGCTTTTACAAACCCTGAAAATATAAATACTAATCCTAAAATAATGCGGCTGATTTGATTAAGCGTTTTCATCATAAAAAATATTTTACAGTTTATATTATGTTTTCTTTTTTCAGTAAATTAATAAGCTTATTCAATATTACCTGCTGTTCTGGCATTTTACCATTTTCATCGGCACAATTAATTATTTTTAAATTAGGATCGCTTTTAGCTTCGTGCAGATAAACATTTCTAACCTCGTTCTGAAAATTAATATCTTTTTCATGAATATCTACCTTCCCATTTAAATATGAACGATCGTCGCCATTACGTACTTTGGTTAGGTTACTTTTTGTAAATTCAAACGGTACATTCAAAAAAATGTTTAAATCAGGGCGTGGAATTTTAAAATAATTGTATTCTAAATCTTTAATCCAAAAACTTAAAGCCTCTTTTTCTTTTTCGGATTTCAATTTTGCACACTGAAAAGCAATATTTGAATATACATAACGATCAACAATTACCAGCTTACCTATACTTAACCAGCTACTAATCAATTCTTTAGCATCATTTCTGTCGCCTGCATAAATTAAAGCAATTAAATATGGGTTAACTGATTCGATATCACCCAGTTCGCCTCTTAAAAAACGGGCAATCAGATCGCCATATATTCGCGAATCGGTTCTTGGAAAATGAAGGTATTCATAATCAATATTGTGTTGTTCGAGATATTTTTTAAGATTTGAAATTTGGGTTGATTTACCCGATCCATCCAATCCTTCTATTACAATAAATTTCATGCGTTTTTAAAATATACTGATTAACTAATAAGTTGATAACTATTGTATGCTCAATTTTATTACTTTTGTTATTTAAATTATTGAAACAACAGTTAAAAATGCAGGCTAAAGATACATTTTTTTCGAGAAAATTAACGATCAATTGCGGTGGAGAAATTCTCGATTTATCAACACCTCGTATTATGGGAATTTTAAATATAACACCCGATTCTTTTTACGATGGTGGAAGATATTTATCCGAAGAACAAATTAAAAACAAAATAGAACTGATGCTAGGCGAAGGATGCGACATTATTGATGTGGGCGCTTATTCATCAAGGCCTGGAGCAGAAGATATTTCTGAAAAAGAAGAGTTAAGCCGATTAAAAGCTGTTTTAGAATTGATCCGAAATCATTTCCAGGGTGTAATTATATCGGTAGATACTTTTAGATCTGGTATAGCAAATTATGTAATAGAAAATTTTAATGTAGAAATTATTAATGACATCTCTTCTGGCGATATGGATCCTGAAATGTTTGAGGTTATTGCGCAACACGGGATACCTTATATAATGATGCATATGCAAGGAACACCACAAAATATGCAGAAAAATCCACAATATAAAAATGTTGTACAAGAAGTTATCCGGTATTTTGCCGAAAAAACTGAGCAATTAAAGCTTTTAGGTGTAAATGATTTAATTATTGATCCGGGTTTTGGGTTTGGAAAAACGATTGATCATAATTATCAATTACTAAAACATCTTGATGATTTTAAAATTTTCGAACTCCCAATACTAGCTGGCTTATCAAGAAAATCAATGGTTTATAAAATACTAAAAAAATCTTCTCCTGAAGAAGCTCTCAATGGTACAAGTGTATTAAATACATTAGCAATATTGGGTGGCGCAAACATTTTAAGGGTACATGATGTGAAACAAGCAAAGGAAACAATTGAACTTACTCAAAAATATTTAAATGCAAAAGCGGCTAATTGGCACGAATAATTTTAATATTTATTACATTTGTTATAATAATTTAACGATGGGCTCAAATATTATATGATAACTACTTTTATTACCATACGGTTTCTTGATATTCTTGATATTCTTTTGGTAGCTTTTCTTTTATACCAAATTTATATATTAATTCGGGGCACTACAGCTATTAATATCTTTATCGGTATTTTTTCGCTGTATTTGCTTTGGCTAATTGTAAAAGCACTTAATATGCAATTGCTGGGAAGTATCCTCGGACAGGTTATTGGTGTAGGTGTAATTGCATTAATTATAGTATTTCAACAAGAGATACGCAGATTTTTACTAATTTTTAGTACCCGATATATTACCAACCGTAAATTTACAATCGAAAGCCTGTTTTCTTTTGGTGAAAGCAAAAAAACAACCTTTGATATTAATTCCCTGGTAAATGCATGTTCAAACATGTCTGCTTTTAAAACTGGAGCATTAATAGTAATTTCCAAAAAATCAGATTTAATGAGTTTTATAAAAACAGGCGATATAATTAATGCCGATACTTCGAGCAGGCTTTTAGAAAGTATTTTTTTTAAAAACAGTCCGTTACATGATGGAGCAGTAATTATTAAAAATAACAAAATTATTGCTGCACGTTGTGTATTGCCAATAACTGAACGCATTAACCTTCCTCCCCATTTTGGGATGAGACACCGTGCAGCCATTGGAATTGCAGAAAAAACCGATGCTGTAGTTATTATTGTTTCTGAAGAAACAGGTGCTATCTCTTTTGCTAAACACGATGATATAGAAACAAACATCGGGCCTAACAGACTAAGGCAACTGCTTGAAAAGGAATTTGCTTTCGAATAAAAACAATTAATTTTATCAAGCTTTATGAATTTAAAAGATATACTGGAATACGCCTTTATTAAAACCGATAGCTTCAATATTACGGTTTACAACCTGGTGGCAACGATCCTAATTCTTTTTGTTACAAGAATTGTTATTGGTATTATTCATAAAGTTTTCAAACGTAAAATTTATACCAATAAAAATATTGAATTTGGCAAAAGCCATACCATTTATCAACTGATTAAATATATATTGTGGACCTTTGCTATTGTTCTAAGCCTTGAAACAATTGGAATAAAAATTACTTTTCTTTTAGCAAGTTCAGCAGCCTTGTTAGTTGGTTTAGGGTTTGGTTTACAGCAAATATTCCGCGATATCGTTTCCGGCCTGTTTATATTATTCGAAGGTAATTTAAAAATAAATGATGTTGTTGAACTAGAAGAAGAAATTGGTAAAGTAAAAGAAATAGGTTTCCGTACAATTAAAATAGAAAGCCATGATAATATTATTATAATCATTCCTAATTCTAAATTTATCGATGGAAATGTAATTAACTGGAGCCACATCCAAAAACGTACCCGATTTAATGTGCAAGTAGGTGTTGCATATGGTTCAAATGTTGAGCTTGTTCAAAAAGTGCTTTCTGAATGTGCAATAAAACATCCGGATATAACTAAAACCCCCAAACCTTTTGTCCGTTTTTATGATTTTGGAAATTCATCACTTGATTTTCAACTTTTTTTCTGGACTGACAGAGTTTTTGAAGTTGAAAATATTAAAAGCGACCTAAGGTTTTCTATCGAGAAAAAATTTCGAGAAAATAAAATACAAATTCCTTTTCCGCAACACGATGTGCATATTATTCCTAATAAGGATAGTTAATTCGTTAATTTGCCCGTTAAAAATTTACTGACAGGCATTTAAGTTGTTTTTTTGTCATGCCATGTGAATGCTAATAAGATAAGCTAATGTCGCCCTTCGTCAGGCTCAGGGCGACATTAACTTATCCCTGCCCGAATAACTTATCAAAACTTTATTTGGATTCAAAAAAAAATTGTTTTCTTAAATTTTCAACTACAAACGGCAGGAATATTGCAATATTATCAGCAATCGTTAACTACTTATTTCTCCAGTTGTATTCTGCTTTTTTTAACCGGTCCATGATAGCTATTCCTATCCCTTTTTCTGGTACTGGTTCTGCAATAATTATTTCTATCTCATCATCATCTTCGAAAGCATGCATTGCTTCATACATATTTACGGCATACTCTTTTAAATCATTTCTTTCTGATACTCTTATAATTTTTCGATATCCACTTTCATATTTTCCCGTAAAAGATATTAATCCGGCTTTGTTTTTAATTATCTCAACTGGTATATTTTTATCTGCAACGATCATCTTTTTAGAAGGGCTGTAATGCGATTTAACCATTCCGGGAGCAACAATATCATTATGGATAACTGCATCATCAAAGGGAACAATGGATTCAATTTCATCTTTGGTAATAATTCCATTACGCAAAATCTGAAAACCTTTTTCTGTCAATTTAATAATGGTCGATTCAACACCTACATTGGTTTTTCCTCCATCTAAAATAAAATCTACATCAGGTAATTGTTTTCTTACATGGTTTGCAGTTGTTGGGCTTATTTTTCCAAATTTATTAGCACTTGGTGCGGCGATCGGGCATCCGGATGTTTTTATTAATTGAAGGGCTATTTCATTATCAGGAATCCGAATACCAACCGTCGGTAACCCTGAAGTTACAATATCAGGTATGATGTTACTTTTGGGCAGGACTAAAGTTAATGAACCAGGCCAAAATTTTTCGGCTAATTTGTAAACCCTTTCATCAAAAACAGTAATTAAGTTTTCTATGTCATCGATTTTAGCAATATGAACAATTAAAGGATCAAACGAAGGCCTCTGTTTTGCTTCAAATATTTTAGCAACAGCTATCGGGTTTAGTGCATTAGCTCCTAATCCATATACCGTTTCTGTAGGAAAAGCAACTAATTTCCCTTCCTGAATGAATCTAGCAGCGATCTCAATATCATTTTGCAAAATCATTATTATCCTTTCTAATCTTTAAATAATTTAAAAAATATAATAAGCCGCCTAAAAGGCTAACAAAACCGGCAATTATAATAGAATAAGAGTAGGTACCTAAAATATCATATAATATTCCACCAATTAATGGGCCTGTTATACCAGCCAGCGCATATCCCAAAAAAACATAAGGATAAATTATACCTAAATTAATAATCCCAAAATTTTGAGCCGTTTCTTTAACAAAAAGTACAAAATTACAACCAAATCCTAAGCCAATCAATGCTGAAAGGAAGATAAATGAAAAATCAGATAATAAAACGATATTTAAAAGGAATATACCAATAGATTGTAATAATAATGCAATAAAAATAGTTATACTAGCTCCGATATAATCGCTGATCCATCCCCATAAAAGCCTTCCTAAAAAATTTGCTATTGCAAAAATTGAAACTCCTAATATTAAAAAATGATTGCGGATATTGTACTGCTCGCCAATTAATTTAAGGCTTCCAATCACTAAAAGTCCTGCAAAAGTTCCAAAAAATATACCCAAAAATGATTTGACAAATAACTTTGTGTTCAAAAAATCAGATAATTTGATATGTCTTAAATTTATCCCATTGTTTTTTTGCGTAATATAATTTGAAAAAAATAAAATAACTATTCCGTATGAAGCCCCGGTAATAATTAATAATTGAAATACGGTTTTGCCCGATAATAAAATGGCTTCTGAAATACTTGAAAAAATTAACGCCCCTAATCCAAAACCTGCTGCTGCAATTCCTGCGATTAATCCCTTTCGTGCCGGAAACCACTGCACAGGTATCGATATCGAAACCCAATATCCAAAACCTGTGCCCATTCCAGACAGAATTCCAATTCCCAATAAAAATAGATAGAAATTACCGTTTGATAAGCCTGCTGTTAAATATCCCAAAAAGAAAAATATACCAGAGGTAGTGGCTAAAAATTTGGGATTTATAAAAGATGCTAATTTCCCAACAAAAATCATAGTAACAGGAAATATTGCTATCAATGCTCCAAAAATAATTTGCGTTTGGGCAGATGAAAAGTTATGATTTTCAATTAATTCAGAAGCAATAATACTCCAGGCATAAACACCTCCTAAACAAAGCATTATGACAAAAGATGCAATTATTGTTAAGTACTTTGTCATTAGAATATATTTTAGTTAAACAATTGTTTTTTATGCGAATTACAACCTCAAATTTCAATAATTTTTTTGTTGCCGGTGTCTCCCGCTTAAGCTTCCCACAAATCCCTCCGGCGAACCTTCATGCAATAGCTTTCTAACAAGTAATTTTTTATTGCCTTCGGCGAGCTCGTAAACTCGGTTCATGCCCTTTTGAGTTTGTGCCAGTTTAATTTTTTATCCTTAAGCATGAAGGTTTCATCTTTTAAAAAATTGGAATTTTATTATTATTGTATTGAGGGTTAACAAATATTTTGCCTAAAGGTTAATAGTTATAACTATACTTATGCCTTCTTTAATAAAATGTAATGATTTAATAAAAATATTACCATAAAAAAGCATTAAGAATTTACATATAACTCATTATTCTGAAGCATTTTTCCGATTTTTCTTTTTTAATTTAGAAAAGTCGGCCTTTTTTTCTTCTTTGTTAAGCAAACGCTCGATATTCTTTTGATGTGTAAAAAGCATTAATACAGCCATTATTAAAGAAAAAATTACAAGCGAAGGTGTTGTTTCTTTAAAAACGACAATGATTAATACAGGGAACGAAAGTCCTGAAATCATTGAACTTAATGAAACATATCTTGTAATTACCAGGGTTAATACAAAAATTCCAGCCATAATAAGTGTTGGGTATAAACTTATAGCACAAATAACACCAAAAAGTGTTGCAACGCCTTTTCCGCCTTTAAAACCTGCATAAATAGGGAAAATATGCCCAAGCATAGCAGCAATTCCTAACAAAAGTTGAATATTAATATAATCTCCGCTATCAGGAATATAATAATCTGTTAAATATATAAGATTTACAGCTAAAAATCCTTTTAAAATATCTACAATAAATACAACAATTCCGGCCTTTATTCCTAAAACTCTGAAAGTATTTGTTGCCCCTGCATTACCACTTCCGTAATCTCGAATATCTATATTAAAAAAAGACCTGCTAATCCAGATAGATGTGGGTATTGATCCAAGAAGGTAAGCCAAAATTGTAATAAGAATATTTACTACAATATGCATGATTTTTATTTTTAATTAGCCCAGCAAAATAACAAATAATTTTAAAAGCATCAAAGTTTATAGTGATTTGATGTATTATTGATAAATAAAAAACCCTCTTTATAAATTTAAATAAAGAGGATTTTAAGTTTTAATATAACCATGTTTAGGTTTAATTTAAATCTGATTAAAATTAAATTTATTTACCAGGGCATTGGTTTTTAACACTATCTTTTATATTCTTATCTCCGTATGCTTCATCAAATGCAGCACTGAACTTATTTGCCAGGCGGGTGGCTGTTAACTCATAATCTTCTTTTTCAATCCACATATTTACCGGAGTTAATATTTTATTAGGTACTCCCGGGCAAGTTTTTGGTACATTCAGATGAAATAATTCATCGTATCTGTATTCAACTTTTTCCAAATCGCCATTAAGTGCAGCATTAACCATTGCCCTGGTTAATTTAAGGTCTATTCTTTTACCTACGCCAAATACGCCACCAAACCAACCAGTATTAACCAGATACACTTTTGTATTAAATTGCTGCATCTTATCACCCAGCATTGTTGAATAAAACTCAGGGTTTAATGGCATAAAAGGTTGACCGAAAAAACGGGAAAAAGTTGCTTGTGGTTC
>JBKHIH010000127.1:0-4160 GCA_046538755.1 Thiohalospira sp.
TTCAATTCAAATTTTTGTACTTTTAAGTCGGTTACTACTCATACACAAACCGTTAGCACCAACACTACGTCCGTGCTTCGTCTTTAGCTTTCTTAATCCAGTAGCGAACCATTCCAGACTTATTTGATTGTCCGAAAAACCTTTCAGATACTTTAATTAAGTTTTTCTCTTCTTGTTCGGTCAGCGATATTGTAACCGCCTTTGTTTTTTCTTTAGACATATTAGTAAAGCTCTATTCCGTTAATTTCAATCATGCCAAATAGCATATCTAAATATGGGTTCTCATCAGTTCTTTCACCCCAAAGTTTATCTACTGGTTTAAAATACTTTTCTGATATGTAACCAGTAAAATCATATACATCATAAACGCCACTTACCAAATCAAGGTAGTTTTTATCAATTTCTTTCTGAATTGTGTTGTAGTCAATTTTTGCATTTGCTTTCATATCTTTATTTTTTAAGTGAATAATTAATTTACTCTACAAAGATACTAATTATTTACTAATTACCAAATAAATATTAAAGAAATTTAGAAATATTTTCCGTGCAGGTGCCAACACGTTGTATATGTCAGTTTTGCCAATTGGCTTTCGTGCTTTGAATGAGAATACGTGTGTGGCAAAACCGAACACATACAACCATACGTTGTGCACAATAAAAATTACTCCGATTGTGCTTTTATCATTTCCCTAAATCTTATAAGCAATTCACCTATAAGTAGGTCGTAATCTTTATCAGGTCTGGCAGGTATCTGCCTTGTTGGAACTTCATGAGTTTTAAAATACATCTCATCAGTTATTCTCTCAACTTCATTTGCAAGCTGTTCATTGTCTAAAGTGCATTTTCTAAATTGGCATATTGCATTCATGTCCGTAATTTTTACAGATGCACAACAAGCGGTCATACGCAAGCCGGGCATCGTGGTTAATAATATGTTTTGTAATTCTATTCAACATCTCAGTAATTCGGAAATTCCGAACTTCTAATCCGGCCAGCGCATACCGGCAGCCGTTATGTGTAAGTGTTCCGTTTCTACTTCTAATCAACAATTCAGTTGAAAATTTTAAAAGAAAAACCCACACACTATTTTTTATTATAATTGTCAATGTTTGTTTTATCAAAATGATATATTTTCATATAATTTCGTATTGGTGAATATGGTATTTGGAACTCTTCATCAACATATAAATCGCCTTTTATTATTTTATCAAATTGTTCTTTTACATCATCGTTATAATACATTTCATAATTACCAAATTTTTTTGGATATAAATACGGTTTGTATTCATTATAAAATTTTATAAATGGTTCTAATAAATTTTTAGTATAGTATATTTTCCATTTATCATACATTTCTTCAAAAGTCAAATTTTCAGATTCCATAAATCTTGGTAAGGTTTCATTAATCCATTTAGGTGAAAATTTCAACTTAGGATATAGATTTAATAACCTATCATTTTCTTTTTCAATAGATAATTGATATTTTGTCTTTTTATTTTCTTTTATAATATGTTGATTAAATGTATCAATTAACCTTCTCATTTCTTTACTCATAATATTTTAGTTTATATATAAATATTCAGATTTAAAATTTCCACTCTTCTTTTTCTTTTAAAATTTTTATTCAGTTTTCCGATTAAACATTCTGTCTTAATAACCCACACCTACACATAACAAGGTGTATAAGAAAGTTTGCTATCAACAGTTACAGTAAATTGAAAGTTCGTCTAAGCAAACCTTCTCATACACCCCATCGTTAGGTACAATACTACATTCGTTCTTTTAATGAAGGTTCGTAGCATATTACCAAAAATTAAAAAAGCCCACGCTCTTTGGTTTTTCAAACCAATTGGGGTATTTGTTCTCGTAACCTTTTGTTTATCATCCAATGTTTTAGTTTTGGCGTTGCGGTCATTCCATAAAGTTTTAGCCAATCAGTTTCTTGTATAACCTTAATTATTTGCTCTTTATACTCATTATTGTGTATCGTTACATAAATCTGTTGGCAATATTGTCCTTCATGTTCGGCAACCTTACCTATTTTACCAAAACCACAAATACTAAAATCATATTTATCAGGTATTTTATCGTTCCTGCTTTCACCAGTAGCTACACCCCTAAGCTCTACGTCTTTTAAGTCATAGTTTGGTTTATTATTATATCCGTTGCTATTTCGTTTGTAAATATTCAGCACACAATGCACTTTTCTACCGCTATACATTTTTTTACCTAAATCCTCACTATAAACCATATCAAACTCATACATATACATATTATTGTTTAATTGGCTTATCGGCAGTATAAATGATACATAGTCGCCTTGTGTTATAGCTTTCTTAAAAAACTTTACACTTGTATAGTTTCCTTTCCCGTAAGGTGGGTTTCCAATCACACACCTACCTTTAAAGTAGGGTAAATCTAATTCAAGGTAATTCTTTTGCTCAATATTTTCCGCTTCTGGTTCAATATCAAACGCAAGGTAATTGTTATCTAAATAAGGCAAAAACACCCCAGCCCCTGCACTTGGTTCAAGCCATTCAGTTATGTTTTCAACTCCAATTATTTCTTTTGTTTTATTTACGCAATATTCTGCTAAATCAGAAGGTGTGTAGTATTTATCTAAATTTATTTTTGCCATCTCTATTTTTTAATTTTTTACGTTCGTTTTTCAAATTAACATTCTCGGTTATTTACCGTACAGCACCTAACAACGTGTATAAAACATTGCCTTTGTGGTCTTTTTTAAGTTTATACTAATTTTAATCTTTTGTTCATTCTATTAAGTTCTGTGTTGGCAACGTTTCATACACTCAACCGTTAGGCGTAATGCTAAGAAACAGCATCAGTCAACCTATTTTTTATCCATTCAATGTTTGGCACGCCATTACCGTCTAATAATGATAAGACATCTGTGATAGCTTCAAACATTTGGGGAGCTTTGCAAATCAACTTTGCATTTTCAAAAGATTCATTTACACTTCTTTCGTGTACTGTTGGATATTCAGTTTCGGGATTAAAGTCACAAATTGTTTCATTTGTATTGCTTATTTTTTTTTCGACAGATATTATTTGACTGCCATCAATTGTCCAATTACCTTTTGTGTACATAATCTTGTTTTTAATTTAATTTTACGAACAATCCCCGGACAATGTTACAAATTTAATGGGGATTTTACAAATTAAAAATCCCCAGATAATTTTAATTTTACCCGGGGATTTTAGGTTCAAATTTTTCCTGATTCAGCGAGTCCCTAACGGCTCTCCAAAGGCGTTAATTCGGGTGAACTAATCCCTATTTTATTGTTATACGTAACTTTATTTAAATTGTTACAAACAATCTCATTACATTTCAATTCTATATCCATATTTATCACCAGCGTAATGCAATGTACCATCCCACTGTTCATACACCTCATTAATATAATCTTTATTGTAGTCGTCTTCGTTAGCTGAATCACCACCGAATACACAATTGCCACCACTGGATTGTTCACAAATACCATAATACCCGCTCATAAATTGATGTACATGATAATCTTCTTTTTTTACTCTTGCTATTTTCATATTGTTGATTTTTTATTGATTTATATTATCTTTTACGAACAATCCCCGGACAATGTTACATATTTCATGGGGGTTGTGATAGAAGTAGTTACAACGTTTCATAATTTTATCTGATTTACAAATACGAACATTCCCCATGAAATGTTACAATAATCTCACGTGAATTGTTAAAACTAAAAAAAGAGTATAATTTAATTATTTTTTTAATTTAATTTTTTACCAAGTATTTTAACATTTCAAGATCTTTTCTCCGGGGATTTTCACTATTTTTTGTTGCATCAATTAATGGCATATTATTTGTAGTTCTTGACCATTCTTTAAATGTGACAGGACTACGATATGTTACTTTATAGTGACCATATCCTGCAAATTCAAAACTAAAATCACTTAATTGAATTTTTGGTGCTTTCATAATATTATATTTTTATTGATTTATATTATCTTATACGAACAATCCCCGGACAATGTTACAAATTACCCGGGGATTAGTGATAGAGAAGGAGCATTTTAGTGTGCAACGATTTCATATCGACGAGACGTTGTGAACTACCCACCCACACCAAAGGCGATGGGTTGGGCTTCATGGGTCAAAGCTC
>JBKHIH010000128.1:0-4122 GCA_046538755.1 Thiohalospira sp.
GGGCTACAACCCTTGAATAACCTACTGTCCCGGCAATTTTTTATACCGCGTGTTATGGCTCGTTTATTATGTTTCTCAATTTTCCAATTTCTATGCTTATCATGGACATATATGTAGTGTTTTCTAAATTAATGTTAGTTTGCAAATCAAATCCTATGCTCAAAAATCGTGATGGAACTATTTTGAATCCAAATTTTGTTACTAATCCAACTGTGAAAAAATTTTTATTCTCATAGTAATCAGTTGCAAATACTCCAGAACCCTCTTTAACTAATTTTGTTCTTTTAGTTCCCCAAATCGGAGCAATTCCTCCTTGATATTGAAAACGAAATAATCTTTCTCCTACAAATTTTCCCATCATAACGCCAATCTGATTATAGTATTCAGCAGGTGTCGGACTAAAAATCACTAATTCTTCGTATCGATAAAAGTCAACACTATATAGAAATTTATTTTTTAATACCTTAAATTCGACACCACCAATAAATCCTGCATCATCTTCTACCCAATTGTAAATCCCTAGTTTAGGATTAATAGAAAATCCATCAATTGAAAAATTATCCTCCTGTCCACTTACACTTATAAATGCAAATAAAATAAATGCAATGGTTAAAAAAATCTTTGATTTAAAATTTTTCATAATCATTTTTTTTCATCCATTCCATCGAACCATTTATTACATTGTTCTCGGGAAGTTGACAAATTGGTCATTTCCCAAAAATCCTTCTACCGAATTATTTTCAAAAAGTTCAATCCATGAGTTATAATCATCAAGAGTTAAAAGTCTATATTTAAATCGATCTGCTTCTTGTTCAGTCAGTAAATATTTCATTATTTTAAGTTAATCGAATTGATTTGGTGTCTTGCAAATGAGCCATAACGGATGGCGGTATGAAAAGTTGCCGATTGCGGGCGATTCCCTGTCAAGTTACACAAAAGTTGAAGCGGGCTACAACCCTTGAATAACCTACTGTCCCGGCAATTTTTTATACCGCGTGTTACAGCCAGTATTTTCTTAATTAATTTCATAAATATCCTCAGCGTTTTTCCTCATTATCATTTCTGCAATCTCAACTGCATCTCGTTCTGTAATCCAGTTGTCTTGAACTAATTCTGAAAATGCTTTTGAGATACCTTTTCTTGTTAATTTTGCATGTCCAATTAAATTCTCAATATACAAATCATCTCCACCGAAAGCCATAATTTTATTAATTGGAGAAGTCACAATGTATTTTTTCAGAAAGTCAATTGCGGCTATTGGATTCATTGTCCATGACCAGCACATATCAATTATTGCATTAGAATAATGCTTGGTCAAAGAAATCATTGGTTCGTAATAAGGATATGAAATATGAAAAAATATGAATTTAGTTTCAGGACTTAATCGACAAAGGGTTGCACAATCAGCCGGATTAAACATAACATTTTCAAGGTTCATGAAATTATTCATTGCCTGATGTCCTGTGTGAAATTTTACTGGCAGTCTATTTTTAGTAGCCAAATCTACCACATACCAAAACAAGTAATCCTGCAACGTTTTTTCCTCTGTTTCACATAATTTTTCGCCTTTAAGTTTCTTTGAAAACAATGAATTGGCTATTTCAATAGTAGTTTTGTTAAAATCTAATCGCCTGTAATACGCAATTCCAATCTTTACGCCTACTGCATAATCAGCGTATTTGTCAAACCACCAATTTATTATTTCTAACCAGTCATTTAATTCGGAGATTTCAGGAACAATGTTTTCATTAAGCTTTTCAAAATCCATCCTTATCATTCCCATTGCATCAATGTCTTGATGTAAAAATTTTGGTGATTCTGTTTCTTTAAAAGGGCGTCCTGGTGGATTTACAACGCAACATTTAATATTTGCTCGTTTAAGTGTATCCTTGTAAAATCCTTTTTTTCTATAGCTTATATATTTCTCCTGAAATTCAGGTATCGATTTTTCCTGCAGTTCCGAGATATCATATAGATCGTTTATTGTATGTTGAATTACTTGTCCGTATCCAGTGAATTTAATTCTTTCCCAATATGGTTCAATAATTTTCCATTTCTTAAGAGGAAGAATTTCCTGAGATGAAATATGTTCAATGTCTTTTTGTGGCATTCCTGAAGATACAAAATCAAATTTCGTGTACAATCCAAGAATAGTTGTCCAATCATCACATTGAATAAATGGTTTTAGGCAATCTAATCTTTCGGATTCATCAATTAGATGCTCATGAGTATCAATTAATTCAATCTGATTTACTTGGTCGCTTATTATCTCAAATTTATTATTCATTCAATCATATTTTTTGATTGCAGGATGCTCCTTAATATTGGCTGTAACGTTTTACAATATGAAACGGTTGGGTTTTCGGGCTGCGTTCCTATCCACCGTTGGAAAAGCTGAAGCGAGCACCAAACGCTCGCAAACCACTGAACCCCAACTGTTTTATATTGTGTGTTGCCAGCTGGCTTTATTTATACTTTTCTATTGTTGTCATTATTTCATTCAATTCTTTAATCGAGTAATCCGTCCTATTTATGGCTGAAATTCCCGATGTAATCTGATTATTGACATGCGGAGCAATAACTAATTTGTCGTTAACAATCATTGCTAATTGTCCACCAATACTTTTCTCGGTTGCAATACTCCATCTTTCAGTTCCGAATTTATCAAATCGAATTTTTAGCATTGCATATTTTTCGTTTTGATATTTGTTCTCTGTTACTTCCATTTTTATAAAATTCTCATCCGATACAATAATCTCAGGATTTATATAATAAAACTCTAATGTCTTATCAAGTTGCCTTTTATAGTCAGTCACTGTATCCGAAATGTAATACCATCCTGTATGAAGTTTAAAATCTGAAGAATCTTCTTTAATAATTGCATTTTCATAAATTGTCGCAAAGAAGTTTGAATCAATGAAGTCGTAACAATAGTCGTTGTTTTCTTTAATATATCTTCCTCCTGTTCTGAATTTTCTAATCGCTCCGTGTTTTAAATAGAGTGTAAGATTATATGATGGTAAATATTTTCTAAGTGTCGGGTTATCAGTTTTATTCCAATTAGTTGCAAATAAATCTATTTGTTCTTTAGTCAATATTTTTAGCGACGAGTCAGATGAATCAGCCGTTAAAACTCCTTTTGAAATCTCGATTTTATCAACTCGTTGAATGTCAATGGTAACTTTATCAATCGTAGATTTCTTTTTAGTCTGCCCACAACTGGTTAACAAACTCGATGTTATTAAGAATATCAATATACTAAATCTTGTCATTGTGCAGTATGTTTTTAAGCTTGCTGGCAACGGTTGGCGGTATGAAAAGTTGCCGATTGCGGGAGATTTCCTGTCAATTTACACAAAAGCTGCAGCGGGCTACAACCCTTGAATAACCTACTGTCCCGGCAATTTTTTATACCGCGTGTTGTGTGGCGTACTATATTAAATTACGATTTTCTATTTTCTGAATAACGGATTAATCTCTCGCATTTTAGAATTAACCAATTCTCTGATTCCAACAAATCCTTGATCCAATTCATAATATCTACCCCCTTTCTTAAATAATCGCTTTGGCAAATCGCTTTTCACTTTATCATATAGGTTAAGATACTCAATATGGCATTCACCTGTAGTCATTAAATTATCACCAGCTTCTAATTTACCAATCTCATTACATGTTAAAAATCTAAGTTTTATTATTTCAGGATATTTTTTCACTAATGAAATTGCATAAGGATTGGAATTCAACGAAGATAATTGATTTTCAATATCTATTAAAACTCTTAAATATAAATCTTTATCTTGCTTAGAATCTTTAAATTTTCTGTTTTGTATATCAATACCGTTATTTACTAAATTATAACTATACAAAGCAGAGATTTCTAAAACTAGATACTTGCCTGATTTCTTCTGATAGGTAAAAGTCCATGTTGCAGTCAAGTAGGCTATAATAATGGTTATTATTATCTCAATTATTAATTGATAAGGTAGTTTTTTCCCGTTATCTTTAGTGTCTTTTCCCATATCTTTTATCTATTTATCTACTGTTAATGTTTCAATGAGTATGCCACACAACGTTCGCGGGTATGAGCAGGGGCGGTGTACGAGGTAGTATCTTATCACCGGT
>JBKHIH010000077.1:0-17458 GCA_046538755.1 Thiohalospira sp.
TATAATGGGGCTAATATTTTTTCGGGCAGGACTCCTTCATTTGCTCATCTGAAGTTAAATCTTAAGCCGGCAGAATGGTTCGAATTTAACTGGGTGCACGGTTGGTTGGTTTCTGAAGTAATCGACAGTGCTTCAACAATGACTTTTACCAATGCTTATGGTACCGGCCATCGCGAGATGATGTTTGACAAATACCTGGCTGCAAATCTTTTTACGTTTAAACCGTTTAATAAATTTTATATTTCTGCCGGAAATTCTATTATTTATAGTTCAGATGGAGCACAACTGCAATATTTAATACCGCTTATGTTTTACAAATCGGTTGACCATACCTACAATGCAACCGATAAAACCGGAAGAAATGTAGGGCAAAATTCTCAAATGTTTTTTGATATCAGCTCGCGGAATATTAAAAAAGTGCACCTTTCGGCTACCCTGTTTATTGATGAGTTATCTACCAGCCGAATTTTTAATGATACTGTATGGAATTTCTGGAGCCTGAAAACCAGTATGCGGATTTCTGATCTAATTCCCAATACGTTCATCACAGCAGAATATACCAAAACCATGCCTTTAAACTATAAGCATAATATACCTACCACAACATTTGAAAGTAACGGCTATAATCTGGGGCATTATTTAATGGATAATGCACAGGAATTATATCTGGCAGTTCAGGTTAAACCCGTAAAAACTTTATCATTAAAAATGGCTTATCTGTTTGCGCAAAAAGGAAAAGATTATAATGAGCTAGGTGGCTCTAGGTTAGGAAATCCTTTTATGGATTCTGTTGAATGGGAGAATCAGTCGGTATCCTTTCATGCACGTTATCAAATCATTAATGATGGATATGTGTTTATTACCTATCTTTTTAGTAACATTTCCGGCGAGCTGGATAAATATACTGCTCCTATGTTCCACGGGAAGCAAAATACAATCTCATTTGGATTAAATTTTGGATTTTGAGTTTAAGTAATTATTCTTAAATCCTTGTAAATCATGGATAAGCCCTGTAAGCTTAACTTTTTGCCTAAGTTAAAGCCACGACAGGCAAGTTGGCACGTAAATTTACCTTCGGCAGGTAAAACATCCACTGCTGATAAAACGAAACTCGAGGCGACACAATTATTTAGAATATTGCATTTGTTTTTTTGTACTCAATGGATTTGTTTTAACTTTATTAAGTATATGATTCATTACTTCTTGTTTTTGTTCATGGCTTAATTGCGAACTTTCAGTTATATAAATATGATCGATGTTTTTTATCCCGCAGAATTCAAAAACACCTTGATCCTGTGTAATTTTTAAACTTTCGAAAATGTTCATATGTTTTAGCGTTTGTTCATCCATCCCCGCCGAAGTAATCAATCGAACCCTTTTATCTTTTAACATCCCTTCAACACCCTTTTCGTTAACTTTAAAAGCAAAACCATTGGAAAATACCCTGTCGATATATCCTTTTAATATGGCAGGAAACGCATTCCACCAGAGAGGATAAATAAAAGTTAACTCATCTGCCCATGTTATATAACTCTGTTCAACTAAAACATCAGGGCATATTTTACCCTCTTTTATGTTTTTTAATTTACTATAATCAAGAACAGGGTTAAAATTTAAGTCGTATAAATCCCTTACCTTTACATTGTTTCCCTGGCTTCTATAAACATCTGAAATTTTGTTCAGAATACTATAATTTAAACTCTCTTTTCGAGGATGAGCTATTATTATTAAGTGATTCATTAATTTTAAATTTTTATGATAGAAATACGACAAAAAAAAATTGGGATTGTTCATTGATTTTGGATTTCGGCACTTTTTTTGTGATTTTTGATTGTTTTATCAATCGAAATCATAAAACAGATATTTAAATATTGCTGGCTGAGCTTATGTTTTTACCTGTTCGTCATTATATTTTTGCATAGTTTTTGATTACCAGATTTCTTTATCCAAAATTAATAATCTGTTAACCCAGGTTATAATTATTCTTTCTAAATTTGTTTTTTTTAAAAACGCAGGAAACTTTTTGTAAATTTTTTGTTTCCAAAGTTTTTTTATTAGTTTTGCCATCCAAATTTTAGATACAAATAGATAATTATGGATATAGAACTGCAAAATATTTTAAAACGGGTAGGAGTGCTGTATACTAAATATGGCATTAAAAGTGTTACCATGGATGATGTTGCCAGGGAGCTGGGTATCTCTAAAAAAACCTTGTATCAGTATGTTGAAAATAAAAATGATCTTGTAGAAAAAGTGCTTGATTTTCTTTTATTCGAGAGAGGCTGTGAGTTTTTAGAAATATTTGAAAAAAATTATAATGCCATTGAAGAGCTTCTGGCTGTTGGTGTACAGATAATTAAATCAATAAAAGACCAAAACCCTTCAACAGAATACGATTTAAGAAAATATTATCCCGAGTTGTTTGATAAACTTCAAAAAGTACGCAAGGAAAGAATGTATAATGCCACCCTTAAAAATATTCAGAAAGGGAAAAAAGAAGGTTTTTTCAGGCAGGAATTAAATGAAGAAATTATTGCAAAAATTCAAACCAGCCGGTTTTTAAATATGAGCACCGATGAATTTTTTGATCCTGAAGAGATGCTTAAACCTCAAAACATTTTAGAATTATTTATTTATCATATTCGGGGCATTGCCAACCAAAAGGGAATTGACGAGCTGGAAAAAACACTTAAAACGCTTGATATAAAGGAATTTTTGATATAAATATTAAAACGATTCAAATCATTATGAAGAACAAATTTTTAATCATTTCTATTTTTTTGATGTTGGGTTATTACAACGGCTTGGCAAAAGATAACAATAAACTGGAGTTATCGTTGCAGGATGCGATGGATTATGCCCTTCAAAATAATATAACCCTGCAAAATGCAGCGTTGGATATTGAGGCAGCAAGGAAAAAAGTGTGGGAGACCACCGCCATTGGATTGCCACAAGTGAGTGGAAACTTTAATTACCAACACATTCCCGGCGATTTGCCCACTTTTGATATGATGGACCCTATGACAGGAGAAACACAACCTATTGAATTGGGTGTAAAAAACAGTTCAACCTATTCGCTTACTTTATCACAACTTGTTTTTAGCGGCGAATATATTGTTGGGCTGCAGGCTTCGAAAACCTTTCTTAAAATTTCGCAATTAAGCCACGAAAAGCAAAATATTGAAACTAAAAACGGGGTGATTACCAGTTATGTATCAGTATTAATCCTGGAGCGAAATAAAGCCATTACCGACTCATCATTACAAAATATTGAATCGCTGCTTAACGAAACAAAACAGCTTTATAAACAGGGATTTATGGAGGAAACTGATGTAGACCAGCTACAGATCACTTTCAACAGCCTGGTTAATACTCAAAAAACTATTGAGAGGCAAATTGATATTTCTCGCAAACTATTTAAAGTATTGTTGGGTGCCGATTTAAATACCGCTTTGGTTTTAACTGACGATTTGGAGCAACTGGAAGCATCGATGATTCATTCATCTGCTGCTATACCAGAGTTCAATCTTACAGAAAATATTGATTACCGGTTGGCCGAAAATCAGGAAATAATTTCTGAATTGAACTACAAGCGTGAAAAAACAAAATATCTGCCCACAATTTCGGCTTTTTATACCTATCAGGACAAAACCAATAAAGCGGCTTTTGATTTTACAATTAATAATGTTCTAGGGATTAATATAGATGTTCCCATTTTTTCTAGCTTCCAGCGTAATGCCATGGTAAAACAGGCAAAGATTGAACTGGAAAAAGCGCAAAATAGTAAAACGCTGGCTGCAGAAAACCTTGTAATACAATCACAGCAGGCCAGGTATAACTTTTTGGAGGCTAAAGATAAATACGAACTTGCAAATCAAAACCTTGAACTTTCTAAAAAGGTTTTTGATAATACTTCTAAAAAGTATAAGCAGGGAATGGCTTCGGGTATGGAACTTACGCAAACCAATAATACATATTTGCAAACTCAAACGGAATATATCAATGCATTATTTGAACTTTATAAATCAAAAATTGAACTGGATAAAATTTTAAATGAACTATAGAAATGAAAAGAATATTAATTATATCAGTAATAGCGCTTTTAGCAGCTTGCAGCCAAAAAACAGGCAACAAAACCTTGGATGATTTACATTCAAAAAGAGATTCGTTACAAACCTTAAAATTTGATATCGAAAAACAACTGAACAATATAGACGCTCAAATTGCAGAAATAGATACTACAGTTAATCCCGATGATTTAAAAATCATTAAAAAAATTGCACAACAAAAAAACCGGATTGTTTCTATCGATGCTAAAATCAGGAAACTGGAAAACCAGATGACTGCCCGTGAACAAAAAACACTGGTTCCGGTATCTGTTAAGGAAATAAAACCAGAAACATTTAACCACTATATAATTACATATGGTGAGGTAAAAGCAAAAAATTATGCCATGATTAGCCCTGAGATGAATGGTAGAATTGAAAAAATTCATGTTTCTGAAGGCGAATATGTTAAAGAGGGACAATTGCTGGTTTCTTTAAATACCGAATCCATTGATCAACAAATTAAGGGTGTAAAAAGCAGCCTTGAATTAGCTGTAAAAACATTTCAAAAGCTCGATACACTTTGGAAACAAAACATTGGATCTGAGATTGATTATTTATCGGCTAAAAATAATAAAGAGTCGCTTGAATCGCAGCTGGAATCACTACTAGCACAAAAGCGAATGTCGCAGATTAGTGCACCTTTTAACGGAATTGTGGATAAAATTTTCCCTAAAAAAGGAGAATTGGCTACACCCTCGTTCCCTGTAATCGAGTTTGTTGATTTAAGCAAATTAACCATTAAAGCGGATGTTAGCGAAGCTTATATCGGAAAAATTGATAAAGGACAGGTTGTAGAACTTACATTTTCTGCTTTTCCCGATTTGATTATTAAAACACCTATTATTAGAGTTTCAAAGGTTATTAATTCTGACAGCAGGACATTCGAAATTGAAATGGAAATTGATAATCCCGGGGAGAAAATAAAACCAAATGTTGTTTCAACCATTAAGGTTAATGATTTTTCTTCGGATAATGCTTTTGTAGTTCCTTCGCTGGCTGTTAGAAAAGATATCACAGGAGAATATGTTTATACTGTTGAACATAAAGACAATAAAGATGTTGTTGCAAAAAAACATGTTAAAACAGGATTGTCATACGAAGAAAATACAATGATTCCCGAAGGGCTTGAAAAAGGAGAAAAGGTTGTTGTAAAAGGGTACCACCTGGTTAGTTCGGGAGTAGAAGTAAAACTTGTAAAACAAAATGAAAAAGAATAAGCAATGACAATAAAAGAATTATCGGACAAAGTGGTAAGGGAGTTTAAATTAACCACCCTGGCCTTAAAAAATAAAAATACGGTTTACCTTTTAACACTCTTGTTGTTATTTTTTGGAATATACTCGTACCGAAGTTTACCCAAGGAGTTATTTCCCGAAATTGTTTGGCCTCAAATAATGGTACAAACTGTTTACCCTGGGAACTCACCCGAAGATATTGAAAATCTGATTACGCGGCCATTGGAAAAAGAGCTCGAGAATGTTCGTGGATTAAAAGAGATAACATCTATTTCGGCACAAGATGCATCTATGATTTTTGTTGAGTTTAATACCGATGTTGATTTGGAAAATGCCCTGCGCAGGGTTAAAGATGCTGTTGATATTGGTAAAAACGAGCTGCCTAAGGGAGCTACCGAATTGCAGGACCCGCTTGTATTCGACATTGATTTTTCGGAATTTGCTATCATTAATATTAACCTTTCGGGCGATTATAGTGTGGAGGAGCTAAAATATTATGCCGAGCAGTTGCAGGATGAGTTTGAGAGTATTCCGGAAGTATCCAAAGCACTGATCGAAGGTGTGAACGATAGAGAAGTTAAAGTAAATGTGGATTTGATGAAGCTCGAAGCTTTGGATATCTCTTTCTACGAAATTACCAACGCCATACGTAATGAGAATATTACCATGTCGGGTGGCGAAATTTTACTCGGGAAAACCCGAAGAAGTATACGAACGATAGGGGAGTTTGAAAAGGTAAAAGAGCTCGAAAATATTATCATTAAAAGCGAAGAGGGCAAAAATGTATATTTAAAAGATGTGGCCGAAGTTGTTGATGGTTTTACAGAGCCAACAAGCTTTGCCAGATTAAATAA
Organism: Thiohalospira sp.; assembly: GCA_046538755.1. Lineage (GTDB taxonomy): Bacteria > Bacteroidota > Bacteroidia > Bacteroidales > UBA12077 > UBA12077. The sequence continues at coordinate 6,199 of JBKHIH010000077.1, forward strand.
AGAGTCTGTTGTTTCGGTTCAGGTAGTGAAAAAAGGGGGTGAAAATTTGTTGTCAACTACCGATAAAATATACGAAAAGCTTAATCAAAGTAAAAAGAATAATCTCTTGCCCGAAAACCTTGATTTAACGATTACTAATGACCAGAGCGAAATGGTAAAGATGCAGCTTAGTAACCTGGAAAACAGCATGATTATGGGTGTTATTTTTGTGATTATTGTGCTGTTTTTCTTCCTGGGAACCCGAAATGCGCTATTTGTCGGACTGGCTATACCTATGTCGATGTTTATATCTTTTGTGGTTATTGGGGTAATTGATTTCAGGATCAATATGATTGTTCTGTTTTCGCTAATTCTTGCCCTGGGAATGCTGGTTGATAATGCCATTGTGGTAGTTGAAAATATACAACGTTTTATTGATAATGGCTATTCGCCATGGATAGCAGCAAAAGAGGCAGTAGGAGAAATTGCCATTCCTATTATTGCATCGACCGCAACAACGCTGGCAGCTTTTTTCCCGCTTGCATTGTGGAAAGGGATCATGGGCGAATTTATGAAATATCTTCCCATTACCCTTATCATTGTCCTTACATCATCGCTATTGGTTGCACTTGTGATTATTCCTGTAATTTCGGCTACCTTTAACAAAGAAAAAGACTCGAACGGAAACAATAAAAAATTGTCTCGAAGAAAAAAAGCATTAATGGTTGCTTTTGGATTAATTGGTATTGGCATATTGTTATTAATTGCTGATATAACTGTACTTGGAAACATATTTGTCGTATTTGGAGTAATCGGTGTATTGCATGTATTATTTTTGCGCCGCATGGAGTCGTGGTTTCAGGATATCTTTCTTATTAAGCTTGAAGCGTTTTACAGCAGGGCATTAATATTTGCTCTACGTGGAAAAAATCTTCTATTTTTCTTTTTTGGAACCTTGGCTTTGTTGATTATAACGGTTGTGCTATTTTTCTCCAGAATGCCGGATATTACGTTATTTCCTGATGCCGACCCTAACTATATTAATGTAGTAGCTAAATTGCCGGTTGGAACAGATATAACAGGCACTAACGAATTTATTCATCAATTAGAAGACGATATTATCGGATTTTTAGAGCCTTATAAAAATGAAGCAAATGAACCGATTACCGAATCGGTACTAACTACGGTAGGTAAGGGCGATCCGATGGATTTTTCGGCAGGAGGAAAACCAAATGAAGCCATCATTACCGTTAGCTTTATTGATTATGAGTTTAGAGACGGGGTTAATACTTCTGAAATAATGCAGAAATTGAGCAAGCAGATCAAGGGACAATATCCGGGCGTTGAATTGGAGCTGTCTAAAGACGAGGGAGGGCCGCCAACAGGCAAAGCCATAAACCTGGAAATAATTGGACAGGATTTCGACCAATTGGTTTATCTTGCTGATACCATTAGAACATATCTCGAAATTCAAAATATTGATGGAATTGAAGGATTAAAAATGAATATCAGCACCCAAAAGCCTGAAATCCTGGTACATATCGACCGCGATAAAGCCCAGCGCTACGGACTGTCCACACAAACCATTGCTTACACAATCAGACAATCGCTTTTTGGCGATGAAGTTTCTGATTTTAAAGTGGGCGAAGAAGAATATCCTATCATGGTACGTTTAAAAGATGAGTATCGTTACGATTTGCCGGCCATGAAAAATATGAAAGTACCGGTTTTTGGCGACGGGCCGCCTAAATATATACCACTTTCGGCTGTAGCCGATTTTGAATATTCAACAACGTTTAGCTCGGTACGCCGTAAAAACCTGGATCGTGTTATTACACTGTATTCCAACGTAATTGAAGGCTATAATGCCAATACCATTAATATGCAACTGGAAGGATTAATGGAAGAGTTTGAAATGCCTGCCGGATATCGTTATGAGTTTACCGGAGAACAACAGGAGCAAGATGAATCCTCTGCATTTTTAGCACAAGCCATGTTAATCGCGCTTGCTCTAATTCTGCTGATACTTGTAACACAATTTAACTCTGTAATAAAACCATTAATTATCTTGTCAAGCGTATTGTTTAGTACAATTGGCGTATTTGGCGGATTGTGGACTTTCAAAATGGATTTTATCATTATCATGACAGGGATTGGTATTATTTCCCTGGCTGGAATTGTCGTAAATAATGCCATTGTATTAGTCGATTATATTGAGTTGTTAAAAGAAAGAAAACGAAAAGAACTGGGATTGCCCGAAGGTGCATTTTTGCCTATTGCAGATGCTACCGATTGTGTCGTAAATGCCGGAAAAACAAGGCTAAGGCCAGTTTTATTAACGGCCATTACAACCATTTTAGGATTATTACCCATGGCTGTTGGTTTAAACTTTGATTTCAGAGGCTTATTACAAAATTACAACCCAAATATTTATTTTGGTGGCGATATGGCCTCATACTGGGGTTCTATGTCGTGGACAGTAATTTTCGGATTAACGTTTTCTACCTTTTTAACTTTGATTATTGTTCCGGTAATGTACCGTATAACAGTTATTATACAGAAAAAAATGTTAAAAATTTTTGGACAATTTAAGCCAGCTATTCAAAATACGAATGAAGAGTAGTTGATTGATATTAAAAAATTAAATTTGAAAAATGGCTTGTCAGTTAATATTTCGCTGACAGGCCTTTTTCATTCTTGTGCCCCTAATTAAGTTCGGAATGACTGCAAGAAGTAATTATTGTTAGTAAAAGGAAAAGTGAGAGGTTCGCTCAAAGCGAAACCATTACTAAACACAAATCTGAAAAAAAATTTAGTAATTGTGAGTAGGAATAACTATTTTTGGAGATTCTTATTTTAAATCATTATAAATAATAACAATTATGGGATATTTATTTACATCTGAATCTGTCTCTGAGGGACACCCGGACAAAGTTGCCGATCAAATATCCGATGCTTTATTAGATGAGTTTTTACGTCGTGACCCTGATTCGAAGGTTGCCTGCGAAACGCTGGTTACTACCGGTTTGGTTGTTTTAAGCGGAGAGGTAAAAACAAAAGCATACGTGGATGTTCAAGAGGTTGCCCGAAGAGTTATTAAACGAATTGGTTATACCAAGCCTAAATATCGATTCGATTCAGAATCTTGTGGTGTTATTTCTACCATCCATGAACAATCACCTGATATTAACCAGGGTGTTGTTAGGGAAAAAGAAGAAGACCAGGGTGCTGGCGACCAGGGAATGATGTTTGGCTATGCCAACAAGGAAACCGATGATTATATGCCCCTGGCATTGGTTTTGTCGCATGTTTTATTGCAAGAGCTTGCTAAAATTCGGCGCGAAGGCCGTGAAATGCATTATCTTAGGCCCGATTCAAAATCGCAGGTTACTATTGAATATAATGATAATAACGAACCTGTAAAAATCCATACCATTGTTGTTTCTACGCAACATGATGATTTTGCAGAGGAGAAAAAAATGTTGGAAACCATTAAAAACGATGTGAAAAACATCGTGATTCCTCGTGCTAAAGCCCGATTTCCTGAAAGGGTACAGAAATTATTTACCGATGATATCATTCTTCATGTCAATCCTACGGGTAAATTTGTAATCGGAGGGCCGCATGGTGATACAGGACTTACCGGACGTAAAATTATTGTTGATACTTACGGAGGAAAAGGGGCTCATGGTGGTGGCGCTTTTTCTGGAAAAGACTCATCGAAAGTTGACCGTTCTGCTGCTTATGCAGCCCGACATATTGCTAAAAATCTTGTTGCTGCCGGAGTTGCAGAAGAAGCTCTTATTCAGGTAGCTTACGCCATTGGTGTGGCCGAGCCTGTTGGGCTTTATGTTAATACTTTTGGTTCTGCCCATGTAAAAATGAATGATGGAGAAATTGCCGAAAAAATTAAAAAGCTGTTTGATATGCGCCCTGCTGCTATTGTTAAACGGCTGGGATTAAAAAATCCTATTTTCGAAGAAACAGCCGCTTACGGACATATGGGGCGTGATTATAAAAAAGGTAAAGTAACCATTATTGAAGGAAGTAACGGGTATAACGAAAGTACGTATGAAAAAGAAGTGGAATTTTTTGCATGGGAAAAGTTAGATTATGTGAATGAGATTAAAGCTGAATTTGGATTATAAGATACATTTACAATCAAGAAAAATATATTTATGCCATACAAATTTGAAGTATGGCATTTTTTTATTTATTTCGATAAAGATAAATTTGTTGTATGATAAAAATTGTTACCATTGTAGGAGCCAGGCCGCAGATTATTAAAGCAGCCGCTTTAAGCCGGGCAATCAAAAATCATTTTAATCACCAAATTAATGAGGTTATTGTACACACAGGCCAGCATTATGACCATAACATGTCGCAGGTTTTTTTCGACGAATTACAAATTCCCCAGCCTGATATAAATTTAAATATCGGCTCGGCATCGCACGGGGTGCAAACAGCTAAAATGATACAAGGAATAGAGGAAATTCTGTTGGATATAAAACCTCAGGCCATTGTATTATATGGCGATACCAATTCTACCCTCGCCGGCGCTGTAGCTGCCTCCAAAATTCATGTTCCGGTAGTACATATCGAAGCCGGACTGCGGTCGTTTAATAAAACCATGCCCGAAGAAATTAACCGGATCATGTGCGATCACGCATCCACATTGTTGTTTACACCCACAAAAGCAGGTTTGAAAAACCTGCAAAATGAAGGATTTAAACTAAACACCAATAAACACTTTTCAGCAGATAACCCTGGTGTTTTTCATTGTGGGGATGTTATGTATGATAATTCGTTGTATTTTGCCGGTATTGCTGAAAAACATTCAGACATCTTAAAACAATTTAATACCCGGCCTGAACATTATATTTTAGCTACCATTCATCGTGATCATAATACCGATTTTCCCGAACGGTTAACATCGATTTTTGAAGCCATTGATTGGATATCATCACAAAATAATTTGCCTGTTATTATTCCTTTACACCCTCGCACCCATAAAATGTTGTCAACAAACTTATCCGGAGCCTTGTATCAAAAGATAAAGGAGAATAAACTTATCGTGATTTCAGAACCGGTTTCTTTTTTAGATATGATTAAGCTGGAAAAGAATGCTTCAATAATTATGACCGATTCGGGCGGAGTACAAAAAGAGGCTTACTTTTTTGGTAAGCCGGTAATTATTTTAAGGCCTCAAACCGAATGGGTTGAGATTGTAGAGCAGGGAGCCGGTGTAATTTGTGATGCCGGCCGGCAAAAAATCATTAAAGCGTTTCAAAATTTTCGTTCGGGGCAGACGATTAATTTCCCCCCTATTTTTGGAGATGGTAAAGCTGCAGAGTTTATTGCCCAAAAGATGATAGAAGTTTTTTAAGTCTCGGAATGTATTTGAAACACAATGAAACTTTTTACCAAGTGAAGGCTTTACCCAAAGTACAACGGACATTCTTATCCGTTGAATTGATTTTTTCCGTTGACTTTTTGCAAAGTAAAACGGACATTCCTGTCCGTTGAATTGGCAAGGTATAACGGACATTCCTGTCCGTTGGCTTGTCCTGTCCGTTGGTTTGGGAAGGTATAACGGACATTCTTGTCCGTTAACTAGTCCTTTCCGTTGATCCTACAAAGTACAATGGACATTCCTGTCCGTTGACTAGTTCTGTCCATTAACTTGTTTCTCCCATTAAAGGTTATAAAATCCATTTTTCTTATCGATTCATTGGTATAGAATTATTATTTTTGCATTTAAATAAGGGACAATACAGTGATGTCGGAAAAAAGATGGTATGCATTATATACCAAGTCAAGGTTAGAAAAAAGGGCATATAAAGAGCTTGTTGAAAAAGGAATAGAGGCCTATTTACCTTTAGAAAAGCGATTAAAACAATGGAGCGACCGCAAAAAGTGGGTCGAAGAGCCTTTTATCCGATCCTATATTTTTGTAAAAATTGCTGAACACCATTTGGAGAAAGCTTTAAATACCCCGGGAATCGTTACTGTAATTCGGTTCTCGGGCAAACCTGCACCTGTCCGGGAAAAGGAGATTAAAATCATTAAATCCATATTGAGTAGCGAAGAAAGTTTTGAAATAACAGCCGAAAATTTTGAAATAGGCGAAAAAGTAAAAGTTGAACACGGATCGCTTAAGGGCCTTGAGGGTGAGCTGGTATATCATTTAAATAAATATAAAGTACTGGTTCGTATTGAGTCGATAAACCAGAATATTTTAATTAGAATAAATCCTTCGTATTTAAAGAAGGTTTAATTATATTTGATTTAGTTAAATAGTCATCCTGTCCCGATCCCGTTAACTATCGGTATGACGAAGGATGACAATGACTTTAAACGCTTTCTCGGCAACCTTTTGGCATCTAAAATTGTTAAGATGTAGATGGGACTGAGGAAGCGGAGCTGTGTTTAAGTTGCAGTTAATAAGTTCTGAGTTTTAAGTTCAGAGTTCAGAGTTTAGAGTTTTGAGTTCAAAGTGGGAGTAACCAGTAAACATCAAGTACTAAATATATAGGAAACAGTTAAGAAAGATCACAATTACAATATAATTAATAAAAGTACTATCTAATAAACTAAATTTGTTATTGTAGCTTAAGCGAAGGCAGATTTACCATTTAACGAATTTATCATTTTACCAATTTACCAATTTTCTTTTTCACTATTTCACAAAAAATAAACATGAAAAAATTTTTAACACCTATAATTATCAGCCTGTCTGCAGCCCTGATGCTCAGCTCCTGTAACTCTTACAAAAAGCTGACTTACCTTCAGGACTTGCAGGAAACAGACAACCAGGGGCTTCTTGAAAAAAACAAACCCGGCTACCAGTTACAGCCCGGCGACCTTTTGTATATCCAGATCATTACCGAAAACGAAGAGATCAACCAGTTGTTTAATCCTTTCTCGTCGCAAAATGCATCGCAACAACTGCGGCCGGAGTCTATGTTTTATACCAGTTACCTGGTAAATGATTCAGGTTATATCGAAATGCCACTGCTCGAAAAAATATATGTGTCGGGATTAACAACCGGCCAGGCACAGGATTCGGTAAAACAACAGGCTAAACGGTTTTTAAAAAGCCCGCAAATTATTTTAAAACTGGCGAACTATAAATTTACTGTAATGGGCGAAGTAAAATCTCCGGGAGTAAAACAAATTACCGCTAATCAGGTAAATATTATGGAAGCCCTGGCCTATGCCGGAGATATTACATACAACGGAAACCGTAAAAAAGTTTTGTTGCTGCGCCAAACTGAAAAAGGAACGCAGACGTACCGGATCGATTTAACCGACGATAATATCATTAAAGATAATTTGTATTATGTTATGCCCAATGATGTGATTTATGTAGAGCCGCTGGGATCGACCCTCTTCCGCGAGCAAACCTCCGATTATGTGTTTGTGATCAGTGCCATTACATCAACTCTGACAGCTATTGCGTTGATTTTGAATTTAATGAATTAAGAAGTATGTAGTAAGAAGTATGTAGTAAGAAGTATGAAGGAGGAAGTATGAAGGAGGAAGTAGGAAGTAGGTAGTAGATAGTAAGTAGTAGGTAGTTTGTAAAATAGTAATAAAGAAAATATAAATAGAAAGCAGAATTTTTTTATATGAATACAGATTATTACCAAGGGTTTAAGGATTTAATTGTTTACCAGAAAGCTTTTAAACTTGCAATGGAAATATTTCATGTTACCAAAGATTTTCCAAAAGAAGAAAAGTATTCTTTAACCGATCAAATTAGAAGATCTTCAAGTTCTGTTGGTTCAAATATTAGTGAAGCATGGCCAAAAAGAAAATATGTGAAACATTTTGTTTCAAAATTAACCGATTCGCAATCAGAAGCATGTGAAACAATTCATTGGCTGGATGTCTCTTTTGCATGTAAATATATTAAAGACAAAAAACATCATGAACTTACAGAGTTAACTTTAGAGATTCAACGAATGTTGGAAAGCATGATTAGAAAACCGGAAAAATTTTGTTATTAAACCTTTTACTAATTTCTACTTACTACTTACTACTTACTACTTACTAATTCGTTTTTAAATAAAAAGATACAAGTAAAATTTAAGTTAGATAATGAGTGAAAATGATCTAAGCAAAAGGCTTTTTAAATTTGCCGTTGATGTAATTAAGTTTTTAAGAACCTTACCGGATACATTCGAATTTAAGGTTATCAAATATCAACTTACAAAAAGTTCAACATCAAGTGGTTCTAATTATGAAGAAGCACAAGCAGGTTCTTCTCGCGCTGATTTTAATAATAAAACAAGAATTTCTCTTCGCGAAATGAGGGAATCTAATTATTGGCTAAGGATTATAAAAAATATAGTAGACAAAAAAGATGAAACATTAGAATATCTTATTAATGAATCATCAGAACTTAAAAGTATTTTAGGAACCATTGTAAATAAAACAAGAATAAAGTAAATGTAAGAAAAGCTTTTTTCAATTTTTACCTGCCAAATTCAGGTTAACTTGTATCTTTTTACTTTTTACTTGTATCTTTTTATTTAAAAATAAACACCATGGAAACAAACCCCCAACATAACTTTTACCAGACTGCTTTTTCGGCTGACAGGGAAGAAAGTATTGATATTAAGAAATACCTCTTTAAATTTTTGTACAACTGGTACTGGTTTGCTATTGCTTTAGGCGTAACCATGAGCATTGCTTATATGGTAAACCGCTACTCGGAGCCTACTTACACAATCTCCTCTTCGGTGATTGTAGGCGATGATGAAGCCGAGGCAGGAACGGTAAGTGCATTGATCTCTGAACTGGGCATGCGCCGACGCATCATGCGTTCCGAGGTGGTAAACGAAATTGCCATCCTTAAATCGTACTCCATGGCTCGTAAAACCATCGAACAGCTCGATTTTGATATTACGTATGTAGGTGTTGGCCGCCGTGAGATTGCCGAGTCGAAATATTATCATAACAATCCTTTTACAGTAATTCCCGATTCCAACTTTACCCAGCGCAAAGGTTACCGTGTAGATATTAAAATTTTAAGCAAAGAGCATTATTTATTACAGATCAACAATAATTACAATATCAAAAAAGAACTAAAGTTTGGCGAAAAATTTAAGAATGATGATTTTTCTTTTAAAATAGTACTTTCCGACCCCGAAAACTTCAACTTCAATCCCGATGCCTCTAATAAATACTATTTTTATTTTAATGATATCAACTCGTTGGCCAAACAATATCGCGGCAAGCTGAATATAGAATCCAACGACGATCGAGGCTCGGTTTTAACCCTCCGGATTAACGGTTTTGTGCCCGAAAAAATGGCGGCATACCTCAATAAATTTTCGCAGGTGTATATCCAAAGCGATTTGAACGAAAAAAACCGGCAGGCACAAAATACCATCGAGTTTATTGATGAACAGCTAAAAGTGATTGTTGATTCGCTTAATAATACCGAACAGCGGCTACAGGAGTTCCGTTCCAAAAATCAAATATTCGACCTGGGACAAAAGGGTTCTTTGTTGGTACAAGACCTTAACGAGTTGCAAAAGCGCAAAATGGAAATCGATATTAATAATCGTTACTATGAGTATATTAGCGATTACCTGGCCTCTAAATCAGAAAGCGAGCCCATTGTAAATCCTACCTCGCTCAATATTTCCAATAGCACACTCGAAAACCTGGTTAAGGAATATAACGAAAAACTTTCGCAGCTAAACCGTTACAGCTTATATGCCAACGAAGCAACTACCAATATTTCGATGTTAAAACAGGAATTGGCATTGCTGAGATCGAGCTTAAAAGAGCAGGTTAAAACAGGCCGTAGCCTGAATGAAATCAATAACACAAAGCTTAATCAGGAAATTGCAACCATCGAAAAAGAAATTAACCGGCTGCCACAAAGCGAGCGCAGCCTGGTAAATATCGAGCGCGAATACAAGCTTAACAACGATCTGTACACTTTTTTGCTGGAAAAGCGTGCCGAAGCAGGCATAACCAAAGCATCCAATGTATCGAAAAATAAGATCCTGGATATGGCTATCCCACAAAATGCACAGCAGCAAACCCCAAAGCGGTCGCAAAATTACCTGATTGCCCTGGTACTTGGATTGGGTATTCCGGGTGGCATTATTCTGTTGTTTGAGTTTTTTAATAATAAAATAGAAGATAAAAAGGACATTGAACGCAATACCAGCATCCCAATTATTGGTACTATTGGGCATAATGATATGCACACTGATGTTCCGGTATATTTAGACCCCAAATCGAGTCTTGCCGAATCGTTCCGCGCACTGCGCACCAATTTGCAGTATATTTTGCGCGAAGAAGGGCAAAAAGTAGTGATGATAACATCAACCATTAGTGGCGAAGGAAAAACATTTGCTGCCATTAACCTGGCATCCATTATGGCTATGGCCAATAAAAAGGTGCTGCTGCTGGGATTAGATTTACGAAAACCCAATTTGCACCGCATTTTTGAGATTCCCAACCAGATAGGAATCAGCACTTACCTGATAGGCCAAAGCGAGTACAATCAGATCATTAAAACAACGTATATCGAAAATCTGTCGCTGGCACCTTCGGGCCCGGTACCACCAAATCCTGCAGAGCTGATAGAAACACAGCGGATGGATGATTTCTTTAAGCAGGCTCAAAAAGATTTTGATTATATTATTATCGATACACCGCCGGTAGCGCTGGTAACCGATTCAATATTAATAAGCAGGAATGCCCATGCCAATATTTTTATGGTCCGCCAGAAATACAGCAGCAAGCATGTGTTCGACCTGATGAACTCGATACAGGTTAACAAAAAAATGCAGCATGTAAATATTTTGGTAAACGACCTGAAAATCCCGAAATATTACGGGTACAGCTATGGATATGCCTATGGGTACGGGTATGGTTATGGATATGGTTATAAGGAGAAAAGTTAAGAAGTTTTGAGTTTTTAGTTCAGAGTTTAAAAAAGTTTTAGCGTCCCGATAACTCCCGATAGCTGTCGGGACGGGATCATTCACAATAAATATGCTCCATTTACCAGGACAAGAAAAAGAATTATTTACTGATGATATTAATCAACACGAAAAAAATTAGGACAAAAACAAAATACAGTTTGAATAGTGACGGAATTATTATAAATTACGTCAAGATTATGACGGTATTATGAAATACTTAGAAAGAGAGCTTTCAGATAATATACTTAATAAATTGCAGCCCAATAAAGTGGTTATGGTATATGGTGCCCGCAGAGTTGGGAAAACTTTGCTGGTAAAAAATATTT
>JBKHIH010000078.1:0-17449 GCA_046538755.1 Thiohalospira sp.
AAGCTCAACAAATGATGTTGCCCGAAAATTACGGACAGAAGCATCTGTTGTAGAAAATTTTTTGCCATATAACTATACCCCGCCTCTTTCCGTTTATATTTCAGGGCCCACAAAAGGGTATAATAGCGGTACTTATACATGGTCAGCAAATGTATCAAATGGCGACTCGCCTTATTCTTATGTATGGCATTATAGCCTGGATGGTTATAATTATACAGGCACATTAGGAACTTCTTCGATCATTACTGCACCACTTCCACTTGATAATGACTTATTCCTGAGAGTTACGGTAACATCATCAGACGGGCAAACAGCGGTTGATTATCACACTACAATCAATTTAGATGCAGGGTTTGGAGACCCAATTGACCCTAAAGACCCAATGTTAAAATCTGTTACTGATTCTATAGGAAATGTAGAAACAAATGCTTATGTAACAGACAATTTTGAAGCAAAAGAAGAAGTGTTAGATTTTGAAATTCCAATACAGATTTCAGTATACCCTAACCCCATTACGGATTTCTCAACTGTTAGCTATTTTGTTAATTCGGAAGCAAAAGTTAGCTTAAATATATTGGATGCTAATGGACGTATAGTTAAAAATTTAGTAAACGGAAAGCAAGACAAGGGCCAATATAACATCAATATTAATGTTCAGGACTTAACAAGCGGTATTTATTTCTGTCAGTTGGTTAGTGGCAATAAAAAAATCACAAAAAAAATAATTATTAAATAAAGCAAATTAGCCGTTCGTTTATACGTTGGGCGGCTTATTTCTTTAAAAAAAGATTGACATGAGAAATATTATTATTTTAATACTATTATCAATATTTTCCTTTGTTAGCAACAGTTGTGAAAAGGAAGAAAATAATAATCCTGAAATTCCGGAATGGGGAGAATGGTCTAAGATTACTGCATTAAAAAACGGAGAAATATGGAAAGCTTCTTCAGTAGCTATTATTGATAATAATAAAGATAGTGTTACAATTCAAGCTAATGTTTTAAATTCATCCGGCTATTGGAGAGAAAGTCTTAAACTTAGATGCGTACCTATTAAAGAAGGACTATTTACTGTTTATCGCAGAATTTATACTAATGATACAAAAATCTCTGCAACATACACTACTTTTAGCGATGATGGAGATGTTGTTGAAGATAGGTTTGTTGTACTTGAAAGTCAAAATAATTATATAGAAATTAAACAAGTGGACTTAACAAATATGGAAATGAGTGGTACTCTTCAAATAACATTTGTTAGAGATTCTTTGGATACAGTCGACAATCCGTCTTTAGGAGATACCATATTTTTTACAGACGGAAAATTTAGGCTTAAGATAGTTGAATAAATACTAACCCTTCGCTAGCACAGGCCTGATTGCCCTGCCTGCTGGCAAGGCATGGAAATGAAGCAAAATAGATTTTCAATATGTCCGCGCCAACCAGGGTAAAAAGATTTATTGAATATTCTTCAATTGAAAGCTATCGTTATCCCATTTATTATATTAAAAATTATATCCGGCAAGCCTTATGTGATAAAAGTTAAAACCAGCAGGTAAAGTATCCATATCCGTTACTTATAAGATTTTTTAAATTTTTGGGAGTTAAAGCCCTGGTAAACAGTCTTTAATATTAGTCTTTAATCTCCTTTTTACAAAACATGTTGTATAACATAAAACCGTTCGTCAAAAAATATGGTACGAAAAGTGCGAAATTTGATACGAAAAGTTACGAATTTGATACGGTAGATTTTGGATGCCCTGCTATTTAAGGGTTTTGGACGCCTGACCGGTATTTTGTAAAATATAAAGTTTGTAGGTACTTTTATTTTTAGTTACAAAATCGAGCTCACAGGCGGAAACCGAAAAGCCTTAAATAGAGTAGGTGGATAATTAAAATATAATATTATGAAAAGGAAAAGTTTTAACAAGAAATTGGTCTTGAGTAAAACAACGGTTTCAAGGTTAAGTAATCAAGACAAATCTAATGTTTATGGAGGTGTTAATACTACAAGCCCAGGTGATGGAGCTACCTGTATTCAATCTTGTTTTGATGCTTGTTTACCAGATCCAAGTGATGGTTGTAATCCTTCAAGGAATATATTATGTATTCCAGATAGCCGTAGTTTTTGTACAACAACTACATGTTAATTAATAATAATTTCTGAAGGATTTATAAAGATAAATTAAAAGTATAAAATTTTTTATAGAGGCTGTTCTTTAAAACAGCCTCTATAATAAATAAAATCATTATGAATAATTATTGTAATTTATGAGAAAAAGAATAATTATCATATTAATACTAGGTAGTTTATTAATTAATTTCAATTGTAGAAAACAAAATGACTATAGTAAATACAATAGGCAAGTTACCAATCTTGCAGTTTTTGCTAGATTATATGGATATATTCGATTTTTTTACCCCAGTGACGAGGCTTCCAAAATTGATTGGAATAAATTTGCTATTTATGGTTCAGAGCTCGTTTATAATTGTTCTGATAACAAAGAACTTATTGATAGTTTGAAAAAGCTTTTTTCTCCTATAGCACCATCGAATAATTTTATTCTTTCTGACAAAAAAAAATCTGTAAAAGTTCTTAAAAATAAAATTGAAGATGAGAATTTAATGTTTTGGCAGCATTTGGGTTTAGAAATCAAAGATACTTCAAATCGATATAAAAAGAATGCATATATTAGTCAAAGAGTTGGAACTAATACCCCATCAGGGAAAATATTTGAGCATATACCCAATAAAGGAGCCTCAATTAAAAAAGAAATTATCCCTGGTGTTTATTGTAATATTCCGATTACGCTTACTAAAAGTTATAAACTCAATAGAAAAGATTCTGCTGAAAAATTTAAAATGCTTCAACAGCAGTTAAGTTTAATTGATGATTCCGTATCAGTGGATAATAAATTTGTTAGAGTAGCTGATATAATTATTACATGGAACTATGTTCAGCATTTTTATCCCTATTTTGAAGTAGTAAAAGTTGATTGGGAAAAGATTCTTTTCGAAACCTTAGCAAGTGCTTTACAAGACAAGGATAGAGATGAATTCTTAACTACATTACAAAAAATGATGGCGTATTTAAATGATGGTCATGCAATAACTAAAGATTTGTTAGCAAGGTATGGTAGACTACCTATAAAAATTGACTTAGTAGAAAATCAAGTTATAGTTACCTACTCAAAAGATACAAGTAAATTTTTGGTTGGCGATATTTTATTGGAAATAAATGATAAAAATATTTTTGAATTATTATTAGAAATTGGAAATAAAATCTCTGGCTCAAAACATTGGAAAAAAACTTATGCATTAGAGCAGATTTGTATAGGAGATATAGCTGATGATGTAGAAATTAAATTTTTACGAAATGGTGATACTCTTGTTTGTAATTCTATAATGGGTCATGATAAACAACTGGAAATAGTAAGACCCAAGTTCAAAAATTTAAAGAATGATATCATCTATGTTAATTTAAATAGATCGTCGATGGAAGATATATATAATCAATTTGATAAATTATTAAAAGCTAAAGGAATCATATTTGACCTTAGGATTTATCCAATTAATAATCATCAAATTTTATGTCATTTGATAAATGATAAAAAGTTATCACAAGAATGGATGCAAATTCCTCAAATAATATATCCCGATCATGAATTCTCCGGTTTTAAAAAAAGAGGATGGGTTTTAGAACCTAAATTTCCTCAGTTAGAAGGGGAAATTGTTTTTCTTATAAGCTCTAGGGCAATAAGTTATACCGAGTCTGTTTTGGGCTTTGTTGAAGGTTATAAGTTAGGAGAAATAATAGGACAACCCACAGCAGGTACTAATGGAAATATTGTGCCTTTTTATTTACCAGGTGGCTTTGAGGTTTGGTTTACAGGTATGAAAGTTATTAAACATGACGGTTCACAGCATCATACAATTGGAATAGAGCCTACTGTTTATGTGGAGAAAACAATTGCTGGTGTAAAATCGGGGAAGGATGAGTACTTAGAAAAAGCAATTGAGGTCATAAATAATAAAATTAATTAATTTAATATATAATGGATTGGTTACCACTTTATAATAAAAATACAAATTTTATACTATCAAAAATACACAAAATTAAGAAGCAAATTAAAAATTTCCCAAGTGATATTTCATTATTCGGGGGAAAAACAGGGAGTATATTATTTCAAATATATTACTCAAATGAGTTTCAAGATGAAAAATATTACGATGAAACATTGAGTGATATTCAATTTATCTTTGATAAGATAGCATTCAGTAATCCAGTTGGTTCATTATCTGGAGGGTTGGCAGGGATTGGTTTGGTTATTGAGCATTTAAAGCAAAATGCTTATTTAAAGTGTAATACTAATGAAATAATTGGAGAGTTGGATGGATTTTTATATAAGAAGATGATTGAAGATTTAAATAAGAATAATTATGATTATTTACATGGAGCTAGCGGTATAGCTTTATATTTTCTTAATCGAAAGGAATTGCCTGAAACAAAAGGTTATCTTGCTGAATATGTTGATTTACTTGAGAAAACTGGAGAGAAGGAAGGTTATAAGTACAAATGGCTATCTAATATTGCAATAGATGGAAAAAAAGTTGTTTATAACTTAAGCTTATCACATGGGATTTCAAGTTTAATTATTATTCTAGCTAAAATATGTTCATTAGGTATTAATCAAGAAAAATCATTTAAATTACTAAATGGTGCAGTAAATTATTTACTTGCTAATGAGCAAGATTTTTTCAATGTAGGATCTCACTTCCCTAATTGGATATCTAAAAATAGTAATATCCAAAAAAGTAGATTGGCATGGTGTTATGGAGATCTCGGAATTGGAATTGCTTTATGGTTAGCAGGAAAAAATGCAAATAATACAAAATGGCAAAATAAAGCATTAGAAATTCTTTTACATACTACTCAACGAAAGGATTTAAAAGAAGATTTTGTTTTAGATGCCGGGTTATGTCATGGTACAGCAGGAAATGCTCATATATATAACAGAATGTTTAATTATACTCAAAGAGAGGAATTCAAACAAGCAGCATTATATTGGTTTGACCAAACCTTTAAGATGGCAAAATTTGAAGATGGTTTAGCTGGATATAAAACTTGGCGATCAGTTGAATATGGTGGATGGCAAAACGATTACGGATTGCTAACAGGTATTACTGGTATTGGCTTGGCATTTATAAGTGCAGTTTCTGATATTGAACCGGCATGGGATGAATGTCTTTTATTATCATAATTTTTTTCATTTATTAAAGTATGAATAATAATAAATATAAAATCTTTAACAAATTTGTTTTAAGAAACCCATTATTATCATTAAACTTTTTACAATCAATATTTCAATCTGAGAATACTTCGGATAAAAAATTAAAGGAAATATGCACTAATCTGGTAATTCAGGAAGCAATTTTTTTAGCTTCTCCTGTTTTACATTCTCAGTTGTTAAAGTGGTTAAACAATGAATTAAGCAATACTAAAGATATAAATCGTTTAAAAGAATCTATAACAAAGTATATCTTAAGAATGGGAAGCCGTTGCACGCCTTTCGGTTTATTTGCAGGTTATTCATTAGGTAATTTAGATAATACTAACAGCATTGAACTAAGCGAGACAAAAGAGCATTATGGGCATCTTCGATTAGATATGAACTACTTGTGTGCCCTTGCGACAGACTTGGCAAAGGTCCCTGAAATAAAAAAGCAATTGCGGTATTATCCAAATACAAGTATATATAGGTCGGGTGATAAATTAAGATATGTAGAGTACAGGTACATAAACTCGAAAAGAAATCATTTTGTTATTGCTGTTGATAATTCAGTGTATCTGGAGCAAATTCTGGGAGCAGCTAATGGGGGAGCAAAACTTACCGATTTGGTTGAGTTATTAATTGATCATGAAATTCCGGCGGAAGATGCAGTATCTTTTATCGATGAATTAATAGAAAGTCAATTATTAGTTAGTGCTTTGGAACCATCCGTTACAGGCGATGAATTTTTAATTCAGATAATAGATACTTTAAAACCTTTAAATAATATTGATGAGATTATTCAGTTTTTAGAGGAAATTGAGAATGATTTAATTGCAATTCGGAATCAAAATATAGGCATTTCTTCTGATGAATATATGAAATTAGTAGATAAACTTTCGAAGTTTGATACAAAATATGATTTAAAATACTTGTTTCAGGCTGATCTGGCAATGTCGCATAAAAGCATAGAACTAAAGTCAGATATTGCTACTGATGTTTTAAATGGAATAGGTATAATGAACAGGTTAACCCCGAAAGGAATTAACGAAACCTTATCGAAGTTTAAAGAAGCTTTTTACGAACGTTACGAAGAAAGAGAAGTGCCTTTGCTTGAAGCGCTAGATGTAGAGTCGGGAGTTGGATATATGCAATATATGGGCAGTGGCGATATTAATCCTTTAATCGATGATATTAGCTTGCCTTCAATATCGAAAGAAAGCAGCTATAATTTAAAGTGGAATGCGCTTCAATCGTTTTTGTTTAAGAAAATGAATGAATGCCTCGCAAGTGGAATAAATGAAATTGTAATTACCGATGAAGATGTTAAAGATTTCGACATAAGTTGGGAAGATTTACCTTCCACATTTAATGCAATGGTTGAAATTCTGGAGATAGATTCAGAAGGTAATTCTATTATTAGCTTTGGATCTGCTGGAGGTTCATCATCTGTTAATCTTTTAGGGAGATTCTGCCATAGTAATAAAGACTTATTCGATTATGTGCAAGAGATTACTCAAAAAGAAGAGAACATTCATAAAGATGCTATTTTAGCCGAAATTGTTCATTTACCTGAATCAAGAACGGGCAATATCCTGTCAAGGCCTACCTTAAGAGATTATGAAATTCCATATATGGCAAAATCATCAGTTTCTAAAGTAAACCAAGTTTCAATAGATGATTTGCTTGTGTCGGTAAAATTGGGCAGAAAAATTGTGTTACGATCAAAAACATTAAATAAAGAAATATTACCAAGGCTAGGTAATGCTCATAATTTCTCTTACAACGCCTTACCAGTTTATCAATTTTTATGTGATCTTCAAACTCAAGATGTTCGAGGTGGAGTTGGATTTAACTTAGGTGCTTTATCAAATGAATATAACTTTTTGCCAAGAGTAAAATATAAAAACATTATTCTTTCGAAGGCGTTCTGGAATTTTAAATCTAAAGATATTAATGAACTGGTAGCCTCATCAAATGATGAATCTATAGTAGTAGAAGCTAAAAAGTGGAAAGCCAAGTTTAATTTACCCGATTATGTGTTATTAGCCGATGGAGATAATGAATTGCTACTACATTTAAATAACCTGTTGTGCTTAAAAACTTTTATTGGTTTAGTAAAGAAAAGGAGTAATTTTAAACTTAAAGAGTTCCTGTTCGATGGAAGTAAGGCGATTGTGAAAAGGGGAAGTGATGGTTTTACAAATCAAGTTGTTTTTTCATTTTACAAATCAGAGTTAAATTAGAGTATCTAGGAAAAGTATGAATAAAAGTAAGATAAGATTAAAAAGGACATTTGTAATTGGAGATGAATGGTTGTATTATAAATTGTACTGCGGTCCAAAAACAGCTGACGAAATATTAACTCAGGTAATTAAACCATTAACCGAAAAGCTTTTACATAATGGAATAATTGATAAATGGTTTTTTATTCGATATTCAGATCCTAAATTGCATACTAGGCTTAGGTTTCATTATACAAAACCAGAAAATATTTTTTCGGTTATTAACTCAGTAAAAAAAGCAATACAAAGTTTTATTGATGATGATTTGATATGGAAAGTTCAGATAGATACTTATCAGAGAGAAATGGAAAGATATGGTTTTGCCGGTATTGAACAGGCAGAAGAGCTGTTTTTTCATGACAGTGAAATGATCGTTAACTTTTTAGATTTAATTGAAGGTGATGAAGGTGAAGTTATTCGTTGGTTATTTTCACTTCGAGCTATTGATTCTCTGCTTACAGATTTTAATTACTCTGATACAGAAAAACTAAAGCAAATGGAAATGCTTAAAGTAGGATTTGGGAATGAGTTCGGGATGAATAAGATGCTACGGTTACAATTGGATAAAAAATTTAGAGATAACAGAAAGATAATTAAAGATTTATTTAATAATAAATTTGGTGATGAAAATATTGAACCAATAATAGTTTTGTTAAAGAGGAAATCTGCAAGAATTCAAGCTATTGTTAACTGTATAAAACATATGGATAAGAATAAAACTCTGGATAAATCTATCAATGATCTAATGGGAAGCTATATTCATATGTTAATGAACAGGCTTTTTAAATCGAAGCAAAGAGTTCATGAAATGGTTGCTTATGATTTGCTATATCGTTATTACAAGTCAGAGATTGCAAAAAAGAAGCATATGCAGGAGCAGTTAAGCATAGTTTAATGCTATCAATATTTTATGTTTTAATTTTTAATATCTAATTTAGGCGATCAATAAAAATATTACAAAAAATGCCTTTCCCCTTTTATAAACAATTAGACGCAATGCCTGCCTGCCTGACAAGGCAGGTAAACCGAAAAGGCAGGGATTGCGGCCCTTCTCGTATTAAAAATTTAAAAAACTATAGAGATGTCTTTTCCTTTCTATAAACAGTTAGATGCAATGCCTGCCTGCCGAAAAGGCAGGGACTGTGGCCCTTCGTGCGTTCGCATGATAGCCAAATATTATGGTAAAAATTATACCCTGCAAACGTTGCGCGATAAAAGTTAAAATCAGCGGGTAAAGTATACATATCCCTTACTCATAAAATTTTAAATTCTTAGAAGTTAAAATTCTAAAAAACAGGCTATTAACTTGATTTTTGTTTTTGTTTTAAAAAACATGTTGTATAACATAAAACCGTTCGTCAAAAAATACGGTACGAAAAGTGTGAAATTTGATACGAAAAGTTACGAATTTGATACGGTGGGTTTTGAATGCCTTGCTATTTAAAGGTTTTGAACGCCTGCCCGATATTTTGTAAAATATAAAGTTTAAAGGTACTTTTATTTTTAGTTACAAATCGAGCTCGTAGGCGGAACCCGAAAAGCCTAAACTAATATATTTATTATATGAAAAAGAATGTATTTATTTTAAAGATATTACTCTCATCAATTATTACAAAGGGTCAAAATTGTAATTGTTTAGAAAATTTTGAGTATTTAAAAATCAAAATTGAAAATGATTATGCTGGATTTAATGACAAAGTTAATGATTCTAATAATATTGACTATGAAAGGTATTCTAATTTTTATGAAAACAAAGCATCTGAGATTAACACAACAAATAGATGTATGCTATTAATGGAAGAGTGGTTGAAATATTTTCAAGATAAACACGGTAGTGTAAATTAGTTTGTGTAAACTCATTGATAACTGTGTTTAAGGTTTTTCCTGCAGAATCAATTTATTTTTATATAAAAAAATCACCTGTTTTTAAAAATTAAAACTATTTTATGATGAAAAAACTTCCTTCTATTATTTTTTGTTTTCTGCTCTTTTCTATAAGTCTTGATGGCCAAGAATTAGAACAAAATTACTTTCAATATTATCAAAAAATTTACAACGCCGAAAAGGAGATTTGTAAACATAATATAGAAAGCGCCTTAGAGTTGTATGACAGTACATTCAATATATATGATCATCTTTTTTATTACGATTTGTATAATGCGGCCCTTTGTGCCTCTCAATTAAAAAAATACCAGGAGCTTGATAAAATATTAAAATACCTGGCCGGTTACGGATATGATGTAGATTTTATTGGCGAGGAAGTTTTTAACCTGCTGGATTCCTTACACAACTATCAATACGTTAAGATACTAAATAAATTAAAATCAACATTTGAAAAGAATATTGATACTAATTTAGCAGTGGCATGTAGCTTACGTGTTGAAAATGACCAGGCGATTAATCGGCAACGTATGTCTGATGGAAAAGGTGAGAGTTATAAAGCATTTCATGATATAGTTTATAAAAATATGGAGTGGTTGGTTCGAATAATTGATTCGTGCGGTTATCCAAACCGGGAACAAATAGGTTATGCATATAAACCCACTTATTCAGTTGTAGGGATAATGATTTTTCACTATTTTCAACAGAAAAGTATGAAAGCCATTCCGGACAAAGATAAAGAATTAATGCAATTTATGTGGAAATATGAAGAACAACCAATTATTAACCGTTATGATAGTATCCCTGTATTGAAAATTATAGCGAATGAAGTAAAAACCGGGAACATGAATTTGGGAGAGTATATTAAATATCATAATATTTTAAGGACACTTAATGAAGGAAAATATTTTTATAAAGTGTTTTACCATTCAGATAAATGGCCGGCTATTTTTTCTGAGGAGGAAGATTCTGTTTTAATGCAACACAGCAAAGAGTTATATACATTAATTGACACTTTTGAAAATCAGGGAGAAACAGAATTCACGTTAGGTGAAAGTTTGTATAAATTGGAAACATTAGAAGATTATAAGGGTTTGTTTGATAGTAAATTTAGCAAAAAAGATTAACGTACAAAAAATAAAAATAAATCTACTGAGAAACAGTCCTAAAATAGGGAAGTTTACACAAAACCTATGTCATATTAGGTAATTACATTTCATAGACATACTGATTTTTTGTTTATAAGATATAATTACTGAATAATAAAAAAAAATATAAATTATAATCTGCTACAAATGATTCTACACCATTTAAAACTTTTTTTTAGGTATTTTGTAAAGCATAAAATATATTCAATTTTTTCGTTATCCAGTTTAGTAATAGCTTTAACAATCTGTTTAATAATTAGTATATATATTGATTATGAGTATTCATTTGATAATTTTCATCAAAACAAATCAAATATTTATCGTGTTGTAATGTCGGATACTGTATATGGTGGTAATTGTGCTCAAATTTGCCATCCAATTACACCTCTTATAAAAACCATACCCGACATTAAAAAGTCTTGTGTGCTTAGTAAAACTGAATTATTAATAGGAAATGACATTCAATTTTTTAAAGCCGAAAATGTATATTATACCGAACCATCTTTTTTTGAAATTTTTAGTTTTAAATTAATCAATGGCGCTCCCCAATATCTTTCTGAAAAAGGTTCCGTTTTTATTTCTGAAAGTATTGCTTTAAAAATTTTTTCTACTACTAATGTTATCGGTAAGGACATTGTTATAAAAAATTTATCCGGGAAAAGTAATTCACTTTTAATAAAAGGTGTTTTTGAAGATTTTCCTGAAAATTCACATATTAAAGCTAATGTTTTGATATCTTTTAAAAATATTGAAGAACGTTATCAGGATACTAATTTTCAATGGGATAAAAATAGCGTATATTGTTACATTTTATCGGGTGTTGCATCTGCTGAAATTATTGAAAAAAAAATAAATAATAGTGTACCCCTTGAAATTAAAAAAGATTATAATTATAAATTTAATTTACAACACTTAAGCAGAATTCATTTATTTTCAGATAATATTGATTTAAACATTGAAAAACAATCAGTTTTTGAACAATTAATTATTTTATTAGGTATCGCGATATTAATTATAATTCTGTCTGTAACGAATTATATTATTTATATATTAATAATGTCCAATTTTCGTCTAAAGGAGTTTATAATACGGCGAATAATTGGCGCATCAAGATTCACATTATTTAAACAAACTTTATGCGAATCATTTTTTCAAATTCTTATTTCATTTCCGATTGTAATATTAGTTACTTTTTGGCTTTTACCACACATTGAAAACTATTTCCAATTTAAAGTTGATATCAATCGATTTATTCAAATTGTTTTTTTATTTTCCTTAGGGTCAATTTTAATCGGGTTCCTGTCAGGTTTGTTTGTAAGTACTTATATTGTATTTCCAAATTTGGACAGGTTATTAGGATTATTTAGAAACCTTAGATCAGGGAAGTTTAGTTTATTAAAAATATTATCATTTGTTCAGCTTTCTTTATTTATGTCTCTGCTCATTTGTTTATTATCAATTCAAAAGCAACTCAATTTTGTATTTGATCAAAAAACAGTAGGCTTTAATTATCATAATCAGATATCCATTAAAATCAATGATCGAAAATTAATCGAACAGTTACCAGCTTTTAAAGAAGAACTTCTTAAGAATCCGGAAATTGATCATGTTGCTTATTGTATGTCAAATCAACCTGCATTCTCTACTAATTTAACCGGATTTAAATGGAGCTACGATAAAAATGGAAAAAAATATGGCTATATGAAATCTGGTTTTCTGAGTGATGAAGATAAAGCAGAATATCAAGATATATTCGAATCAAATGCAATTTCAACTGATTACTTTCATACGTTGGGAATTAATCAACTACAAGGCCGGGAATTCGCCATTGATAAAAATGAAAATAGAAATATTATTGTAAACAATGCATTTATAGATAAATACCAGATTAGTGAACCTTTAAATAAAACAATAGATTTTCTTGATACTAAATATACAATTATAGGTATTGTAAATAATTTCAGAACAAAATCTTTATTTAAAGAGCAGAATCCAATTGTTTTTTGGTATTCCGATAAATATTTTAGACAGATAATTATACGGTTCAATTCGATAAACAAGAAGTCAGCGTTGGGTAAAGTAGAGTTGGTCTGGAAAAAATTTTTGCCTGATACCCCATTGGAATATCAATTTACTGAAGATGTAATTAATAGTTATTATAAGAAAGAAATACAATTACTTCAATTTATACATTTCTTCGCAGGGTTTGGTATTGTGCTTACATTATTTAATCTTATTGGTTTCTCCAGATTAAACTTTAATAATCGAAAAAAAGAGATTGGGTTAAGGAGAATCCTGGGAGCAAAAGCTGACAATTTATTTAAGTTATTATTAAAACCTTATTTATATTATACTTTAATTTCATCACTTATTGGAATATCTGTTGCAATTTATTTTATGGATTATTGGTTTGCACAATTTAATGAAACAATAAACTTAAATTACAGTGAATATTTGTTGTCAATTATTGGAATAACTGTATTTACACTAAGTGTTGTTTCCATAAATATAATAATTGTTATTAGAGTAAATATGATCGAAGTCATTAAATACGAATAGTCAATTAAACTTATTATCTTTAAACAAAAAATGCCTTTTCCCTTTTATAAACAACTTGATGCTATGGACTGCGGCCCCTCATGCGTTCGCATGATAGCCAAATACTATGGTAAAAACTATACCCTGCAAACACTCCGCGATAAAAGCTATATTACCCGCGAGGGGGTTTCGATGCTTGGCATTAGCGATGCTGCCGAAGATATTGGCTTCAGAAGCATGGGCGTGCGAATAACGTTTGAACAACTTATACATGAGGCTCCGTTGCCCTGCATTGCTCACTGGACCCAGAACCATTTTGTGGTGGTTTTTAAAATCAAACAAACCAAAAAAGGTGTTTTTGTGCATGTGGCCGATCCGGCTCGCGGAATTATAAAATTTACCAAAGAAGAATTTATTTCAGGTTGGGCCACTACCAAAGAAGGTGGTGAAGAAAAAGGGTTGTGCCTGCTGTTGGAAACTACACCCGATTTTTACCAGGCAGAGGATGAAAAGCCCGATAAATCGGGTTTTAAATTTTTATTCTCTTACTTGCGGCCGTATAAAAAAATTATCACACAACTTTTTCTGGGCCTGATCCTTGGAAGTTTATTGCAGTTAATTTTTCCTTTTTTAACCCAAAGCATTGTCGATAAGGGTATCAATAACCAGGATTTGGGTTTCGTTACTTTAATTATTATTGCACAACTGGTACTGATTTTTTCGCGTACTATTGTAGAATTTATCCGCAGTTGGATTTTATTGCACCTGGGAACAAGAATAAACATTTCGCTGATTTCCGATTTTTTAATCAAAATGATGAAGCTGCCGGTATCGTTTTTCGATTCCAAAATGATTGGTGACCTCATTCAACGCATAGGTGATCACCGGCGGATTGAGAATTTCCTTACTTCATCAACCTTAAATATTCTTTTTTCTTTTGTTAGCCTGGTAATTTTTGGAATTGTCCTTTTTATTTACAGCGTAAATATTTTCTTGATTTTCCTTGTCGGGAGTGTTCTTTATACGTTATGGGTTTATCTTTTTATGAAAAAACGGCGCGAGCTCGATAACCGCCGCTTTGCTCAACTTTCCGATAATCAGAGCAACATTATTCAGCTCATTACCGGAATGCAGGAGATCAAGCTTAACAATTGCGAAAAGCAAAAACGGTGGGAGTGGGAGCGGATACAGGCACGTTTATTCCGTGTAAACATTGCCAGTTTATCTTTAAATCAGTACCAGCAGGCCGGGGGTGTATTTATCAACGAAGTAAAAAATATTATCATTACATTTATTGCTGCCAAATCAGTTATTGATGGCAGCATGACATTGGGTATGATGCTGGCGGTGCAGTATATTATGGGGCAGCTGAACAGCCCGATAAACCAAATGATAAGCTTTTTACAATCCACACAGGATGCTAAAATAAGTATGGAACGTTTGGGCGAGATTCACCAGAAAGAGGATGAAGAATCGGACGAAACGCCTAAAATAGATATTCTGCCCGAATACCGCGATCTGAATATCGAACAGGTATCCTTTCAATACGAAGGCCCGCATTCTCCTTTTGTTTTAGAAGATGTGGAATTAAATATCCCGGAGAAAAAGATTACAGCAATTGTAGGAACCAGCGGTAGTGGAAAAACAACATTGATAAAACTATTGCTTGGATTCTACCAGCCGGTTAAAGGAAAAATTAAGCTGGGCGACCAGTACATGGCAAATATAAGCAACCGCATGTGGCGTAATCAATGTGGTGTAGTAATGCAGGACGGATTTATCTTTTCCGATTCGATTGCAAACAATATTGCCGTATCGGATGAAATTCCCGACCGAAAAAAACTATTGCATGCTGTAAAAGTAGCCAATATTCAGGAATTTATTGAGTCATTGCCGTTGGGGTACAACACCAAAATCGGGCAGAATGGTGTAGGACTAAGCCAGGGGCAAAAACAACGGATTTTAATTGCGCGTGCTGTTTACAAAAATCCGGAATTTATATTTTTCGATGAAGCAACCAATGCACTCGATGCCAATAACGAACGGGTGATTATGGAAAATCTGGATCAGTTTTTTCAAGGAAAAACTGTTGTTATAGTGGCACACCGGTTAAGTACAGTAAAAAATGCCGACCAGATTGTGGTATTGGAAAAAGGAAAACTGGTAGAAAAAGGAACCCATGCAGAGCTGACAAAAAAGAAAGGTGCTTATTATGAGCTGGTGAGGAATCAGTTGGAACTGGGGTCTTAACTGAACAGTTAGCAGTTAGCAGTTAGCAGTTGGCAGTTAGCAGTTGGCAGTTAGCAGTTGGCAGTTGGCAGTTGGCAGTTGGCAGTATACAGGTTAGAATATAATTGATTTTAAGTTAATTTAAAATATAATAAAATGGGAGATTTTAGAGATTTAAAAGTTTATAGTTTGTCGTATAAATTAGCAATGGAGATATTCCACATTTCAAAAGGTTTTCCAAAAGAGGAAAAGTATTCATTAACTGATCAGATTAGAAGATCTTCAAGGTCCGTTCCTGTAAATATTGCTGAGGCATATCGTAAGAGAAGATATCCAAAGCACTTTATTAGTAAATTGTCTGACTCGGATTCTGAGGTAGCTGAAACTATTGTATGGTTGGATTTTTCTAAAGATTGCGAATATATTACAAAAGAAGAACATTTTTATTTTATTGAAAAATATGAAGAAGTTGGCAGATTATTGGGTGGAATGATGAATAAACCAGAGAAATTTTTAATTTAATATCGATCATCAGATGACAGTTTGCCAACTGCCAACTGCTAACTGCCAACTGCAAACTTATTAGTATGGAAGAAGAAAGAATAGAGCTCCGCTCAACCGAAGTACAGGAAATTTTAAGCCGCCCGCCCAAATGGATGGTACGATGGGGAATAACCATCGTGTTTATAGTTATAGCCATTCTTGTTATCGGGAGTTGGTTTTTTAAATATCCCGATATTATTTCGGCCAATATTGTCTTAACTACCGAAAATCCCCCGGCACCCGTTGTGGCCAAAACATCAGGAAAAATTCAAAACCTTCTTGTTCATGATAATCAATTGGTACAAAAAGGCGATGTGCTGGTTGTTTTGGAAAATCCTGCCGATTTTGAGAGCATACAGACTTTAGAAAAAATGCTGGTTGATTTTAATGCAAATTTTAAATTAGGTGAAGCATTCCTATTTTCAAAGTATCCTTTAACGTTAGGAAGTGTACAATCGTTTTATGCCCGTTTTGTAAAAAATATTGAGGCTTATAATCAGATGATCCGGTTAAATTATCATGATCAAAAGATTGAGCTTTATCAGCAGGAATTGAAGAAATATAGCCAATACCTGATTCATCTTGAAAACCAGAATCGTTTGCTGGGTGATGATTTTAAATTAGCACAAAAACAATTTTTAAGAGACTCTGCCTTAAATGCGCAAAATATGTTGGCTGATGCCGATTTCGAAAAATCAAAATCTCAGTTGATTGCTAAACAATACAGTCTGGAACAGAACAGCGCATCTATTGCGAGTATTCAATTACAAATGGAAACGTTAAAGCAAAATATCCTGGAGTTGGAGCTTCAGAAAGACCAGCAGTTAAGCGATTTTCAATCGCTTATAGGAGAATCGTTTAAGAACTTACAATCATCTATAGACTCATGGAAATACCAGTATATCCTGGTATCGCCAACCGACGGGAAAATTACTTTTAATCAGTACTGGAACGAAAACCAGACTGTAAAAGTGGGAGAAACGGTAATGACCATTATCCCTGAAGATGAAGGTGAAATAATCGGTAAAGTGCAGTTAAATTTCCAGGGAGCAGGGAAAGTAAAGGTTGGGCAACAGGCCAATATTCAGTTTGCCAATTATCCATATATGGAATATGGGATGGTTAAAGGAGTTGTTAAGTCTATTTCTCTGGCTCCTGATAATAATTTTTATACTGCTGAAATTGAATTACCACATGGGTTAACCACTTTTTATGGAATGAAGCTTGATTTTAAACAGCAAATGACAGGCACTGCCGAAATTATTACTGAAGATATCCGCTTGATGGAAAGAATAATAAGGCCTTTGCGATATATTCTTAAAAAGAATACAAACCTGGGAAATAATTAATTTTATTAACTACAGATCTGTGTCCTCTGTGGTTTTTTTATGATTTAACCACGGAGGCTCACTGAGTTTTTACACAGAGTAACACAGAGAAATGAAAATATACATTTATTGTATCTGTTATTTAACTCCGTGTATCACCCTGCCTGGAGGCAGCTTGTATTAGCCCCTTAAATCATCGGACAGAAATATAGATTAAAATCTGTACTTTT
>JBKHIH010000079.1:0-17437 GCA_046538755.1 Thiohalospira sp.
ATCAAAATCAGATAGCTTCACAGGTTCAAAATTGTTGTTTAAAACCTTAAAATCTACTGCTTTGTCATTTTCTTTTATTTCTTTGCCCAATAATGTTACCGGGTTGCCTTTAAATGTTACTTTATTCTTATTTTTTTCCATGGTTAAGCTGTTTTTATGATTAAAAAAACCTTACTTTTTTAACAATTAAAGTAAGGTTTTGTTTAGGTTGATTAGTTCTTTTTTTGCTGTTGTTCTTTAGGCTTTTCCTTCGGTGTTTTTTTATCACCTGGAGTAGGAGTAATTATAATTTCATCCTTTTCTTTATCGTATTCTACTTTTAATAATTCGCCTTCTTTCATAGATGTTTTGATAATTACTTCAGCCATCGGGTCTTCAAGGTATTTCTGAATAGCTCTTTTTAATGGCCTAGCACCGAAATTCACATCAAAACCTTTCTCTGTAATATAGTCTTTAGCGTCTTTACTAATTTCAATCGAATAGCCAAGGTTTTCAACCCGCTGATAAAGGCCCCTTAGTTCAATATCGATGATCTTATAAATATCCTCTTTTGTAAGCGAATTAAAGATAACTACATCATCCAAACGGTTTAAAAATTCAGGTGCAAATGAGCGTTTTAAAGCGGATTGAATAACACTTTTCGTGTGTTGGCTGGCAGATTCTTGTTTTGCTTTGGTTGAAAAACCAACACCTTGTCCAAAATCTTTAATCTGGCGGCTTCCGATATTGGAAGTCATGATGATGATTGTATTTCTAAAATCAACTCTTCTTCCCAGGCTATCAGTAAGTTGACCTTCATCCAGCACTTGAAGTAATAAATGGAAAACATCAGGATGTGCTTTTTCAATTTCATCCAATAACACAACAGAATAAGGTTTTCTGCGAACTTTTTCGGTTAATTGTCCGCCTTCTTCGTATCCAATATATCCAGGAGGCGCTCCAACCAATCTTGAAACGGAAAATTTTTCCATGTATTCGCTCATATCCATCCGGATAAGATTATCAACACTATCGAACAGGTAAAGTGCAAGAATTTTAGCTAGTTGTGTTTTACCTACTCCGGTGGGGCCAAGAAAAATAAAAGAACCGATTGGTTTGTTTGGATCTTTTAAACCTGCACGGTTACGTTGTATTGATTTAACAATTTTACCAATGGCTTCATCCTGGCCAATCACATTTTTCTTTAATTCATCGCCCATTTTCATTAAACGAGAGCCTTCTGCCTGAGCAATTCTTTGTACCGGCACACCTGTCATCATGGCCACTACTTCAGCAACTTCTTCTGCAGAAACGGTTTCTCTGTTTTTTATCAATTCTTTTTCCCAGTTTTCTTTCTCTTTTTCAAGATTATCGATAAGTTTTTTTTCTGTATCTCTAAAATTAGCTGCTTTTTCAAAGTTTTGATTTTTTACAGCCGATATTTTTTCGATACGAATATTTTCTATCTGTTTTTCCAGTTCAATAATTTTGTTTGGAACAACAATATTTGATATATGTACCCTCGAACCCGATTCGTCGAGTGCATCAATAGCTTTATCAGGCAGGTGGCGGTCGCTGATATAGCGCATCGTTAATTTAACACAAGCTTCGATGGCATCATCAGTATAGTTTACGTTATGATGGTCTTCATATCTTGCCTTAATATTATGCAGAATTTCAATCGTTTCTTCGTCAGATGTAGGGTCAACCATTACTTTCTGGAAACGGCGTTCTAATGCCCCATCTTTTTCAATGTGCTGACGATATTCGTCCAGCGTAGTTGCTCCGATGCATTGAATTTCGCCACGTGCAAGAGCTGGTTTTAACATGTTGGCAGCATCGAGCGATCCTGTTGCTCCACCAGCGCCAACAATGGTGTGAATTTCATCAATAAATAAAATGATATTGGTTGATTTGGAGAGCTCATTTAATATGGCTTTCATTCTTTCTTCAAATTGCCCGCGGTATTTTGTTCCAGCTACAATAGAAGCCAAATCGAGAGTTATTACTCTTTTATCAAACAAAACACGTGAAACTTTTCTTTGCACAATGCGCAAAGCTAAGCCTTCAACAATTGCTGATTTTCCAACACCGGGCTCACCAATCAATACAGGATTATTTTTCTTTCTTCGGCTTAATATCTGGGCAAGCCTCTCAATTTCTCTTTCCCTGCCAACTATTGGGTCTAAAGCATTATCATCAGCTGCTTTTGTTAAATCAATTCCAAAATTATCCAATACGGGAGTTTCAGATTTGGATTTTTGCCCGGGCTGAGAAGATCCCTGGCTACCACCTTTTCCTGAACCAAAAGGAATCTCATTTTCTTCATCTTCGAAATCGGCTTTTGCTTCTGGAACAATTGATTCCATTTCAGACCTAATGCTCTGATAATCAATATTTCTTTCTTCTAGAAATTGTGTAACAACACTATTTTCATCTTTTAAAATAGCCAAAAGGAGATGCCCTGTATTTACTGTTGGGCTGTTAAATGACCTGGCTTCAAGGTAAACCAGTTTTAACGCACGTTCGGCAGTTTTAAAAAGGGGTATATTATCAGAATCAGAAAGTTTTAAATTTTCTTCAGACCTTATTCTTTGTTCAATTGATGTTTTTAATTCGGCTAAATTAATATTTAAGTTTTCAAGCAGATTAATAGCAATCCCTTCGCCTTCGCGTAATATACCTAGCAGTAGATGCTCAGTGCCAATATAAACATTGCCAAGCCTTACTGCTTCCTCTTTGCTAAAACTTAATACATCTTTTATTCGTTGTGAAAATTTTGCATCCATAATATTATATATCAAAATAATAATCTACACCATTTATAAAAAAACAAAATTAATACATAACAAGCTAAAATTAAAAAATAATCGTTAATTTCTGCATAAATAGATATAAACAGTCCGTAAATTATTTTTTTGTGTAGCTGTTAATTAAATATTAAAACAAATTCATTTTCAAGTTGTTCAGAAAAATGAAAAAATAGCGGGTTATCCTTACCTGGCTTAATAAATATTATAAACAATTGATTGTTGAAAAATCATAAATTATAACCTTAAAATATTCGTTTATAAACGCCTATTTTAGTATTTTTGTATGTTTTTAAAGCAAGACTCAAAAATTAAATAAATACATTGATATATGGCAGAAGAAGAAAGAATTCTTAAGATTAATATCGAAGAGGAGATGAAATCGGCTTACATTGATTATTCAATGTCGGTTATTGTATCAAGAGCATTGCCTGATGTGCGTGATGGTTTTAAACCGGTACACCGCAGGGTATTATTTGGAATGTCTGACCTTGGGTTAACATCCACCAAATCACATAAAAAATCGGCAAGAATTGTAGGAGAGGTGCTGGGTAAATATCACCCACACGGTGATTCATCTGTTTATGAAGCAATGGTTAGAATGGCACAACCATGGTCGTTGCGGTACCCTTTAGTTGACGGACAGGGAAACTTTGGTTCTGTTGATGGCGACAGCCCTGCTGCTATGAGGTATACCGAAGCAAGATTGAAAAAGATTTCAGAAGAAATCTTACGGGATATTGATAAAAATACTGTTGATTTTCAGTTTAATTTTGATGATTCGCTGGAGGAACCAACGGTATTGCCAACAAGAATACCAAATTTGCTGATAAACGGGGCATCAGGAATAGCAGTGGGCATGGCGACCAATATGCCGCCTCATAATTTATCCGAAAGTATAGATGCTATCATTGCATATATTGATAATAATGATATTGAAATTCCGGAATTGATGAATTACATTAAAGCACCGGATTTTCCTACAGGTGGAATTATATACGGCTATCAGGGAATTAAAGATGCATTTGAAACCGGAAAAGGAAGAATTGTTATTCGATCTAAAGTTGAAATTGAAACTGAGCCGAACGGAAGAGAAAAAATAATTGTTACCGAAATTCCTTATCTGGTAAACAAGGCTGAACTTATTAAAAAAACGGCCGAGTTGGTAAATGATAAAAAAATTGATGGAATATCAAATATCAACGATGAGTCTGATAGAAATGGAATGCGGATTGTTTACGATATCCGAAAAGATGCTATTGCAAATGTAGTTTTAAATAAGCTCTACAAATATACACAACTGCAAACAGCTTTTAATGTAAATAATATTGCTTTAGTTAAAGGAAGGCCTAAAACACTAAACCTTAAACAGCTGATTCAGAACTTTGTAAATCATCGTCATGAAATTGTAATCAGACGGACAAAATATGAATTAGAGCAGGCAGAGAAAAAAGCACATATTCTTGAAGGGTTATTAATTGCATTAGATCATCTCGATGAAGTTATTGCATTAATCAGAGCATCACAAACTCCTGACGAAGCAAAAGAAGGTTTGATGAGCAAGTTTGAACTTTCTGAAGTACAAGCTAAAGCAATACTTGAAATGAGGTTGCAAAAACTTACTGGTTTAGAAAGAGATAAGATTAAAGAAGAATATGCAGAATTACAAAAATTAATCGAATATTTAAAATCAGTACTGGATAGTGAAGAACTTCGTATGCAAATCATTAAAGATGAACTTTTAGAAATAAAAGAAGTTTATGGAGATGAAAGGAGAACAGAGATTGTACCTGATGAAGGCGAATTTAATCCGGAAGATTTTTATGCTGACGAAGATATGGTTGTTACCATTTCACATTTGGGATATATTAAAAGAACGCCTGTTACTGATTTTAAAACACAGCATAGGGGAGGTGTAGGCTCGAAAGGAAGTACAACACGCGATGAAGATTTTCTTGAGCATATGTTTATTGCATCGATGCATAATACCATGCTGTTTTTTACAGCTAAAGGGAAATGTTTCTGGTTAAAAGTTTATGAAATTCCCGAAGGTACAAGAAGTTCAAAAGGAAGAGCTATACAAAACATGATTAATATAGAGCCCGAAGACAGTGTACAAGCATTTATTAATGTAAAAAGCCTTGATGATGAAGATTACATCAAGAATAATTTTATCGTAATGTGTACCAAAAAAGGTGTGATTAAGAAAACACAACTTGAAGCTTATTCGCGGCCAAGGGTAAATGGAGTAAATGCTATAACGATTAAAGAAGGAGACCATTTGCTGGAAGCTAAATTAACCGATGGAGAAAGCGATATTATAATGGCAACCAGAGAAGGAAAAGCCATTCGTTTCAATGAATCGAAAGTACGATCAATTGGAAGAACCGGCTCGGGAGTACGCGGAATCACTCTAAGTAAAAAAGACGATGAAGTGATAGGAATGGTTTGGGTAGAAGAATCAGATCATGAAATTCTTGTTGTTTCTGAAAAAGGCTTTGGCAAACGCTCTGATATTGAAGAGTATAGAATTACCAATAGGGGGGGCAAGGGTGTTAAAACACTAAATATCACCGAAAAAACCGGTAAAATGGTTGCCATTAAAGGAGTTAATGATGATATTGATTTAATGATTATTAACCGTTCGGGAATAACCATTAGAGTTGCAGTAAAAGATATCAGAGTTACCGGGCGTGCAACACAAGGTGTGCGACTAATAAATCTTAGAAATGATGATATGATTGCTGCTGTAGCACAGGTGGAACAAGATGAAGATGAGTTAGTTGATGAATTATTGGATGAAACAAAAAATGAACAAAACAACGATTCTCAAGAATCATCTGAACAAGGAGATAAATAATAAAAGAAGTATTGAAAATTTGTCATATAGCTATAAATATTTTATTTTTGAGCAAAATTTTAATCACAAAACATGAAAACAATGAAACGTCTTAAGAAATTTTATCCAATTTTAATTGTATCTGTAATTGCAATCATTGCGAGCAGTTGTGGTGGAAGCAAGACTCTCGTTTCGAATGCTCAACGATGGGCAGAAGAAGGAGTTAAGCTAGATACAGCAATTAAAGCATTAAATGCAGCCGAAGAAGCCGAGGATACCAAAGACTGGGCTAAAACCTATTATGTTAAAGGATTAACTTATACAGCAATAGCCGAAAGCAATAATCCTGAGTTTAACAATATAAGCGAATATCCTTTATTTGATGCCTTTGATAATTTTAAAAAAGCCTATAATATGGAAGGCGGTAAAACTTATCAGAGTTCAATAGATTTAACACTTGTAAATCTTTCAGGGCAGGTTATTACCAAAGCTGTTGATGCATACAAGGAAGAGGATTACGAAAATGCTTTCAAATATTTTGAAAAATCGCTGGAAATTAAAGAAATGCCTGTATTTGCCGGAGAAATTGA
Organism: Thiohalospira sp.; assembly: GCA_046538755.1. GTDB lineage: Bacteria > Bacteroidota > Bacteroidia > Bacteroidales > UBA12077 > UBA12077. Next base: position 6,219 of record JBKHIH010000079.1, read on the forward strand.
TACTGCTATTATATTTAATACTGCAATTACAGCTCAAAGAATAGAAAAATACGAGGATGCCATCAAGTATTACAAACAAGCGATTGAACATGGTTATGGCGAAGGCGATACTTACTCGTTAATGGCTGAAAGTTACAAAAGTATGGGCGAAGACGAAAAATATTTGGAAACTTTGAAAGAAGGATTTGAAAAATACCCATCTAATCAGCCATTATTAGGATCTATAATTAATTACTACCTGCTTGAAGCTGAAGATGCTGAAGAAGCTTTTAAATATTTAAAGCTGGCAAGAGAAGGCGATCCGGATAATCCACAATTTTATTCAGCCGAAGCACATTTATATGATAAAATAGGAGAGAAAGAAAAAGCAAAAGAAAAATATAAAAAAGCCATAGAAATAGACCCTGATTTTTTCGAAGCTTATTATAACCTGGGTGTATTATATTTTAACGAAGGCGTAGAGCTTACAGATAAGGCAAACCAGGAAACTGATAATAAAAAATATATGATTTCCAAACAACTTGCCGACGAAAAGTTTGAAGAAGCGTTGCCATTTATTGAAAAAGCACATGAGTTACAACCTGAAGATCAGGGTATTATGTCAACTTTGAGAACCATTTATTATCGTTTAAAAATGAACGAAAAATACGAAGAGATTTCTGCTAAAATGCAGCAAGAATAAAACCTGGCTTAGACAGGTAAAAAGGGAGGTATTAGTTAAATATCTCCCTTACTTTAAAAAACTCTATTTAACATAATATTAATTATAGGACATTTATATTAAAATCCGTCATAAATAATTTCTGTTATTCATTAGCACTTCGCATAAATAATATATTTGACGAGATTCCTATTTTTAAGATAATATTACATTCCGGCCATAAATATGCGATTCTAAGACAGTTAATTGTAAAAACTGTTTTTGTGAGTAATTGTATTTTTTATATGATTTAAGATTTCGGATTTTGTGTCCGAAAGTTGTAAATGGCAACTCAAATATTCAATTCTAAAGCAGTTAAAAATTTAACATTTATTCCTTGCACACGGGCTATTGGTAATAAAAAAGCCAAAAAAACCTCCCACTAACAAGCTTTGGATTATTTCGCCGGTTTCCATGATATTCATATCTTTTCCTTTGCTTATGTAAAAATACAGGAATCCCACTCCAGCTCCAATAATCGTAAACAATATGGTTCGTTTGGCCTGGGACGATTTGATGAATCGTTTAAACCAGTTTGACTCTTCCTGTAACTCCAATTTTTTAAATTCCATAGTTGTAAACATCTAATTATGTCGATACAAAGATGTAAAATTTAATTAATAAAAAATAATAAATTTGTATTAATACAACCTGGTAATAAAAATAATTTGTGAAAGAACTAGTTGTTATATTATCTGCTACATGGAAATTTGCTGCTACTTTTCCGGTTGCGGTATATGTATTTCAAATGTCATTTTTCGAAACCATTTTGTATACCAATATTGGCGGACTTTTAGGAATATTTTTTTTCACCCTTCTTTCCAGAGGATTTCTTAAATTATTTGATAATTACTGGCCTCAAAAATGGCAATGTAAAAAAAAGAACCGCAAAATATTTACTAAACGAAATCGTCGGTTAGTTATTCTTAAGAAAAAATATGGGCTCCCTGGAATTGTTATTTTAACTCCTGTAATATTATCCATACCCATTGGTGTATTTCTGAATACTAAATATTATGGAAAACAAAAGAGTAGTTACTTTTTTCTGTTTTTAGGACAAATTGTATGGTCATTTATTTATACCATTGTGTTGATAAAGCTAAAAATCGTTTTATAAAAACTTTGTAAGTGAATTAATTAGCTGTACATTTAATTAAAATATTCAAACATGAATCAAAACAACAAAATACGGTGGTTTGAAATTTTAGCAGTTATTTTTACCGGAATTTTTAAGTTCCTATTTGTTAATGTTTTAGAACTTCAGTTTTTATTCATTACCTTAAGTATTTTGTTTTGGGGCTTTTACATTATATACCGTAAAAAAAAGAATAAAAATATACTCAAATACTGGGGTTTTACCCGAGTCAATTTTTTCAAAGCTTTTAAAATGGCTGGTATATTTGCAGGTATTCTTATCGGTATTTTTACTGCAAATGCAATTATTAATCAATATCCGTTGTTTAATATACATCTTTTATATGTATTGTTGTTATATCCGATATGGGGCCTAATACAGCAATTTATGATGATGAGTTTAATATTAGGCAATTTGAAAGATATCAACTCCTCAAAAAGGGTCCCTGAAATTGTTTATATTTTAATCGCTTCGCTCCTGTTTTCTGCCGTACATTTTCCTTCTGTTATTTTAATGATAATCACTTTTATCTTAGCCCTTTATTATTCGCAAATCTTTCTCAGGTACCGAAATTTATATGCATTAGGACTTTTTCATGGATGGATCGGTAGTTTCTTTTATTATTATGTATTAAATTTCGATTCCTGGGAAAAAATCGTACTCCCACTATTAAATTCTTTCTAATTCAATTCAGTATCGCTTGAAACATTTATTGCATTTTTATTATAATGCTGGATGATTGTTTATGTTTTACTTAAATATGGAAAAATCTTTTTAAATATATTTCTTTTTTTAATCGGTAATGAAAATACAATAATATGCCCGAGATGGGTATAAAACAAGCAATTACGATAATACTCCACTGTAACTGCAAACCATTGGTTTGGTAAAAGGAAATAATCCCATCAATACATATCGTAAAAAAACCTGTTGCTAAGAAATAATATGCTAAGATATTTAATCCGTGATGTTTATTATATTTTGTAATGATTGCTATTAAAAATACCCAAACATAAAATGAAAAAAGCAAAGGAATGCCAAGTTGTATTCCCCAGCCTGAATTTTGGCTATATAAATCAAAAAGTACTAGTAAAACCGAGGTAGAAAGAAAACTTAGAATAAGGAAATAAAATTGCCGTTGCCTTAAAAAAGTGAATAACGTTGTATTTACGAGCAATAATAATGAAGCGGTAATACTGTACTTTGACCAGGTAATACTTTTGTTGATGATAAAGTCGATAAAAGATGTGATAATGATTGCAGAGATCAGAATGATCCCTGATAATTCCCAGAAAAATCTTAACCGTTGTTTTTTTGTTAAACGATCAAAACGTGGATATACTTCTTTATTTTCTGGTTTTTTGTAAATTATTTTTTCTGAGGGTGGAGTTTTTTCCTTGGTATTTTGTCCACATAATGGACAAAATTCCATGTTTTCATCAAGCGCAACACCGCAATTTTTACAATAATCCATGACTTAGTATTTTGATAATTTTACATGTATACCCTTCTGTACAAAGAAACTCAAGAATTTCTTTTCAAATTCTTTTGATGTTGTAATGTTTCCAAAACTTAATACCAATTTGTTATTGAAGCCTGTTATCCCACAATTCACCTTAAGTTTTTTGTTGGGTGGAGGTGGAGTAACAATAAAATAATCAATTTTCTTTTCAATAGCTTCAGGAAATTTAATTTTTCCGATATTTGTTACAACACCACTATATTGATTGGCTCCCATTGAATAATATTTATAATTTAAAAGCAGGCTTTTAAGAAATAAAGGAATTCCTTTCACTAAAATTTTGCGTTCACCTCCCACATTTCGTGCAATAATTTTATTAATTAGTTTTTGGTCTGTCTCTAACTGTATTTTATGATATACAATTTTTATAATTTCATCAAAAGTATAATTGCCCAACCGTAAATCAATTTCAGGCATTACAAATAACGAGAAGTTCCTCATGGTTTTTGACGGATAAATATTGCGCAAATTAACAGGAACCTGAATTCTTAAAATTTTATTTTTATTATACCGGCTATAATCTGGTAATGCTTTATGTATATCCTGAAGTATGTACAAATAAAGAGCAATTAAATAAACCGTTATATTAACTTCTTTTTCTTTAGCTATTTTTTTTATTTCATCAAGAGGCAAAATGGCTATTAAAACATCAAAACGAGGTTTTCGCTTAAGCGGATAAGATAAATGAAATGATTTAGGCTTTTTAAGATTGGGAGGCACTTCTTTTTTAAAATATTCTTGATAAGAGTCAACAAACTCCTTTTTAATTATATCAGAATTTACCGAATACTCTTTTAGTTGCTCACGAACATCAATCCCTTCTTGTTTAAAATAAAGCAGCAATAAATATTTAAGAAATCGAAAAGCACCTCCGCCATCAGTTAAGATGTGAGAAAACTCAATATTAATCTTATTATTAATAACCAAAATCCTAAATAATAAATTATTATTTCGTTTTTGATTAATTGCTCTGCACGGAATACCTTTATCTACTTTTAGCTCAATGGGTGTATTTGTTTGCTCGAGGTAATACCAGAAAAACCCTTTTTTTAATGTTACTTTATAATATGGAAACCGTTCTTCTAATTTAGGGATAATATTTATTAAGTGAGCGATTTTAACTCTTTCCTTCAATACAACAGCAATTCTGAACACATTTGTAAGTTCGTCGGTTTGGATTGCAGGATAAATTTTAGCCGCATTATCAAGCGGGTACCAGAAACTTTGATTATTATTATTTAAAACCAAAACAAAATTTTTAGAATATTTATTGATAATTTGATAATAATATTAACAGAGTAATCAATAACTATTACCGTCTTGTCGAACCATAGGAACAAACCTAACGGGTGCTACGATTTTCTTTTTTAATTTGCCCCCTTTTTTTTCTAAAAGTGCTAACTCCTGCACAATGCTTCCTCCAACGGGAATAATCATTTTTCCGCCTTCTTTAAGCTGTTCTTCAAGTGGTTTTGGAACATCTGTCGGAGCACACGTAACAATAATGGCATCAAAAGGTGCTTTTTCAGGCCATCCCTTATAACCATCGCCAATTTTAACGTGTATATTTTTATATCCTAAACCGGATAATAAATTTTCTGCCTTTTTTCCCAACGATTCAATAATTTCTATGGTATACACTTCGTTAACAATTTCAGCCAGAATAGCCGATTGATATCCTGAACCTGTTCCGATTTCAAGAACCTTCATCTCTTTTTTCAGATTTAGTGTTTCTGTCATTAAAGCAACAATATAAGGCTGAGAAATGGTTTGTCCTTCTCCAATTGGCAAAGGGCGGTCTTCATAAGCCATTCGTTCATAATTGGCAGGCACAAACATATGGCGTGGAACATTGAGCATGGCCTGTATAACCTTTTGGTCTTTAATTCCTCTGGCTACCACCTGGTCGCGTACCATGCGCTGCCTTACTTTTTCGTATTTGTCGGAATAATTATTTACAGGATTGGCAGCAATTAAAAGAATGGCAACTATAAAAATTATTATATAAAAAATTTTCTGTCTCATCATTAAATTTTTCGAATGGTTAATAAATTTAAGCATTTTTTAATGATTATAGCAACAAAAATCGTGCGAATAGTTAAAAAACAAATTTTGAAAGTCTATTGAGTTACTAATATTAGTTTTTATATCTGTTTAATCGTTTGTTTTATGGATTTAATATTTTTCTCCATATCCTCAAGTAGTTTAAATTGCACTTTTGTACGCTGAAGGTTATGTTCCTGATTTCGGGTTTTAAAATATTTGTCATTTTGCAAAAAGTCGGTAAAAAAACGTAGTCCGATTAAATACGTCATAAATAATGGCGAAAAATGTAAATAATCAAGCTCTTGAGCCAATAAGTATTGTTTTGTAAGCGTCAGGTACCCCTTGGCAAAAGCTTTAAAATATGACAGGTTAAAGCCTGTTTTTTGCAAATTTACTTCATCTTCGAGCGAAGTATTGCAAATTGTACGAATTGCATCACCAAAATCATAATGAATATAACCGGGCATGATGGTTCCCAGGTCAATAACACACATATAATGATCATTATGATCAAATAAAATATTGTTAAATTTAGTATCATTATGGGTTAATCTTACAGGGATGCTTGAATTAAACAAACTTTGCTGGTAATCAAGCATGACATCCTCACGGTTTTGGATAAAATTAACAATCGTTCTGTTTTTTTCAATTCTTTGTTGATTGCCATTTTGCAACGCCTCATAAAATTGATTTAACCGCAACTGTAAGTGATGAAATCCAGGAAGTGTTATATGCAATTGATTGATAGGGAAATTAATTAATTGATTCAGGAAATCGCCCCAGGCCTTCCCTCCTTCCAGTGCCAGTTTATCATTTTTTACTAAATCGTGGCTAACACCATCGATAAAATTATAAGCGCTCCAAAATTGTGAGTTACAGCCGGTAACATAATTATTTCCGTCGAGTGACTTATATAACTGAAGATATTGTGATTTTTTTTGATGCGTATGTAAATAATTAGTTACCAATGCAATATTATCGAGCATTTTGGGAATATCATCAAAAACATTGGGATTAATTTTTTGTAAAATGTAGCTTGGAAAATCCTTTTCTTTGGTGGTTATTAAATAAGTTTCATTGATATGTCCGGAACCATAAAGGCATGCATCTTTAAATGTTCCTTTTAAATCGAACTGTTCGAATATTGATTGGAGTGATTCCATGTTAAATTAAAAAAATCCCGGAAAGGTTAAATACCTTATCCGGGATTTTATATTATTTTTATTTATCATCCCACAGTTTTTGTGGATATTCGCCTGCTTTGGTTAATTCCTTTATTTTTTCGATAACCACCGGTTTATCCTCTTTATAAGTAACGCCAAACCACTGGCTGGTAGCCTTCAAAACTTTAACGGTTGCGTTTTCTTTTTCAATTTGGTGACTAACTATGTTGGGTATATAATATTCGGCTTTTGGGTTGTTGTAGTGCTCCGTAATAAATTTTACAAATTCAGATTCCAATGCAGGAAAAACATCGGGGGTAAATCCCCAGAAATTCATGGATACATACTCATTCCCGGTAAATGATATTTTTTCATGATCACTTTTAGCAACAATTTGGTTGTTCTCCCAACCTATTTTTGTTCTTTCGGTAATATCAATTAGTTCATTATTATTATTCACTTTGCACACACCACGCGATACGGTGCCATTTTCAGATAATGTATTTTTTAGTAAATAACCTGCCATGCAATATTTTCCTTTTAAATTTTCCTGCTGGCTACGTATATAATCGGCAATCACTTTAAAAGCTCCTTTGCCATAAAAATCATCTGCATTAATAACAACAAAAGGTTCATGAATAACATCTTTAGCCATTAAAACTGCATGCCCGGTACCCCAGGGTTTTACTCTGTCTTTTGGAACTTCTATTTGGCCTGGAACATTTTCCAGTTCCTGAAAAACATATTCTACTTTAATTTTTTTGCTATATTTTTTAAATAGCAAATCATTCATCTCTTTTTCAATATCTTTACGGATAATGAAAACAACCTTATTAAATCCGGCTTCAATGGCATCATACACAGAATAATCGATAATTGTTTCCCCGTTTGGCCCTACCTGGTCGATTTGTTTTAAACCTCCGTAGCGGCTTCCCATTCCTGCAGCAAGTACTAGTAATGTTAAATCCATAGATTATTGTATTTTTAGTTTATTCCAGATTTTTAACAACGCAAAGATAGCTAAAATAGCTACAGAAGTTAAAATTATAGCATGTATAAATTCTCCATATATCCAGTATCCCGTAGCAAAAAGGGATGAATAAATGGCAAATGCTCCCAGCACCATACATAATATGCCGGCAGGAACATCCCAGCTTTTTTCCTGATCTTCACTCAGGTTAATTCCCTTTTGTTTTGCGCGGGTAATAATTTTTTTCCATCCCGGGCCTCCTGGTTTTACCAGTTTATAGAATTTAAATAATGTTTCATCATCGGTTGGTTTTGTTAAAAGAGCCACTGATAACCAGGCAATGGTTGTAATAAATACACCAATTAACATTTGTACGGGACCTGATATAAATTGAAATCCAAAAAGAGGGTAAATAAATTGCAAAAACAAGGCTACAACAAAAGAAACTACCATAGCTGTAATTTCTGTTATTGCATTTACTCGCCACCAAAACCATCTTAAAATAAAGATTAATCCTGTTCCTGCACCGATTTGCAAAATAATATGAAAAGCCTGCAATGCATTACTTAATATGAGGGTAAAAAGACCGGCCAAAATCATTAACAACACTGTAAATAACCTTCCAGCTCTTACCTGTTGTTTTTCAGAAGCTATTGGATTTACAAATCGTTTATAGAAATCGTTAACCAGGTAAGAAGCACCCCAATTTAATTGAGTTGATACAGTAGACATATAAGCTGCAATAAGTGAAGCCACCACTAATCCTAATAAACCTTTAGGCAGCATGGAAAGCATTGCAGGATAGGCTAAATCATGTTTTACAAATTGTGGGCCGATATCCGGAAATGCCTGTTGTAAACTTAACAGGTCGGGAAAGATGATTACAGAACCTAAGGCAACAATTATCCATGGCCAGGGACGCAAAGCATAATGTGCTACATTAAAAAATAAAGTTGCTTTTATAGCACCTTTTTCGTTTCTTGCCGACAACATACGCTGAGCAATATATCCGCCTCCGCCGGGTTCAGCTCCTGGATACCAGACACTCCACCATTGTACAGCCAATGGTAAAACCAACAAAGTGATTAATGCTTCGGTATCAGAAAATTTAGGTAAAAATCTAAGTTTAGGAACAACTTCAGGGTGATTAACCAAACCTTCTATTCCCCCTATTTCTGGCATTTTTAAAACGATGATAGCAGCACCAACAGCCCCTGCCATTGATATGATAAACTGAAAAAAATCTGTTAATAAAATTCCTCGTAACCCTCCTAATGCGCTATATATAACAGTAATAACCGAAGCAATAAGAATTGTCTTTAAGGGAGTCCATTGAAGCATAACAGCACTAATTTTAATCAATGCCAATGAAACAGTAGCGATTATAAAAATATTAAAAAAAGCACCCAGGTAAATAGCCCTGAAACCACGTAAAAAAGCAGCAATTTTTCCACTGTAGCGTATTTCATAAAATTCCAGGTCAGTCATTACTCCCGACCGGCGCCATAATTTAGCATAAATAAAAACGGTAAGCAGCCCGGTAAATAAAAATGCCCACCATGCCCAATTTCCATAAACACCGTTTTGCCGAACAATATCGGTTACAAGGTTAGGTGTATCGCACGAAAAAGTTGTAGCTACCATCGAAACTCCCAGTAACCACCAGGGCATATTCCGGTTCGAAAGAAAAAATTCAGAAGCGCTTTTCCCTGCTTTTTTAGCTGAATAAATACCAATGATTAAAGAAAGAACAAAAAACGTAAAAACAATAACCCAGTCAATACGTGCTAGTATCATAATATTTTTATTATTTCGTAAACAATGATGCTAAGAAAACATTTTATTTACATTTTTGATAAATATTTATTGCTGATTTATTAACAATTTATTTATTATTTTAACCTAATGATTCCATTTTCAAGGATCGTTTTCAAAAATGATTTTTTTTTTATACATTGTGTGCTCGAAATTGAGTGTATTTCTTGTTAAAAAACTATTGCATGAAGGATCGCCGGAGAGATTTGTGGGAGACACCGGCAACAAAAAAGATTATTGAAAGTTGAAGTTGTAAATCACAAAAAAACAATTGTTTAACTAAATTATATTCTCCTGTAATGAAGATGAATCTAAAAACAAAGATGCTGATTTATATTCTTACGGCATCATCGATAATTTATGCCTTAGCATTGGGTTATATAAGTTTAAAATTAAATAACATTGCATTTGATAATGCTAAAACGCTGACCGATACTTATGCACGTGAATATGCCAACTATGTGATGGCTGATTTAAATGTGGACATGAATATGGCCAGAGCCCTGGCACATGTATCTCAGGGGTATAAAAACCTTGACCCGCAAAATCGAAAAGAAATACACAAAGAAATGCTTAGGGATTTAATCGAAGAAAACCCAAATTTTTTATCCACATGGTATAACTGGGAATTAAGCGCTATATGGCCTGACTGGGAAAAACCTTATGGCAGGTTGCGATTGACCTATTATAGAATGGGTGGGCAAATTCTTTATAAAGAAGAAATTTTGGATACCGTGCCAGGATTTACTCGTGGTGCTTATTATGATATGCTGGATAAAAAGGTAGAATATGTAATGGACCCTTATTATTTTACTTATCAGGAAGGTGAAGAGGAATTTCTTGAAACCAGTGTTGCGGTTCCTATTTTAGATGAAAACAAGTCGGTTGGAGTAGCCGGTTTTGACTTATTATTACAGCGATTTCAGGATATAATTGTAAATATCCAACCCATTGAAGGTAGTTATGCATTTTTAATTGCAAATAATGGACAAATTGTTGCACACAAAGATGAAGATCTTATTGGTAAGTTTATACATGAGATTGAAGATGAAGATTATAATATTGTTGAGAATATTAAAAATGAGGAATATTTTACTTATACCAAAGAAATCGAAAACCATAATTATTGGGTTTCATATGCTCCGGTGAAAATTGGAGAATCACCTCAAACCTGGTCATTCGCTTTTGTAGTACCCATTGATATCATTATGGCCGACGAAAAAGCTACACTTCGTACTTCGCTTCTTGTAGGTCTGGTTGGCTTATTTTTAATTGCTATTATTATTTGGATTATTGCTCATAATATTTCCCGCCCCGTGGTTAAAACAACAAAGATTTTAAGCGATTTAGCTAAAGGAGACATTGACGAATCGAAGAAATTCAAAATAAAATCAAAGGACGAAATTGGCGAAATGAATCATTCAGTTAATACATTGATTGACGGATTGAATAAAACGGCTGTTTTTGCCCAGGAAATCGGTAAAGGAAATCTGGATAAAGAGTTTGAGTTGCTTAGCGATAAAGATGTTTTAGGCAATTCGTTGTTAGAAATGCGTAAAAGCCTGAAAATTGCAAGAGAACAGGAAGAAAAAAGAAAAATAGAAGACCAGAAACAAAACTGGGCAACACAAGGTTTAGCCAAGTTTGGCGAATTTTTGCGTCAAAATACTGACGATATGCACGAATTTGCTTATCATATTATCAGTAACCTGGTTAAATATATTGATGCCAACCAGGGTGGATTATTTATTATAAATGATGATGACAAAAACGATAAGTTTATTGAATTATTAGCCTGTTATGCTTACGAACGCCGCAAATATTTGGAGAAACGCGTTGATATAGGTGTTGGATTAATCGGAAGGTTT
>JBKHIH010000129.1:0-4026 GCA_046538755.1 Thiohalospira sp.
ATTTTTCATAAATCTAACCCGCAAAACTGGGAAAAAGTCCTTGCTGTAAATCTTAACGGGGTATATAACACGTGTAGGGCAATACTGCCCATCATGCGAAAAAATAACTATGGGCGTATCATTAATATTGCTTCGGTGGTGGCACAAAAAGGAACGCCCGGTACAGCCAGTTATGCTGCATCGAAAGCCGCACTTTCAGGCCTGGTAAAAACGCTCGCCATAGAAAATGCAAAATATAACATTACCGTTAATAATCTTAATTTAGGTTATTTTAATGCCGGCATGATAAATGATGTCCCGAAAGAAATATTGGATAATATTAAAAAGAATATTCCGGCACAACGATTGGGTGAACCCAAAGAAGTTTTTAATGCCATTGAATTTTTAGTCAACACACCTTATGTAAATGGCACAAGTATTGATATCAACGGAGCTTATTATTAAAAAGTATGAAAGATTATCTTGAATTAAAAAAACATACACTGCCTTACCACAAGGAACGAGGCTTTTTTAAAGCGCTAAGAAGAACAACCAGAGAACATGGGTACAAGGGTTTTGCAGCTCCTTTGCGTTTTCTTTTTCGAAGAAATCATGATCACTGGTTACAGGTTTTATCAAAATTGTTGCCATACAGTGGTATTCGGGTCCGGTTGCATAAATGGAGAGGTGTAAAAATTGGGAAAAATGTGCATATCGGGCCTATGGTTACCATAGATGATGTTTATCCGAATTTTGTGGTGATTGAAGATGGCGTTTCAATAGCCGGCGATAATTTTATTCTTACTCATAATAAACCGCTGGAATACCATAAAAACCTATCGGAAGCTTTTGTTGCACCGGTAATTATCAAAAAAAATGCATGGGTAGCAATTAATGTTACCATTCTGCCGGGCGTTACTATTGGCGAAGGCGCCATTGTGGCAGCAGGTTCTGTGGTTACCAAAGATATTCCTCCGAATGTTCTGGCAGGAGGAATCCCTGCAAAAGTGATTAAAGAATTTAAAATGGAAAATGGAATTCCGGTAGGGTTTAAATGATATGATGGACTTTACAGAAAAAATGTACCAACAAATACTCGTTGCATTAAAAAACAACGGGTATTCTTTTATGCGCATTCAGGATTTTTTGAAAGCCGAAAAGCTACCCGAAAAATTTGTAGTTATTCGACATGATGTGGATTTAAGCCCTGTAGTACAATTAAGGTTTGCTAAAATAGAAGAGGAACTTGATGTTTTTTCAAGTTATTATTTTAGGTATATAGAAGAAATTTTTAAACCTGAAATAATGGATGATATCTATAAAATTGGCCATGAAATTGGGTATCATTACGAAGTAATTACCAAAACAAAAGGCGATAAAGAAAAAGCGGTTGAATTGTTTAAAACCGAATTGGATGAATTTAAAAAAAGATGGGATACCCAAACCATTTGCCCTCATGGTGGTTCTTTTAATCCTGAGTTTAATGCATATAATTTATCCTCCATTATAAAAAACACACCCAAATTTTTGTTTAACAAAAAATCATTGTTTTCTAATTGGGTTAATTTTAATATCTGGGAGAATTATCGTTTCGAAGATTTCGGATTGTTAGGAGATGCTTATGATTCTATAGATTTTAAAAATATTCTGTACCTTTCCGATACCGGAATGAGCTGGAAGAAAAAATATAAACGGCTCGACCATGTTGATTCAGAAGTGAATAAAACGGTTGATGTAAAGAATTCCCGTCATTTGATTCAGCTCATTGAATCAGGAAATTATCCGCAAATTTATTTGTTGGTCCATTTTGAGCAATGGAAAAACAATTTTAAAGACTGGCTTGGATGGTATCTCTCGCAATTGATTAGAAGAACCGGGAAAAAAATAATTTTTGGTTATGCCGCAAAAGAGTAAAAAAAGGATTGTTTTTTTTACCAACGATGTAGAAACAACGTCGTTATGGAATCATCGTCTTTCGGATAAAACCGGGGAGAAAGTGCTCAAAGAAGGAATGCCTGTTTTATTGGAATTATATAAAAAGTATAATATTCGGTCTACCTTCTTTTTTACAGGATATATTGCCCAAAAATTTCCCGAAATAGTAAAAATGATTCTCCCTTATGGCCACGAAGTAGGATGTCATGGAATGTTTCATGATCCTAACCTGGCTTTTGATGTATTGTCTTTACATGAACAGAAAAAACATCTTACACAGGCAAAAGACATTTTAGAAGATATTAGTGGCCAAAAAATAATTTCTTTCAGAGCCCCTGCATTAAGAGTAAACAAATTTACTCCGGCAGCATTAATCGAAAACGGTTTTTTAATGGATAGTTCCGTTGCATCGCAAAGAATGGATTTTTTTCTTTCATTTGGTGCTAAAGATAAATTAAAATGGGTTTTTGCACCGCGCAAACCTTTTTTTACAGAAGAAAACAACCTGGCACGCAAAGGGAAAGGCCCTTTGTTGGAGATACCTGCAACCGCATTATTTCTACCTTATGCAGGTACTTTTACCCGTATTTCTCCTTTTTTTACACGTTGGGTTAGAGAATTATTACATTTCGAGAACAAAATAACCCATACGCCTGTTCATTATATTATACATCCTAATGAATTGATAACAGAAGAGATAGAAATAAAAAAGGTTAAACGTCGTGCAAAATCTTTTATGGGATATATTTTAGGAGATCTGGTCAGGTATAAATTAAAATTAAAAAATTTGGGGCCTCCTGCTATTCAATTGTTTGAAAAGCAGTTAATCTATTTTAACAAAAGAAACTATAAGGGTATATCTTTACAGGATTATTATAAAAATATATTGGATTATGAAGCAACTGGTAAGAAAAGTTAAGATCATAGGTACAGGTTCATACGTACCGGAAAAAATATATACCAACGAATATCTTGAAACGATTGTTGAAACAAATGCTGCATGGATTGAAAAAACACTGGGAATTAAAGAACGCCGTATTGCAGCCGATAATGAAGCAACAAGTGATTTAGCTGCAAAAGCCGGAGAAAGAGCCATTGAAAGTTCAGGTTTGCAGAAAGAAGATATAGATTTAATAGTTTTGGCGACTTCAACGCCAGACCGGATTGCTCCTTCATCGGCGGCTATTGCACAACATAAATTACAGGCTTATAATGCCGTAGCATTTGATATCTCTGCCGTTTGTTCAGGATTCTTATACGGCATGTCTGTTGCAGCCCAGTTTATTGCCAGCGGGGTGTATGATAATGTGTTGGTTATTGGAGCCGACACTTTTTCCAGGATAACAGACTGGACAAGACGTGATTGTGTGTTTTTTGGAGATGGTGCCGGTGCTGCTGTATTGTCTCATGCAAATGACGATGAAGGATTTCTGGCTTTTCGTTTATATACAGACGGCAGAGGGAAAGATAATTTTACGGTACCTGCCGGTGGTTCAGAAAAACCCGTAACCGAAGATACGCTAAAAGATCGGTTGCAATACTTTCAAATGAACGGAAGAGAAGTTTATAATACCGGAGTTAATGTATTACCAAAAGCTATAAATCAAGTGCTGGATGATACAGGTTTATCCATTAATGATGTTGATATGTTGATTCCACATCAGCCAAGCATTGGTATCCTAAAAGAAACCGCTAAAAGAATTGGTTTACCCTTTGAAAAAGTAAAAACCAATATGGATAAATACGCCAATACTTCAGGCGGAACCATTCCAATTTTATTAGATGAGATGAACCGTTCAGGGCAAATTCATAATGGTAGCAACATTTTATTTGCTGCTGTGGGTAGTGGTTGGACTTATGGAGCTGCCATCATGAAATGGTCGAATGGAGAATAAGTTAATTGAATTTTGAAAATCCTTATCGACACAGGCCATCCGGCCGAAATCCTTTTTTTTAGCCACACGGCCAAACAATTACAAAAAAACGGGCATTCCGTTTTTTTTGTTATTAGTGCCAAAGATTGTGCGCTGCCTATTGCGCAAAGCCTTCGTTTAAAATTTGTTTCTAAAGGAAGCGGTAGTTATGCTATCTTTTTAAAACCATTTTATTTTA
>JBKHIH010000130.1:0-3959 GCA_046538755.1 Thiohalospira sp.
GAAACGAAAAATTTTCGGCGCTATTTCTTTTAACGTTTGACAATATGAAACGGTTGGGTTTTCGGAGCGCGTTCGTATCCACCGTTGGAAAAGTTGGATTGGAAAACAAACGCTCGCAAACCACTGAACCCCAACTGTTTTATATTGTGTGTTGGGCGTTCGTGCATTATTCTTTCATAAATTTAATAAAGTCTAATAAAAACGTTTTGAAATTCTCATCAATCGAAAATCTTTTGTCTTCAATCTTAATTATTTCTTTTTCTTTTAATTCTCTTATTAAATAACCGACAGATTCATCCATTGGATTATGATGCCTATGCCTTGCAAAATAGAAGTCATTTTCATCATTTACCAATGAAAATAAGTGTTTAAATCTGCCTTGGTCATTTATAATTCTTTTAAATCTATCAATTGGTTCAACACCATTATCCAAATAAAAATCAATCAGTATTTCATGAGTTTCATCGATTGGGTTCTTATAAACTTTTCTAAATATTTTCATCATTCTTTTTCTATTCTTTTTTGAAATAGAATCTGAAATCAATGAAATTGGAAGAACCAGTAAAATCACAAAAATCACAATAGCAAAAATGTATGTAAAGAATCTTGTTATATGGATTAAAAAACCTCCATGAAACACTGTACTCCAAAAAGGCTCTTTCTTTTGATTGTTATATGAGCTAAAAAATTCAAATTTATCAATTTTGGCAATTTTTCCATCAGCTTTAATTGTTGGAGTAAAACCTTGTTTATGAATAGCTAAAAATTTAATTACAAAATACTTCCCTCTGTCAAAAATAAAAGGGTTTAGAATAAATCCATTATCGGAAATCCTACTAAAACTGACACTTTTATTTAAATAATCTTCGTTTGTTTCAATCAATTGGGGATTCTGAACAATTTTAGCACTGTCAATGTATAATCTTATTGGCGAAATACTGTCAAAATATTCTTTTAATATTGAACCATTGCCAGAATTAGAAATTTTAATAGTAATTAGACTTATTGTTTTACCCTGTTTTGTCAAGCTTGTGCTATCATATAAAACATCTAATTCTCCAATATTTTCTTTTATATCGAATACAGTTGCATTGCTTAATACATTGAAAGATAATTCAGGATCTGAACTCCTGAAGAAATCTACATAAACTGATAATAATCCAAAAATTAATCCTAGGATTAATCCAATCGAAAATCTTCTGTCAATTTTATTTATCAAATTCATAAAATATATTTTTCATGTCGAAGAGCTGTTTTTTTTGCATGACGCCCAACGGCTACGTATATGAAACGTTTGGCATTTCGAAGCACTTTCCTGTCAAGTTATAAGTACTTTTGATACGAGCTGAAATGCTCGATAACCCACTGACTGCCAAATGTTTTATATACGATGTTGTGCGTTCGTGCATTTTTATTTTAGTCAATTTATTATCCATTAGTCTTTAATCTGTGGAAAATACTCATTTTTATTGCCACAACTCAAACAAACTTCTCGATGAACACATAACAATTGTCCACATTTATTACATTTCCATTTTTCTTTCTCGATTTCAACGAATTGATGTATTCCAATCTCTTTTATTTTATTCAAGTTTTGTATTGGACTTTCACCATATTTTAATGTGTATCGTTTATCCAAATTTTTAATTCGTCTACATGGATATTTACTACAATCATAGCAAAGTAATTCTTCATTACCTTTCTTTTCATTACATTTTTTAATGCTGCATACTGTAAAATGATATGGCTTATTACCTTCATTAAGACAACCAATACACTTATTTTTCTCCCGCTGATAAGCTAAGCAAATATCGCATATTACACCACACGGAGCTATACTGGTATTATTCATATTTTTAACTGTAGATTGTTGTTCATGTCCACTATTAAATTCATTGATTCTATGTCTTATTTATCACTTTATCAAATCTGCTGTCCATACAGCTACTTAAATCAGTCGTTATGAAATTTCCATTATAAAATAAACTAAAAATTGTCGCTGGTGTCGGCGCTGACTGAGCTTTCTCCATCGTATCCAGTTTGATAACTTTTAAAGGTAATTTTCTTTTTTTTGCGGTTTCTATCAATGAAGTTGTTACATGATATTCTGAGAACGGACAGCGATTCGAATAATAAACTACTACTCCATCTTTTTCATCACATTCTCCACTTTTCACGGTGTCTTTGAATTCGGGATTGTCTGCCTTTGGATTTATCTTTTTTACAAGTAAACTAAATCCTGATGGTAACTTCTCAACAGTTTCAAATCCTTGTCTTAAAAGCCATTTTGTATCACTCATAAAGTGAAACTTTTTAGTTCCGACAACTGTTACCAATCCGTCTTTTCCTTGATTTTTAGCATCTTCAATTGCCAGTCTCAAAAGTTCTTTACCATAACCTTGTCCTTTATATTGACCAGACACCCAAAAACAATTTACTAATAGATAGTTTGGGGCATCAACAGGAACCCAGCCTTTCTCGGCGGGTCCATATTCAATAAAAACTTTTGCTCTTGCATTAATCCTGCGGAAAATATATCCATTATCGAACTCTTTTTTCAGCCAGTCTTTTTTCAGTTCGTAACTGTCTTTGCATTTTTTGTCAGAAATAGCACAGCAAATATGCTCTTTGTCAATATTCTCGGGCGTAAGTTGTATTATCTTTTCCATAGTTTAGTTGTTTTTCCATCTTTCCAATCGTTTCATGCCACGAGTAAAGAGCCATGCCATGAATTTGTTTTGTCCGCTTTCAATCATTTTTTGGCGACAAAATTCCTGAGATTCCTGAACTGTGCCATTGAATGTAAACTCACCATTCTGATAACAATAGCTACAGTATTTTGGATTTTTAGTACCATCTGCATTTGTTCCACCGCCTTGTGGGTCTTTACTCATCGGCATTCCACAACTTTGACACATTTTATTTTGCTTCTCCATGATTATTAGATTTTGTAATTATTTAATTGGAATATAAATTTCTGTTAGTAAATCATCTTCTTTTACTTTATCAGGATTATTCAAATACTTTTCAAATGGGATGCTATGTCGCAGCTTTTTATTTGTGTTTGGCAACCAGTCCAGGTAAATTGACTGATAAAGCCTGTTTAAACCCGAATATGCTCCTTTATGTGTGAAAACAGCAAATTTTCCGTTTTTAATAGTCCGTACTCCAAATTCTGCTTCAGGTTTTATGGGTTTATCTGTTGAAATACAAGCATAAAAACGGCATTGCTCAGGCTTTGTAATATTTGGGTCGTCAAAACTTAGTCCTATAAACTCACTTTTTTCACTTACTATGTTCTTTTGTTTTGCATATTTCCAAAGCTTTTTCCAAGAAGTTTTATAATCAAGCTCTGAACCATATTTTGCAATTATTCGAATATATAAAAGGTTCATGTTATCAATGTGGACAATATTTGGATGTAGTTCAAGTGGCTCGTGTTCTGTCTTTGAAATGTGTGATGAAAAATAAGTTTGAATGTTCTTAAAAGCCGAAGGTGTTACTCCAAAATGTTTTTTAAAAGCTTTTGATAATGAATGTTGTGACTGATAGCCTGTCTTTTCAGCTATTTCGTCAAGTGTAAAATCAGTAATCTGTAATTTTTGTGCTGTATTTTCAAGACGCAAACGTGAGATATATGTCCCAACAGATTCTCCGATGTATGCTTTAAATATTCGATGAAAGTGAAACTCTGAAACATTAGCGATACCTGCAATTTTCTTTAAATCAATGGATTCATTAAGATGTCCATTTATGTAATCAACAGATTGATTTATCGCTTTATTGTATTCGTTATTTGTCTCTACTTTCATTTTAAACCAATTTGAAGCAAAAGTAAACTTGGTTTCAATTTTTCAACTTATCCATTCTTGCTAATTTTATGCAGGATGTTCTTTAGCATGACGCACAACGTTTCGCTGTTAAAAATTGTGCGGGTTTTTTGCACTGGTTTAATATCA
>JBKHIH010000131.1:0-3954 GCA_046538755.1 Thiohalospira sp.
TTTAACTTATCGCTTAATTTTTATACTAAAATCAAGGTTTGTTGAACATCTCCAGAACCACTCTAATGGCCCATATCGATATTTCCCGTTCCAATATTTACTTATCAGTGCTTGAATCAGAAAAATCATCAATCCTAAAATAATGCTCCATGTTGAACCTAAAAATTTGTATAATCCAAAACCAAAATCATAAAACAATATCACCCCGAAAATTGCTTGTAGTACGTAATTGGTCAGGCTCATTTTACCATATGCCGAAAACAATTTAAAAATATATAGATTTTTTAATCTTATGTACAATAACGTAACCAAGGAAATCACTCCTGTTGTAGCTGACAGGTTAATAATTGAGGTTATTATTGTATTTAAAAATCCTTTTTGAAGTTCTGTCAAATCACTGGTCTTAAAACTACTATTTAATTTGATTAACAAAACAACCAGAGCAACACTAATCAACAAAACAATCAAAAACCATTTGAATTTAGAATCAATATTTTCAAATACTCTTTCTCTTCCAATTATCAATCCAACAACAAAAAGTGCAATAAGCTGTAAATACCTACCATTATTGAATGTCCAAGCCCAAACCGTGATACGTCCTTTCCAAAAATTATACCGTACTACCTCCCAAAAATCACCTGTAGCATAAACAGAATTACCTTCACCAAAATATCCTTTTAAAGGTATAGTATACTCATAGTTTGAATCGGTAAATGTCTGTATTAAATTATAAATCATTGGGATTTGGATTATCAGCAGAAATGCAATAATCCAAAGGTATTTAGTTTTTACTTTAAACAGCAAAATTATTGGGAATGATAACAATGCGTAAATATGAAGAATATCACCTCTATATATTAATGAATGAAAGAATCCAATTATTAGCAAAACAATCATCCTCCATAAAAATCGCCAACGATAATCAATACCTTTTTGTGCCTTATTATCCATCTGTATGAAAAAACTCAATCCAAAAAGTAAGGCAAAGATTGAGTAAGCTTTTCCGCTAATCAGTATATATGAATATCTCATTACTTCCTTATCAACAGCACTTGAGAAAAGAAAATTCACCTGAGGCGACTTAAAAAAATCAAAATGCTCTACATAATGTATTAATACAATCATAAGTAGAGCAAATCCACGTAGAACATCTACAATTATTATTCTTTCTTTTATCATTGTAATTTATTTAATGTGATTGGTTTCCAAGCATGAAACACAACCTTCTTCTATCAGCAACCTTATCCAGACACCTTCCCATTTACAAACTATTTTAGAAATGTAAACGAAACTATTTCTGGAAATTGGTCCCGGTTCTATTTCGGTTTAAATCTACAAAAAATTCGATAAAAATGTACTCATGGCGAGCTGCATATGACCATTAAAAATAAATCATATTCATATGAAAGGCTGGATAGGGTATTTCCGGTACGCGAACATGCAAGGCAAGCTTCAAGAGCTTGACGTGTGGATTCGCGGCCGTTTTCGCTACTGTACCTGGAAACATTGGAAGAAATACATTCGCGGCAATTTAAACTCGTTTTATCAACAGTCTATTAATTTAAGTTTACTGAACCGCCGTATACGTGGCCCGTACGTACGGTGGTGTGAGAGGTTCACCGTGAGGCCTTTGCTATTGGCAGTCTACTCGATTAGGTTGCGTGGTTTTAAAGAAATGTCAATCCAATCCTTTTATTGAGTCCTTTTTCAAATATCCGTATCAGCGTAGATAATTGAATATTTCCTTTTGCATTCTCAATCTTTGAAATATAACTTTTCTTTGTCCCAGCTTTTTCTGCTAATTGCTCTTGAGTCAATTTTGCCTCTTTTCTTGCTTCTTTAAGCATCTCACTCACAATAAACATTTGGGCACGTTCCTCATAATCATTGCGGCTATCAGAACCAATCTGGCCATGTTCACGCTCAATAAGTTCGTCAAAATCTCGGATTCCTGAATAATCAATCATGACTTTTTATTTTTTTGTTTAAAATACTCTGTTTTTAATCTCATTGCTTTTTCTATTTCTTTCTTTGGAATCTTTTGTGTTTTCTTTTGGAAACCATTAAAAAGGACTACCAATCTACCTTCATCGAAGCAACAGAAAATCCTATAAATATTTGACTGAAATTCAATTCTAATCTCAAATAAGCCTTCATATCCAGTCATTGGCGATAAAAATTTCAACGGAACTCTCTCAACTTGTTTAATCAACTCGAATACATACTGAATCTTTGACTTTACACCTGAATCCAGCTTCTTATAAAAATCAAGAAAATGTTCTCCATGAAAAATTATCTTCCTATTCATGTCACAAAGTTATCACAAAAGATAACTTTCTCAAAATATTTATGTGATTTTTTTCGCATTTGTAAATCAGTCGCCCCATGCAATCAAACGTTAGGCGGTATGAAAAGTTGCCGATTACGGGCGATTTCCTGTCAAATTACACAAAAGTTGGAGCGGGCTTCAACCCTTGAATAACCTACTGTTCCGGCAATTTTTTATACCGCGTGTGTTAGCGCCTGGCATTGATTCATCTTCGTTTTATTTAGTAATTTAGTCCAAAAGTCCAAAGAGGAATCACATTACGATAACCATATTCTATATCGTCTTTAACAACAAATGATTTGCCATCTTTTTCTATTTGGCTTTGTTGTTTATTTTTTCCTCCCACTTCAAACGTATAATCTTCAATCACAAAATCAGCTTTTTTTGAAGATATTACTTCGTTTTTTACTCGCATTTGATTGAAAAAGAATGTTTCCCTTAAGTTTCCAACATTGGGTTTTTCTCCGACTAAGTTGAAAACTATATTTGTATTATTCAAGTACACTTTATCGACTTTTCCTAATCCTCTAATACCACCT
The DNA here is from genome assembly GCA_046538755.1 of Thiohalospira sp. Taxonomy (GTDB): domain Bacteria; phylum Bacteroidota; class Bacteroidia; order Bacteroidales; family UBA12077; genus UBA12077. Next base: position 2,869 of record JBKHIH010000131.1, read on the forward strand.
GTTTCATTACGCAATTGCTCAATAAGTCCAGCTTTTTCCATATATGAAAAATAATCATCTAAAGAGTTCCGACTAACGCCAATCATTTCTGATATCTTAGAAAAATTAGGTTTAAATGGTACACTTTCAGCAATTATGGAAAGTAATCGTTTTAACTTTCGACTCGTTCCAACATTTAGGTTTGCATATTGTGGAATATCAGATTCTAAGGTTTGAACAATTATCTGACCTAAACGTAAATTTATTTCATTTTCAATTCCAAATGGATAATACCCACGTTTCAAGTAGTCATTAAATAATGGTAAAGGATGTTGTATATCCACAAGTTTCACTTCATTATTTAGGATTTGTTCTAAAGTATAAACTTCTATATCATAGTTGTGAAATAATTTCAAATATTCACGAAATGATAGTCCTTGTAATTTATAGATAATTGCTCGCCGACTTAAATCAGCAGAACCTTTAAGGATATCTAATACTGAAGAACCAGTAAATACAACTTTCAATGTTGGAAATGAATCATAAATGTTTTTAATTTCTCGTGACCAGTCAATGTATTTATGAATTTCGTCAATAAATAAATATTCTCCCGCATTTTTGTAGAAATCATCTGCCAAATCAAACAAGCTGTTTTCACCGAAATACATATCGTCTGAAGAAACATATAAAGCTTTTTTACTACCTAAGTTTTCCTTAATATGCTGCAGAATCATTGTAGTTTTTCCAACTCCACGAGCCCCGATTATACCAATCAATCGACTTTCCCATGCAACGTTACTGTATAAATACCGTTTAAAAGCCGTTGTTGTACTTTGTAAAAGTGTTTCAAATTTCTGATATAGTGTTCTCATAATTTTTCCGTACTATTTTTACAAAGATACAAAAACGCACAACATATTTATCAAATAATTGATGAATGTGTTCAATCAAATGTGCAATATGTTCATTGCTTGGTGCTAACTTTCTTCTATCAGCAACCTTATCCAGAAACCATCCCATTTACAAACTATTTTAGAAATGTAAACGAAACCATTTCTGGAAATGGCTCCCGTTTATATTTCGGATTTTAAATCTACAAAAAAAATC
>JBKHIH010000015.1:0-49652 GCA_046538755.1 Thiohalospira sp.
TAATGTTTTTACTAAAAAAGCATTAAATTTCGATTTTTCTGTCAAAGTCAAGAAACTGGGTAAAAAGCTCGGATTATCAGAAGATTTTATAAAAAATTTACTTCAGTTGGTTCATAAAGAATCGATCCAAAAACAAACTGAAGTAATGAATAAAATCGCTACTACAAAAAAGAAACCTGAATGATAAGAAATTTTATTTTATTTCTTTAAGCATATAATCATAACCCTCCATTACAGGATTAGAAAGAATTTTATTACAGGCTTCATTAACCCTTTCCATTGCAATTTCTTTGCTTTTGGCTTCAATCTCAAGCGTAATATGCTTGCCTATACGGACATTAGAAACTTCATTAAAACCAATGTTTTTCATGCTGTGGGTTACAGCTTTACCTTGAGGGTCTAATAATGCTTTTAAAGGCATTACATTTATTTCTGCTAAAAATTTCATTGTTGTATCTATTAATCTAAGTTATAAATCCAGTTATTAATTACTGATAATAAAATATATAATATAATAATTACGGGTATAGCAATTGACTGCAATAATATTAATAAAACCGCAGATAATCCAATAAAAATAAAACGAATTTTATTTCCTCGTATTCCCAGATTTTTAAATTTCAACGAAAACATAGGAAACTCTGCAATTAAAAGGAAAGAAAAAACAATAATTAAAATCAAAAGAAAAACTTTATTCTGGATTACAAGTTTTACCATGAAATTATCGCTAACCAAAGTAATAATATATAAAGAAACAAAGAACAAAGCATTGGCAGGGGTAGGAAGCCCAATAAATGATTCATTTTGCCTTTCATCAACATTAAATTTAGCCAGTCTTAAACCAGAGAAAACTGCAATTAAAAAAGGTGAAATTAAAAACAAAATATCAATAATAGGTAAATTTGCCAACGGTGCAATGTAAGTTGTCTCAAATAAAGCACCTTTCATTAAAAAAAATACAATGACAGATGGAGCTACACCAAAACTAACAACATCGGCTAACGAATCAAGCTGCTTTCCAACTTCAGAATAAACATTTAACAATCGTGCACTCATCCCATCGAAAAAATCAAAAATTGCTGATAAGAAAATCATATAAACTGCCAGCAACAAATATCCTTCAAAGGCTAATACTATCGATAAACAACCCGAAAGTAAATTCAGCGAAGTAATAAAGTTAGGAATATGCTTTTTTACAGATAAACTCATAGGCAATAATTAAATTAATTATATTCGTACAATTTTTTATACAAAAATAAGTTAAAAAATATAGTTCATCCTCAAAGGTTTGAAATAAGATTTTCTTTTTTCTTTATTTGCTTGGAAGATAACATTTTTTTTGATATCGATGTTTAAAAATAATTTAGCACTTTTTCTATTACTGCTGTTCACAATGCCGCTTTTTGGACAAACAGCCAAATATTCCAACGAATTTTTATCCATTGGAGTCGGCGCTCGTTCATTAGGTTTAGCCAACGCAACAGTAGCAAATGTAAATGATGTTACTTCGGGTTACTGGAATCCGGCAGGGCTAACCTCTATAGAAAATAGCGTTGATGCCAGCCTTATGCATGCCGAATATTTTGCCGGAATAGCCAAATACGATTATGCCGGAGCAGCAATGGATTTGGATACAAACAGCTGGATTGGAGCAACCTTTATCCGTTTTGGAGTGGATGATATTCCAAATACCACCGACTTAATAGATAAAGACGGAAATGTGGATTACGGTCGTATTTCAAAATTTTCGGCTGCAGATTATGCATTTATGATTTCGTATGCACGAAAATCTCAAATTCCTGAATTATCATATGGAGCCAGCGTAAAAGTTATTTACCGCAACATTGGAGAATTTGCCAGTGCATGGGGTTTTGGCCTCGATGCAGGAATACAATATCAAAAAAACAACTGGAGATTCGGCCTTTTAGCCCGCGATATAACTTCTACTTTTAATGCCTGGAGCTTTAATGAGGATGAACTTTTGGTTGAAGTACAAGACAGTATTTTTAATTTTGCTCCCGACAATGCGCTGGAAATTACCTTACCCAAATTACTGCTGGGTGTTTCACGGAATTTTAAAATTTACAATGAATTTAGCGCAATGGTTGAACTTGATGCCGACTTTACTTTCGACGGACAGCGGCACGTTCTTATTGAAGGAGACCCTGTTAGCATCGATCCGCATTTGGGAATTGAGTTTGATTACCGCAAACTGGTATTTATACGATTTGGTGTTGGCAATATTCAACGAATTGAAAATTTCGACCGTTCAAAATCATTAACACTACAGCCCAATTTCGGAATTGGAATAAATATTTACCGTTTTAGCATCGATTATGCTTTAACAGATATTGGAGACCAATCAATAGCTTTATATTCTAATATTTTTAGCTTACGATACTCTTTCAACAGAAAAACAAAGTAAAATTCTTTTGCCCGAAAATATTCACTATTTTTGTCGTTAGCTAAAAAATCCATCTATGAAAATCGCTATAGATTTTGACGGAACCATTGTCGATCATGAATACCCTGAAATAGGGAAACCAAAGCTTTTTGCTTTTGAAACATTAAAAGCATTGCAAGATAAAGGGGTTCTGTTAATATTATGGACTTTCAGGGCAGGAAAAGAACTTGAAGAAGCAGTTGAGTTTTGCAAAAAAAACGGTGTTGAATTTTATGCAGTTAATAAAAATTATCCCGAAGAAATTTTTGACGATTCCATTAGCCGGAAAATTTATGCCGACATTTATATCGATGATAAAAACCTTGGTGGTTTCCCTGGATGGAGTGCCGTTTGGCAAATGCTAAACCCTGAGCTTTTTGATGATGATATCAATAAACAGTTGGAAAAAATTCCTGTTTCCAAACGATCTTTTTGGCAAAGGTTGAAACGTATACTAGCACGGTGATTAAAACAATTCATAAACTTTTAACAATGAATAAAATATTAATTTACAGCCTGATAACAATCTCTTTTCTGTTTACTAACGCCTGTAAAAGCGAAAAAAAAGAGCAAGAAAAAAAGGAAACCAAAACCAGCGAGACTACTAAAAGGGTTTCTGTAATTGAAGTAAAATCACCCAATGCAGGGGAATTATTTACAATTGGCGATCATATAAATATTGATATAGCATTAAAAGAGATTGATCAAAAAGTTGACTCATTGATCATACATACAGAAAAAAAACAAACCACATTATTTGTTGATCAATTAAATTATACATGGAAAACCGGTGGCCTAAAAACCGGCAATAATAAGCTTAATATATCTGCATATGCCAATGGCAAAAAAATCGACACTTATATGCTAAAGTTACGATTCAAATCGGACATAAAACCTGAATTATACGAATGCCGAATTATAAATACCTATCCGCATGATACAAAAGCCTATACCCAAGGATTATTTTACGACAATGGGATTTTATATGAAGGAACCGGCCAAAAAGGCGAATCATCGCTACGTAAAGTGGTACTCGAAACCGGTGAACTTATACAAAGTTTAAACCTCCCTGCTAAATATTTTGGCGAAGGCATAACAGCCTTTGGCGATAAAATCATCCAGCTAACCTGGACCTCGCAAACCGGGTTTGTTTACGATAAAGAAAGTTTTACACTGATTAATACCTTACAATATCCCACCCAGGGATGGGGAATCACAACCGATGGAAAAAAACTGATTATGAGCGATGGCACACAAACCATTTATTTCCTGGAACCCGAATATTTTACCGAAATTGGCAGGATTGAAGTTTACGACTACGAAGGCGCTGTTCGTAACTTAAATGAGTTAGAATACATTGATGGATTAGTATATGCAAATGTTTATCAAAAAGAAGAAATTATTGCGTTTGATCCGGAAACAGGGAAAGTTTTAAAACGCATAGATTGCCGTAAAATAATCCCTGAAGGATATCATGGCGAAATTGACAATGTCCTTAATGGTATTGCATATGATAAAGAAAGAGGCCGGATTTTCATTACTGGCAAACGATGGCCATATTTGTACGAAGTGAAATTCCAAAAATTTTAATTTAAAATAACAAAAAAGTTATCATCAAATATTCATTGGGTAGAATTAAAACTTACATCTTTTTAACTCTCACTTCGATATCTTCATCTTTCAATAATTCAACCAACTTTGATGTATCGGTATTTCCATAGTGGTATGGATAAAGAATTTGTGGTTTAAACATTCTGGCAGCATCGGCTACCATTTCTGGTGTCATAGTATAAGGTAGATTCATTGGTAAGAATGCAATGTCTATGTTTGACAAGCCATTCATCTCCGGAATGTTTTCAGTATCGCCGGCTATATATACTTTTTTATTATCAAATTTAATAACATATCCGTTACCTTCTCCTTTAATGTGATAAGGATCGCCGCTTTCACGTTTATGTTTAATATTATATGCCGGAACAGCTGCAATTTCTAGTTCATTGATATTTAAAATATCACCGTTTTTCATTACAATTACATCACTAAGATATTCGCTCATTTCCTTACATTTCTGAGTAAGGACAATCTTCGTATCGTCCTTTTTAAGAAGTTCAATGGCATTTTGGTCAAGATGATCGCCATGATGATGCGTTACTAAGATTAAATCTGCTTTTGGATAGCTTTCATAGTCACCCATTCTTGAAACGGGATCAACATGGATAACTTTTCCGTTAAATTCAAAAAAGATTGAACCATGTTTAACAAACTGAATTTTTAATTCACCTTTGCCGGTTTCGAAAACATCGGTTTGTAAATCTTGTGCATTTCCAATCATAATAAAAAAATTAAGCGCCAAGATTGATATTATTATATATTTCATAATTTAAAATTTTTAATGGAAGATAAATATATTGAATAAATTATTTATAATCAACATAAAAGATATCGATTTAATATAACAGTAAAGCCTTGCGATTGTTTATTTGAAAAAAACAACATATTTACCCTCAAGATTAAAGCAACTCTTTACCAATACGGTATGCATCGCCAATTTTTTCACCCACTTTCCGGTATTCTCTTACCCCAGAAATATAAACCAAGGGGTTAAATGTATCGATATCAATAGAGCCCGGATTATCCTTATCCTTTAATTTATCGGTATCAATATGCGTTTGGACAATTTTTCCAATAAAATGATTGGTTGCCCCTACAATATTAGATTCAATTAATATACATTCAATATTAAGCGGGCATTCTTTTATGATTGGAGATTGAATAATTTTCGATGGCATCTTCGTAAGCCCTGTTTTACCAAACTTATCGATATCTTTACCTGAGGTAATACCACAGAAATCACTTTCAACCATAATATCTGCCGTGGCAATATTTACTGTAAAATTTTTGTTTTTCTTAATTGCGTCTCCAGAAAAACCTTTTTGCCCAACAGAAATTCCTAATGTTGGCGGTTTACTTGTAAGCAGGCTAACCCATGCAATGGTTACAATATTTGCATTTTCAATCGTTCCGGTTACTACCAAAGTAGCAGGTAAAGGAAATAAAATTCTTTGTGGCCCAAAAGAGGTTTTCATATCATCAGTATTTTTTAATTTGCCAAAAGTTAAAAACAATTTGTTGAACTTAAAAACAAACCTGCCGGATTAAAAAAACCCTGATTTTACTTATAATTTTTACAGTTAATACTGATTATAAACGAATTTTCTTTTATCTTTATTTCTCGAATAAATGATAAAAACACAGCTATGGTAAAAAGAGATAAAGCAATTCAGGATATTGTAGGAATGGATGAGCTTGAGGCAATTATAAAGAAATGTAAAGTTTGCCGTGTTGGCATGGTGGATGGCGACAGCCCTTATGTGTTAGCAATGAATTTTGGTTACGAAGACCAAACCATCTGGCTGCATTGTGCCAAAGAAGGAAAAAAAATCGATATCTTAAAACGAAATAACAAAGTATGCCTTGAGTTTGATACCGACCATAAAATTTTTGCACGTCACGAACATGTAGCCTGCTCATGGAGATATGCCTATCGCGGAGTGCTTGTACACGGGCATGCACTTTTTGTTGAAGATTACGAAGAAAAAATGAAAGGATTAAACATCCTTATGAAAAATTTCTCCGACCGTGAATTTGAATATTCAAAACCAGCCGTAAATAATATTTTGGTTATTAAAATACCGGTAGAATCGATTACCGGACGCTCTTTTGAGTATTTTTAAAGGGACACACTTCGACAAGCTCAGTGTGACAAATTCATTATAGTGTTACCCTATTTCTAATGTCATCCTGAACTAACTGTCATCCTGAGCCTGACGAAGGATGACGAAGGATGACGAAGGAAAACGAAAAAACAAAAAATATAAATGCTTAAACCCTATTTCAAATAATGAAAAAAATTGTTAACCCCTACAGTAAAATACCCGGATACAACTGTTTTGGATGTTCGCCCAACAATGAACAAGGGCTGCAATTAAATTTCTACGAAGACGGCGAATGGATTATATCCCAATGGAAACCTAAACCACAGTTTCACGGTTATGGCAACATTTTACACGGAGGGATACAAACCACCATGCTCGATGAAGTTACTGCCTGGGTAGTGAATATTAAGTTAGAAACTGCCGGGTTAACTTCAAATATTGATGTAAAATTTAAAAAAGCAGTACAAACCAGCGAGCAACCTATAACTATTCGTGCAAAATTGCAGGAATATACTAAAAAAATAGCAACAATATATGCAGAGTTACTTAACGATAACAATGAAGTTTGTACAGTAGCCGATATTAAATACTTTATTTTTTCGCAAAATGTAGCCCGTGAAAAACTATACTATCCTGGTATAGAAGCTTTTTATCAATGATGTTTTAATTTCATCTCCCATGATACTTAAAACGGCTCGGCGAATTATTAAGCATAATAATACTTTTAAAAAGGTAATACAAAATGCCGGCTTACCGCATCAGTAAACCCATTTTCACAGTTACTTTTACATACCGGAAAAACAGATTTTAACTCTTCTGGAGCATTGGAAACAATATAGCTTGCAGAAGTAAATTCGAGCATATCAATATCATTAAAATCATTGCCCACACTAATTGTATATTTCGGGTTTATTTTTAGATGTTTACACAACCATTCAACACCATGTCCTTTCGAAACAGTATTTGGAAAAATCTCCATCCATATAGAATCTCCGTCTAGTGGTGATGTTGTACGAATAATTTTAATATCATCAAATTTCTGCTTTATTTTTTCAAAAAGGGTTACATCGTTTGGAAATACAGCTAACATCTGGCAAGCATGTTTATAGGTTTCTGTTTTAGTGTTTAGCGGTTGGGCAAAGTCTTTATAAACAGCTATTCTACGTTCAAAATCGGGATTATGGTTTCCTGAAAAATGGTAAACGAATTTGTGGTTATCAGGAATTACTTCATGAATCATAAAATCAACCGAATGGTTAATTAATATTTTGGCGATTTGTTTAACTTCAAAATCGGGCAAGTATTGCGAATGTATTAATTTCTTCTTTTTCCAATCGTAAACGCCCGCTCCAGATGAAAAAATTAAATAATCGATCGGAAATTTTTCTTTGATAACTTTTGATAATGAAAAAAAATTCCTTCCAGTGGCAATAACCCGTACAATATCATTTTCACCTAACCAGTAAAGAGTTTTCATATCCAGCAGGCTAACTTCTTTATGATTATTTAGCAGTGTTCCGTCAAGGTCAGTAATAACCATTTCGCGAAAATTCCTCATCTTATCCCAACATTTAAAAATCTAACGCAACAACATTAAACCAGGTATTTGCATCTTCTCTGTAAGTCATCGACGAATCAAACTTCCATTTCCATTTATTTTCTGTCAGCTTACTCTTGGGCAAATCTACAAAGATTAACGGATTTACGCCAAGTAACTGGCCGTTTTCATCGTAAAGTTCTTCTTCATATTCTGTTATCAGGCAGGTTTTTTCCTTGGGTAAAATATTTAAATGCTCCTCCTGAACCAGTAAGGCAAACTGTTGTAATTCTCCGTCGGAATATAATCTAGATGTTTTCATATAATCGGTAAGCAAAATATTTAATTGGGTCATCACATTGAGGGAAACCACAAAATCTGTTGCAGGAGGCAACGAATAAGAAAATAGTTCACCAGCAGTCATCAGTGTTTTCGTTTTTTCTTTTTTATCAGTTTTTAAAGTATCGAAAACATAATCAATTAAACCTCCCGTAATATCAGATTTAATAGCCTTTACATTTTCATATTGCCCAATTTTTTTCAAAACCTGTGGAGGGTGAATTATATCAATTAAAAGGACTTTTTCAAATTGTTCCGATAATTCTTTTAAAGGTACATCTAGTAACCATCCACTGCCCAAAATAACAGCTTTTCCTTTTTTCTTACTTTTAGCTGATTTTAATATAAAATTTTTACAATTCGTATTGTGCTCATCCCAATGTTCTTTTTCTCTTATATATCGATTAATAATGCCTTTCTGGTCAGAAAGGTATTTCATCTTCGAAAGTTTTAACAAATCATTTAATTTTTGGATAGGCTTTTTCAGAAACATGAAGTTTAAAATTTAAAAAAAAGTACTATAACAACTTTACTTTTGATAAAGTTACAAAAATTAAACTTTTTACTATTGTGTTTGTTATTTTTGCCAACAACATTTTTCGATTAAATTATTTTATCATGATAAAAAATCCAATACTAAACAAACCAAATGAAATTATTGATTTTAAAAATATTCAATGCAATCATATTGCCGAAGCTGTTAAAAGAGAAATTGAAAAAGCCAATAATCAATTAAATAAGATTTATAACATTAACAATAATTCAAGAACTTTTAGCAATACGCTCCTTACATTGGATAATTTATACAATGAGCTTACTAAAGTATATGAAACAGAATCATTGTTGGCATTTGTTCATCCCGATAAGGATATTAGAGATGAGTGCTTGAAACAAACCGCTGTACTGGAAAAATTTTTTAACGAAATCGCGTTAAGCGAGCCTTTGTATAAAGCAGTAAAAAACTACTCCAAAACTGATGAAGCAATAAACCTGAAAGGTGCCCGAAAAAAATATTTAAAAGAAACAATCGAAGAGTTTGAAAGAAACGGTTTTGCATTACCAAAAGAAAAAAGAAATAAGCTTAAAAAAATTCAAGATAAATTATCTGATTTAGGCATTCAATTCGATTCCAATATCAGCTCGCATAAAGATTTTTTAATCGTTAACGAAAAAGAGATTGAAGGATTGCCTGCCGATTATAAAGAAGAACACAGACAAGAAGATGGAACGTATAAAATTGAATTAGCCTACCCTTCGTATATTCCATTTATGAAATATTCTAATTCGGATGATGCCCGGAAAAAACTGGCCGAAAAATTTAAAAATATAGCAGCCGATAAAAACCTGGATGTGTTAAAGCAAATTTTAATTGAACGTGAAAAAATGGCTCATCTTTTAGGTTACAAAACTTATGCTGAATATAGAACCGAAAACAGGATGGCCAAAAACCCAAAGAATGTGTGGGAATTTGAAAACCGCCTGAAAGAAAAAATTACAGAGAAAGCTAAAAAAGATTACCAGGAATTGCTTGATATAAAGAGAAATTACAAAAATGACGAAACAATACAAACCATAGAATCATGGGAAGCCGCTTTTTATAACAATATTTTACTGAAAAAAAAATATAAACTCGACCATCAGAAACTAAAAGAGTATTTTGATTTAAACCAGGTAATTAAAGGATTATTCAGCATAACACAGCATCTGTACGATATTGAATTTAAAGAAGTTGAAAAACCTTCGGTTTGGCATGATGATGTAAGGTTTTTTGAAGTAATGGAGCATGGAAAATTAATCGCGCGGTTCTATCTTGATTTATTTCCACGTCCCGATAAATATAACCATGCTGCCCTTTTCGGAATAATTCCGGGAAAAAAGATTAAGGATGAATATCAAATCCCTACGGCAAGCCTGGTGTGCAACTTTCCTAAACCTACAAAGGATAAACCTGCCTTATTATTACATAGCGATGTAGAAACATTATTCCATGAGTTTGGGCACTTAATGCACGATTTATTAACTAAGGCAGAGCTGTCGGCACAGGCAGGAACCAATGTAGCCCGCGATTTTGTAGAAATGCCCTCACAAATATTCGAGCATTGGGCCTGGGATTACGAGGCATTAAAGCAATTTGCTAAACACTACAAAACTGGTGAGGTATTGCCAAAATCATTACATAAAAAAATGCTTGCGGCTAAAAATGCAGGTTCGGGGCTTCACATTTTACAACAAATTTTTTACGGAACCCTTGATTTAACATACCACGACAAGTACAATCCTAACGGGGATCAAACCACTACAGAGTTGGTAAAAGAATTACAAAATAAAATCACCTTGTATAAATACCAGGAAAACACTCATTTCGAAGCCGGATTCGGACACCTGAACGGTTATGCCGCCGGTTACTACAGCTACTTATGGGCACTGGTTTTTGCCGAAGACATGTTTTCGGTTTTTCGCAAAAACGGAGTAATGGATAAGGCTACCGGATTAAAGCTAAAGAAAATTGTACTGGAAAGAGGTTCTACCATTGATGAAATGGAAATTGTTAAAGAGTTTTTGGGTAGAGAACCCAATGAAAATGCATTTCTTAAATCAATTGGGCTATAGTAAAATTTTTATTATAATTTTGAAGATGATTTAACATCCACAAGCTTTAAAAAATGGAAAAAATCGAGGTCAGAAAAATTTTCAGGGATAAGAATCCAAAGCTGGCTAAACTAATTCCCGGCATATTATACCGCTATCTGGAAAAAGTGATTCATCAAAAAGACATTAATGATTTAATACCTGTTTTTGATGGTAAAATGGGTTTGGATTTTGTTCAAACAGCAATTGATGAATTTAATATTAAAATCAACATTAAAGGCGAAGAAAACATACCCAAAAAAGGAAGATATATTTTCGTAGCAAATCATCCATTGGGAGGATTTGACGGAATCGTTTTTGCCCATGTAGTGGGCAAATATCATCCGGATATAAAATTTTTAGTTAACGATATTCTGATGAACCTGAAAAATCTGGAACCAATATTTATCCCTGTTAATAAGCATGGAAGACAATCGCTCGAATATGTAAAAAAAATTGAAAAAACTTATGAATCGGATGCTCAGGTATTAAATTTCCCGGCCGGACTATGCTCACGTAAAGTAAAAGGAAAAATTATTGACCTGGAATGGAAAAAAAGCTTTATCGCCAAAGCAGTTCAACATAAAAGAGATATTGTTCCTGTTCATATTGATGGAAGAAATTCAAACTTTTTTTATAACCTTGCTAACATCCGAAAAAAATTGGGCATAAAAGCCAATATTGAAATGCTTTACCTTGCCGACGAATTATTTAAACAGCGAAATAAAATAATAACTTTAACCTTCGGCAAACCAATTTCTTATCAAAAATTTGACAAATCAAAACCACCAAAACAATGGGCAAAGGAAGTCAAAAATTATGTTTACCGTTTGCCCAAAGGAGAAATTGAACCATTCGAATAAAATATGATTTTAAAATTATTCGTAAATTTGAATTCCAAAATTTAAAAAGGTACATGAAAGAAGTAGTAGTCCCTATTGATAAAGATCTGATAGAAAAAGAATTAACCACCGATAAATTTTTACGCAACACCAACAATGGTGGGAATAAGCTTTACATTATTAATCATCATAATTCTCCAAACATTATGCGAGAAGTGGGGCGTTTACGCGAATTAACTTTCCGTAATGCGGGTGGTGGCACTGGTAAAGAAATAGATATCGACAAATTTGATACCCAGGACGAACCCTATGAACAGCTCATAAGCTGGGATCCTGAAGAAAGAGAAATATTGGGTGGCTATCGATTTCATATTTGTAGTCACGAAAGCGATCCTAACAATTTAGCCACTTCAAAACTTTTTACATTTTCCGATGAATTCAACAAAACCTATTTACCTTATATGATTGAATTAGGGCGGTCATTTATTCAGCCTAAATTTCAATCAAAGGCTGCCGGGAGAAAAGGGCTTTTTGCTTTAGACAATCTCTGGGATGGACTAGGTGCTTTGGTGGTTGAAAACCCACAAACAAAACATTTTTTTGGCAAGGTTACCATGTATCCACATTTTAACACCGAAGCCAGAGATATTATTTTATATTTTCTTCAAACACAATTTCCCGATGAAAATAATTTGGTTAAAGCAAAAAAACCTATTCAGCCAAAAATTGATATCGATAAAATGAAAAAAATCTTTAAGGGTAAGACCTATAAAGATAATTACCGTATACTCCAGAAAAAAATACGCGAGTTTGACTTAAATATCCCACCTCTTATTAATGCTTACATGAATTTATCGCCTACCATGAAATTTTTTGGTACAACCATTAATGAAGCGTTTGGAAATGTAGAAGAATCGGGTATTTTAATTACCATTGATGATATTTTCCCTGCTAAAAAAGAAAGACATATTGATTCATATATTGAACAAAAAAATGATACCGAGAAATAATGATAAATAAAAACCTGTTTGAATTTTTACGCGAGTTAAGACATTATAACAACAAAGAATGGTTTTACGAGCATAAACCTGTTTATCAAATTGTACGTAAACAATTTGAACAACTTATTGCTCATACTATTTTAGATATAGCTCAAATTGATCAATCCATAAAAAATGTTGAGCCAAAACAGTGTATTTTTCGAATAAACAGAGATATTCGCTTTTCGAAAGATAAATCACCCTATAAAACCAATTTCGGAGCCTTTATTGCTTCCGGAGGGAGAAATGCCGGTTATGCAGGTTATTATATCCATCTGGAACCCGATGATTGTTTCCTTGCCGGAGGAATATATATGCCTCCAGCCGATCGATTAAAAGCAGTTAGAACCGAAATTTTTGAAAATACCGATGATTTTAAAAAAATCATTGAGAACGAAGATTTCAAAAAACATTTTAATGGAATCATCCGAGATGAGATGCTAAAAAAAGCGCCAAAAGGTTTTCCTAAAGATTTTAATGATATTGATTTGCTTAAATACAAACACTACACGGTAATGAAAAAAATAAGCGAAGAACAAGTTACTTCAGATACATTTGATGATGTAATCAAAGAAACCTTTAACGCTTTATACCCTTTTAACCGGTTTATTAATGATGGGATAAATTATCATTTAAATATAGAAAAGTAAACTATTTTCATATTGACATTGTCGAAATATGTAATTGCTAATGGTCATACTTCGACAGGCTCAGAATGACATTATTTCCTTAAATAAAATGCAAATACACTTTATCCTTGTAGAACCCGCAGTACCCGAAAATATTGGAGCCGTAGCCCGAGCTATAAAAACGATGGGTTTTTCATCGTTGAGGTTAGTGAATACTAAAGCCCATCTGGACGAAAAAGCCGGGTGGGTTGCTCATGCTTCGCAGGAAATTCTGGAAAAAGCAGAAACCTTTTCGTCATTGGAAGAAGCGGTAATAGATATTGATTGGGTTATTGGAACATCGGCAAAAAAGCGCCGTGTAAACGAAGACTATTATCCCATCGATAAAATCAATGAATTAATAAAAGCCAAATCAAATAGTATTCAGAATGTAGCCATTGTTTTTGGACGCGAAGAAAGTGGTTTAACTAACAGTGAACTCAAATTGTGCGATATTGTTACTTCTGTTCCCATGATAACCACTTACCCATCTTTAAACCTGGCTCAATCGGTAATGATATATGCCTACACACTATCAAGTTTAAACCTTAAAACAAAAGAAATGCCTGTCCAAAATGCTACCCAGGCTGAATTAATCACATTAAAAAATAAAACTAAAAACTTACTCGAAACCATCGGTTTTAAAAAAGATTCTGCCATTTTTAACCGAATCATGGAAAGATTAATGATTTTAGGCAAAACCGATGTTCATTTACTTTTATCTATAGAAAACAAAATTCAAAATCTTTTGACGACTAAAAAAGAGCATTAACCTTCACAGGCATTAAGTTCCCTTGTTGCCGATTCTAATAAATCATTAGAAAAAAATTTACCAGCGGGTGGCCTTAAATTATAATTCGAAGCCATTACCTCGCCATATGCACCGGCAGAATAAATAACCAATAAATCGCCACGTTTTGTTTCCGGTAATAAAACATCTCTTCCAAAATAATCGGCAGTTTCGCATAGTGGGCCGGCAATATCGTACAGCATTTCACCGGATTCTGAAGAAATATTCGTTATTTTATGTGTGGCTTGATATAATGCAGGCCTCAACAACTCAGTAAATCCAGCATCGACAATGATCGTTTTTCTGTTACCATTTTCTTTTAGATAAAGTACCCGGGTAATTAATACCCCTGCTTGACCTACGACAGCCCTTCCCGGCTCAAAATGAATTTTTTGCCAAGGTTCAACTTTTAGGTTTTGATAAAAAACATCAAAATATGCCTGAAAATCAGAAATTTGACTTTCAGGCATTGAGTAGTCGATCCCCAAACCTCCACCCAGATTAATATGTTGAATGCATATATTATTTTGAGAAAAAATGTCTAAAAATGAATTTACACGGCCACATAAATCTTTAAATACCAGATTATTTGTAATTTGAGAACCAATATGAAAATGCAACCCATCTATTATAAGGTATGAATACTTTGTTATATATTTAATTACATATTCCACATCCGGCAACGATAGTCCGAATTTATTGTATTTTAAACCTGTAGTAATGTGTTTATGTGTTTGAGCATTAATGTCTGGATTTATGCGTAATGCAATGCG
The DNA here is from genome assembly GCA_046538755.1 of Thiohalospira sp. Classification (GTDB taxonomy): domain Bacteria; phylum Bacteroidota; class Bacteroidia; order Bacteroidales; family UBA12077; genus UBA12077. The sequence continues at coordinate 14,777 of JBKHIH010000015.1, forward strand.
CATTTTCTTATTTTGCATAGCTGCTATTGCATTGAGAATTTCCAGTTCTTGCAATGATTCGCAATTCACACAAAAAATATTTTTGTCAATTGCCAAATGTAATTCTTCATCGGTTTTACCAACACCAGCAAATACAATCTTATCAGCGCTAAATCCATTTTCCAGAGCCAGCTTAATTTCATTGCCACTTACACAATCGGCCCCTAACCCGAAATCAGAAATAATTTGCAAGATACGGCTATTAGCATTGGCTTTTACAGCATAATGAAGATGATAGTTATACCTTTTGGCCGCAATAACAATAGCTAATAATGTTCTCTGCAATAAGGCTGTATCATAAAAATAGAATGGCGTTTTAAGGTTGCTAAACCTATTGATTAATTGGTTGCTAAACATTTTTCGGTTCTAAATAATTTATGATTCAACAATTGTAAAGCTTCTTGTTTATGTTCTGTGTTAACAACTAAAGAAAAGTTAATTTTACTGGCTCCAAACGAGATCATCTGAATAGGAATTTGGCCGAGGCCTTCTATAATTTGCCCTGCCACAATATTTTTTTGTGATTCAAAGTTACCTACTATACAAACAATACTTTGATTATGAACAACCTCAACAGAGCCAAGCTTTTTTAATTGATCAACAATTTCTGTTAAGTATTTACAATTATCAATGGTCATTGCAACCGATATTTCAGATGTGGTAAGCATATCTACGGGTGTTTCATACTTTTCAAAAATTTCGAAAAGTTTTCTAAGAAAGCCATAAGCTTGCATCATTCTGCCCGATTTAATTTTAATAATGGTTACTCCATCTTTGGCAGCAATTGCCGATAATTTCCTTTTAAAAGTATAATTATTGATAAGCGTACCTTCAGCCTTTAAGTTAAACGAATTTCTAATAACAATAGGAATATTCGCTTGTTGGGCTGGGACAATACTTGTAGGGTGTAATATTTTGGCTCCAAAATATGCCAATTCAGAAGCTTCGTTGTATGATAAATGACGGATAGGATAAGTTTCGTTAACATATCGCGGGTCATTATTTTGTAATCCGTCAATATCTGTCCATATTTCTACTTTTTCAGCTTGTAAAGTTTTGGCAATTATTGTTGCTGTATAATCGCTTCCACCTCTTCCCAGGTTACTTATCAGCTTCCGGGCATCTAAACAAATAAATCCATTGGTAATATAAAACCTACAACCCAATTGACGTTTCATCTCTTTTGATAATTTTTTCTGAATAAAATTATAGTCAGGCTCTCCTAAGATATCCAATTTTAAAAATTTAAGAGCATCAAGATAACCAACATCAATTCCTGATTCTAGCATATAGAGATAAATTATCATGCCAGACAAAAGCTCACCCTGTACCATGATTTCTTTTTCCTGCTGTTCAGATATTTTCTTTTGCAGGTGGCTTTTTAAAAATAAAAGCGATGCATTTAGTTTTTTTAGAGCGAGCTGTTTATAATTTTCAGATTGAAAAAGTTTATGAATCATTTTATTATGCTTTTCTTCAATAAGCACAATCAACTCTTCTGAAATAACAAATTCGCCCTCTCTTACTTGCTTAATAAATTCCGACAAATAATTTGTAATATCTGAAAAAGCTGAAAATACAGCAATCCCATTATTAGATTGCTTACTCAAATAATCAACAACTTTTTTGATTTGGCCTTCAGTTCCAATTGAAGTTCCTCCAAATTTTAATACATTCATACGCTTTTTTTCTGCTAATTTAGATTCATAAAAGTTGATAGAAAAAAAACCAAATTAAAATATACACATTCTTAACTTTTTGTTATATATTTAACATTTTGTTAATAATATTTATTATGATAACCATATCTCAGGCTGTTGAAGAAATTATCAGGAAAAAGCCATTTATAACTGAATCGATAACCGATGGAATAATAAATTATTCGGCACTAGCCAATAAATTAAAGCCCGAAGTAGAGGCTAAATTATTAAAAAAAGTAAATGTTTCGGCCATTTTAATGTCGCTACGCCGTTTACAAATAACAAATGATATTGGGATTACACAAAAAGTAGAAAAACTTGCCGCATGGTTTGGAGATATTATTGTCCGTTCAAACCTGGCAGATTATACCTTCCGTAATTCGGATACTTTATTAAAAAAACAACAGGCCTTATTAAAAAAAATAGCCGATAGGGACGATTTCTTTTATACAATTTCCCAAGGCGTATATGAAACCACCTTTGTATTAAGTGATTTGTTAAAGGATGAGATACCTGAAATTTTTGAAAGTGAAAAAATAATCTCTTACCGATATGGGCTATCATCTATTACCATTAAATTACCTGCGGAAAATATCGACCAGCCCGGATTGTATTATTTTATTTTTAGAAAGCTTGCCTGGGAAGGTATTAACATATTAGAAGTAATATCAACAACCAATGAAATTACTATTTTATTAAGAGATAAGGATATTGACCATGCATTTTCTGCAATAAAAAATCTAAAAACTAAATCATAACATCAAAAAATCATATCATTATTCAATTTCCTTCTTTTTATATGCATTAACAAAAAGGATATCTCCTAAATTATTAAATCCTTCAAATAATTTTATGCCTTCGTGCTTAACTTGCTCACTTCTAAACCCCAACATCGTTAATCCGGCTTTCATTGATTTTTCATTAATAATCTCTTTCATGTTCATTCCTTCGTCAATATCAACAAACTCAACATTATTAAGTGAAATTGGCAAACGGCCAGTCTCAACTAAATCAAATAACTGATTTGTTGCTTCGTCTTGTTTTCCCTTATTTCTTATATTAAAGATTTTTATCTTCGCCCCTCTCCAATCGGGATGACTTAAAATAATGTAACTAAGCAGCACCATTAAGTTAAGGTTTTCGTAATCTACCTTACGCACCCAGATATGAATTCCTTCTTGGTAATTGACTCCACGATTTGATCCTCCCAAAATACAAACATCATAATTACCAGACCTGACCAGGGCATAATTATCGACAATCTGCTGAAGATTTTTAGGGTCTTTTTTATCATATTCAAAAAGAATAAGGTTATTGTCTAAACCTGAAACTCCGGGCAGTTGTATTATTTGAGCAATGGCTGATGTATATGATGGAGATACAATCGTATCTACATATACATTACTTTTTTGGGAATTAGCTTTTTTGATTAATAGTTCCAAGACACTTTTTGCTTTTTCGTGCGATATTCTTGAATAATAATCCTGAATATAATGAATGTAAGTCCCAAAGCCATATTTTTCTGATATCCAGGTCAAAAGCCTAAAGGCATTGTCCCGATCGGAATCAACTTCAGTTACGCAAATTGCAGAAGGATGCCAACTGACTTTCTTTTTGATTGATTGATTTTTTTGAAGATAAACTTGTAAATTTCTGTTAATCTGAAACAAAGCACTCTTAAAGATAGACTCTAATCCTTTTCGCGAAACGTGATAATTACTTATATAGATATATAGTGCAATCATAGAAACAATTGCAATAACTGCATATAATGCATCCATTTTAAACATTAAGAAAATAGAAAACAAGAATCCAATTAGCGAAAGAATCCAATGTGAACGAAAGGTAGGGCGATACTCGGGCGAAGAACCAAAATGATTCAGAAACGAAATCAAACATAATGAACCATAGGTTACCATAAAAAACATAGAAATAATTCTGGCAACAGCATCCACATTGCCAAGAGCTACAAATAAAAATGCAATCAGAACTGTAATTACAGAAGCATTATAAGGTTCATTTGTTGCTCCTTTCCCTTTTGCCATAAGGATATTGAATTTTTTAAACGGAAATGTTTTATCAATACTTAAGGCCTGCAATGTTCTGGGAGCCACCATTACTGAACCCAAAGCAGAAGAAATAGTTGATGCTGCCAGGCCTACAGGAATAAACAACCAACCCCATAAAGCGATATCAGCCATTATTAATTGATTATTTAATAATTGTTCGGGTGTTGCTGAGTTAACCAATTTAAGAACAACAAAGATGTAAACTGCCAAGCCGGTAAAAGTTGCTGCTACTGTCCCAAGTGGTATCGACTTAGCAGGATTTTTCAAATCCCCGGAAAGCCCTACTCCAGCTGTCATACCTGTGAATGCAGGAAAAACAATAGCAAAAACCAAAAAGAAATTATCCATATTACGTAATGGGTTTTCTGTAATTCCTGCTGCTGAGGTTTCTGAAAATGGAGTTTTACCAATAAAAAATAAAAACAAAGAAAAAAACAATATAGCCACCACCACATATAAAGCTTTAACTCCCATATTTGCTCCTTTTTTTAATATTAAAAAAGACAACAAAGCCATAGCAGGCAAACTAACTACCTGTCGGGGCAACAATAGATCATATTTGTCATATACCCAGTTAAAAATAGGTTCAAAAGCTTCGGTAAATGCAATAACATAAAAAGCAACACTTATGGCTTGCGAAAGGTATAAAGCAATTCCAATAGTTCCTCCAATATTTAACCCGAACGAGCGGGAAATTATGAAATATTCTCCTCCACCTTCCACTCTTTGATTAGTAGCTATTTCCGATATTGCAAATGCAGTAGGAATGGTTACAAGATGTCCAATAAGCAAAATTAAGAAAACTCCAAAAGCTCCTACTGTTCCAACTGCATAACCGAAACGTAAAAATAAAATCGCACCAAGTATGGTTGAAATCGCAGTAAAAAATACAGGGGCAGTACCAAATCCAGTTATTCTTCTATCAGTCATAAACAATTATTTTATGAACTAAATTTAGCAATAAAATTTCTTGATTAAACAATTTATTTAAAATTTTGCATAAAAAAAGTCCACTGTTTCAGTGGACTTTATAAGCTAACTCTGAATTATTAACCCAAATATTTCTTAAGAAGCTTATTTTTTGATGAATGTCTTAATCTTCGAATTGCTTTTTCCTTTATTTGACGAACTCTTTCACGGGTAAGTCCAAGCTCAACACCAATTTCCTCTAATGATAATTCTTTACCGCCAATTCCATAATAAAATTTTAGTACCAGGCGCTCTTTTTCGGGCAAAATGCTTAAGGTTCTTTCTACCTCTTTAGCTAATGATTCTTCGAGCAATGTATTGTCAGCATTTGGCGAGTCGGTATTTTCCATAACATCCAATAAACTTCCTTCTTCACCTTCGGCAAATGGAGCGTCAACTGATAATGGCTTACCAGATAATTGCAAAGTATCCTCTACTTTATCTTTTGGCAAATCAACAAATTCAGCTAATTCGTCAGCAGTTGGGGTTCTGTCGAACTGTTGTTCTAAGGTGGAATAGGCTTTATGAATTTTATTTAATGAACCCACCTTATTTAGAGGTAGTCGAACAACCCTAGATTGTTCTGCAATAGCTTGCAAAATAGACTGTCGTATCCACCATACAGCATAGGAGATAAATTTAAATCCTTTGGTTTCGTCGAAACGTTCTGCTGCTTTTATTAAGCCTAAATTTCCTTCATTTATTAAATCTGGCAAGCTCAATCCCTGGAACTGGTATTGTTTGGCTACAGAAATAACAAACCTTAAATTAGCTTTGGTTAAACGTTCAAGTGCAGCCCTGTCTCCTTTTTTAATTCTTTGTGCCAGTTCTACTTCTTCTTCGGCGGTAATCATCTCCTCTTTTCCTACATCTTGCAAATATTTTTCAAGAGAAGAACTATCACGGTTCGTGATAGATTTTGTAATTTTTAACTGTCTCATCTCAGCCTCTCCTTTTCAAACATTAATATTTCGGCAAATAAAATGGGATTTATTGCTACGAAAAAATACTCTTAATTGATAAAATTGAATGGTAAACGTTACCACTATTAACCCCAAAAACTCATAACAATACTAAAAAAAGTGCAAAGAAGCAACTTTTTTTGAAAAATAAAAAATATTTTTTAATAATTTTCTTTGTAGTTAACGTTTATTTGCGGCAAAATGTTTTAAAAATTCTTGATATTTTTCCTTATTTAATTGAAAAGTTGGAGGGTTGCCTGTTTTATTAACTAAACCAATATTTCTCAATTCGAGGATATGTTCTGGCCCAGTTATATTTGACAGCCTCATTTTTTGAATAATTTGTCCTAAAGAACAGGTAGTTTCTTTTTCAAGTATTTTTAATATCCCCATTTTTATGGGATCATTATAAATAAAATCATACTTATTAGTGTTTTGAACATTATCTGTTTTTTCAATCATGATTGATTATAATTTAAAATTATGTTTTGAAATAAATTTATTAAAAATAGTAAAAAAATTGCAAATTCACTATTTATTTTAAACGACTACTTTTCGGATATATTTTGACCCCAAAACACTTAAGGCTCCCATATAATTTAATTTGAAAGGAAGCAAATCGCCTACTTTATATTTAGGTTTTTCCGATCCAAAGTCAACAACAATCATATCAGAGCTGGCTCCGGTAATTTCAACCTCTTTATCCATAGGAATCATATTCTTAGGGTCTATATCAAGTAATCCAACATCAAGAATTGCACGATATGAAGTTTTCCCATAATCTTCCTCATCAAAAGATTTAACTTCTCCAGCAACATTTGTACCAATTTCCCCTGTAGGCACTACGGGTTTTTCAGTAAGTTCAATTATTTCTGTATTTAATTTAAAAATATCATGTTTCATTTCAGGAATATCTTCTTCTGTAAACAAGTTGTTTCCCATAAATAAAGTTTCTCCTATTCTAAAATGAGATATCCCTTCGGGAATAACATTTTTAAATACCAATTCTAAGGTTACAGAAGATCCGCCTGAAACATAAGGAATATTTCGTTTGAATTTAGCCTCAACCAATTGTTCGTATAAACAAAGTTGAACTAATTTATCCTGGCTTGGCATAATACCATTTAAGCAATTTAAATTGGCACCAATTCCAACAACCTCTATATTAGGCAACTTAAAAATTCGTCCATAAAAATCGATAAATTCCTCACCCAGCACACCTTCTCTTAAATCCCCCATTTCAATCATTATCATCAACTTATGTTTTTTCTTTTGACGTTTGGCTTCGTCAGAAAGTAGTTTTATTGTACTAAATTCAGTATTAAAACTTATATCAGCATACTTTACTACATTTTTAATTCCTCGTTTGGATGGTGGCCTGATATAAACTGTTTCAATTTCAGGATCGAGTTTTTTTATTACTCTGAGATTATCTATACGCGCATCTAGAATTTGTTCTACTCCCAGATCAATTAACTCTTTCAAATAATCTTCGTTGCCACAAAGCAATTTCGATACTACGCCAAATTTAATATCATGCTTATCTAATATCGATTTTAAATAATTGAAATTAAATTTTAATTTTTCTCTATCAAGTTCTAAGAACGCCATCGCTATATTTTTTAGTATAAAAATATTTTATGCTAATTTATTACTTTTCTGGGAATTGTCATGGGTAATCTTGCCAACAACTCATAATTTAACTGATTATTAAAATCAGCAAAAGATGCCAGTGTGATTTCAATTCCATTATCTTTTCCTATTAAAATTACTTCGTCGCCGCGTTTAACGCCGTCAATATGTGTTACATCCGCAATCAGCATATTCATATTAACTACACCAATAACGGGAGCTCCCTGCCCATCAATAATTACACGCCCCTGGTTGCTTAAAGAGCGGCTGTATCCATGAGCATATCCAACCGGCACAATGGCAATTATCTTTTCTTCCTGTGCAAGGTAAGCGGTACCATAACTAACAAACTCGCCGGTTTTTACTTTTTTAATAGACATTATCTGGCTTTTCCAGCTTAAAACCCGCATCAAAGGGTCTGTTTTATCCATTCTTTTGTGGATAAATTGAATAAAAGTTTCGCGTGTTGGCCAAAAACCATATTGTAAAATTCCAATTCGTACCATATCCATACGAGTTCGCGGATAAGTAATTGCAGCGGCTGAACATGCTGTATGACGAATTTCGGGAACAATATCACGATTAGTTAACCATTTATAAACCTGGTTATATTTTCGAATCTGTTTTTGTATTCGAACGTGATTAGCAATACTTTCGGCTCCGGCATAATGCGTACAAAGCCCTTTTATATAAAAAAATTCTCTATTTTCTTTTATAAATTTAACAACTTTAGTAAGCTGTTTTTGCGTAAACCCGGTCCGGTTCATTCCGGTTTCTACCTCAATATGTATTTTAGCAACTTTATTTAGCTTCTTTGCTTTCTCTGCTGCCTTTTCCAGTTTGATGATTTCAAAAACAAAAAATTCAAGTTCATTTTCAATTGCCCACTCTATTTCTTCATCCGACATCCAACCCATAATCATTACATCAGTTTCGGATTTTTTAACACTGCATACTGTATGTGCTTCATCGGCACTAAATACCGAAAAGTGACGTATTCCTGCCGTTTCGGCTATAGGGACAAATTGTTCGATACCATGCCCGTAAGCATTAGATTTAATTACAGAAGATATTTTAACATCATTACCAAGATAATACTGTAAAAAATTTAAATTATGAATTAATGCTGATCGGTCTATTTCAATTACTGAAGTTCCTGCCATACCTATCTATGCTCATTTTTTAAAATTTGTTGATATATTCCATAAAACATTCTAACTCCATTTTCAATTATATCATCAGGAAAGTCATAATCCGGATTATGTAACTGTGGCTGATTTAATCCTGATCCTAAGCCAAAAAGTACTCCCGGGAATTGTAGTGTAAAATGGGCAAAATCTTCGGACCAACGAAAAGGTTTTTTCAGCTTTTCAACAGGAATTTGATTTTCAATTGCTACCTGTTCTAATTTTTGAACAAGATTATTTTTATTAATGGTTGCTGGAAATTCTTCAACATATGAAATTTCATATTTAAGGTTACTTTTTTGCGCATTTTTTTGTGCAATCTTTTCTGCTTCACGTGTAAGAATATCCATGTCAGAGTTGGTATACGACCTAAGTGTAGCCATTACTTCTGCATATCCTGGAGTTGTTCCAAAAGCAATTTCGCCAAGCCGGGCATGAATTATTGTTACCAATGTAAAACTGTTAAAAACATTTTCTTTTTGTGGTAAAAAAGTTAATTCTTTAACAATGTCGGCCATGGCTATTGCAGGGCTATTACCGTTCTCGGGCTCTCCGGCATGGGATGTTTTACCGGTTAATTTAACAATCATTCCTTTAGATGCTGATGCAAAAGTATCCTTGCCTAAAACAACAGTTCCTTTTTTGTATCCTGGTAAATTATGCAAAGCAAAAACATAATCTACCTTTAATTGCTTAAACCGTTCATCATTAACTACACGATATGCTCCCTGCCCATTTTCTTCGGCTGGCTGAAACATTAGAACTACCTGGCCGGTTTCTGGCCGGTTTTTGGAAAAGGCATCTGCTAATCCTGCAATAATGGACATATGCCCATCATGCCCACACTTATGGCCAACGCCATCAGTTTGTGAGCGATAATCTTTATCGATCAAATCATCAATTGGCAAACCATCCAGTTCGCATCGAAAAAGTACTGAAGAGCCTTCTTTATTTCCCTTAAAAACAAAAGCAACACCATGCCCTCCAATTTCAGTAACAATCTGATCGGGATGATAAGATTCCATAAAGTTAATAATCCGAAGAGCTGTTTGCGCTTCGGAGTCTGAAAGCTCCGGATATTTATGTAATTCATGCCGGAGGGTAATTATCTTGTCTAAATCAAAAAAAATTCCCATAAATCAAAATCTATAAAAACAATTGTTAATCATAACAAATAGAAAACACATATTAAAATTAATAAAAGCAAGTGCTAATAACTAATTAAGAAATAAAACAATTGTTTCGGCACAACAAAATTAACCATTTTTAACAAACAAACAAATTGACAACAAGCTTAAAACACTTATATTTACTAGTTTCCAATAAATTAACAATTAAAATATTAAAAAATTCTGTTCTATTAGAACAATTAGCTATTTTCACTAGAATATATTTTAGTTAAAAAAAATTTTACATGTGAGTTTCATAATGAATATTCTCATCAACTGTAATTAAAGGAGAGGCATCAACACCTTCAATATCAAGGTATTTAATGATCAAATCCAATGCATCATTAATTTCTTTTTGCCTTTGCCCTGATACGGTTTCAAGCTGCTTTGAAAGCCGCTCGTGCAACAAAGGCGGCGTTTTATCTAAAAGCTCAGAGCCTTTTGATGTAAGCACAATATAAGTGGTTCTTTTATCATCCTTTTTGGGTAAACGTGCAACACACCCTTTTTTTTCCAAACGGCTTATAATTCCTGTCACTGTACTCGAATTTAAGTTCAGATAATCTCGTATATTTTTTTGTGTTGACTGGAAATTATCTGACTTGCGTAAATATTCAAGACAAAGTAACTGAGGTATACTTAAACCATAATCTTTTTGAATCTTTTTCGACTCTATATTAATGGAACGTACTATTTTCCTTATTTTTATTAAAATAGATGATGAATTCATTGCATAAAATTAGTTTCTACAGAACACAAATATATTTCTTTTTGTTATAAACAAAAAATATGGTTGTTTTTTTCACTTATCAGTGATCAAATTCAGGAATTAAATAATAACTTCGCACCCTGTTATGAAAAAAAATATGGCAACCGCTTACATTGCCGTAACCCTGGCAATGATATTTTGGAGTTTTACCTTTATATGGTATAAAATAGTATATCAATTTTATAATCCTATAACTACTGTTTTTTTCAGACTCATTATATCATCTATTTTCCTTTTTGCATTAATGTATCCTCTCAAGAAAATTGAAAAAATTCGTCATGGAGATTTTAAATATTTTTTACTTGTTTCGGTATTTAACCCATTCCTCTATTTTATAGGTGAAAGTTATGGCGTTAAACTTGTTTCATCCACACTGGCTGCTGTTATTATTGCCACGATCCCTTTGTTTACATCATTTACCTCTTCTTTTTTTCTGAATGAAAAAATTACACGAATGAATTTGTTAGGCATTTTTTTTTCAATTATTGGTGTAAGCTTCATAATTTTTGAAAAAAACGAAGGATTAACGGTTTCTCCACTGGGCATTACGATGTTAATGCTTGCTGTAGCTGCTGCCATAGGATATTCAATGGTTATAAAAAATCTATCTTTTAAATATAGTTCTATAACAATCGTTACTTATCATAACTTTATAGGGATATTTTTATTTGCACCTCTGTTTTTTATTTTTGATTTTAACGATTTTAAACAAACAGGTTTGTCTACTGAGGCCTGGGTTCCTTTGCTTGAACTGGCATTTTTTGGATCATCATTTGCTTTTATATTTTTTACCTTTGCCATTAAACGAATAGGTGTTGGAAAGGCAAATGCTTTTACAAACCTTATTCCGGTATTAACAGCTATTATTGCTTTTGTTGTTTTAGGAGAAATCATAAATCTCACCAAAATTGTTGGAATTTCTTTAGTAATTGGCGGGTTGTTCCTTTCACAAATAAGTACTGCAGGATTAAGAAATAAAATAAGAAATTATATAAGGCCTAGTGAATAATGATCTTTTTTAATCAAATAACAATTACTCAACTTAAACACCGGGCATTGGATTTATTAGAAGAAAACAAAACTTTTTTTACCCGGCTAAAAAAGAAAAAGCCAAAAAACCTTGATAAAATTGTGCATAAACTTCACGATGAAGTTTTCCAGGAGATCAATTGCCTGGATTGCGCCAACTGCTGCAAATCTATTAGTCCAACCCTCTACAACAAAGATATTGAAAGGCTGGCAAAACATTTAAAAATTAAACCCTCGCAATTTGTTGAGCAATACCTTTATATAGATAGCGAAGGTGATTATGTATTTAAACAAACACCCTGTCCGTTTTTACTACCCGACAATTATTGCATGGTTTATGAAAACCGCCCAAAAGCCTGCAGGGAATATCCGCATACTGATCGCACACGGTTTTATCAGATATTAAACCTTACTTTGAAAAATTCACAGGTATGTCCGGCAGTATTTGAATTGATTGAAAGGCTGAAAAAGAAAAAGGTTAACTAACAAGAACATTTAAACCTTGAGGAACCACTTTTACATTTAATATCTCGCCCATTTCTCCGGGTTCACCGTCATAATGTATAACATCTGAGTTTTTACGCTTAACCACAATTTTTTTACACTGGTATGTTTCTACAAATCGGCTTTTGTCGATATTTTTAGCAAATAAACGAGCGCCAAGGTTTGGAGCAGAAACAACAGGAAAAGCTTTCATTATTGCCACGTCCAGTTTTCCGTCATTAACTTGCGCTTTAGGGGCTATATGTGCATTATTTCCATATTGAGATGCATTGGCAAAAGTTATCAGAAAAGCATCACGCATAATAGTGGTGCCGTTCATAGATATTTCATAACGCATGGGCTGGTACCGCTTAAATTCTGAAAGTGTTGCTTTTAAATAACTTGCAAATCCACGGCCCTGGGCCTTTGAAAAAACATGGCCAATGTGTGCATCAAAACCAACGCCTGTAGTACAAAAAAATTTTTGGTCGTTAATGGTTCCATAATCAATTTTTATTTGATGGCCTTTCTTAATAACCGATAAAGCTTTTTCAACATTCATAGGAATTTTAAGATGCCGGGACAATCCGTTTCCCGAACCTGTTGGTACAATTCCCAAAACACCTTCTGTTTCTGTAATTGCCGATGCAACTTCATTTACCGTTCCATCGCCACCAACAGCTACAACCTTTTTATATCCTTGTTTAAAGTATTGTTTTACAATTTGTGTCGCTTCACCCGAAAATGATGTATAAATAATTTTTGTGTTGTATTGATCCTCACAAAATGTTTGTTTAATTAAACCTGGGATAAAATCTTTAGATTTTTTCCCTGAAACAGGATTAATAACAAACAAGATATTCTCTTTCATCGAACAAACCTCCTAAAAAACATTTAAAAAACCAGACAAAAATAGTTAGAACATTAATGATAAAAAATAATTCTTTAAAAAAAACCTTCTTATACTCAAAAAAACCGTGCTAACAATTAATTAACAAAGTACACTAATTTAGTGATATCTTAAAATTTGATTAATAAAGTATTAAAAAACACTTCGTTACTTCGAAATAAAAACCAAATGTTAAAACGCAATCATTATAAAACAATTGTAATATCTGATGTTCATTTAGGGACAAAATCTTCAAGAGCCAAAGAATTGGTACGTTTCCTAAAATCAAATACCTGTGAGAAACTTATTTTAAATGGAGACATTATAGATGGATGGAGGTTAAAAAAGAGCGGAAAGTGGAAAAAAAAGCACACTCGATTTTTTAAAGTCATCATTAAAATGATGGAAAAAATTAACACTGAGGTAATATATATACGAGGCAACCACGATGATTTTTTAGACAATATGATGCCACTCAAAATTGGAAATTTAACAGTTAGAAAAGATTATATACATAAAAGTAACGGCATCAATTATTATGTTGTACATGGAGATATTTTTGATAAAATTACATCGAACCTTAAATGGCTGGCAAAACTCGGCGATGTAGGCTACACTTTTTTATTATGGCTAAACAAAATATATAACAACCGAAGAGTTAAACAAGGCTTACCATATTACTCTTTATCACAAGATATTAAACATCGTGTAAAATCAGCTGTTTCTTATATTTCCAGCTTTGAACATGAATTAGTAGAACTTGCAAAATCAAGAAACTGCCAGGGAGTTATTTGTGGGCATATACACCATCCCGATATCAGTCAATATGAAGGGATTAAATACCTAAACTCTGGCGACTGGGTTGAATCTTTATCGGCACTGGTTGAACATCAAAATGGCAATTGGGAAATCCTTTATTATAATGAGCTTACAAAAGAAGAATTACCACCTGCTATTGAAAAGCCGGAAAAAGAAAAAAGTTTTGCACTTCCCAATATGTCTAAGGTAAAGATTGCCTGATTGGCTGATTTAAAAAATTCAAACATTTATGAAATATACTTTTATTGTTCAGGGAGAGGGCCGTGGCCACATGACACAGGCAATTAGCCTAAAAAATATGCTGGAAAGAAACGGACATGAAGTTCCTGTTGTAATAGTTGGAAAAAATCCTAAAAGAACAATTCCCTCATTTTTTTATCAAAAAATAAATACTAAAGTTATTGCTGTAGATAGCCCCAATTTTGTATTTGACAAAAACAATAAAAAAATCAGGATTACAAAAAGTATTCTATATAACTTTTTTTTCATTATTAAATACCTGAAAAGTTTAAAAACAATAAATCGAATTATCCGGCAAACAAAACCCGATGTTATCATTAATTTTTATGATTTACTGGGTGGGCTATTTTACTTTTTTTACAATCCAAAAATCCCTTATTACTGTATCGGGCATCAGTATTTAATTTTTCATCCGGCTTTTCCTTTTCCCAAAAAACACCGCGTAGATAAATTTTTATTAAAAATTAATACACGCCTAACATCCATACGTGCTGACAAATTGCTGGCTCTTTCGTTTCGTGAAATCTCCAATTACTCATCAAAAAAATTATTTGTAGTACCCCCTTTATTAAGAAAAAGTGTATTAGCAAAAGAACCTAAGACAGAAGATTTTATTCATGGATACATCCTAAACCAGGGGTATGCAAAAGAAATCATAAACTGGCACAAAAACAATCCTAACATCAAAGCTCACTTTTTCTGGGATAAAAAAGATGCAGATGAAGAAACCATTATGCACCGCAATCTTATCTTTCACAAGATAAATGATGAAAAATTTCTGGATTATATGAGCCGTTGCAAGGGTTATGCCTCAACAGCAGGATTTGAGTCGATATGTGAAGCAATGTATTTAGGTAAACCTGTTTTAATGATACCTACCGGTGGACATTACGAACAAAAATGTAATGCATTGGATGCTAAATTAGCAGGTGCCGGAATACAAAGTGATTCATTTAACCTGTCAAAACTTATAGATTATATCCCATTTCATAAAAAAAACAATACTAAATTTATACAATGGGTAAAAAAAGCCGATTCATTAATATTATCTTTAATTATCCCCGAAAAACAGCAAAAAAAAAGTAGTATAAATAAAAAGATTACCAATACAAAACGATTGAAAATAAAATCTTTTGAAATTCAATAAATACTAAGTACTGATAAAATACCGTTTATTTTTTATTGTTTATGGCTATATTATCATTATTTGTATTTTTACCGAATGAGAATTTTATTGATCATTTTTTTACTTTGTTTTACTGTCCAGGGTTATTCTCAAATTGGAGGCAACAATACTTACAGTTTCCTGAACTTAATAAACTCAGCACGTGTAGCCTCTTTAGGTGGCGATGTAATTGCCATTAACGATAACGATTTAAACCTTACTTTCCATAATCCCGCACTGCTAAATACTGAAATGAACCATGATATGGTTTTAAATTACACCAACTACTTTACCGATATCAACTATGGATATGCAGCATATGCTAGCACTATAAAAGATAAAGGAATGATTTCGGGCGGTATACAATACATCAATTACGGAAAGTTTATAGCTGCTGATGAGAAAGGAATTATTACCGGCGAATTTAAGGCAGCCGAATATGCCATCAATCTTATGTATTCGAGGCCTATTGACAGCTCTTTTCATGTTGGAGTAAATGTTAAACCTGTCATATCAACGTTGGAAAAATATACTTCGCTGGGAATAGCTGCTGACATTGGCATTCTTTATCAAAACTCAGATAACTTATTTAATGCAGCACTGGTTATTAAAAATTTAGGAACCCAGTTAAAAGGATATACCAGCGAAAGAGAATCTCTGCCTTTCAATATCCAATTGGGTATTTCACAAAAACTACGTCATGCTCCCCTTCGATTTTCAGTTACCTTCGACCACCTTGAAAAGCCCGATTTAACCTATGATATTCCTGAAAGCGAATCCAGTGCCGATCCCTTTTTCGAAGAAGCCGAAGAATCTAAAATAGACCAAATTGCCGATCAGGTAATGCGACATGTTATTTTGGGCGTTGAGTTTAGCCCGCTCGAAAATCTTTACATCAGGGCAGGATATAATTATCGACGGCGAAAAGAAATGTTGATCGAATCCAATACCTCAACTATTGGTTTTTCGTGGGGTTTTGGCGTAAAAATTTCCAAGTTTCATATCAACTATGGACGCGCAACTTACCATTTAGCAGGTGCTACCGATCATTTTTCTATTACTACAAATTTAGGCCGGCTTGGGAAGGGGTGGTAGATTTTAAAAAATAAATACTTTATACTTTCTACAAATCATTTAATTTGGTAGTTCTTTTAATCAAAGTATCTAAAGTGGAAAGGGTAAAACTTTTATCCCAAATCTCCAATCTCCAAAACTTGCCTAATGACTTTTTTGGATTTACCTTTGATGTTTTAATTAATTTTACAAAATGACAAAAGACAAAAATATTATCATAGCCATCGACGGGTATTCATCATCTGGTAAAAGCACTTTGGCCAAAGCCATTGCCAAACACCTGGGATATAAATATATCGATAGCGGAGCCATGTACCGTGCTGTTACACTGTTTGCACTGAGAAACAACTTAGTTAATATTCAAAAACATCAGGTAAATGAAGAAAAATTAAAATCTTTAATTGATGAGATAGAAATAAATTTCCGTTTTAATGCAAAAAGAAACAGGCAGGAAACGTACCTTAATAAAAAAAATGTAGAAGACGAAATTCGTAAAATGGAGGTTTCCAATGCAGTAAGTATTGTTAGCAAATTAAAGTTTGTAAGAGAAAAGATGGTGCGGATTCAGCAGGAAATGGGAAAAGAAAAAGGAATTGTTATGGACGGGCGTGATATAGGTACAGTAGTATTTCCAAATGCAGAAATTAAAATTTTTATGAATGCCAATGCAGAGGTAAGAGCCGAACGGCGATATAAAGAACTTAAAGAAAACAATGTAGATGTTAGTTACGATGAAATCCTGGAGAATGTAAAAAAGCGGGATCATCTGGATGAAACCAGGAAAGAAAGCCCTTTAAAAAAAGCCAATGACGCTATTGAGCTGGACAACAGCAACATGACAGAAAAAGAACAATTGCAGTGGGTTTTAAGTTTAATACAAGAAAGAATGAGTAAATTGACTTAAAACTTTTTTAAAAATGAAACCCTCATGCAATAAAGTATAAAACAAGGATATGAACCGAAGCGAAGCTGAGTTCACGAATACCAAATTAAAAAATATATTTATGAGTAATAAATTTTGAGGGTTCCATGGTATTTGAAATACAGAAGTAAAATCAGCAATAGCATTTACTCAAAAAACAGTATTAAAAATAAATATATTCGAATGAATATTGAAATTGATAATAATTCCGGGTTTTGTTTTGGAGTGGTTAATGCCATTCAACTTGCAGAAAAAGAGCTTGAAAACAATGATATATTATATTGCCTGGGAGATATTGTACATAACAGTGCCGAGGTAGAGCGCTTGAAATTGAAAGGTTTGACAACGATTAACCACCAACAATTTAAAGAGTTAAAAAACTGTAAAGTCCTGCTGCGTGCCCATGGTGAGCCACCAGAAACCTATGAAATTGCCAAAAAAAATAATATACAGCTAATAGATGCTTCGTGCCCTGTAGTTTTAAAACTTCAAAACAATATAAAACTTGGCTTTGATGACTTTTTAAAAAAAGGTGGCCAGGTAGTTATTTATGGTAAGGAAGGGCATGCAGAGGTAAACGGGCTGGTAGGGCAAACCAAAGGACAAGCTATTGTTATCGGAGGGCTTAATGATTTGGATAAAATCGATTTTAGCAAACCGGTTAACCTCTTTTCGCAAACAACCAAAAGTATTGAAGGTTTTTATGAGGTGCAAAAAGAAATTAAAAAACGTATGATTAATACTCAGGGAACCGAGGATATCCATTTTGAAACAAATGACACTATATGCAGGCAGGTATCGCACCGGCAACCTCAATTGCGAGAATTTGTAAAAAAACATGATGTGGTTATCTTTGTGAGTGGCAAAAAAAGCTCCAACGGCCGCATGTTATTTAAAGTTTGCCAGGCAGAAAACCCAAACACTTTCTTTGTATCCAAAGAATCGGAACTGGAAAGTGAATGGTTTAAAAATGTTAAATCGGCAGGCGTTTGTGGAGCCACATCAACACCCAGGTGGTTAATGGAAAAAATTGCTGCAGAAATTAATAAAATTGCAAAACCATAACTAAATAAGCATATGGCAAAAATAAAAACAATTGGTGTTTTAACATCAGGAGGCGATGCGCCCGGAATGAATGCAGCCATAAGAGCTGTTACAAGAACTGCAATTTATCACAACATGAAAGTAATTGGTATTCGCCATGGATATGAAGGATTAATACAGGGACACTTTAAACAGCTAAAATCATACATGGTAAGCGATATTATCCAAAAAGGAGGTACTATTTTAAAAACAGCACGCAGCGATGACTTCAGAACTCATAAAGGCCGCCAAAAAGCTTTTGATAATATACAAAAAGAGGGCATCGATGCCGTTGTAGTAATAGGTGGCGATGGCACATTTAAAGGCGCACGTGTTTTTACAGAAGAGTTTAATATCCCCTTTGTAGGAATTCCCGGAACTATTGATAATGACTTATATGGCACAGATTATACTATTGGTTACGACACATCGCTTAATACGATTGTACAGGCTGTAGACAAAATAAGAGATACTGCCAGCTCCCATAATCGCCTGTTTTTTATTGAAGTGATGGGAAGGGATGCCGGATTTTTGGCACTTAGAAGCGGAATAGCCTGTGGTGCAGAAGCAATACTTATTCCTGAAAGTGAAAACGATACTAAAAACCTTAAGGCATATCTGGAGTCTGGTTATAAACGTAAAAAAGCTTCCAACATTATTTTAGTTGCCGAGGGCGACGAAAGTGGCGGTGCTTACGCTATAGCAAAAAAAGTAAAAGATGATTTTAAAAATTACGATATGCGGGTAACCGTATTAGGACACATACAACGCGGGGGGTCACCTACTGCCTTCGACCGGGTTATTGCCAGCCAGTTAGGAGTTGCCGCTGTTGAAGCGCTGCTCGATGACCAGCAAAGCATTATGGTAGGAATGATGAACCGTGAAATTGTTCATGTACCTTTTAACAAAACCATAAAACATCATAAAGATGTGGACAATAGGTTGCTGGAAATTCTCGATTTCTTAAATGTTTAATTTGCTTTTAATATGAGCAATACTAATGTTTTTGCCGATGTAATCCTACCGCTACCCTTAAAGCAGCTGTTTACCTACAGTATACCTGAATCATTAAAAAACCAGGCAAAAGCAGGCAAAAGAGTAATTGTACAATTTGGAAAACGTAAAATTTATGCGGCAATTATACATACCATTCATTCAAAAAAACCAACTGAATACGAAACAAAAGAAATTATTTCTGTATTAGATGATGGCCCAATTGTAAACGAATCTCAACTTAAGCTCTGGAAATGGATTGCCGATTATTATATGTGCTCGCTGGGCGAGGTGTTTAAAGCAGCATTACCTTCTGGATTAAAGCTTGAATCGGAAACAAAAGTAATTTATAATGCAAAAAATATCGAAAATGAAATATTCTCCAGCACTGAATCATTAGTTCTCGATTTTTTGGAAAAAACAAACATTGCCAAGGTAAATGATATTGCAAATGCACTCAATAAAAAAGATGCTCTGCCAGTAATTAAATCACTTATCGATAAAAAAGCTGTAATTCTTGAAGAAAAGTTAAAAGAAAATTATAAACCCAGGATAGAAACCTATATTAACCTGCACCCATCAATTAAAACCGAAAAGCAACTGAACAAAGCCTTTAATTCGTTAAAAAATGCGCCCAAACAACTCGATGTGCTTATGAGTTTTATTCAGCTATCGGGTAAATTCATGAAAAAAGAACCTGCCGATGTAAGCCAGAAAGCTTTAATCAAAAAATCGGATGCAAATCATCAAATCATCAAATCATTAATAAAAAAGAATATTTTAACCGAATATGAAAAAACAGCCAGCAGGCTAGATCATTCAAAAACTGACTCCAAAGAGGCAAAACAACTTTCCCTTGCCCAGGGCCAGGGATTTCAATCTATTCAAAAGCATTTTGAAGAAAAACAGGTGGTTTTGCTACATGGCGTAACATCGAGCGGAAAAACTGAAATTTATATTCAACTGATTCAAGAACAATTAGAAAAAGGGAAGCAGGTTTTATATCTTTTACCTGAGATTGCTTTAACAGCACAAATTATTAACCGTCTAAAATCTGTATTTGGTAACAGGGTAGGAATCTACCACTCAAAATTTAATGACGGAGAGCGGGTTGAAGTTTATCAGAATGTATTAAAAAGAGATAAAAAGAACCATTACGATATTATTCTTGGCGTGCGTTCATCTTTATTTTTACCTTTTTCGAACCTGGGTTTAATTATTGTTGACGAAGAGCATGAAAACACTTACAAGCAATATGATCCGGCACCACGTTACAATGCGCGCGATAGTGCCATTGTATTAGCCCAAATCCATAAGGCCAAAGTGCTGCTTGGCACAGCTACACCATCTATTGAAAGTTACTTTAATGCAAAAACAGGGAAGTACGGGCTTGTAGAACTTAACTCAAGATTTCAGGAAATTAAACTGCCAGAAATTATTTTAAGTGATACACTAAAAGCAAGAAAAAAGAAACTGATGAAGTCGCATTTTAGCCCGGCATTATTGGATAGCATAAAAGAATCGCTCGATAATAAAGAACAAATCATACTATTTCAAAACAGGCGAGGGTTTGCTCCTTTTTTAGAATGCGATACATGTGGATGGATTCCTTATTGCACCCATTGCGATGTGAGCATGACCTATCATAAACAGCACAATGAGCTGGTTTGCCACTATTGTGGTTATACCATCAATAACCCAAAAGTATGCAAAGCTTGTGGTAATGCATCGCTAGCGACACGAGGTTTTGGTACCGAAAAAATTGAAGATGAAATCAAAATCTTTTTTCCTGATGCCAAAGTTAAACGGATGGATTTAGACTCTACCCGGTCTAAATTTGCTTATGAAAAAATCATCGGTGGTTTTGAGCAAGGAAAAATTGATATTTTAATTGGCACACAAATGGTTTCCAAAGGGTTAGATTTTGACAATGTAGGGCTTGTAGGAATTTTAAATGCCGACAATATGCTGAATTATCCTGATTTCAGGGCTTTTGAGCGAAGTTACCAGCTAATGGCCCAGGTAAGCGGACGAGCCGGGCGAAAAAACAAACAAGGTAAAGTAGTTATCCAAACCAACCATCCCGAACACCAGATTTTACAATTTGTATTGAATAATAATTATGAAGAAATGTATAAATCTCAATTGCTTGAACGTAAAAATTATAATTATCCCCCTTTTTGCCGGTTAATATATATCAGCATAAAGCACAAAAAAGCCGAAGTGGTAAATAAATCGTCAGCGCAATTAGCCGGTAATCTAAAAAAGATTTTTGGCAAAAGAGTTTTAGGCCCCGAATCACCGGTTATTTCAAGAATTCAAAATATGTACATCAAAAAAATATTGATTAAAATTGAGCGCCAAAGGTCGTTTCAAAAAGCGAAACAGCTATTGGAAGAACAGATAACTCATCTGATTAAGATGGATCATTTTAAAACCATCCAAATATCCATTGATATTGATCCGGTTTAAAATAATGTTTTCAAATACTAATAAATTCATAAACTAAACTTTCCGAATTTAGAATAATTTAGCAACTTTACATTCCAAATTTAAAATTATTAGGAATTGACCTTGCAGAAGAAAGAAAAGAATCGTTTCAGATTACAAATGACACTAACAGGGAATAAACTAAAATCTATATTCAATAAAATATGAACTTAAAAAAATTAATTCTTTACACCGCAGTCTTTCTGATAGCATTTTTTGCTACACCCTTGATTTCAAATTGGATAATCCAAAAAGCAAATAAAGAAGCTGAAAAATACATTGAAAATTTTCATCCTGAAACATCAAATTTAAAAGATGGCCTTTACCAGGGGAAATTTAAAATTTTCAACCTGATCACGCTTTCGCATGTTGAATTTTCAATCAAAAATAAAAAGGTTGAAAAGTTGAAATTCAAAAAAATGTTTCATACACCCGGTTATTTAAGTAAGAAAGATATTGAAGCAAAGATAAAAAACACCCATCAAATAGAACTTGATGCAATTACCGGTGCTACAAGGACCTCTAACTTTGCCAAGGCTGCCATAAAAAATGCAATAGTACATAAAAATATTAAATAGCTTATTCATGAAAAAAATATGGCCCGTTCTGTTTATCTTAATTTGGAGTTGCAATGCTACTGTAGATATTGAACAAGAAAAACAAAAGATGCTACAAACCGATATTGAATTTTCGAATCGTTCGGTTGAAGTAGGTAATCACCAGGCATTTTTAGAATATGCAGCTCCAGATGTGGTTCTTTTAAAACCAAATTCATACCCTATAGTCGGGAAACCAACTTTAAAAAAACTCTATACCGAATTAACCGATACTAATTACCGGCTAACGTGGCAACCCAGCTATGCGAAAATAAATAAGAATCCCAAAATTCATATAACGTTTCAGGGTGTTTTCTTATCTTTGCATTTTAAATAAAAAATATTAACTGGTGGAAAAATTAGATATTCAATCCGTTTTCGATTCTTTCAATAATTTTAATATTCTGATCATTGGTGATGTAATGATCGACTCATATATGTGGGGAAAAGTAAATCGCATTTCTCCAGAAGCTCCGGTTCCTATAATCATGAGCACAAAACAAGAAAACCGCCTGGGAGGAGCTGCCAATGTTGCTTTAAATGTCCAGGCACTGGGTGCTAATCCAATATTATGTGCTGTTATAGGAAAGGATACTAAATCCCGAACATTTTACAGCTTGCTAAAAAAACGAAAACTTACCAGCCAGGGAATCATCGAAGACGAAAACCGAAAAACAACCGTAAAAACCAGAATAATTGCCGAAAATCAACATTTATTAAGAGTTGACGAAGAAGTTGATAAAGCTTTAGATAAAGATATCGAATCCTCGTTTATCAATCACATCTTAAGTATACTTGCTGACCAACCAATCCATGCCATAATTTTCGAAGATTACGATAAAGGAACTATTACACCAAAAGTAATCCATTCAATTATTGAGTATGCCAATAAAAAAGATATTCCTACCCTGGTTGACCCTAAAAAAAGGAATTTTATGGAATACAGGGATGTTACGCTTTTCAAACCCAATTTTAAAGAACTGGTTGAAGGGTCAAAAATTGACATCCAAAAAGGTGATTTTAAAGGTATTTACGAAGCCTCAAGACTTTTACATCAAAAACTTTCGGCCAAATATATTTTGGTTACACTATCAGAATTAGGCGTATTTATCAGCAATAATGATTATTACAAAACAATACCCGCTGAAATAAGAGATATTGCCGATGTATCAGGTGCCGGCGATACACTTATCGGCACAGCCAGCTTATGCCTGGCTGCCGGGTTAGGCCCCGAAATGATTGCAACCATATCTAATATTGCAGGTGGGCAGGTTTGCGAAAAGGTAGGAGTAGTTCCGGTTGAAAAAGAACAACTGCTTAAAGAAGTATCTAAAAAATATATTTAATCATTTAAAAATTGATAGTTTGTTTTGAATCAACTTTTTGAATCTAAAAAATATTTTTTTGTTAATAAAATGTTTATAACTCTAAAAAAATTGTTTACAATTCTTAAGTTTGTAAAAAAGATAAATCTGATAAAATTGTATTTTTGAATTCCTGTTTTTTAGAAATTAGGGCAGATTACAACACAAAAGAAATCCAAAAAAATAAATATATGGCAAAAGTTATTGCATTAGCAAACCAAAAGGGGGGTGTTGGTAAAACCACCTCCGCAATTAATTTGGCAGCCAGCTTAGCTGTTTTAGAAAAAAAAGTATTAATCGTAGATGCCGACCCACAGGCTAATGCTACCTCCGGCATTGGATTCGATATCAGAGCTATTAAAACCAGTATCTACGAATGTCTTATCGAAGATCAAGACCCTAAAAATATCATTTTAAACAGTGATGTTGAACGACTGGATATAATTCCATCACATATTGACCTGGTAGGTGCCGAGATAGAAATGCTTAATCAACCCAATAGAGAATATATGCTAAAGCAGGTGGTTGAAAAAGTAAAAGATGATTACGATTATGTTTTAATAGACTGCTCGCCATCATTGGGTTTAATTACGGTAAATGCGCTTACTGCTTCCGATTCGGTTATTATTCCTGTTCAGTGCGAATATTTTGCACTCGAAGGATTGGGAAAACTGCTTAATACAGTAAAAATAATACAAACAAGGTTAAACAAAGAACTTGAAATTGAAGGTTTTCTTTTAACCATGTACGATCCAAGGTTAAGGCTTTCAAACCAGGTTGTAGATGAAGTAAAAAAACATTTCCAGGATATGGTTTTCGAAACCATTATTCAACGAAACATAAAACTCAGCGAATCGCCAAGTTATGGAAAACCTGTTGTTATGTATGATGCAGCTTCAAAGGGAGCTACCAATTATTTAAATCTTGCAAAAGAGCTTTTACAAAAAAACGACCAGACAAAAATGGCAAATGCCGACAAAGTAGTTGATTAATTTATTTAACATTAATGATATAGAAGATGGCTAAAAGAAATGCATTAGGAAGAGGATTAGGAGCATTAATTGACGATGCAGGACAAGAACGAACTGTAACGGCCGATGCCGTAAACGAAATTGATATTACCCAGATTGAAACAAACCCTTTTCAGCCAAGATCAAAATTCGACGAAGAAGCGTTAAACGAACTGGCTAATTCAATTCGCGAACTGGGAATCATCCAGCCCATTACTGTCCGTAAAGTTGATGGTTCTAAATTCCAGCTTATTACAGGCGAAAGGCGTTACAGGGCTGCTCAAATTGCCGGCCTTAAGAAAATTCCTGCATACATCCGTTTTGCCGATGACCAGGCAATGCTGGAAATGGCACTGGTAGAAAATATTCAGCGCGAAGATCTTGATGCCATCGAAATTGCAATCAGTTACCAGCGGTTAATGGAAGAATGTAAGCTTACCCAGGAAAGTATGAGCGACCGTGTAGGCAAAAAAAGATCAACGATTTCTAATTATTTAAGGCTCTTAAAACTACCCGCCGAAATTCAACTGGGCATCCGCGATAAGCAAATATCAATGGGGCATGCTCGTGCATTGGTTAATATCGAAGATCCAAAAATACAGCTTAAAGTTTATTATAAAATTATTGATGACGGATTATCGGTACGCAAAACCGAAGATATTATCCGTGATATTAACAGCCCAAAACAAAACAATAAAAAGGAAACAGTTCGATTACCCGAAGAATATCAGCAATTACAAAAACATCTGAAAGACCATTTTAATTCGGAAGTAGACTTTAAAAGAAATAACAAAGGAAGCGGGAAAATTATAATTCCTTTTAAATCGGACGAAGATTTAGAAAGAATTATGGGAATTATTGATAAAATGAAATAATTTTGCACCCGGTAAACATTTAAAAAAATATCATTTTGCTGGGAACAAATTTTTATAAACTCCTATCTGTTTTTTTTCTGACAGTATTTATTACTTGTTGTTCTATTTATAATAGTCAGGCACAACAACCAGACAGTAATCAGAAACCAGATATAGCACAAAATATAACTCAGGATCATTCTCCCCATAAAGCAACCATGTATTCGGCTGTTGTGCCAGGATTAGGACAAATTTATAATGAAAAATACTGGAAACTACCTATCGTCTATGGATTAACAGGAGTTTTTATTTATGCTTTTGATTTTAACAACAATCAATATAATAAATATAAAAACGCCTTTGCCGAATTTGATGCAGGGAAAATAACCGAATTTGAAGGATATACCGATAAAAATATTATTCTCAGGCTAAAAGACAACTATCGGCGAAATAGAGACCTTAATGTAATAGCCATTGCAGGAATTTATATGCTTAATATCATTGATGCAACGGTTGATGCCCATTTATTCGATTATGATATTAGTGAAAACTTGTCGTTAAATATTCAACCATCACTTAGCCGGTCAATTGATAATCAGAATGCAATGGGCTTTACTTGCAGAGTATCTTTTTAAAAAGAATCTCAAATATTTTTCAACGTTAACATTTTATAACAAATTTTACTTCATTTTTTAATCTTTTAATAGTTATTTCGGGCTTTTTAGTAAATTTGCTTCAACAAAACACAAACAATTATGGCAAAGAATATTGTTTTATCCATCATATTTTTTCAATTATTATCTGTTACAGCTTTGTCGAATCATCCAGAGCAGAATAAAGACAGTCTCAATGTATCTCTAGAAATTCAGTCAAATTTTGATCAAAACCTCGACAGCCTTCTAAATTTATGGTATTTACAAAAAGCTATAAAAACAGATTATTCAATTAATTATGAAAATTTAGACTCAATAATTCCGGAATTCCCAGATTCGGTTTATATCCAAAGGTTGCAAAATATACCATCGGTTGTGGATCTTTCTTATAATAATATTGTAAGAAATTATATTCACGTATACACTAAGCAAAGGCGCGAAAGTGTCGAAGCCATGATTGGCCTTTCGGATTATTATTTCCCAAAAATTGAAGAAATTTTTGAAAGCTATGGCCTGCCAACTGAGTTAAAATATATGGCTATTATTGAATCAGCGCTTAATCCACGTGCAGTTTCCCGCGTAGGGGCAACAGGAATGTGGCAATTCATGTATGCAACAGCCCGTATGTACGATTTAACCGTAAATTCATTTGTAGACGAAAGGCGTGACCCTATTAAATCAGCACATGCAGCAGCGTTGTTTATGAAAGATTTATACAGCATGTTTAACGATTGGACACTGGTTATTGCTGCATACAACTGTGGCCCAGGAAATGTTAATAAGGCAATTAGAAGAACCGGCGGAAGCAGGGATTTCTGGAAGTTATATTATTTCCTTCCGCGCGAAACTCGAGGATATGTGCCTGCATATATTGCTGCTGCTTATACCATAAATTATTATCATGAACACAATTTAAATCCAAAATATCCTGAAATTTCGCTTGCCACAGATACCATTATGGTTACTGATAATTTGCATTTTAAACAAGTATCCGAAGTTTTAGGAATTCCGCTAAAAGCTTTACGCGATTTAAATCCGCAATATAAACTCGATATTGTTCCTGCAAAAGGAACAGAATTTGGATTAACCCTACCCATGGAATTTACAGGAAAATATATTGATTTTCAGGATTCCATTTTAAATTATAAAGATTCTGTGTTTTTTAGTGTCGACAATACTATAAGAAATCCACAACGCTCATATTATATTCCACCGGCACCAACAAACCGCGATAAGCTGGTGTACACTGTAAAATCGGGCGATAATTTGGGTTTTATAGCCGAATGGTATAATGTTCGTGCCTCAGAAATTCGCTACTGGAATAATATACGAGGAAATATGATTAGAGTAGGGCAAAAACTAAATATTTATGTTCCCAAAGGATCTGCATCCAAATATGCTGATATTAACACACTTTCGTTTGAAGAAAAACAACGCAGGATAGGCAAAAAAGTTTCAACACCACAAAAAACCACTAGCCAAACTACAGATGACAATTACATTTATTACAAAGTAGGTTCAGGAGATACTATATGGGAAATTGCTAAAAAGTACCCCGGAGTAACAGAATCAGAGATTCTGCAACTGAATAATATGGCCAGCGGAAGATCCTTAAAAGCCGGACAGTATATAAAAATAAAACCAAAAAGTTAAGTTTCTTTTGGTTAATAATTAGAATGTTTTTTTAAAGTATACAAAAATAATATTAAAAGTAAATTTTCAAAATTATTTTATTCTATGAATAGAAATTAGATAATTCCATTTCACTTTTTTAATTAAAAACATCCTTAATAAAATCATTATTTTTATAAGCTAGCAAACACAAAAAATTAAATCTTCTTTTATTTCGAACTACTTTTCAATAATTTTATGAAAAAATACCAATTGTGATGCAATTTATTGCCGATCTACATATTCACTCCCATTTTTCGATGGCTACAAGCAAAAAGCTCACTCCCGAATATCTTGATTATTGGGCAAAAGTGAAAGGACTAAAGATTGTTGGAACCGGAGATTTTTCCCATCCGGGATGGACTGCCGAGTTAAAAGAAAAAACAGAACCTGCAGAACCCGGATTATTTAAATTGAAAGAGGAGTTTAAATTTAACAGTCCGGTTGAAGAGAATTATAACAACTCACCCCGTTTTTTATTAAGTGCCGAAATAAGCAATATTTATAAAAAAAACGGAAAAGTCCGTAAAATCCATAATGTAATTCTGGCCCCCGGTTTTGATGTGGTGGATAAAATTCAACAAAAACTGGGCAACATGAATTTTAACATAACCTCCGACGGCCGCCCCATTCTCGGATTAGATGCTAAACATTTGTTAGAACTGTGCCTGGAAATTTCTGATGATATTTTTTTCATTCCTGCACATATTTGGACACCCTGGTTTTCGGCATTAGGATCAAAATCAGGATTTAACAGCATTGAAGAATGCTTCGAAGATTTATCGGATCACATTTATGCCCTGGAAACAGGGCTGTCAACCGATCCTGCCTTGAACTGGATGTGTAGCATACTCGACAAATACACCCTGATTTCCAATTCCGATGCACACTCCCCCGAAAAATTGGGAAGAAATGCCAACCTTTTTGATTCTGATGTAAATTATTTTTCGATAACCGAAGCACTTAAAACCGGAGATGAAAGGTTCTTAGGAACTTTCGATATGTTTCCACAGGAAGGAAAATATCATTACGACGGACACCGGAAATGCAAAATTTGCTGGGACCCGGTTGAAACCCTCAAACATCATAATATTTGCCCTGTTTGTGGCAAAAAAGTTACCGTAGGTGTTGTTAACCGGATTGTTGAACTATCAGACAGGACAGCTATTGAAGAACGTCCAAACCGGAAACCTTTTTACTCAATAATTCCTCTGACAGAAATATTAGCAGAAATCAACGGCATAGGAGAAAACTCCCAAAAGTTAAAAAAACAGTACCAACAATTGATAGTTAAAGCAGGTTCTGAATTTAATATTTTGCATTTTCTACCTATTGAGCAAATAAAAGAAGTTGGTGGAGAGGTATTGGCTGAAGCCATCAAAAGAATGAGAAACCATCAAATTATCATTAAAGAAGGTTTTGATGGCGAATATGGAGAAATAAAAGTTTTTCGCCCCGATGAAACAAAAATTTATGAAAATAAATCTGCATTATTTGATATTTCGAATTTACCAGAGTTGCCAAAACGAAAACTGCTAAATTTTAGCCTCCAACAATACCAAAAGTTAAAAGCAATAAGCGAACCTATTAGCATAGCTGCCGAGCCTGATAATCAATATACTACAAATGAAGAAGGTTTGTTGCAAGGTTTAAACCCGGAACAGGCAAAAGCGGTGAAACATAATAACGGGCCAGTAATGATTTTAGCCGGGCCCGGAACAGGAAAAACCAATGTGCTTACCCGGCGAATTGCTTACCTGATAAAAGAAAAAAATATAAATCCAAAAAATATCCTGGCCGTAACATTTACTAACCACGCAGCAGAAGAAATGCTCTCGCGTACTCAAAAACTGTTGCATACAAACATTGATTTGAAAAAATTGCATATTTCAACATTCCATTCGCTTGGCTACTCCATCTTAAACGATTTTTTTGCAAATGAAGCCACCCGAAGCATTCATATTATTGATGATGAAGATAAACACTTTATTCTTAAATCCCTTTTTCAGGGAAAAAATAAAAATGAATTAAAAAATTACACCCAACAAATTACAAGCATAAAACAAAAAGTTTTACTGCCCGAAATGATTGAGGACGAAACCACACGAAAAATTTTTGAGCAATATTCGGAAGAACTGCAGAATAATAATCTTTTCGATTTGGACGATATGATATATGTGCCTTTGATAATTTTCCGGAAAGACGAAAATCTCTTAAGAAAATATCAGCAGCGGTTCCAATGGATTATGGTTGATGAATACCAGGATATTAACAATGCGCAGTACCAACTTATAAAATTATTGTCGGCCAATGGTAATATCAATGTAATTGGCGATCCCAATCAGGCAATTTATGGTTTTCGTGGTTCCAATTCCAAATACATCAGCCGGTTTATTGAAGATTTTCCAAAGGCAGAAATTTACAAACTAAATCTTAGCTACAGGTGTACAAACCAGATTTTAAAAGCTTCGGGAAATATCTTAAAAGAAGAAAATTTTTTGCAAGGGTTAGATGATGGTATAAAAATAAAAGTATCAGCCCTGCAAACCGATAAAAGCGAAGCTGAATTCATAGCCCGTGAAATTGAAAAATTATCGGGAGGATTGCGTTTTTTCTCTATGGATAGCAATGTTTCGAGCGGCGAAAAAGATACCGAAATTGAAAGCCTTTCTGATTTTGCTATTTTATGCCGCACCAAAGCACAAATGCCGCTCATTGAAAAAGCATTGAACGACCATAGTATTCCATACCAAAATATTAACGAAGATGAATTTTTTAAACACAAAATTACCCGCGTACTTATAAACCTGCTAAAATACAGCAGTGAACCAAAAAATTTATTCCTAAGGAATAGAATAACAAATCAATTAAATATTAATCCTGTTTTACTGGATAAAATTCATACCCAATCAATAAATTTACTATCAGATGATTATCTGAAATTTTTATATAAAGAATTTATTGCAGACAAAACCGAAGAAAACCAGCGGGTTTTTGACAAACTTAAATATCTGTCAGCAGAATATACCAATGATTTAGAAAGCTTTATTAAACATATCTTGCTTGGCCATCCGGCTGATTTATACCAACCTGAAATTGAAAAGGTTAGTTTAATGACAATCCATGCAGCAAAAGGATTGGAGTTTAAATGCGTATTTATTGCCGGGTGCGAAAACGGATTAATACCCTACTCGCTTTTTAAACAACAACAAACCGATGCCGACGAAGAAAAAAGGTTGCTTTATGTGGGAATGACAAGAGCCAAGTCAATGCTCTATTTAAGTCATGCAAAAAAACGTTTCTTGCACGGCCGCGAATTACAACTTACCAAAAGCCCATTTCTAAATCTTATCGAAAAACAACTTACCGAACAAACCAAAAGCATTTACAAAAATCCAGATAAAGACCATGGACAATTAAGCTTGTTTGGGTAAAAATATCAATGTTAATTTAGTTTCTTAAATTCTGCAAGCTGATTATAATACTTTTTCTCTTTAATAAAACTTTCATTTCAAAGAAATATTGATATATTTAAAAACCAAAAAAACACCCTGAATGAAACCTTATAAGATTTTATTATACTTACTAAGTATATTTTTATTACTAGCAGTGGTTTCGTTCATATTTCCCAAAGATGGATTTTATATAGGAAACAATTTATTATTGCGATTCCCTGATATACAACAATTCACTTCATTCCATCAGTCAGATCAAAAAAAAATACAGGATATTTTAGATACACAACAGCTTAATTTTTTATCAGACAGCAACAATTTTCACACTTCAGACAGCATTATTTCCCAAGATGATTCTGCTTTTATGGTTCCCGATTCGTTAAAAGCAGAAATTAAAACCGACACACTTTCTATTTCGGATTCGACTGAGAAAAAAAAACAGGAAAAAGCACCTGGCTCTATTCATCAGCATATAGAATACCCTGAAAATGATAAATCTGTATTGTATCCTTTTTTTAATCATCTTAGGAATTTAAAAAATTCCGGAGAACTCATAAGGGTATTACATTATGGCGATTCGCAAATCGAAGGCGACCGGATAACATCATATATACGAAATGAGTTACAGCAACAATTTGGCGGGTCGGGCGTTGGCATGTTCCCTTCGGTACTCATTAAAGGAACAAGTATTTCATTACACCACCAGTTAGCTGGAAGCTGGGAAAGGTATACCATAAAAAGTATTGAAAACGGCAATATATACCATAAAAGATTAGGTGCTTTAATGAGCTTTGGGCGGTTTGCACCCGTTTATGCACGTTCGAAAGATCTGTATGCAGGCGAAATAACATTAAAAAAATCGAACATCTCCTATTTGCGAACCCGCGAATTTAAGCGATGCAGAGTGTTTTACGGGTTTAACGAAAAACCTTTTATTGCCGAATTAAAACATAAAGCCCAAACGCTCGATGCGGAACTTATACCACCATCGCACCAACTGCAAACTTTATCATGGAATATCGACGGTTCAGTAAACGAAATAACCATAAGTTTCAGAGGCGAAGACAGCCCGGATATTTATGCAATAGCAATCGATGGACATAAAGGCGTAGCGGTAGATAACATTCCGCTCAGAGGCAGCAGTGGCACCGATTTTACACGGACCGACATGGCTTTTTTCCGTTCCATGTATCAAAAATTAAATGCTAAATTGATTATCATGCAGTTTGGCGTTAACCTGGTTCCACACATTATTGAAGATTACAGCTATTATGAAAAACAATTTTATAAACAATTAAAAACATTGAAAGGGTTACATCCTGATATTTGCATTATTGTTATTGGAGTTTCTGATATGTCAAGAAATGTTATGGGCCGCTATGAATCGTATCCCAACATTGAAAAAATAAGAGATGCACAAAAAAATGCTGCCTTTAGGGCTGGATGTGCTTTTTGGGATATGTACGAAGCCATGGGCGGAAAAAACTCAATGCCTGCATGGGTAAATGCTACCCCTCCGCTGGCAAAAACCGATTTTACACATCTTACCTGGAAAGGCTCGGTAATTATCTCCAAAATGTTTTACGATGCATTTATCAATGACTATTTCGAATATATCAACAATAAAAACTCGCTGGCAAAATACAAATTAGATGAGGTTACAAAAGATTAATTTTATTCTTATAGCACTTTTAATATCCTTTACGGGATATTCACAGAATATATTCGATACACTGTCATTTATCCGTCAGGATAAAAACATATTGCATTTTTCGGATGATAATCATCAAATCGAAAATCTTAAAGAAAAAATGCAAAACATAAATCTCCCAGGTTCGACAAAAATAAACATTCTGCATATTGGTGATTCTCATCTTCAGGCAGCTTTTCTAACCGAACAAATTAAACATTCCCTGTTTCAAAATTATTTGCCGCAAGATACATTCGCAGAACCAGGATTTATTTTTCCGTTTACCATGGCAGAAACCAATAATCCATATTATTACAAAGTAGAATTTACAGGCAAATGGGACGTTAGCAAAAATACAGATGACACAAAAAAATATACACTCGGGTTGTCTGGCATTACCGTTGCCAGCAAAGATTCTTCTGCATCATTTTCGATAAAAATGCAAAATCGCAAATATGATTATCCGAAAAAATATTATTTTAATAAAATAAAAATATTACACGCAACACATCCGGGTATTTCTATTAAGGTAAATGGATTGTATGCAGAAATGAAAGATGGTTTCTCATCAATTCAATTAAAAAAACCAACAGATTCAATAATTGTAGATTTTTTTAACCCTGATACCACTCAGGTTTTTGAGCTTTATGGGTTGCTACTGGAACATGATCAAAGCGAAATAAGCTATCATACCATTGGTGTTAATGGAGCTACTGCACAGTCGTATTTAAAATGCGAATTGTTTCCTGCTCATTTAGAAGAAATAAAACCTGATTTGGTAATTATTTCACTAGGAACAAACCAAACATTTAATGAAAATTATTCATCACTTGAAAATGAACTCATACTAAAAGATTTCATAAATCAAATCAAGGCAACAGTTCCAAATTCATCAATTATTCTGGCAGTACCGGGCGATCATATCAAAAATAATATCTCGAATACGAATATAATGAGCTATAGAGAAAGCCTCTTACAAATAAGAAATGAGCTAAATACCGGGCTTTGGGATTTCTATTCTGTTATGGGCGGAGAAAATGCTGCAGTATTATGGCATAATTACAATTTTTCAGCAATTGATAAAATCCATTTTAAAAGAGCAGGATACCAATTGCAGGGCGATTTATTTGTAAAAGCTTTTTTACAATTTTTTGATCATAAAAATTAATAGGAATTGACAGAATTTTTAAAAGACATATTCATTTATTCTGAATCGAAACCCTTATTATTTAGTCGATTATACTTCTGGGGGTTTTTCGGGGTATTGTTACTCTTTTACTCCTTTCTATACAAAAAAAATGTGCTCCGAAATGCTTATCTGTTTATAATGAGCCTTTTTTTCTATTATAAATCCGGCGGATATTTCTTCACCTTACTCATTTTTTCCACCATAGCCGATTTTACGCTGGGCCAATTAATTTATAAAGCCAAAAGCGATATTCGAAAAAAGATTTGGGTTGCTACAAGTGTAATAATTAACTTAGGTGTTCTGGGTTATTTCAAATACACCTATTTTTTTACCGATATTATTAATTCCATTTTCAACACCCATTTTCAGGTTGTCAATTATCTTGCTTTATGGACAAACCAAACAGCAGGGACCTCTTTTGATATCTCAACCATCATATTACCCGTTGGAATATCCTTTTACACCTTTCAAACCATAAGTTACACCGTTGATGTTTACCGGGGAAAAGTTAAACCCGTAAAAAATATCATAGATTTTGGATTTTATGTTTCTTTCTTTCCGCAATTAGTTGCAGGGCCTATTGTACGAGCTGCTGAATTTATTCCTCAACTTTATCAAAAATTCAAATTAACAAAGCAGGAGTTTGGGCATG
Source organism: Thiohalospira sp. (assembly GCA_046538755.1). Lineage (GTDB taxonomy): Bacteria > Bacteroidota > Bacteroidia > Bacteroidales > UBA12077 > UBA12077. The sequence goes on from JBKHIH010000015.1 coordinate 49,594, forward strand.
CTGTTTTTTTAATTCTGAGTGGGCTCCTTAAAAAAATGTTAATTTCCGATTACATTTCC
>JBKHIH010000080.1:0-16692 GCA_046538755.1 Thiohalospira sp.
GGGGGTGTTAAAGTACGGGTAAATTCACGCGACCTGGAAAAAGCTTTACGTATTGTTGAAAAAGTTAGTGAACAGTTTAGGCAGGAAGAAAAAGAAACCGAAGAACAAGAGTTTCAAAATGTGCAAAAAATACTTGTTCCAATTGATTTTAGCGATTATTCTGTAAATGCATGCCGATATGCGATCGGGTTGGCAGAAAAGCTTAATGCAGAAATTAAGCTTTTACATGTTTATTATAATCCGATCATTAACTCAATGCCACTTACCGATACTTATTACTACCAGGTAAATATGGATGAGATAATTCGTGAAATAGAAATTCGCGCCAAAGAAAATATGGAAAGCTTTTACAATGATTTGATGGAAAAGATTGAGCGCGATAATATTGAGGGTGTTAAAATAGATTATGAACTGGTTAGCGGAATAGCCAGCGACGAAATTATTATAAAAAGCGAGGAGTATAATCCCGAAGTAATTATTATAGGGACAAGAGGAAGAGGAGAACGAGAAAATGATTTGATTGGCAGCGTTACGGCTAAAATTATCGAAGATGCAAAAATACCTGTTTTAGTTATTCCCGAAGACTCTATTTACCAGGGCATTGCCACAATCAATATTATGTATGTTACCGATTTTGACGAATCGGATTATAATGCCATGAAAAAGCTTATGAACATTATGGCTCCTTTTGATTTTCGGTTATATTGTGTTCATATAGGAAAAGCTGAATCAAATGTTTGGGATAAAGTAAAAATGGATAATTTGAAAACCAAACTTAAAAAACAATATGGTGATTATGAATTTGAATGCTCATTAATAGAAGAAGAAGATTTTTTAAAAGGTATTCAGGAATTTATCCGTGAAAAAAACATCGACATTATTTCATTGGTAACCCATAAAAGGAACATCATTTCTAAGCTTTTTAACCCAAGTAGGGCACGGAAAGTTTTATTTCACACCAATATTCCGTTTTTGGTTTTTCATTCGGATAAGTAAGGAAACAAAGCTTCTGCGATATTTAAATCAACCTGAGTGGTAATTTTAATATTTTCGCGATTACCCGGTACCAGGTTGATTTTTTTTCCTGCTTTTTCTGCTACGCTTGCATCATCTGTAAATGAGGGTTCAAAAGGCTGCTCATAAGCTTGTTTTATAATTTTGCAATCGAAAGCTTGTGGTGTTTGTATGAGCTTATATTTTGAACGGTCAACAGGTTTATTATCTTCACCAGACACATATCTAACAGAATCTACCATATCAATGTACGGAATAGCACTCCCTTTTTTGGTTGCAACATTGAATACTTCCCGGATGGTAGCCTGGCTAACCAATGGGCGCACACCATCGTGAATGGCAACTATACCTTCAGTATCGACCTTTTGTAAAGCATTTTTAACTGAATGATAACGTGTTTCGCCACCTTTTACGATTTGATGCTTAATGTTAAAAGAGTGTTTTTGACACAATTGTTGCCAATACTTTATTTGACTTTCGGGTAAAGCAACAATAATATTTAATTCGTGATTAAAAAGATAAAAAGCTTTAATACTCAACATTAATAAGGGGATTCCGTTTATTTCTAAAAATTGTTTCGGAACCTCACTTTTCATCCTTTCTCCGGAACCTCCTGCAACAATTATGGAAAAAAATTTCACATCAAGTTAATTTAAGTTTATTCAAAGATAAATAATCCTTAATTATTAAAATAATCACATAATATTAATTGTAAAAAAATATAATTATATTTGTTGATTAAAAATATTAAAACTAATCAACAGGTTAAATATTAAAATGCTTATTACCACAAATTTAATAACAAACATAAATATAATAGTTTAAAATGATCGAATATAAATTAAACAAAAATATTGTAAATTTTGAAATATCATTGTTACATAGTCTGCCACATCTTATTATTTATATAAATAAAAATCAAGTTATTGAATATACAAATGCAGATTTTGACAAATTTTTTAATACAAATTCTAATGAAATAAGAGGGATGCCTTTAAATGAAGTTTTTTCCGAACTTGAATTGATTCATTTTAATTACGCTTTAGAAAAAATAGTTAATATTAAACAATTCTGTTTTGTCAAATCTTTTAGCGATTCACTAAAACGACAAAGACATTTTAAAATTACAGTAAAACCGGTTTTAAATACTGTTAAAGAAATTTTGGGATACCTTTTTATTTATGATGATATCACTGATATTATTAATGAGAAAAAAGAGGAAAAGATTTTAAATAATCATTATAAAAATTATATCGAAAATTTATTTCCGGGCTATTTTTTTTATTCGTATGATAAAGAAGGCAGATTTACCTTTGTTAGTAAAAATTTCGAACATATTTCCGGATTTAAGATAAGTGATGTTATTGGTAAAAAATGGTTTGAATTGTTTAACTGGGATAAAGTTTCAAAAAATGAAGGTTTGCAAACCATGCAGAAGATATTTCAAACCGGAAACCGGAGCGATAAAGTTACTTTGAAGTTTTGGAATGCTAATGAAGAATTAATATACCTACAGTTATATGGAACTCCCAGGTTTAACCAATTTAATAATTTAATTGGCGTTGACGGGTTTGGGCAGGATGTTACCGATACCGTTAATTTACATAACGAGCTTAAAAAAAGTAATAAAAAATTAAAACTTACTCAAAATCAATTGGTCCAATCGGAAAAAATGAGTTCTATTGGAACATTGGCTGCCGGAATCGCACATGAAATCAACAATCCTATTAATTTTATTAATGCAGGGCTTGAAAGCTTGAAAAAGCATTATCAAAAAACCATTGAATTAATTGAGAATGAAGTTGAAAATAAAAGTGATGATTTTAAAAACAGCCTTAAAAAGCAGATCAATTCAAGCCATGAAATGTTTGATGTTATTAAACAGGGGGTAATTCAAACCCAAAAAATTGTACAAAGTTTACGGCACCATTCTTCTGAGAAACAAAATTCGAAAGAATTTTTTCATTTAAAAGAGATTATTGATTTAGCGCTTCTTATGATCAAAGGCGAAAAAAGTGCAAAAATTAAAATCACCAAAAAAATTGGTGATATACCTTTGATTTATGGTTATCCTACCGAAATAACACAGTTGTTTTCAAACCTGTTTTTAAATGCAATTCAGGCTGTTGATGAAAAAGGGGAGATTTATATTGAATGTATTTATCATATTTTTGAAAAACAGCTTGAAATAATTGTAAAAGATAACGGAAAAGGGATACCAGATAATATGAAAGATAAAATTTTTGAACCTTTTTTTACAACCAAAGATGTTGATGAAGGTTCAGGATTGGGTTTATATGTTTGTTATAATATCATTAAAAAACACAAGGGTACTATTACTGTAGATTCAGAAGAAGGAAAAGGAACTCAATTTATTATTTCATTACCTCTAAATTATTAACCATGAAAAATTCAGGCATTTTATATGTTGATGACCAGGAGATGAACCTGAAAGTTTTTAAATCTTATTTTGATGACTTGTTTAAGGTTTATACGGCTGTTGATACCTTAAAGGCACATGAAATATTAAAAACAACATTTATTAAAGTTGTTATTGTTGACCAGCGTATGCCTAAAGAAACAGGGCTGGAATTTATTAAAAGGGTTAGAAAAGATTTCCCGCAAACCATCTATATTATTGTTTCGGCCTATTCAGACTTTGATATGATTGTAGATGCAATAAACACAGGGTCAGTTTATCGTTTTATATCAAAGCCATGGGATATTAATGATTTGAAAAATGCTATTGAAAACGGGATTGAGACTTTCAACCTGAGAGTTAAAAATAAAAATCTCATTAAAGAGCTGGAAGTAAAAAATGCAAATCTTGTGGAGTTGAAAAATAAATTGGAACTTGAAAATTATATATTAAAACATAACATTGACATCAATAGTGAATTTAATGACATAATTACGAATAATTTAGAATTTAAAAAAATTCTTAAAAGCATAAAATTAATTGCTAATAAAGATGTTACGGTTTTAATTGAAGGTGAAACCGGCACAGGCAAAGAACTCATAGCCCGTGCTATTTTGAAAATGAGTAAACGTAGCGATAAACCTTTTTTAAAAATAAATTGCGCTGCACTGCCTTCTAATTTAATTGAGAGCGAACTGTTTGGACATGAAAAAGGAGCTTTTACCGGAGCTGTGCAACAACATAAAGGATTATTTGAATCTGCTGATGGCGGGACGATTTTTTTAGACGAAATTGGTGAACTTCCAATAGATTTGCAGGCAAGGCTTTTGCATGTGTTGCAAGATGGAGAGTTTAGAAGAGTTGGCAGCAATAAAACATTAAGTACGAATACACGTATTATTGCAGCAACCAACCGAAACCTGAAAAAGGAAATTGAAGAAAAAAAATTCCGCAGCGATTTATATTACCGTTTAAATGTTTACCCTATAAAGCTGCCGCCACTGCGTGAACGAATAGATGATATTGTTCCCCTGGCTGAAAATTTTATTCAGAAATTTAACCGAAAGTTTCATAAAAACATCGATACAATTCCTAATTCAGCGATCGAAAAAATGAAACAGTACTCCTGGCCGGGGAATATTCGTGAGCTTGAAAATTTTATCGAACGTAGCATGATTTTATCCTCGGGGGCAAAATTAAATATTGATAAAACCTATTTATTAATCAATCATTCGGAAAATAATAATTTACTTCCTCTTGAAGAAATTGAGAAAAATTATATTATTAAAGTGCTAAATTTTACCAACTGGAAGGTTGGAGGAGAAAATGGAGCGTATAAAATCCTTGGGCTTAACCGTACAACTTTAATAGCCCGAATGAAAAAGCTTGGGATAAAAAAAAAGTAAATTCAATTTTTTTATTTTATTCATCCGCAGACTTGCATATTTATAGCGATACGCTCAAAATATTTAATTTTTTATTAAATGGTTATTTTTTCATTGCAGAACTTTCAAAAGCTATTTCCGTCGAAAATTGATTTCACACACCCACAAAACGCTATATTTCTTCAAATTATAATTTAAAAAGTCAAATTATTGACACTGCGTTGAAATATTGACGATAATTGAATTGAAAAACCACACAATCCAAATCACAAACACCTGTATATAAGTTGTTTATAAACAATGGCATTAAGGTTGAATAATAATTTATAGTTGAAAAATTTAATAGTACAATTATAAAATAAAATGAGCCTTAAAGATCTTTCAGGAATATCATTAAAAGAATGTTTTAATTTTCTTTTGCTGCAAATGAAAGAAAATGCATTGCAGATTAATAAAAATAATAAAATCATAAAAAATGTTTCAAAATCAGAAAAGGATGAGGATTATATTTTAAATACCATCAATAAGCTACATCATCAAAATGTGTTTTTAATGAAAGAAAACAACAGGTTTATGGAACTTTATGGTACTGTTGTCAGGTTTTTAAGCGATTATCAAATTGATTTACAGCAATTTTTATCTAATCATACAACAAATATTTCTCAGTGTAATATCTCCGAAATCCTCGAATTAAAAGAGATTATTATGGAAAAAACCTTGAACGATGAGTTTCCATTCAATGAGTTGCATCCATTTTATAACGATGACCACTTTATCAAACAACTTGTCGGCATACATAAAAATGCCGATTGTTATTAATCAATAATATCTAAATAACTATGTTAAATAAAAAAATAAACACTTATTTAAGCTTTACAATAGGAAAAGAAAATTTTGCCATTAATGTAGCCAATGTAATTTCTATTGTTGAAGTGCCTGAAATTACAAGACTGCCAAAAACACCTGAATTTGTAAAAGGGTTAATTAATACTCGCGGGCAGGGTGTACCATTAATTGATCCAAGTATAAAGTTTGGGTTAGACCCGATACAAATAAATGCAAATACTACTGTTATCATCCTGGAAATTAGCGTTGATGATCAATTAGTGCAAGTAGGAATTCTTGTGGATGCTGTAAATGATGTAAAAGAAATTAGTCAGGATGAAATTCTTCCCTTACCCAAAGTCGCAAATATTGGCACCGATGGGTTTTTAACAGGTTTATATGCAACCGGAAATGAGTTTATCATAATTATGGATGCCAATTTTGTAATCTCCTCTGATGAGATGTCGGATTTGTCAAAAACTTTACACTCAATAAAACAAAAAACAGAAAAATAAATCATTAATTATTAAAAATTATTAAACATGAAAAATATTAATATCGCAGTAAAATTAATTATTATAGGGGTGTTTATCGGAATATTTTCAGTGGTTACTATCGGTATACTCTCTGTAAAAAATGCAACCACTGCATTAAACAATGAAAATACAGATCAAATATCTGCTATTAATAAGTATCAAAAGTCAATTATTGAAGACTTTTACGCAAACCTTTTTAATGATGCTGTAACCTTGTCATCATCTGAAGCTATTGTTAATTTAACCCAACAGTTATTAACTTTTAAAGATAGTTTAAATATTGGCAACGATGAATCTTTTGAAGTTAATTCAAGTGAATACAGGTTTATCACCGATAAATTTGAGAACTACCTGAACGAGTATACGGGTGAAAAAAATTATTACGATTTATTTGTAATATCGGCTGAAAGCGGACAGGTAATGTATACTGTTGCAAAAGAAAAGGATTTAGGCGAAAATTTGCGTTTTGGTAAATTAAAAAATAGTGTATTAGCTGATGTTTGGAAAGGCGCTAAAGAAAATAACGGCCTTTTTCTTTCGGATTTGAAAATGTATGAGATTTCCGGAATTCCTTCACAATTTGCCGGATATCCGGTATATAACGAGGAAGGAAAAACAACTGCTATTTTTGTAATTCAAATACCTGTAGAGGAGATAAACGAAGTAATGTCTTCAACCATAGGATTAGGCGAAACCGGAGAGTCGTATCTTGTAGGTGCTGACGGATATATGCGAACTAATTCGAGATTCAGAGATAATGTGGTTTTGGTTGAAAAAATAAATTCAAACTCATTTAATAAAGCACTTGCTGGCCAATCTGGTGTAGAAATCGCTAAAGATTACAGGGGAGTTGATGTTATCAGCGCCTATGATAAAATAAATGCAGGAAACTTAAATTGGGTAATCTTAACCGAAATGGATGAGGCTGAATCTGTTTTGGCTGCTACACAAATCCGTAATTTAATTATTTATATTGCCATCGGTATTCTTATTGTTGTTATTATTCTTACTGTTTTTATTGCACGTACTATTGCAAAACCCATTGAAAAAGCATCAGAATTTGTAAACAGTATTGCCAATGGCGATTTAACGACTGAAATTGATGTTGACCAAAAAGACGAAATTGGCATAATGGTAAAAGATTTGCGTAAAATGGCTAATAAATTGAAAGAAGTAGTTGTTGAAATTATTAACGGATCGAGCAATATTTCAATGGCTAGCCAGGAAGTAAGCAGTGCATCGCAGCAGCTTTCTCAGGGAGCCAACGAACAAGCATCTTCGGCCGAAGAAGTATCGTCTACTATGGAACAAATGAGTGCTAATATTGAACAGAATAATAACAATGCCAGCGAAACTGAAAAAATATCCATTAAGGCCCAAGAGGGAATTAACGAGGTTAGTAAAAAATCTATGGAAACAATTGATGCTACCAAACGAATTGCAGAAAAAATTGATATTATTACAGATATTGCTTTTCAGACCAATATTTTGGCGTTAAACGCAGCTGTTGAAGCAGCAAGGGCTGGTGAACACGGAAAAGGATTTGCTGTTGTTGCTGCAGAGGTTAGAAAACTAGCAGAGCGTAGTAAGGTCGCTGCCGAAGAAATTGTAAAACTTTCTAAAGATGGACTTAGAATTACAGATGAAGCAGGCGAAAAACTTAGTGTTATGTTACCCGAAGTAGAAAACACAACAAAGTTGGTACGTGAAATAGCCGCTGCCAGTATAGAACAAACCAGTGGCGCCCGACAGGTTAACAGCGCTATTCAGCAATTAAGCAGTGTAACGCAGGAAAATGCTTCAGCAAGCGAGGAGTTGGCATCTAATGCAGAAGAATTAGCCAGCCAGGCTGATCAACTTAAAGAATTAATCAAATTTTTTAAAGTAGACAAGTCTGTTCTTAAAACAGGAATGGGTGCTAATAAAACTGTAAAAAAAGACTCAGAGCCAGCTGCAGAACAAAATAATAAAGCCGATCAAATAAATAAACATAACCCAAAAGAAACAAAAGGTGTCGATTTGGAAATTTATGAAAAAAACAATATTGATGCTGAATATGAAAAATATTAAACGGGCTTATTAAGCGCTAAGTTTTTATTTGTTAGTTGTTGAAAGGGTGTGGATAAATTTTTATTCGCACCCTGCTTTTCAAAAATTAATTATGCTAAATCTATTACAAGAAATTGAATCACAGCCAAAAGTGGATCCTTCAGATTTTATTAAAAATATTATTTCGAATTTAACCCATGAAATCAGGACTCCTTTAAATGGAATGCTTGGTTTTAGTAATTTATTGTTATCGAATTCTTTAGATAACCAAAAAAAAACCGATTATCTGAAATATTTTAATTTTTCAGGAATTGAAATAACAAATATTTTCGATAATTTAATTGATTTAAACTCTTTAGAATCGGGAAATTATAAAACTAATCTTTCAAAATTTTCATTGCATCTCATTTTTAGTAAAATATACGATAAGATTGAAAAAAAATACCCTTTACAAAAAGTAAATATCAAACTTGCTGTTAGGGAGAATTGCAATAAATATATAATCTCTGATCAAAAATTAATTATCGAAATATTTAAACACCTTATCGACAATGCTTTAAAATATTCTTCATTTAAAGATATTCAGTTTGGTTGTTACAAAGAAGGCGAAGAAATGGTATTTTTTGTAAAAGATGAAGGTATAGGAATTCCTGAGTTGAATAACAAATATCTTCTCTATAAAAAGTTTTATCAACTTCATATGGGGCCATCCAGGTCTCATAATGGGCTGGGTATAGGGTTAACAATTGCCAAAAAAATGGTTGAATTGTTTAGTGGAAAAATTTGGTACCAATCAGAGGTGAATCAGGGAACTACTTTTTATTTTTCTATACCCTATTTATAGAATTTAAATTTTGGTAAAATTTTAAAAAACATTATATTTGCAAACCAACCGGTCGGTTTTTATGAGTCCAACAAAAGAGCATATTATCTTAACCTCATTCAGATTATTCCTACAAAGGGGATATAAAGAAGTAACTATGAGCATGCTTGTAAAAGCTACCGGATTATCTAAAGGTGCTTTTTATCACTATTTTAAAAATAAAGAGCAATTATTTAGCGAAACATTAAATACCCTGTTTTTTTCAATTTCTCCGTTTAGTCATGAACTAGAAATAGATTCAAATGTTTCATTTTATGAATATATGTATCAATATATAGATAATATTAAAAAAATGGGAGAGCGGATTAGAAGTTATTTAGGGGATGAGGCTTCTGGAATAGGTTATTACAGATTAATGCTTGATATAGCAAATTATGCTCCTGATTTTAGAGAAAAAATTGAACTGGCAAATAAACATGAGTTAAATTTTTGGCAAAAAATTGTTAATAATGGAGTTAAAAAGGGAGAATTGGAAAATGATTTTGACAAAGAGTTATTGGCAAATCATTTTCAGTGGTTGCAAGATGGTATTGCTATGAATTCAATTTTTTCTGGAAAACCTGAGATTTTATATCAAAGTCTTGAAAAAGCTTTTGTTCAACTTTATCAATTCATTAAAAAATAAAAAATTTATTATAAGACAAACCAAGCGGTTGGTATAATAATTGTATTTTGCGTTAAGATTAAAAAAAATTTTAATACTAACAAACCGAACGGTCGGAATTAAGTGTTGGGGTTATGAAAAATGTCGAAAAAAGATTGCTAAAAGTCATCATTGACTATGGGGTTGATCAATCAAAAATATCGAAAGATGCGGATTATTATTTTGATTTAAATCTTGATATTTTAGATTTAATGGGATTAGCAAATAATATTAAAAATGAATTTAAGGTTGCAATCCCTGATCATGAAATCATGAAGATGGAAAAAATCTCTGATACCATTGATTTTTTAAAAAGAAAATCAACGATTTATTTTTATCGCAATTATTAGAAAATATATAAATGATGCAGAAATTAGTCAAAATTTTCTTTTGGTTAGGTTTACTGTTTATTCTATACTTTATTGTATCCTGTGATGATTATTTTGAATATAGTCCATATGCAGCTAATGTAAAAAACTCGTTTAAAAATATAGATACGCAAAATTTTAATAAGCTATATGCAGATACAACTTCTAAAGATACGATAAAATTTGCTGTTTTTGCTGATTCACATTACAATTATAACGAACTATCCAAGGCTGTTAAAAATGTTAATAACCGTTCTGATATCGATTTTGTAATCGTTAATGGAGACATGGCTGATCATGGCTACTTAAAAGAGTATGAGCTTTTTCATGAAAAAATGGAAAAATTAACTGCTCCCTACTTTACTGTAATAGGGAATCACGATTATAAATCTAATGGCATAGAAATATATAAACAAATGTATGGGCATCCCAATAAAAGTTTTGTATATCAGGATAACTTTTTTATTCTTTTTGATGATATTTTTTGGGAAAGCAATAGAACTCCCAATATGAATTGGCTTGAAGCTCAGTTAAGAAGTGCTTCGACAGGTTCTTATAAAAATATTTTTGTTTTAGCTCATATCCCACCTTTTGGTGAACAATTTACCGAAGAAGATGAATTGCAATATAAAGATTTGATGCTAAGCCATCCTGTTGACTTATCAATACATGGGCATGTTCACCGGTTTATTTTTGATGATTATTATAATGACGGAATGATTTACTTAACTGTAGAATCAATTATGGACAAAGAATATGTAATTATTACAGCTAGTGCTAATGAAGTAGGTGTTGAACAGGTAAAATTCTAATTATTAAATGAGAGATATAGTAATACAAACTTTTTTATTGATTTTTTTTATTCAGGGATTATCATATACCCAGAAGGTGCAGGCGTTTGATAGTACAAAAACAAAAAAAAAATGGTATACTCCTGATTATATAAAATTGCAGTTTGCTGGCAATATTGGTTTTGTTTCATTTGGTACAGGATATAGTTGGTGGAAAGAAAAAGCACAAAGCGATATAATATATGGATATGTACCAGAATATCATGGTAATGCAAGAATACATACTTTTACACAAAAAAATTCGTTCCGGTTGATTAATTTTAATAAAAGAGATTATGAGTTTTCGATGTTTTCCGGTTTTTCGGTTAGCTTTGAGCCTGGACAAAATTCTTTTGTTCAAGTTCCAAATAAATATCCCAGTGGTTATTATAGCCCAAACTTTGTGTATGCATGTATTTTCTTGGGAACTAAATTAAAGTTTGACATTCGTGAAAAATACTACTTTGATTTTATTGAATCTTATTTTGAAATTAATACGCTGGGTGATTATATTTTTTATAACCTAATTGCAGGAGAAGAAAAGAGTTCAAAGATTTTTTCTTTAGCTCTTGGTTTTTCTTTTTTCTTCCCAGATTAATAAAAAAGTACCATTTTATGTGTTATAATCGTTTGCAAAACATTTGTTATATTGAATCTGCATTATATAAATAGCGCTTTATACTTCTTTTCGGTGTTTTTTCAAACTCTTCAGGATATATTTTAATAATACTTATTTGCATATATTTAGCAAGGGTAGTATTTACTTCTTTTTTATTATTTTCCATAATATCTTTTAGCCCTGCTTCTGATATTCCGTCCATATCTACCATTTCATAATCCGGATAAGCCAAGGCAATTAGTTTATTTTCTTTTTCGATAACGACAGATTCCTGAATATATGGAAGATTATTCAACTTGGCTTCAATTTCTTCAGGATAAATATTTTCTCCAGAAGGGCCTATGATAACGCTTTTACTTCGCCCTTTGATGAAAACAAAATTTTCCTCATCAATAATACCGAGGTCGCCGGTATGTAACCAGCCGTCTTTATCAATGGCTTGTTCAGTTGCTTCTACATTTTTATAATAACCATACATCACGTTTTCGCCGCGTACCATGATTTCTCCCACTTCATTGTATGGGTCTTTAGAATCAATCATGATTTCCAGCGTGTCAACAAGTTTTCCTGATGAGCCAAATTTTGTTTTATCCCAGTTGGCATAACTAATGAGTGGTCCACACTCTGTCATTCCATATCCTACCGAATAATTAAATTTAATTTTATTTAAAAAACGTTCTACATCTTTGTTAAGTGCTGCTCCACCTAATACTACTTCTTTAAAATTGCCACCAAAAACTTCGGTTAGTTTATTTTTAATTTTATGATAAATAGCTTTATCCAGTATTGGTAGAGTTAATAAAAATTGCATAGATTTTTTACCCAGCACAGGCATAATTTGTTTTTTATAGATCTTTTCCATAATTAGCGGAACGGTAATAACAATGGCTGGTTTTACTTCCTGAAATGCCTGGATTATGATTTTAGGCGAAGGAGTTCTTGTTAAAAAGTGAATATGGCAGCCAATGGTAAAAGGCCATAAAAATTCAAATGCACATCCGTAAGTGTGTGCTAAAGGCAGAAAAGAAACAATATTGTCTCCTGAGTTTAGAGGCATATTGCGGTGGGCATAACGAATATTCGCTGCAAGGCTGTTTAAGGGTAAAACAACGCCTTTGGAAAAACCGGTTGTTCCTGATGTATAGTTCAATACTCCAACCTCTTCGTTGGAGATTTCATCAAAAGCTAACTTTTCAGGAGTTATACCACCAGGATAGAACTCATCATATAATTGGTCAATTTTTTGATACGTGTCGTTAATTTTTTCATTTTTCCCTTCTAACAGCATATTAAAATCTGTTAAGGAAAAAATAGCCCTCAGATTAGGCATACTGCTTTCATCCAGGTTTTCCCAGATAGGGTCTCCGGTAAACAGAACAATAGAATCAGAATGATTGACAATATGATGTACGTCGTTTGGGAGGAAATCTGCAAGGATAGGGACAACAACTGCGCCGTAAGTGATAATGGCCAGATAAGTCATTGCCCAGTTGGCAGAATTTTTGCCTATTAAAGCTATTTTATCGCCTTTTTTAACATTACACTCTTCGAACATAATGTGAATACGGACAATTTTTCGTGCCACTTCGCCATAAGTATAACTTTTGCCCTTGTAATCGCTAAGGGCTGGGTAGTTCCAGTTTTTCTTTAAACTATCCTCTATATATTTAACAAAGTTCTCTGGTATCATAGCCTGTTAGTTTAATGAAACAAAAGGTAAACTTAAAAAATAAAAGCAGTATAATCAAATATGGATATCAAGATTCTATTATCATTTATTAAACTTTTTTTTTGAATGATCGAGTTACCAGTTGATTGATGAGGTTTGTTAAAACTGTAATTTAATTCTTTAGAAAATCAGTTTGTTTATTAAGCCCTAAGGAAACCTTTATGATAAAATTTTCATGATTATAGTGTTCAGTATCATGGATGGTTCAATAGAATATTTGTAAATTTGCAAGTCTGAACATTTAAAAAACCCAAAAAATGGATTACATTGAGCAAGCAAGGGAACTTACAAAGCAATTGAAAGACAAAAGCCCTGAAGAGGTCTTAAATTTTATAATCAAAAAATTTGGACAAAAAGTAGCTTTTGCTTCGAGTCTTGGAGCCGAAGATCAGGTACTAACCGACATGATATGTAAAATAGATAAAAATGTGCAAATATTCACTTTGGATACTGGCCGTTTATTCTCCGAAACATACCAACTTATTGAAAAAACAAGTGATTTTTACGATAAAAAAATAAAAGTTTATTTTCCTGATTATAAAAAAGTGGAAAAAATGGTTGAAGAAAAAGGGATTAACCTTTTTTATAAAAGTGTGGAAAATAGACAAAGATGTTGTTTCCTGAGAAAAACAGAACCGCTACAAAGAGCTTTTGAGGGTATGGAAGCATGGATTTGTGGATTACGGCGCGAACAATCCATAACTCGTTTAAATAACCAGGTGGTTGAATGGGACGAACAAAACGGTTTAATAAAAATCAATCCTTTAATAGAATGGACTGAAGATATGGTGTGGGATTATATTAAAAAGAACAATGTGCCTTATAATGAGCTACACGACAAAGGATTTCCAAGTATTGGCTGTCAGCCATGTACCAGAGCAATTAAACCTGGCGAAGACATACGAGCCGGACGGTGGTGGTGGGAAGAGCCCGAAAAACGCGAATGTGGGTTACATAACCGGCCCACTAAAAAATAATCTTTTTAGTAAAGAATATATGTGGCAATTGTTGTTTTTAGAAATCTTTATGAATATCAAAAATTTTTAAAAAGGATTTATTACCTTTAAACTTAAAAGAAATTTATTTTTAATAAAACAGCATGAGCCGCAGGTCTCTTTTTATAAATGTTTTTTTTGATGTTGTTGCGCTTTTTATTTCATTTGGCCTGATTTTGTGGATTAAGCCGGGTGATTCTTCATCCTATTTCCCAAAATACAAATTACCACTTATTGTATTTGTATTTATTTGGGTGTTTGTTTCATTAATCTCTAAAAAATATTCTGCCCCAGAGCGCTTAAAGCTTGTCCATGCTTTTATTCATATTGTTATTACCAACCTTTTTATTACAGGTATTATTACGATTTTAATGTTTTTATTTCAATCGCAGTATTATTCGCGGTTGATTGTTTTCGGAACCATAGGGTTTACAGCAATATTTGAGCTTATTTTTGCTTTTTGCGATTACTATATCTGTAATACAAAAACAGGGACAGATACCTCAAAAGTTTTTGAAACCTACCAACGCATTGTAGGACGTGAAAATGGGATCCCAAAGGCTGAAACCTATCCGCCTGAATGGACACTAGAGCCTGTACCCGAAAATATTAAGGAAACAATTATTGAGGAATCGGGGCCTGAAGTATTTCAATTTCTTACAGAAAATGTCAATCTAAGTATTCCTAATTACTCTCTTCTGGCAACAACCACCCGTTTTAATGTAGATAAATTACCCGAAAAAGCATATTTAAAACTGGTAAACCTTAAGCGTATTAATGATATCCGGTTTATCAATAAATTTTTCGAATCGGTCAACCGAAAACTTATCGAAGGCGGTATTTTTATTGGTTGTGTAGAAACAAAAGACCAGCGGAAAAAAAGGATTTTACGAAAATACCCGCCTGTTTTAAATCGTTTTTATTATTTGTTAGATTATATCTTAAAACGGGTTTTTCCTAAGTTTAACCTTACCAAACGAATCTATTTTTTTCTTACAAGGGGCAATAATCGTGTTATATCCAAAGCCGAAACTTTTGTGCGGTTATATTCCTGTGGATTCAAAATTGTTAATGAACAGGAAATAGGTGGTTGGCTTTATTTTGTTGCCCGAAAAATACGCGACCCCTTTTATGATATGGAACCAACTTACGGGCCTTTGGTAAAATTAAACCGGATTGGCAAAAACGGAAAAATCATTCAGGTTTATAAATTACGAACCATGCATCCCTATGCCGAATATTTACAAGAATATGTTTTTCAAAAATCTGACCTTGAAAAGGGAGGTAAATTTAAAAATGATTTTAGGGTAACAACCGTAGGTAAGTTTTTTCGAAAATTTTGGCTGGATGAGTTGCCGATGTTAATTAATTTATTTCGAGGCGATTTAAAAATCGTTGGTGTCAGGCCTTTGAGTAAACACTATTTTAGCCTGTACTCTAAAGAGTTGCAGGAAAAAAGAATAAAAACAAAACCAGGGCTTATTCCTCCGTTTTATGTTGATTTACCTAAAACACTGGAAGAAATTCAGGCTTCGGAATTAAAATATTTGAATGCACACGAGAAACATCCTTTTTTAACCGATTGGAAATATTTCTGGATAGCAGTATGGAATATCTTATTTAAAAAAGCACGAAGTGCTTAAATTTTTATAAAATATTGCATGAAGGTTCACCGGAGGAATTTGAGGGAAGCTTAAGCTGGAGACACCGGCAACAAAAAAGATTATTGAAATTTAAAGTTGTAAATCGCATAAAAACAATTGTTTAACTAAAATATATTGGTTTGAAAAAAATTGTATTTATATTTTTAATGGTTGTATCAAAACTGGCATTTGCACAAGAAGTATACTATCATACTTCCAATCGGCAGGTTTATGAGTATTTGGATGAATTTGCCAATTTAGGCGTTATTGATATTAATACAACCATTAAACCTTACTCAAGAGTTTTTATAGCACATAAATTAAAAGAAATACACGAAAGCGATTTTCCCTTAAACAAGCGTCAACAAGCAGAGCTTGATTTTTATTTAAAAGATTTTAATAAAGAACTAAAGCAGGATAAACAGTTCGACAAAAGATTCGATATTTTATATTACAAAGATTCACTGTTTTCGATATCTGTAAATGGAATCCTGGGTGCTGAATATTTCACAAACGACAGCGGCAGTTTTTATCACCGTTGGAACGGAGCCGAAGCTCATGCTTATATTGGAAGCAACTTTGGATTTTATGCCAGCTTACGCGATAATCACGAAAGTGTTTTTTTAGCAAAAGAAAACTTTTTAACACCCCGTTTGGGTGCTAACTACAAACATGTTGATGATGGAGGTGATTTTAGCGAAATGCGTGGAGGAATAACATACAGCTGGAACTGGGGAAGCTTTGGATTGGTTAA
>JBKHIH010000016.1:0-49279 GCA_046538755.1 Thiohalospira sp.
ACGGGTATGTAAACTACGTAAAAGGAGCCAATATTGCTGGTTTCTTAAAAGTTGCTAATGCAATGTTAGATCAGGGAGTTATTTAATCGTATATTATATTTTTAAGTATAGCCTGCGAGCGAGGTTTATATTTTATAAAAGAGACATCTTTATTTAGGTGTCTCTTTTTTTTATAATTTTACTGTTCGTAAAAAAAATATCAATTTTATATGGACAAAAGTAAGCTTAAATATAAAATCGCTTTAAGCCTTATTCCTAAAGTAGGCCATGTAACTGCTAAGAAACTAGTTGCTTATGTTGGTGATTATGAAGGGATATTTAAAGAATCGGAGAAGAATTTACTTAAAATACCAGATATTGGCAAAACTTTAGCAAATAATATCATTAACTCGAATGTACTGCCATTGGCCGAAAAAGAAATTGAATTTATAGAGAAAAATAAAATAAGAGTAATATTTTATCTCGATAAAGATTATCCCGAGCGGTTAAAGTATTGTAACGATGCACCAGTTCTGCTTTATGCAATAGGAGACATTCCAATGAATAACCGAAAGGTTTTAAGTGTTGTAGGTACCCGAAATGCTACAGACGAAGGAGTCATTTTTTGTGAAAAACTTATAACCGCATTAGCAGAAAGAGGACACGATCCGGTAATTGTAAGCGGACTGGCTTATGGGATTGATGCTACAGCCCATAAATCGGCTTTAGAAAATAACTTGCCAACAGTTGCGGTGTTAGGGCACGGGTTAGATATTATTTATCCGGCATCACATAAATCCCTGTCTAAACAGATTATTTCAAATGGGATGCTGGTAACTGATTTCCCGAGTAAATCTAAGCGGGATAAAAATAATTTTGTTAAGCGAAACCGGATCATAGCAGGGCTTTCGGATGCTACTATCGTTATTGAATCGGGCGAGAAAGGTGGTGCATTAGTAACTGCTGATATTGCTAACTCATATAACCGGGATGTTTTTGCAGTACCTGGCAGAGTTACCGACCCATACTCTAAAGGGTGTAATCAGCTAATTAAAACCAATAAAGCTGCACTATTAGAAAAAGTTGAAGACATCGAATATTTGCTCGGCTGGGAGCCCGAAAGTGAAAATAACCAAAAAGCTATCCAAAGAAATCTATTTGTTAATTTAACTGATGATGAAAAAAAAATTATTGAGATATTAAAATCTACTACTAGCGAGCCACCTATCGATACTATTTGTGTTAAAGCTCAGATGCCTACAAATAAAGTATCTCCTCTTTTATTGGAGTTAGAGTTTAAAGGCGTATTGAAAACATTACCAGGCAAACGATACAAGTTAATTTCTTCTTTTTAAAAATGACGAAAATCATAGCGTGTTGTAAAACATAAAACAAAAAAAATTCTTTGCTATCCCTTAGCTTATATAAAACACACCGGTTCAGAACATTTCTAAAATCTTATGTTTTTAGGCATTTCTTCAATAAGGGTATTTTCCTTTAAATTTTTTTTGCATAAGTTTGTTAGTATTAAACCTAAATTACAAACTATCTGCCAACAGGCAGTCTAAAAATTAAAAGATTATGGATCCACGCGTAGAACAATTCATGGCTCAAATTATTGCCAAAAACCCAAACGAAAATGAATTTCATCAATCAGTTCAGGAAGTAGCAGAGTCTTTAATTCCGTTTATTGAAGAAAATCCCAAGTACAAACATGCTAAAATACTGGAACGAATTGCCGAACCCGAGAGAGTAATTTTATTCAGAGTCCCCTGGTTGGACGATAAAGGAGAAATTCAAATTAATAAAGGGTATAGAATTGAGATGAACAGTGCAATAGGCCCTTATAAGGGAGGACTTCGATTTCACCCAACAGTTAATTTAAGTATTCTTAAATTTCTTGCTTTCGAGCAGGTATTTAAAAATAGTTTAACCACATTGCCTATGGGAGGTGGAAAAGGAGGGTCTGATTTTGACCCTAAAGGTAAATCCGATAACGAAGTGATGCGCTTTTGCCAAAGTTTTATGACAGAACTTTCCCGTCATATAGGTCATAATACTGATGTGCCTGCAGGCGATATTGGAGTAGGAGGGCGTGAAATTGGATTTATGTTTGGACAGTATAAACGGTTAAGAAATGAGTTTGTTGGTGTTTTAACCGGTAAAGGCAGACAATATGGTGGTAGTTTAATCAGGCCGGAAGCTACTGGTTATGGTGCTGTTTATTTTGCCGAAGAAATGCTTAAAACCCGTGGTGATTCTATAAAAGGAAAAACAATTACAATATCAGGTTCCGGAAATGTAGCCCAGTTTGCTACTGAAAAAGCTACCGAATTTGGAGGTAAGGTAGTGACCTTATCAGATTCGTCTGGATTTATTCATGATCCAAATGGTATTGATTCCGAAAAACTAGCTTATATAATGGAGCTAAAAAATATTAAACGAGGAAGAATTAAAGAGTATGCCGAAAAATTTGGTTGCGAATATTATGAAGGGAAACGTCCATGGGGAGTTAAATGTGATATTGCTTTGCCTTGTGCTACACAGAATGAAATAAGCGAAGAAGAAGCCAAGACACTTGTGTCAAATGGTTGTTTTGTTGTTTCAGAGGGAGCAAATATGCCATCTGTGCCAGAAGCTGTTGAAGTGTTTATCGAAAATAAAATTTTATATGGCCCTGGAAAAGCAGCCAATGCCGGTGGTGTTGCCGTTTCTGGATTAGAAATGTCGCAAAATAGCTTGCGTTTAAGCTGGACTCGCGAAGAGGTAGATCAAAGGTTACATCAAATCATGAAAGATATTCATGCAACCTGTGAAAAATTTGGTAAAGAATCCGATGGTTTTATTAATTATGTAAATGGAGCTAATATTGGAGGCTTTGTAAAAGTAGCCGATGCTATGTTAGCGCAGGGTGCTGTATAATTATTTATATAATTTTTTTTAAGGAGGCCTGAGTGCCTCCTTTTTTTATTAGGGTAAACCGGGGATAAATAATCTTTTTATATAATATGGAAACATAAAATATTTGATCTTTGTTGGTTTTACTATTTTTTATAAGTTTGCATCACCAAAAAATATTATGCAATTCGTCGATACCCATACACATTTATACTTGCCCGAATTTGATCAAGACAGAGATCAGGTAGTTAAAGAAGCTATCGATAATAATGTAAAAAAGTTATTATTACCTAATGTTGATTGCTCAACAATAAATCCTCTTTTGAATCTGGTAAAAAAATATCCTTTAAATTGTTTTCCAATGATGGGGCTACATCCAACATCTGTTAACAAGGAATATAAAAAAGATATGGATCATATTGAATACTGGTTTAAAAAAGAAAACTTTATAGCTATTGGAGAAATTGGAATTGATTTATATTGGGATAAAACTTACCAGAAACAACAAGAAGAAGTTTTTCGCTGGCAGCTAAATTTGGCTAAGAAATATAACTTGCCGGTTGTAATTCATGCTCGTGAATCTTTCGATGAAATATTTAAAATTGTAGATGAAGAAATAGATGATCGGCTATCGGGTGTATTTCACGCATTTACAGGAAACAATAATCAGGCAGATCAAATTATTGAATGGGGTTTTAAAATAGGAATAGGTGGCATTGTTACTTTTAAAAATGCAGGTTTAGATAAAGTTGTACGTAATATTGATATAAATCATATCATTTTAGAAACAGATTCACCATATTTGGCGCCTGTGCCAAAAAGGGGAAAAAGAAATCAAAGTGCATATATTAAATACATTGCAGAAAAAATAGCTCTGATAAAAAATGTTTCTATAAGTGAAATAGCCGAGGTTACCACTAAAAGTGCTAATCAACTTTTTAAGTTGTAAACTATGGATAAGGGACAAAAGAAATCAATATTAATAATTTATACTGGTGGTACAATCGGAATGGTAAACCATCCCGAAACAGGCATTTTATCTCCCTTTGATTTTAATCAAATATTAATTGAAGTGCCTGAACTAAAAAGATTTGATTATAACATAGATACAATTTCATTTGACCCACTTATAGACTCATCCAATTTAAATCCGGAAGTCTGGAAAAAACTGGCTAAAATAATTGGAGAAAATTATCATAAATACAATGGCTTTGTAATATTGCATGGGACCGATACAATGGCTTATTCTGCATCAGCGTTGAGTTTTATGTTAGAAAACCTCGATAAGCCAGTCATTTTTACAGGTTCACAATTGCCCATTGGTACATTACGGACCGATGGCAAAGAGAATTTGATTTCTGCCGTAGAAATTGCAGCAGCCGAACAAAACGGACAGCCCTTAGTGCCTGAGGTTTCTGTATATTTTGAAAATAAACTTTTACGAGGAAACCGGACAACAAAATATAGTGCAGAACATTTCAACGCCTTTGAATCACCAAATTATCCTCATCTTGCAAATGCAGGAATAAAAATAAAATATAATTATGCAGCCATTCATTATCCTGTAGTGAAAAAGGATTTAATTATACATACCAGTTTAGATACAAATATTGCTATTTTAAAAATATTTCCAGGAATAAGCCGTTCTGTATTACATACACTCTTAAATATAAATAATGTCAAAGCCATTGTAATGGAAACCTACGGAGCTGGAAACGCTCCAACCGATAAATGGTTTTTAAGCGAAGTTGAAGATGCTATAAAAAAGGGAATATTAATTATAAATGTTACCCAGTGCTATGCCGGTTCTGTGGATATGAGCAAATATGAAACAGGCAATGAATTACAAAAATTGGGAATAATAAGCGGATACGATATAACAACCGAGGCAGCAGTTGCCAAGTTAATGTTTCTTTTAGGCACACAACTTACAAATGAAGAAATTAAGCAAAGGTTAAATGAGTCGATAAATGGAGAAATTTAATTATAAATATTTTTTTTTGCTTTATTTTTTGTATTTTGTGCCCTCAAATTGGGCAAACGGAAAAGAGGAGAAATGGCCGAGTGGTCGAAGGCGCACGCCTGGAAAGTGTGTATACTATGTGAAATAGTATCGAGGGTTCGAATCCCTCTTTCTCCGCCAGAATTTTTAATTAGTAAATTTTTTAATAATTTTACATACATAAAAATCGTTAATAATTTAAACAGAAAACAAACCATGAAAAAATTATTTGCATTTATAGCAGTTTTTGGGATGCTTATGTTAGGAGCATCATTTTACACAGTTGCTCAAGAAGATACAACTGAAGAAGCCGCTGTTGAACAAACTGATACAGCCGAGATGGAGGCTGTGGAAGATACAGCAGCAGTTGCAGAACAAGAAGAAGTTGCTGATGAAGCTGAAGTAGAAGAACCAGCTTCATTGCATAAACAAATTAAACAAAAGTTTATTGAAGGAGGCCCTGAGTTTATGGGTGTTGTTTTACTTTGTTTAATTTTAGGTTTAGCAATATCTATTGAAAGAATTATTTATCTAAACCTTGCTACAACAAACACTTCAAAACTTCTTGAAAAAGTTGAAGGAGCTCTTGAAGAAGGTGGAGTTGAAGCTGCAAAAGAAGTTTGTCGTGAAACTAAAGGGCCTGTTGCCAGTATTTTTTATCAAGGCTTAGACCGAATAGACGAGGGTATTGAAGTAGTTGAAAAATCAGTAGTAGCATATGGTAGCGTTCAAATGGGATTATTAGAAAGAGGAATTTCCTGGATTTCATTATTTATTGCGATTGCTCCTATGTTAGGTTTCATGGGTACGGTAATTGGTATGATTGCTGCATTCGACTCAATTGAAGCTGCTGGTGATATATCTCCATCATTAGTTGCTGGTGGTATTAAAGTAGCGTTAATTACAACCGTTTCTGGTTTGATCGTTGCTGTGATTTTACAGTTATTTTATAACTATATTGTTTCTAAAGTTGATAGTATTGTAAACAGCATGGAAGATGCTTCTATTTCTTTAGTTGATATTTTAGTTAAATACAATTCAAAAAAATAATTGAATTATGAATAAAATATTAAGAATTGTTTTAATTATCCTTCTAGCTGTTTCTGCAGTAATGGGTATATTATTTTATTCCGGAGGAGAAGATATTAGTGGCCAGCCAGTTTATACCAACACATTTATTGTATGGGCTTATATCCTTACTGGCATAGCTATAGTTTTTGCTATTATTTTCCCTATTTTCCAAATGATAAAAAACCCTAAAGCAGCAGTAAAAAGTTTATTAGGATTACTAGTTGTTGCAGTAGTTATATTTGTAGCATATGCTGTAGCCTCAGGAGAAAAACTTGGAATAACAAACCCTGAATTAATGAAATATGATGTGCCTGGCACATTGAAATATGCAGGGACCCTTTTAAATTCAGTTTATTTTTTGGCAGGTTTAGCTATTTTGTCAATGATATATTCTGAAGTGTCTAAAATGTTTAAATAATATTGATATTATAGTAAAAGTTTTGCTATAAATCTTAAAAAATAATAGTCTATGCCAAGAAGAGAAGGTGGAACGTTTAATGCAGCATCAATGGCTGATATCGCATTCTTGCTGTTAATATTTTTCCTTGTTGCCACTACTATGGATATTGATACCGGATTATCCAGAAAATTACCACCATTGGATTCTGGTGCCGAGCAGGACAATAAGCAAATTAAAGAGCGAAATGTTTTTGTTGTGCTGATTAATGCAAACGACCAGCTAATGGTTGAAGGTAGGCCAATGGATGTCCGCAGGCTTCGTGATGAAGCAAAAAAATTCATAGCAAATCCTGACAATTCAAGTAATCTGCCTGAAAAAGAACCTAAAGAGGTTCCTTACTTTGGAGAATACATGGTTCCTAAAGGAATTATTTCCCTTCAAAACGATAGAGGTACCTCTTACGGAATGTATATTAAGGTTCAGAATGAATTGGCAGCAGCTTATAATGAACTGAGAGAGGAATTAGCAATGTCTAAATTTGGTCAACATTATGATAATTTAAGTTCAGACCAGCAAAATGCTGTAAAAGACATATATCCTCAAATTATTTCTGAAGCTGAACCTAAAAATATTGGAGGGAATTAGTAATGGCAAAATTTCAAAGAAAAGGAAAAGATGCAACACCGGAGATTTCTACAGCTTCGTTGCCTGATATTATTTTTATGTTGTTATTCTTTTTTATGGTTTCTACAGTTATGCGAGAAACAACAACTAAAGTATCACAACAATTACCAGGCGCTACCGAAGTAAAAAAATTAGAACGTAAATCTCTGGTTAGCTATATTTATATAGGTAAACCAAAAAGAGCTTTTCAGGGAATGTATGGTTCTGAACCTCGTATTCAGTTAAACGATGCATTTGCCAGAGTAGGAGATATTCGTGATTATATTACATCTGAAAGAGAAAAAAGAGACGAAAATGAGCGCCCATTAATGACTACTTCGCTTAAAGTAGATGAACAAACAAGAATGGGAATTGTTACAGATGTTAAACAAGAGCTAAGAAAAGCAAATGCCCTGAAAATAAATTACTCAACACGTAAGGTTGAAACCATTGAGTAAAAATTTTTAACATACTTTTTATTAAAGGAGATGATTTGTTCATCTCCTTTTTTGTTAGCCAAATTCTAAATATTGAACAAATTAGCCTTTTATTATATAATAAAAATTATATTTGTAGTTACTTTTATCATCTAAAAGTTTTTTTGTTTACTGTTGATTATATTTTTATATTTACTTGTAAGAATAATTTGTTGATTGTATAAACTAAAAAATTATATATTTTAGTTGCGAACAATTGAGCCATGAAAAAAGCAATTCAATTTATATTACTTTCTTTTATTTTAATCTTTTTTGCTTCGAAAGCTTCCTTTTCGCAGAAAGATATTTTTATTAAAGAATTTCATTTTGAATTAAAAAAAATTAGTAACAATCAATATGAAAATGAATATTTTGTAACCATAACACTAAATAAGAATTCGCTATATAAATTTACCATTTTAAATCACATCGGAGATTTTCCCGGTAATGCTGTTGTGCAAATTCTTGAAAATAATAAAGTGGTTGCTACAAATAAAGTTGGTGATAAATATTACGAAAAATTTATGTTTAAATGTACAAAAACAGGATTTTACGATATCTTAATTCACTTCGAAGATAATAAACTGGGTTCTTCTTTAATTAAACTTTTTTTAGTTCAATAAAACTTTTCCTTACTTACTGTCTTTTAAATTTTGGTTTAAACTTCGCTCTTGGTTTTATTTATAAATTTATGAACATAATTATTTTGGATGTTGATATAAATACACATCTAAATAATATTATATTTTTTTATATGTGATTAGCAATGCTGAAAAAATAATCCGACCGCATTTAGCATATTTTTATTTTTGTTGATTTAATTATATATACCAAAAATAATGAGTTGTGACAGAATGATCTCTGTAATAATAATCACCCTTTGTTTTTAGTTACTCAATAATCTGTCATTGTAAAATAAATTTTGTAACTTAAAACATAAAAATATGAAAGCATTATGGAACGGTAAAATCATTGCTGAAAGTGATGATATAGTAAATGTTGAAGGGAACAGTTATTTCCCTATAGAGTCAGTAAAAAAGGATTATCTCAAAAATAGCGACATGCAATCGGTATGTCCATGGAAAGGCAAAAATTCTTGATTTTCGCTGAATGTTGATGGTAAAATTAATAAGGATGCTGCCTGGCATTATCCTGAGCCTAAAGAAGCAGCGAAAGAAATAAAGGGAAAAGTGGCATTCTGGAAGGGTGTTGAAATAGTAGATAATTAATTTCAGGTTTACCTGCCGAAGGCATAGTTTCAGGTTTCAGATTTCAAGTTTCAAAATACAAATCTATGAGTTCTAAATTACATCAGATTACTACCGGAGAATTGCTAAACAAAATGAATGATTCGTCATCAAAAATTATTGATGTGCGTCCGGTTGATGCCTATAATGGCTGGCAACTTAACAACGAAAAACGTGGCGGGCACATTCAAAATGCCAAAAGCTTGCCTTTTAAATGGACAAAATACATCGATTGGATAGAGATGGTTCGTAAAAAACAGATTTTACCCGAACATGAGATCATTATTTACGGATACGGAAAGAATATAATTGACCAGGTTGCACAACGGTTTTTAAAATCCGGATACAATAATGTTTTTGTTTATTATGATTTTATTGATGAATGGTCGGCAAACGAAAAGCTGCCAATGCAAAAACTGGAGCGATTTAAAAACCTGGTTTCGGCAGTGTGGGTTAATGAACTTATTTCGGACGGCAAACCACAGCATTATGATAACAATAAATTCGTTGTTATTCATTCGCATTACCGTAATCGCGATGCTTACTTAAGCGGGCATATTCCCGGTGCTATCGATATGGATACCCTGGCACTCGAAGCTCCTGAAACATGGAACAGGCGCTCTCCGGAAGAATTAAAAAAGGCATTGGAAAAACATGGCATTGCTGCTGATACAACTGTTGTATTGTATGGCAAATTCATGTTTCCCGATAATGCTGATGAATTCCCGGGAAGCGCAGCCGGCGATATCGGTGCTATTCGAAATGCATTTATCATGATGTATGCAGGCGTTAAAGATGTTCGGGTGCTGAACGGTGGTTTTCAATCGTGGCAGGATGAGGATATGAAATTTCTTATACCGACGAACCTAAAAATCCTGTTCAAGAGTTTGGTGCAAAAATTCCGGCTCATCCCGAATTGGCTGTTGATACGCCCGAAGCCAAAGAAATGCTAAAAACAAAAAATGCCGAACTGGTTTGCGTACGTAGTTATCCCGAATATATCGGAGAAGTTAGTGGGTACAATTACATCGAAGCTAAAGGAAGAATTCCGGGAGCAATTTTTGCCGATTGTGGTTCAGATGCTTACCATATGGAGAATTATAGAAATTTTGACCATACCACACGCGAATTTCATGAAGTTGCTGAATTATGGAAAAGCAATGGAATTACACCCGATAAACATCTGGCATTTTACTGTGGCACTGGCTGGCGCGGAAGCGAAGCGTGGTTCAATGCCTGGTTGATGGGTTGGCCAAACGTTTCGGTTTACGATGGTGGCTGGTTCGAATGGAGTAACGACCCGGATAATCCTTATGAAACAGGAGTTCCTGAAAATCAGGAAATAGAAATAATAAAATAATAATTCTATTAAAATTTTTTTCATGGAACAAATCACTAAATTAAACACTTTTGCGCAGGATACTTTGAAAGGCTTAACGGCCAATGAGAAATATCTTTTACCAAAATATTTTTATGATGACAATGGTAGCCGGATTTTCCAGGAAATTATGCAAATGCCCGAATATTACCTTACCGGTTGCGAATTTGAAATATTTACACGGCATCAATCAGAAATGAAAGATCAGTTTGTAAACGGAAATGCTCCTTTCGAATTGGTTGAGTTAGGTTCCGGCGATGGATTAAAAACTAAAATCCTGCTAAAACACTTTGTTGAGCATCAAGTCAATTTTAAATATGTTGCGGTAGATATCAGCCGACAGGCGAATAAAAATTTAAATAATAAATTAAAAGCCGAACTACCGGAATTAAAAACTGAATTTAAAACCGGCGATTACTTTAAAATGATGAATGAACTGAATAATGATTCCAATCACAACAAAGTATTTTTATTTCTGGGTTCAAGCATTGGTAATTTCAGGGAGCATGAGCGCCACCTGTTTTTAAGCCAGTTGTCGGATTTAATCAAACAAAATGACAAGCTGCTCATCGGTTTCGATTTAAAAAAAACAAAGGAGGTTATTCTTAAAGCATACGACGATCCGCACGGGCATACGCGTGCTTTTAATCTGAATCATCTGGTTCGGATTAACCGTGAACTGAATGCGGATTTTGATATTGAATCTTTTAGGCATGTTGCAAAATACAACGACCAAACAGGAGAAACCAAAAGTTATTTGATTTCAGTTAAAAAGCAAACGGTGTATATCGCTGCATTGGAAAAGAAAATTCATTTTCAAAAAGATGAATCCATTTATATGGAGTTATCTCAAAAATTCGATCTGGAATCGATCCATCATCTTGCTAATAAATATGATTTTAAAGTAGAGAAGAATTTTACGGATAACCGCAATTATTTTGTGGATTCACTTTGGGTAAAAAGATAAAGTTTAATTAAAATGATTGAAAAATGAAAAACAATGAATTAACCATAAGTCTTATATACGGTTCGGTCCGCTCCGAACGCCAGGGTATAAAAGCCGCCAAATACATGGAGAAGAAACTCCAGGAAAGAAGTTTTAATGTGCATTTTATTGATCCGCTGGAATACAACTTGCCATTTCTCGATAAAATGTATAAAGAGTATGAACTAGGGACTGCTCCTGAAAATATTGAGAATCTGGCTCAAAAGTTCAGAGATTCTGATGGATTTCTTATCGTTGCCGGTGAATATAACCATAGCATTCCCCCTGCGCTTAAGAATCTATTGGATCATTTTCAATCCGAATATTTTTTTAAACCATCAGCGATTGCATCCTATTCGGCCGGGAATTTTGGTGGTGTCCGGTCGGCTGTTCATTTAAGAGTTATTCTGGGCGAGTTGGGAATGCCAGCCATATCATCCATGTTGCCACTTCCGGTTATTGGTAATCTTTTTGACGAAAATCTGGTGCCACAAAACAAATATATCGAACCTTCAGCCAACAAATTTATTGATGAATTTGTTTGGTACTTGGAAGCATTTAAAAATCAACGATTGCAGGGAACGCCTTATTGATGTTATTTAAAATAATGATATAAAAAACAAGCACCATTTTTTAGTGCTTGTTTTTTTGTGACCCAGGGAGGACTTCCCGACATTTCGCTTTCGCTGCAGTCGGGATAAACTTCTCGTCCTCCACTATTAATAAACTAGAAAAAGCCCACTATTCAGTGAGCTTTTCCATTTTGTGACCCAGGGAGGACTCGAACCCCCAACCCTCAGGGCCGAAACCTGATGTTCTATCCATTGAACTACTGAGCCAATTGGATTGCAAATTTATAAATAATTCTACGAATAGAAATGTTTTTTATCAAGAACATTGCTTTTATAATGATTTTTTTATTTCCTAAACTCTCATTACTAATAATTGATAAAGTTTTTCTAATTTCGCAGATTGTAAAATCAATCATTTTAAAATATCATTATGGAGTATAATTTCAGGGCATTAGAAGAAAAATGGCAAAAATTTTGGGATAAAAATAAAACCTTTCATTGTGATGTTGATCAAAACAAACCTAAATATTATGTGCTTGATATGTTTCCTTATCCTTCAGGTGCTGGATTACATGTTGGCCATCCATTAGGATATATTGCATCAGATATTTACTCCCGTTATAAAAGGTTAACCGGATTTAACGTATTGCATCCTATGGGATATGATGCATTTGGACTGCCCGCCGAGCAATATGCAATACAAACCGGACAACATCCGGCTATTACTACCGATAAAAATATTAAACGATATAAAGAGCAATTGATGAAAATCGGGTTCTCGTACGATTGGGACAGAGAGATACGTACCTGCGACCCCGATTATTACAAATGGACACAGTGGGTTTTTATCGAAATGTTTGAACACTGGTTTAACAATAAAACCCAAAAAGCTGAGCCGATTGAAAAATTAATTGAGATTTTTGCCCGCGAAGGCAATAAAAATATTGATGCAGCCACCGGCCAGGAAGATGTTTTTACTGCTGATGAGTGGAATCGTATCCCTGAAAAAGAGCAACAGGAAATTTTACTCAACTATCGTTTAGCCTATCTTGCTGATACTATGGTAAACTGGTGTCCTGCACTGGGAACAGTTTTGGCTAACGATGAGGTAAAAGAAGGTTTTTCTGTTCGTGGAGGGCATCCCGTTGAGCAAAAAAAGATGAAACAATGGTCGTTGCGGATTTCTGCCTATGCCGAAAGATTGTTAAATGATTTGGAAAAACTGGAATGGTCTGATTCGTTAAAAGAAATCCAAAGAAACTGGATTGGCCGTTCCGAAGGCGCTGAGATTGATTTTAAAATTAAAGGCAGCGATTCAGTAATTACGGTATTTACAACCCGGCCCGACACCAGTTGGGGAGTTACATTTATGGTGTTGGCTCCCGAAAGTGAATTGGTTCAGCAGGTTACAACGCCCGGACATGAAAAAGATGTAAAAAAATATATCGAAGAAACCAAAAAACGTTCTGAACGTGAGCGGTTGGCTGATGCTAAAACTGTAAGCGGACAATTTACCGGCGGATATGCCATAAATCCTTTAACAAATCAGGAAATTCCAATTTATATCAGCGATTATGTATTGATGGGATATGGTACCGGAGCCATTATGGCTGTGCCAGGACACGACAGCCGTGATTTTAAATTTGCACGGCATTTCGGATTAGATATTATTCAGGTTGTGGTTAAAAAAGGCGAGGAGCCTTCTAATCCAAAGGACTGGGATGATTCATACGATTCAAAAGAAGGAGAAATTATTAATTCAGGCTTTATCAATGGATTGGATGTTTCTGATGCTATAGAAAAAACCATTCAGCACCTTGAAAAGAATGGAATAGGTAAAAGAAAAATTAATTATCGTTTGCGCGATGCCATTTTTAGCCGTCAGCGATATTGGGGCGAACCGTTCCCTATTTATTTTAAAGAGGGCATTCCATATCCATTAGATAAAGATCAATTACCATTAGAATTACCCGAAGTGGATGCATACCTGCCCACAGAAGAAGGTGAGCCGCCATTAGCGCGTGCTAAAAATTGGGAAACTCCCGAAGGATATCATTTTGAATATAGTACAATGCCAGGGTTTGCAGGTTCATCGGCCTATTATTTGAGGTATATGGACCCGAAAAATGACAATGCATTGGTTTCTAAAGAAGCTAACGAATACTGGCAGGATGTGGATTTGTATATTGGAGGAACCGAACATGCCACGGGTCATTTAATTTATTCAAGATACTGGAATAAATTTTTATTCGACATCGGATGGGTTTGTAAAGATGAGCCCTTTAAGAAATTGATTAACCAGGGAATGATCCAGGGACGTTCCAATTTTGTATACCGCATAAAAGGTTCCAATAAATTTGTTTCTTATAATTTAAAAAATGATTACGATGTTACACCTATTCATGTGGATGTAAATATTGTTGATAATGATATTTTGGATATCGATGCTTTTAAAAAATGGAATCCGGAGTATAAAAATGCTGAGTTTATTCTCGAAGAAGGTAAATACATTTGTGGACATGCTGTAGAAAAAATGTCAAAATCGTTATATAATGTGGTTAACCCTGATGATGTAATTGAGCATTACGGAGCTGACACCCTTCGAATGTATGAAATGTTCTTAGGCCCTCTGGAAATGTCAAAACCCTGGGATACCAATGGTATTGACGGTGTACATAAATTTTTGCGCAAATTCTGGAGGTTGTTTTTTGATGCAGAAAACAATTTTAATGTATCAGATGCTGAATCTTCTGAAGATGAATTAAAAGTATTGCATAAAACCATCAAAAAAGTGCAGGAAGATATCGAACGGTTTTCGTTTAATACTTCGGTTAGTGCTTTTATGATTTGTGTAAATGAACTTACCGATTTAAAATGTAATAAACAGCAGATTCTAGAACCGCTGCTTATCCTGCTATCTCCTTTTGCTCCGCATATTACAGAAGAGTTGTGGAGCCATTTAGGAAATAAAGGAAGTATTACATATGCAAGCTTTCCTAAATTCGAAGAAAAGTATTTAATCGAAAGTTCTTTTGAATATCCTGTATCTTTTAACGGAAAAATGCGTTTCAAGATTAAATTGCCAGTTGATATTAAAGCAAAAGAAGCAGAAGAAAAAGTGTTACAACACGAAACGGCTCAAAAATGGTTAGATGGAAAAAAACCGAAAAAGGTGATTTTTGTGCCTGAAAAAATAATAAATGTTGTTGTATAGATAATATTTAAAGAAAAAATGAATAAAAAAGTATTGTTAAATTTAAAAGCCTATTCAATTATTACCATCGGGCTTTTTATTAATGCTTTAGGGTGGACAGCATTTTTGATTCCTGCAGAAATTACCGGCGGAGGAATAACAGGTGTTGCAACCCTTATTTTTTATGCTTCAGGTTTTCCGGTTGGAGTTTCGTATTTAATTATTAATGCAATATTGATAGTAGCCAGTTTAAAGGTTTTGGGCAGAGGGTTTGGTATCAAAACCATTTTTGCTACCATAACGCTAACTATTTTTCTTTCGGTTCTGCAAGGAATTATTAAAGAACCCATTGTAAACGAAAATTTTATGTCAACCGTAATTGGAGGGATTCTTGCCGGTGCAGGTGTTGGAATTGTTTTTAGCCAGGGCGGTAGTACCGGAGGCACTGATATCATTGCCATGATGATCAATAAATATCGAAACATAAGCCCGGGTAAAGTAATCCTTTATGCCGATGTATTGATTATTTCATCTTCGTTTTTGATATTTCAATCGATTGAGAAAATGGTTTACGGTTATGTTACCATGGCTGTTACGGCTTATGTGATCGATATGGTGTTAACCGGTGCCAAGCGAACCGTTCAAATGTTTATTTTTTCAAAAGAGTATGAAAAAATTGCAGAGCGTGTAGCTACAGAAATGAATCGTGGAATTACATTGCTCGAAGGACAAGGCTGGTATACCAAAAAACAATCGAAAGTGTTGCTTGTGTTGGTAAAAAAGCAAGAGTCTTATAATTTATTACGTATAATAAAAGATATTGATCCCGATGCTTTTATCTCTGTAAATAATGTTATGGGAGTTTATGGATTAGGCTTTGATCAAATTAAAGCTTAATGGTTTGATTTTTAGTAATTTATTTTTTAATTTTCCTGCAAATATCTAATTATATGGCTGTTAAAAAAATATCTATCGCTGGAATTGGAATTATAATTATCATTTTGTTGAGTATTTTTAAACCTTCAGAAAGTAGAATTATTACACGTAATTCCAATATCTATGCCGTTGGAGTTGATCAAAATATTATTTATACAGACATTCAAAAAGAATTTGGAATTACCCTTGATTCTTTTCAAATCTCGCAGGGCAGAATCATAAGAAATTACAATTTAGCACGTTTATTAACTGAAGCAGAGTTAGAATATGACAAGGTAAATAAAGCAATTAAAAGTGTTGCCAATGCTTTTGATATTCGAAGAATTAAAGCTGGAAACCAATATCGTTTGTATTATACCAAAGACAGTACAAATACTTTAAAATACTTTGTTTACCAACATAGCCCTACCGAATATTTGAAAATTGATTTTAACAAAGAACCCGTTGCATTTAAAGGCACTAAGGAAATTGTTAATGTTAAAAAAACATGTTCAGGTGTAATATCATCTTCTTTATGGAGCACGATGATTGATAATAATATTGATCCTATGATGGCAATCCGGTTATCAGAAATTTATGCCTGGACCATCGATTTTTTTGGGCTGGAAGAAGGCGACCAGTTTAAAGTTTTATATGATGAACAGTTTGTGGATAGTATCCCAATAGGAATTGGACAGATTCATGCTGTTAGCTTTACCCATAAAGGCGAAGAGTTGTTGGCTTATGCCTTTGAACAAGATGGACAGTTTAGTTATTTCGATGAAACAGGGAAAAATTTACGGAGGCAGTTTTTAAAAGCTCCATTGCGTTTTTCAAGAATTAGTTCAGGATATACAAACAGCAGATTTCATCCTATTCTTAAAATTTACAGGCCTCATCGTGGAGTTGATTATGCAGCACCTGCCGGCACACCAATTTATAGTATCGGCGATGGTACCGTGATAGCAAAAGGATACACGAAATCAGCCGGTTATTATATTAAAATAAGACATAATAGTGTCTACACTTCAGGCTATAATCACCTTTCAAGATATCCAAAAGGAATTAAAAAAGGGCAAAGAGTTAGCCAGGGAGAGGTTGTTGGCTATGTAGGCAGTACTGGATATTCAACAGGTCCTCATCTCGATTTCAGAGTGTGGAAAAATGGTTCACTTATCAATCCACTAACCATTAAAGCACCTCCGGTTGATCCGGTGAAAGAAGAAAACCTTCAAAAATTTAGTGCTTCAATCGATACTTTACAGCAAGAATTGATATCTATTAATTAATCATTTCCAAAATCTAAAACTTTGGAAATGATTAAACTACATTAATAATTAATTTAAACACTTGTTTAAAACATATGTTTTAATTAACTTGCAATAAATTTCTTATTATAATCATGGGTCATCAATTATCTACTCAGGAAAAAATAGTTAATTCAGCCACTCAGTTGTTTCTTGAAAAGGGATACGATCGTACCAGTGTTCGTGACATTGCAACCAAAGCAAAAATTAATGTGTCGCTTATGAACTATTACTTTCGCAGCAAGGAAATATTGTTCGAAACCATTATCGATTTATTAATTGGAAAATCTTCTGTATCATTAAAAGAAATATTAAATTCTGACATTGACTTAAATTTAAAGATAGAAAAATATATTTCCCGGTATATTGATATACTGGTTGATAATCCTTTGTTAATATCCTTTGTTTTAGCTGTTTTAAACCGAAACCCCGAAAAGTTAACAAAGTTGAAAGTGGCTGATAATTTATATAATTCAGAAATTTTTTCTAATCAGTTAAAACGAGAAGCAAGTCAAGGAAAAATTAGAGATATTGACCCAGAACAGCTTTATATTAATATGCTTTCATTAATAGCTTTCCCTTTTGCTATTAAACATATGATTAGCGAAAAAAATTCATTTAATCATTCGGAGTTTATTAAATTTATCAAACAAAGAAAGAAAATAGTGTATGAAATGATAATAAGTTATTTACAACCTAACCAAAATAAATAAGTTATGAAAAATCTACATTTAAACAAAAATTTAAGAATCCTTGTATTGGTTATATCATCAGGTTTTTTATTTTCATGTTCGCCTGAGTATATTCCAAATATGGCAAATTCGCCCATGTTCAGTAACCAGGGAGAATTTCAGGCTACTGTTGCTACAGGAACCAGCAGTTTCGATGCTCAAACCGCTTACGCTATTACCGATAATATTGGTATTATGGTAAATGGCAGTTATGGCAATGAAACCAGCGATACAACCGACGATTTTCATAAACATGCTTTTATAGAAGGAGGTATCGGATATTATGAAAAAATTGGAGATAAAGGGCGATACGAGATTTATGGTGGATATGGATTTGGAAAGACTGAAGGCTTTTTTGAAGATGCAGTATTTGATTCACAAGTTACCGATGCAGATATGCAAAGAATATTTGTTCAGCCCGGAATTGGAATTTCAACGGGTCTTTTTGATGGCAGTTTTTCTCCCCGCTTTGTTTTAGTAAAAATGACACCTCGCGGAGAAGGGTTCGAAACGGGCGGATTCAATACATTTTTTGAACCGGTTATCACCTCAAAAATTGGCTATAAATGGGTTAAGTTTGTTGCCCAGTTTGGTTTTTCCATTCCGGTTGGTGATGAATCTTTACACTTTGATTACCAGCCTTTCATCATTAATTTTGGACTTAATTTTAATATAGGGCGGAAATATTACGACTTATAAATCAGAAATTATTTTTTCTACAATTTTAGGAAAGTGCTCGTACTCCAGTTCGTGCACTTTCTTTGCTATCGACTCAGGTGTATCGCCTTTATTTACAGGGCATTTTGCCTGGAAAATAATATCTCCTTTATCGTATTCATTATTTACATAATGTATGGTTATTCCGGTTTCCTTTTCATTATTTTCAATAACAGCTTTATGTACATTCATACCATACATTCCTTTACCGCCATATTTTGGTAATAATGCCGGATGAATATTTACGATCCGGTTGGGAAAGTTTTGAATCAAATAATCAGGAATTAACCATAAGAACCCGGCTAAAACGATAAAATTAATATCATTTTCTTTTAATATATGAAGTACTTTTGTAGTATTGTAAAATTCTGTTCGAGAAAAAATATAGTATTTAATATTATGATTTATAGCTCTTTGAATGACATATGCATTTTTATTGTTCGAAAAAATATACGAAATTTCAATTTTTTTATTTTCTTTGAAAAAGTTGATCAGGTTTTCGGCATTGGTTCCGGAACCTGATGCAAATATTGCTATTTTATTCATAATCAAAATTTTATTTTTTATAAAAGTTGTATTATGGCCTTTTTAAGATGAAAAATTATTGCAAAAATGGCTTTAAAAATCCAAAAAAGATTATTTTTGCATCAAAAAAATAAAGAAATATTTTTGATTTATCACAGTTAATTATATTTCTTTGCACTGTTAAAAATTAAACTTAATTATTAATTAAAACTTAAAGTTATGTCTGATATTGCATCAAGAGTAAAAGCGATTATTGTTGATAAATTAGGAGTTGATGAAAACGAAGTTACACCTGAAGCTAGTTTTACAAATGATTTAGGTGCTGATTCACTTGACACTGTTGAGTTAATTATGGAATTCGAAAAAGAATTCAATATTTCAATTCCTGATGATCAAGCTGAGAATATCAGTACTGTTGGTGATGCTGCCAAATATATTGAAGAGCACGCTAAGTAATTGTTAATATTTCAAAAATCTTGTTTTAAATTTTAATGTTATGGAATTCAGACGTGTAGTTATTACGGGCCTTGGAGCTATTACACCCATTGGAAACAATGTTGAACAATATTGGAAAAATTTAATTGATGGAGTAAGCGGCTCAGATCTTATTACTCACTTTGACGCATCAAAATTTAAAACAAGATTTGCTTGTGAAGTAAAGGATTTTGATCCTAAAGATCATTTTGACCGAAAAGAAGTTCGTAAACTGGATCTTTTTGCCCAGTATGCATTATTTGTCGCAGAGCAGGCAATTAAAGATTCGAGTGTTGATCTTGAAATCTTAAACCACGACAGGGCAGGCGTTATTTGGGGATCCGGAATTGGTGGAATTAATACTTTCCTCGACGAAGTAAGGAATTTTGTTAATGGTGACGGAACACCACGTTTTAGCCCATTCTTTATTCCAAAAATGATATCCGATATCGCCTCGGGACATATTTCTATGAAATATAATTTCCGCGGGCCTAACTTCACAACAGTTTCTGCTTGTGCATCATCAACCAATGCAATGATTGATGCTTTGAATTATATTCGTCTAGGTAAAGCCGATATTTTTATTACCGGTGGTTCCGAAGCTTCAGTAAATGAAGCTGGAATGGGTGGTTTTAGTTCTATGCAAGCAATTTCATCTAAAAATGATGAATATAAAACCGCATCTCGTCCATTTTGTAATACCCGCGATGGTTTTGTTATGGGCGAAGGTGGAGCTGCATTAATTTTTGAAGAATTAGAGCATGCTAAAAAACGTGGCGCTAAAATTTATGCAGAAGTAGCCGGCGGCGGATTATCGGCCGATGCACATCATCTTACAGCACCTCACCCCGAAGGGCTAGGCGCTATGAATGTAATGAAAAATGCACTGGATGATGCTAAAATGAATGCCGATGAAATTGATTATATAAATGTTCATGGTACTGCCACTCCGCTAGGAGATATTGCAGAACTTAAAGGCATTAAAGAGATTTTTGGTGAGCAAGCCTACAAAATGAATATCAGCTCTACAAAATCCATGACCGGACACTTGCTTGGTGCTGCAGGAGCTGTTGAGATTCTTGCTGCATTGTGCGCTATTAACAAAGATATGATTCCTCCAACAATCAATCATCAGGAAACAGACCCAAATATTGATAGTAAATTAAATTTAACATTGCATAAAGCACAAGAAAGAAAAGTTCGTGCTGCTTTAAGTAATACCTTTGGATTTGGAGGGCATAATGCTTCTGTTATTATCAAAAAATTTACTGAATAGAAAAAATTGGTACTTGCGCATATACCTCCATTAAAATATTATTTTTCGAAAGATAAAAAGTTTTTTAAACTATTATATTTCATAACAGGGATGTATCCTGCAAATGTGCAGGTTTATAAAATTGCATTTACCCACAAGTCGGCATCAATTGTATCTGACACCCATAAGTTTATTAATAACGAACGCCTTGAATTTTTAGGCGATGCTATACTTGCCGCGGTTATAGCCGATTATTTATTTTCTTACTTCCCGTATAAAAAAGAAGGTTTTCTCACTAAAATGAGATCAAGGATTGTTAGCCGTGATCAGTTAAATGAAATAGCCCTTAATCTTGGATTGCAATACCATATTGTGTCTCAAACTAAAATGAATGGGACAAAAAATATTTACGGTAATGCCCTTGAAGCTCTTATTGGAGCAATTTATATCGACAAAGGCTATCGAAAAACCAAACAATTTATTCTGAAAAAAATTATAAAAGGGAATATTGATCTTAATGAGCTTACAAATAATGACTCTGATTTTAAAAGCCAAATTATAGAGTGGGCACAAAAAAATAAACTGGATGTGAAATTTATTGACGAGGAGATAGAAAGCACCGAACTTACTACACAATTTTTTACATCTACAATTAAAATTGATAATCGAATTTTAGGTACAGGAAAAGGCTCATCGAAAAAAGAAGCTCAGCAAAATGCAGCACAAATGGCTTTAGATCAAATTTACAACGTTTTTCAATAAACCACTAAAAGCTTTCTCTTTCCATTAAATTTATTAAAATATTTTCTATATTCGTTAGATAATTAATAGCTATGGTTCCGAAAAAAAAAGTACATAAATTGTCATTTGATTATGAGAACGACTTTTTATTAGTTGGTATTGCTTCGCACGAAAACGACTACCGAATAAGCTGGGCACTTAATAAACAATTGGGTTGGAAACTTATAAAGGGTAATGATTTTAAAATAAATCACCCAAAGCTTAAAGTGCAAGCTAATTACTCCATGTATCATTACCTTAACGATAATGATCTTTATAGTTATCATCTTATTTCTAATAAATCTGAAAGAGGATTTCTTTTACCCGATTTAAAAAACATCGATTATATATTAAAAATATCGGGAGAAGTAAATGCTGATGTAGTAGATGCAATCGTTCAGAAGATAAAAAAAATTGACATTATTATTACCGCTTTTACCTTAGAAGAGATTAGTGACAGGCTACACAAAATGTTTGTTTTTTAAAAAAAAGAAAAGAGAGAATGAATGTCTCTCTTTCCTAACCCTAAAATTTAAATCTAAAAAACAATTTTGCAATCTTGCTGCTTATTGTTACCAACAAAAGTATAGTAAACTTTAGTTAAGTAAATTAAACCTATGTTAAATAATGTTAAATAATTCATTTATAATACTTCAAGCACTTATATTTGCATTGTTATGCGAAAAAGAACACTTTGGATAATTACAGTAGTATTGTCAATTACGCTTATAGGTTTAATAGTGGTTCAGGTTTACTGGATAAAGAATGCTATTGAAATTAAACAAGAACAGTTTAAGCAGTTGGTAAGTAATGGGCTGGACAATATTGTTAAAGAGATAGAAAACCGTGAAATGGTTTATAAAGTAGTGAATGAGATTGAACCCAATGAGGATATTTCAGTAACCGGAACACCCTCTGTTAATTATCGCTTTAACGAAATTAATCAAGGTGCTTTTAGTTTATCAACTACTGATAAAGAAAAAGAAATTTTTATTTTTCGTAATACCGACTCATTAAGCATTAGCAAACAACTTCAGCTTTTAAGTTCGCAAAATATGCAGTTTAGTAACATTACCAACATGCAATTTGGTGATTTAAAAAAGAATCAATCATTTAATAAACTACATATTACTTCCGATTTTACAGAAAAACTTAATAACCGGACTGTATTTGTTGAAAATATTGTAAATAAGTTAATTCAGGTAGATGTTGATTTTAAAGACCGCATTGATCAGCAAACCCTCGAAAATATTATTGATAATTATTTTCTTACATTGGGTATTGATATTGATGTGGAATATGCTGTTACAAGAGGTGGGAGTGAGATAATTTATCAGTCGGAAAATTATGATAAGAATGCTGATGTAGAAACATTTTCGAGTCGATTGTTTCCGAACGATGTATTCAAAAAAAATAATTTTTTAAACATTTATTTCCCGGGTGAAAGAAACTATATTCTTAAATCAACCGGATTTATGGCTTTTTCATCAATTTTTCTCACACTGGTCATAATATTGGGATTCTCATTATCGATCCATATCATGTTTAAGCAAAAACGTTTATCTCAAATTAAAAATGATTTTGTGAATAATATGACCCATGAGCTTAAAACACCCATTTCTACTATCTCACTTGCTTCGCAGTTGTTGAAAGACAAGAGTATTCCAATCGAAGCAAAAAACATGGATTATATTTCGGGCATTATCGATGATGAAAGCAAACGTTTAAGCTACCAGGTGGAAAAAGTATTAAAAACAGCGCTTTTTGAACAAGGACAAATAAAACTTAAGCGTAAAGAGCTGAATTTGCATAATATTATAGAAAATGTAGTAAATAATTTTGAGATACAGGTAAAGAACCGAAATGGACAAATTAATCAAAACCTAAAGGCAAAAAATCCTAATTTATGGATCGACGAGGTACACTTTACAAATATTATTTTTAACTTGCTTGATAATGCAGTTAAGTATAGCAATGGAAAACCTGAGATCGATATTACAACAAAAGATAATAATACCGGACTTTATGTGTTGGTTGCAGATAATGGAATTGGAATAAAAAAACAGGATCAGAAAAAAGTTTTTGATCAGTTTTACAGGGTATCTACAGGTAATGTGCATGATGTTAAAGGCTTTGGTTTGGGTTTAAGTTATGTGAAAAAAATTGTGGAAGAACATGGTGGTGAAATAAATCTCGAATCTGAATATAAAAAGGGAACAACTTTTAAAATATTTATTCCAAATAATCATAATAACAATGGACGATCATAATATAAAAATTTTATTGGCCGAAGATGATGAGAATCTCGGAACATTATTACGAGAATATTTAAATGCCAAAGGTTTTAAAACAGACCTTTTTATTAATGGCGAGCTAGCCTTGCAAGGATTTAAAAAGCAAGAATATCATATTTGTATTTTGGATATTATGATGCCCAAAATGGATGGTTTTTCATTAGCCAGAGAAATTCGAAAATTAAATTCCGATGTGCCTTTTATTTTTCTTACTGCTAAATCGCTTAAAGAAGATGTTATTGAAGGTTTCTCGCTGGGTGCCGATGATTATATGACAAAGCCTTTTAGTATGGAGGAACTGTTATTCAGAATTAAAGCAATTTTGCGCCGTACCGAAACCAACCATGTTTCAGAACAAAATGATAAATATCAAATTGGTGATTACACTTTTGATTCTCAAAAACAAATCCTTCAATATGCCGATAAAACTCAAAAATTAACTACTAAAGAATCAGAACTGCTTAAGTTGTTATGCAATAATATGAATAATGTTTTAGAACGTAATTTTGCGCTCAAAACCATTTGGCAGGAAGATAGTTATTTTAATGCACGCAGTATGGATGTTTATATTACCAAACTTAGAAAATATTTAAAAGATGATCCGTCAGTTCAAATCCTTAACATTCACGGCAAAGGGTATAAACTTATTGTATAAATTTTTTAGTTATGATTAATCAGCAAAAAAAAGAAACCAGAATTTTTATAAAACAACTGAAAAAAGATTATACACTACAAAAGAAACAAGCAAAATCAAAAATAATTTTCGAGCAGGTCGAACAATTGAAAGAATTCCAGCAAGCAGACATTATAATGGTTTATTGGTCAATGGATGACGAGGTATATACCCATGATTTTGTACTAAAATGGTTTAAAGAAAAATTAATTATTCTACCATCGGTTAAAGGTGACGAATTAGAACTACGTATTTTTAATGGTTTGGATGATATGGTTGAGGGATCTGCTTTTGGCATTAAAGAACCAAGGGAATTATATAAAAGCGGTCTTGATAAAATAGATATGATTATTGTTCCTGGAGTTGCATTCGATAAACAGAATAACAGGCTTGGGCGTGGAAAGGCATATTATGATAAATTATTAAGTAAAACCAAAGCACTAAAAGTGGGTGTTTGTTTCGATTTTCAAATGCTAGAAAAAGTTCCTGCCGATCAATATGATGTTAAGATGGATATAGTAATAACAGGTTGATTATGGCAAAAAGAAGCCTACATTCTTCAGAATTATTTCAAAATAATGGTTACCCCGATCATATTTTCCCACCCATCATTATTGGTTATCAGATTAAAACGCCTGAAAATATGGGTAACATAATCCGTTTAGCCGATAATGCAGGTTGTAAGCAGGTTATTTTTGTCAGTAGCCTTGAAAATATAAGAATGTCGAAAGTTAAAAAAACAGCATCATCAAGTTTTGATACTGTAAAATGCAGGTTTTGCAAACCTGATGATTTTGAAAATTATATACCGCACGATTATCAATGGATGGCTGTTGAAACCTCCAGCGATTCAGAAAATATATTTTTAACTACCCTTCCTCAAAAAGCAGCTTTAATTGTTGGTAACGAAATATCAGGAGTCAATCCTAAAATACTGGATAAATGCCACAAAATTGTCCATATACCGCTATTTGGCAACAACACATCCTTAAATGTTTCGCATGCTTTAGCCATTGCATTATTCGAATGGCAAAGACAAATTATTTATTGAATATCAATAAAATAGCTTGTTTTTTTAGTGGGTTAGAGTTGTGGAAAATAATTTTATTATTATCTTTAGACATTGTTTAACTTCAAAACTTCCCACCATGAAATTATTTTACCCCTATTTTAATCTGTTTTATAAAAAAGGCACTACCGACTATCGTTTAGATGTTTTGGTAAA
This sequence comes from Thiohalospira sp., assembly GCA_046538755.1. Classification (GTDB taxonomy): domain Bacteria; phylum Bacteroidota; class Bacteroidia; order Bacteroidales; family UBA12077; genus UBA12077. Next base: position 25,761 of record JBKHIH010000016.1, read on the forward strand.
AATGCCAGGCAAATGTTATAAAGAAGCTATAGAACAAAAATTTACGGGAGATTACTGGGAAGTTAGGATTAAATTAAGAGAAAAAAAGGATTTAGTAGATGGTGATAAAGAAAAACTGGAAGAGTTTAATATTGATTTAACACCTTCGAAAGTTGAAGAGCTTGAAAAGATTAAAATTATAGTTAAAAATTACGATAATACTTTAAAAAACGGTGATTTTGACGGAGAAGGCCAGACCGGCAGCGGTAATGGTGAACAAGATTAATTATTTTAAATTGGGATGAAAAAATTTTATTGGATTTTTATTATTCAGTTATTGATTTTAGGATTTTTTTCCAACAAGAGTTGTTTTAGCTCTAATTTAGACAGTCTTAAAAAAGTAATCCTTAGTTTGCCTGATGATACCAATAAAGTTGACAGGTTAACCGATTTATCTTATAAAACCTATAAAAACAGTACAGATTCGGCTTTATCAATAGTTCAGGAAGCTATTCGAATTGCTGAAAATATTAATTATACCAAAGGATATGCTTCAGCATTAAGCCAGTTAGGTGTTGTTTATAAATACCAATCTGAATACGATTCTGCACTTTTTTATTATAATAAATCACTTACCATTTTCGATAGTCTGGGCCTTGATTACGAGAGAGCTACAAACCTCAATAGGCTGGGAAACATTTACAAACGATATGGAAGCTTTGACCAGTCGATTGATTGTTTTTTAAAAGCACTGGATATTTTCCAGAGAATAAACGATACACTGCGAACAACCTTTGTTTTAAATAATTTAGGTGTTTTATATAATGATTTAAGAATCTTCGACGAGTCGCTGAAATATTTTCAATTAAATCTTGACCTGCGAAATAATGCTGGAATGACTGACTATATTCATACCGTATATATGAATATTGGGAATGTTTATTACGAACTTGCATACGAAAGGTCTAAGCCTGAGTATTACCAGATATCCATCGAATATTTTTTGCAGGCAATGCATCATTTAAATGATGAATCGAATAAATATGACCGATTTTTAATTTTTCATAATTTAGCTTCTAATAGTGAACAACTCGGTAGATTTGATGATGCCAAAAAATATGCATTACAAGCAATTGAATTGGGCAAAGAAGTTGGTGTAAAAGAAACAATGGTTTATTCTATCCAGTGTTTAGGGAACACCTATATTAAAGAGGGCGATTATGTTAAAGGAATTAAATATCTTAACGAGAGCTATGATTTAGCAAAAGAAATTAAAGATATCAGGAAACAACACCGGTTATCAAAAAATCTTTTTGAAGTTTATGAAAGAATAGGTAATTCTGAAAAGGCATTGCAATATTTAAAGGATTATGTTTATTACGAAGACAGTATTTTTAGTTTAAACCGAAAAGCTCAAATTATTGAATTAGAAAAAAAATTTGAAGCTAAACAACGCGAGCAAGAAATAACATTGCTGAAAAAAGAAAAAGACCTGCAAGAAGTACAACTTGCTAAAAATGAAGTGGAAAGCAGGCAGAATAAATTCCAAAGGGCAGTATTGGTTATTGCAATTGTTATTGCTTTAGGATTGGTGATTTATTTCTGGAATGATAGTAAAAAACGAAAAAAAATAAATCGTTTGTTATCATCTCAAAATAAAAAGATTATAGATCAACGGGTAGCAATTGCTAAACAAAACAATGAGTTATTAGAAGCCAATAAAACCAAAGATAAGCTTTTTCAAATCATTGCTCATGATTTGCGTAGCCCGCTCATCTCAATCGATAGTATTTCTCAGCTTATTCCTATTTGGATCGAAGAGCAGGATTATGGTTCGTTAAAAAAGTTATCTAAAACCCTCGAACTTTCTGTTACCAACCTGTTAACATTAATCGATAATCTTTTAAACTGGGCATTAAGCCAACAGGGAAGATTCCCGTATAAGCCACAAATGATTAATGTTAAGGAATTGGTTAATGATGCCTTAGCGTTATATCAATCAGCGGCTGAATTAAAGAATATTAAATTGATAAACGAGGTAAAAAAAGATGTTTTAATTTTTGCCGATAAAAATATGGTTCACACCGTATTAAGAAATCTGTTAAATAATGCCATTAAATTTACACAAGACGGAGGCAAGGTTGTGGTTGACATATCGGTTCAGTCAAACATGGCAGAAATTAGTGTAAAAGATACAGGTATTGGTATTGATGAGAAATATAAAGAAAAGGTATTTGAGATAGCCCATGGAAATGGTAATGGCACCAAAGGAGAATCCGGCAAAGGGTTGGGATTATTCTTTTGCAAAGAATTTGTTAAAATAAATCGTGGTGAAATTTTTATGGATAGCAAAAAAAATAAAGGAACAACCATTACTTTTACGCTGCCTTTGTATAACCCTTCTAGTAATTGATTTTATTTAACAGCAAGTGATAGAAAAAGAAAAAGATTGCATGATGAATAATTTTTGAATAATTTAACTATTTATGAACCTAACCTTTTATCGAAGAAATTATTATTTACTTCTTGTTAAATTTCCCTGAGAAGGAATAGCATACAATCTTTTTCTAATAGCGAAAATAGAGTGTCTATAGAAAACAAAAAAATTTATTCTACAAGTAGCAATATGGTGTATATCAATTTAAAAAAATGAATTAAAACAGTTGTTTTTTGTTGAGATATTACCATAATCATTACGTAAACTTAAAACACTGAGTTGTTTGTGTTTTAGTTTGAGCTGTTTGTTGAAGGTTTGCTGGTGTTTATTTTTGCTAGTGTTTATTAAAGATAATCGGTTGCCGAATGTTTTGTTTTTGTAAAAGGTTCGATTGCTCTTTGGTAAATACCCTGCACATAAGCAATGGCCATACCGTAATTGGTAACAGGCACTCCGGCATCAATGGCCGGGCGTAATCGGTTAATCAATTGTTTGCGTGTAATTACACAACCGCCGCATTGAACAACCAGCGAATAATTAGAAATATCCCGTGGAAGTTTATCCAGTCCGGCCACTACATCATATTCCAGTTTTTTACCGGTAAAGTTTGTTAACCATCTTGGGATTTTTACTCTTCCAATATCATCACACGAAACATGGTGTGTGCACGATTCGAGCATTAAAATTTTGTCGCCGTCTTGCAAGTCAGCTATTTTAGGAGTTCCCTTCAAATAGTTTTCAAAATCGCCTTTAAATTTTGCCAGCACAATACTAAAGCTGGTTAATGGAACACTTTTCGGAACCGAAGCATCGGCTTTGTTAAATATCTGGCTGTCGGTAATGGCAAGTGCAGGTGTAATACCTGTTTTACGAAGGAATGAATCTACTTCCCTTTCTTTTAATACAATGGCTACGGCATCGTTATCTAAAATATCGCGTATGGCTTGTACTTGTGGTAAAATAAGCCGCCCTGCCGGAGCTTCAATGTCAATGGGTGTAATAAGTAATACAATATCTCCGTAAGAGAGTAGGTCGCCCACTAAGGAGGGATTGGTATATGCTGATTCGGGAATGGTAACTTTTATTTTCTTTATTAGCTTTTCAATATTTTGAGCTTGAATCGTTTCAAAATCAATAATATCTGAATGGGTTTGAGCAATAATTTTTGTTCTTGTATTTTCGTCAAGCGGTTGTATGTCCGATTTATTATGCACAATAAAAAAAGGTGTATCGGTATTTTTGAACTCAAGAATCAGTTGTTCTTCAAAATCACCAAAAGTATTGTGTGTGATTACCAAAATGGCTAAGTCTACAGTTTTAATGGTTGCCAGGGTTTTGTCTATTCTTTTTGTTCCTAAGTCTCCTTCATCATCAATTCCGGCCGTATCGATTAAAATGACCGGCCCAAAGCCTGTTATTTCGAACGATTTTTTTACAGGGTCGGTAGTGGTGCCGGCATAATCAGAAACAATGGCAATATCTTGTCCAGCCAACCGGTTAATTAAAGAACTCTTTCCGTTGTTCCTTCTGCCATATATTCCAATATGTGGTTTTGATTCTTTGCCTTTAGCCATTTTTATAATCTATTGTTTATTATTAAAATAATGAACATTATCGGTCTGAATAAAATCAGGGTATAAAGATAATACTTGTTTTAGCTCTTCCTCAGTATTTGGTGTCCATAACTGAATTTTTAAACCATTTTTGTGCGCATTCGTAACATTTTGGCTATTAACTGCTGTATCATTAAAATTGTGCGATACTCCCGTGTAATTTTTCTCCAGAGCAATTGTTTGCAGATGATTAAAATTTGAATAACCTAGCAAAAAGGTTTTTATGGCTGAATATTTTTTGAAATAATCCAATAAATATTTAATATCTGATTCAATCATAATTTGATCTTCTAAGTAATATTCTTTTGATAAATAGATCACTCTCTCTCCCAATAACTGCATATAAGCATTTAATTCGTCGGTACTATTAAAACAATTTTCGCTATAAAAAGATTTTACATCTAATGATAGTGTCTGACTCAATTCGTTGTTATTGAAATACTGAAATACTTCTTCAATATAATTAAAGGTTGTGCCGGGATAGTTGGTTGATAATAAATCAAGTATTTCTTTATCAGTTAATTTTGGGATATAATGTATGTTGGAATCTGTGTCGAATATTTTTGTATCATGATAAAGCCACAGCGTTTTGTCTTTGCTCATCTGGATATCAAGTTCTACTCCATCTGTAAACTCAATTGCTTTAATAATTGCTGTAAGGGTATTATCCATTATTGTATCATTAAAACCTTTTAATCCATAGGCTCTGTGTCCCAGAATTTTCGTCGTATGGTTTGAGTAGTCATAGATATTGTTCTCTTTTTCTTGCTGGCAGCTAAAGAAACATAAACCAAACATGATAAAACTATAAACTGATGTTTTGTTCCTACTCATCTGATAAAAGCAAATTATTTTGAGTAATATAATTATTTACAATGACAAAATTTGTTAACGATTGTTTTATTGAATCTTCAATATTTTTATGTTCAATATACTGAGTGTTTAATCCTTTTTTAAGCTTGAACAGCCCGCTTTTAGTCAGCAAATAATGTTTGAAGATAAATTCGTCAATTTCGCGGTTTGTTTTCATTAAAGGAATCTGATGAATGTTTCGGAAATTTTTTGTGGTATCTATTTGTGATCCTAACCAATGAACTTTTTTGGGCATCTTAAACCCGAAATTTTTTGCCATAAACGGATACAAAGTAGGCGTAACATTTAAATGCGACGAAACAGATGAAAATTTTACAGCCTTTTTTAGCATGGGCGAGTAAATAATAAACGGGACATGGTATTTGTCGAGCGCATTTCGGGTATTCTGTGTTCCCAAACGGTGGTCGCCCGTTATGATAAAAATAGTATTCTCAAATTCTTTACGCTTTTTATAATGATGAATAAAATTTTTTAATGCATCGTCGGTATATAAAACGGTAGCAAAAATATCGGTATAATTTCTGATTTCATCTTTTTCGGACTTGGCCAGTTTTAAATCCTTTAATTGTTTTTCGAATTTTTGCAGATAATAATTTTTATTTGATGGATTAAACGGGTGATGCAGGCTTATGGTTAAATAAATATCCAGCCGAGGGTTTTTATTTAATGAATCGATAACTTCAAGCGAGCGGGAAAATAGTGCATGGTCGGGATATCCCCATGAAAAGCCTTTTTTATCTTTTTCAATAGGTTGGTGATGATCTCCAAAGTATTTTAATATAAAATCAATATCCTGATATTTTAGAAAATTTTCCATATTGTCAAAGCCTGTCCATCCGCCATAATAAAAGCTCGAAAAGTAGCCGTGTTGGTTCAGCCATTTTATAAATGTTGTATGATTAATCGTTTCATCCGGTTTAACCAATTCCATAAATCCTTTTTCACCATAGGGCAACGAGCCAAAAAGAGAAGGGATTGTGTTAAAAGTGCGTTCCGAAGTGCTCAGAAAGTTTTCCCAGTATAAACTATGATTTATCAGAGAATCGAGAAAAGGTGTAAAATTCCCCATGTAAGCATTGGTACCGCAAAAAGCACTCGACAAACTCTCCATGATGATAAAAACAAAATTTGGAGGATTATTTTGTAATTGGAAATAATCACCTAATTTATCGGTTGTAACTGGCACATGTTCTAAGGGATAGTTATTGTTAATAAATTTAATATTGTTGTGTAGGTTGTGATATTTTTTTACTTCGTTAAGGAATTCTATTTGTGTTATTGCTGCTTTTCCCAGCAAATAATTTGCACTGCTTTTACTAAAGAATGAAAGTTTATTAATGGTTAAATTAAAACTTAACTCATTAGGATAATTTCTTCTAGCGGGATTTATATTTTTTGAAAGAAAAATACCGCCTAAAAGAAAAATTATCCCGATAAGAGAATATTTAAAATGAGATGCCTTTTTAAAAAACAGGAGCATTAAAAATATGCTCAATGCAAGTGCAATAATATATTTTATTAATTGCAAAAAGCCAAAATTCACCGACTCTTGTGTAATGTAAACCAACTCTTTAAATGGATAAGCAAAAAGAGCATGATCGAGCGGGGTAAAGGTATATCTTAAGTAATCTATAAGTATAAGGGATAGCAAAACCACTAAAATAATGAATATATAAAAAAGAGGACGGATGATTTTTTCTAAATATCTGTATACTATTAAAAATGGTATAATTGACAAAATGGCAATAATCGAAACAAAAACAAAATCGTAATAAATGCCTTTTAATGTGTAGATTATATTAGAAAAAGGGAACCCAAAAGAAAAACTTAAATAAAAAAATTCGAAAAAACGGATGAGGACAAACTCTAGAAAAAGAATAGATGTTATAAGCCCAAATTCATTTAAGCAGGGAAGTTGCTGTCTTAGAAATTTTAATAATCTGGGTAAAATTATTTTTGATATCTTTTCTCCTGAAATCATTCACTAAAAAATAGATAAACAATTTTACTAAAATAAATTAGTTTTAATAAAAAATGTAATACATATGCAAATAATTAATATTTTCGCTTAATAATAAAAATTAATAGGTTAAGATGATTAACAAATTATCCATTATTATTCCTGCTTACAACGAGGAAAATACCATAGAAAAAATTTTAGGCCGCATATTAGAAGTAAACCTGGGTTCTATAAAAAAGGAAATCATTATTATCAATGATTTTTCAAGCGATAATACACAAAATATTGTCGAAGAGTTTATAAAAAATCATCCCAATGATGATATTCGCTTAATAAACCAGGAGCAAAACCAGGGAAAAGGTGCTGCTTTGCATAAAGGAATAGCAAATGCTACGGGCGAATATTTGGTAATACAGGATGCCGATTTGGAATACGATCCCAATGAATACAACGATTTGTTAAAACCGGTTTTAAATGATTGTGCCGATGCTGTTTACGGTTCTCGATTTATGGGTAATAACCCGCATCGTATATTGTTTTTCTGGCATACCATTGGCAATAAATTTCTAACATTTCTTTCCAATATGTTTACGAACTTGAATTTAACCGATATGGAAACCTGTTATAAACTTTTTAGGACAGAGATGATTCAAAAAATCAAGTTAAAAGAAAAACGATTTGGTTTTGAGCCTGAAGTTACAGCTAAAGTATCCAAAGTACCAGGAGTAAAAATATACGAAGTTGGAATTTCTTATTATGGAAGAACTTATGAAGAAGGTAAAAAAATAAACTGGAAAGATGGTGTTAAAGCAATTTATTGTATTTTTAAGTACAATTTATTTTCACGTAATTGATTTATGAGATTAAAAGAGAAGCATTTTATCTTTTTATTTATTGCCGGATTATTTGTTTTTTTTGGAATATTGGTTTTGCATTCCGAAGCGGCATATGGTGGAGCTGATAATTACAGCCATTTCAGGATTTCAAAATTTGCTTTCAAATATCCACATTTGTTACTCGATCATTGGGGTAAACCGTTATTTACTATTTTAAGCGCTCCATTCTCTCAATTTGGATTTAAAGGGTTACAAATTTTTAATGTAATAGCAGGTGTATTAACGGGCTTGTTTGCTTATCTAATATTGAAAAAACTAGAGTTTAAAAACGCATGGCTTATTATCTTTTTTATCTGTTTTACGCCTATCTATTTTATTTTACTACAGTCTGGGTTAACCGAAATTTTGTTTAGCTTTATCCTGGTTTTGTCTATTTATCTATTTTTTAACCAGCGGTTTATTTCAGCGTCTGTTGTTATTTCTTTGATCATTTTTTCCCGTACCGAAGGGTTTATTTTTATCCCGTTGTTTTTTCTGGCGTTTATGGTTGCAAAACAATTTAAAGCGATACCTTTCCTGCTTTCAGGATTCCTTATTTTTAGCTTGCTTGGATATTTTATATTGGATGATTTTTGGTGGTTTTTTACCCAAAATCCATATGCCGGCAAAAGTGGAGTTTACGGATCGGGTGATTTGACACACTTTTTGAACCAAACAAAAAATATAAACGGAATCCCTTTGGCTGTTTTCCTAATTTTAGGAATGATAAGTTATGTTGTTGATTTTATTCAGGACACAAAACAGCCTAAATCTTTTTATTATGAGATTATATTAATTTTAGGAGGTTACCTGGTATACTTTACAGCACATTCGCTGGTATGGTGGAAAGGTATTGGCGCTTCAGCCGGGTTGATAAGGGTTATGGCTGCTGTAATGCCACTGGCAGCAATAGTCAGCTTGCGAGGTTTTAACATGGTATATCAAATGCTTAAATTTAACCAGTTTGTTCAATATGCTTTTTTGCTGATATTATTATTTTTTGTGATTCGTTCACCTTTCCAACTTTTTGATGTGCCTGTAAAGCGAGATAACAGAGAAAAAGTGCTTTATGAAGCAGCCAATTGGTTAAAATCTACCGGTTACTTTAAGCAAAAAATTTATTATTACGATACTTATTTTTGTTACGAATTAGATATTGATCCCTTTGATAGCAGCCGTTGCCACGAGTGTATTCCTTCAACAGAAAATCCCGGAGAAAATATCCCTGCTGGAAGTATTATACAGTGGGATGCCCATTTTGGGCCGGAAAGGAATTTATCGCTTAACTCATTACAAAATAATCCTGAGTTTTCTCAATTGAAAATATTCCGTCCTGAAACAAATTTTAAAACATATGCAGGGAAGGATTATGCGGTATTTATATTTCAAAAAACAGAATAGCCATGTTTTTAAAACGACATTTATTTATTAAAAACCGATTTTCACTTGTTCTAATATTTTTCATCTTATTTGTTTGGCTGTGGACCGTATTTAATATTTCGGCCTGGCGAAAAGATAATGTTATTATTCACGATATTATTTCTTACTACTCCTACCTTCCGGCTACATTTATATATCATGATTTGAGTTTTCAGTTTGTTGATGATTTGCCCGATGATTTTCCTGGCAAAATATGGTATTTAACTACAAAAAACGACTCAAGAGTACAGAAAATGAGCATGGGTACATCGGTTTTATATTCTCCTTTCTTTTTTATTGCACATCAGCAAGCTAAATTAGCCGGTTATCCTGCCAATGGGTATACTAATCCATACGAAATGTGGCTTGCATTGAGCAGTGTTTTTTATGCTTTTTTGGCTTTAATATTGTTAAGAAAAATTTTAATACATTTTTTTAATGATACCATAATAACAATCACCTTATTAATCATAGCATTTGGTACAAACTGGTTTTTTTATGTTACCAACGAGGGGCCTATGTCCCATACCTATTCTTTTTTCCTGTTTACTGCTTTAATTTATTTTACCTTGAAATGGCATGGCTTTCGTTCAACATCAAATGCAGTGGCTCTTGGTATTGTTGGAGGATTAATTGTTTTAGTACGCCCAAGCAACATTGTCGTCTTTTTAATACCACTCTTTTACGGAGTTTATAATAAAGAAACTTTGTTATGGAAAATTAATCTTTTGAAAAATAATTGGTATCATCTAATCATCATAATCTTTTTAGTTTGCCTGATTTTTTACCCTCAATTACTTTACTGGAAAAAAGCAACCGGGCAATGGTTTTATTATTCCTATGGCAGCGAAGGTTTTTATTTTAATCAACCCAAAATTTTGAAAGGGTTATTGAGTTACCGGAAAGGTTGGCTTGTATATACTCCTTTGATGATTTTTGCAGTTGCCGGAATACCCATGCTATTTCGAAAGATGAAAGCGTTAGCTTATCCAATAACGTTGTTTTTTATTATCAATATGTATATAGTTTTTAGCTGGTGGTGTTGGTGGTATGGCGGGAGCTTTGGAATGCGGGCACTTATCGAGTCTTATGCAATTTTGGCTATTCCGCTGGCATTGTTTATTGATTTTATTTTTAAGCAAAAACATTGGTTACAGTTATCTGCTGCATTAGTTATATTTCTTCTTGTTGGGCTTAATTTATTTCAAACACTTCAGTACCGGCGTACAGTAATTCACTGGGATTCAATGACTAAGGAGGCTTACTGGGCTGTGTTTGGTACGCTCACAATACCTGATAATTACCAGGAACTAATTCAGATTCCTGATTACGACAGTGCATTGCAGGGCGAAAAAGAGAAGTTAGATTGATTGTTTTTTCTTCTTTAGAAGTACAGAATTACTGGTTTCATATTCCTGAATTATCAACTCCTGATCAATACTGTTAAGCTGATCTTGCAGAATATAATAATAGTCAAAATCTCCTTCAATGCCTTCACGTGTTACCTTTTCTAACCAATCAAGATTCATAGTTTGTTGGTAAAAATTGATTGTTGGTTCAAAAAGCCAGTTTATACCTAATTTAACTTTTTGATTTTTAATTTTATCTGGAACAATTTTTTCTAATTCCAGAATCATATTTTTAGTATTTGCATCATATTTCCATTCACTGAAATATTTAAAATTTGCAGCATTTATGGTATGAAAAAACATAGATGTTGAGATTAGGATTAACAGGACTGATGTTGGTATTTTATATTTACTGGTAATCAAAAAATTAAAAAATGAAACAATAGAGAGTCCAAGCAAAGGCACAAACAACAGGGTTAACCGATATGTTAAAAATTGATCGTTAAGTAAATAATGCTGCATAATTGATGAAATAGCAGGTAAAATAAGAAAAAGTAAAAAAATTGTTTGAGTGGAATTTTTAATTTTAAATTGTTTTTGAGTAAGCTCAGCCATTACACTAATACAGATTAATGCAACCATTAACAATAATCCAATTGCCAATATTTTAATGTAAGGTGCTCCATAAGTTTGACCATAGTTTGTTCCGTTAACAAATGAAATGATTGTGTCGTTAAAAAATCCTTTTTGTCCCTGTCCATAAAGTTCGTCGAATTTATTGAGCTTTCGTATGGGTTCGAATAAAATAATAGTGAGTAAAATACCTACGATTAAGGTTGGTATATTATTTTCTATAATTCCTCTTACAGATATTTTTTTAAATCTTAATTCATTTATATATAAAATATTAAAAACGACAATTGCTGTTACAAAATAGTGGAGATAAACAAAGTTTGATAGTACTGAAAAAGCGGCAAAAATATAATACCAGTAGACATATCTTTTAAGTCCTGATCTTAAATAGCTGAAGAAACAATAAATACTTAAAAGCATAAAAGTTAATGCTAAACCATATCCGCGGGCCAGAGAGAAAAAATCGAGCATATAAGGATTAAAATTAATAAGTATAAAACCCCCGATAATAATCAATGGATTTCTGAATTGTTTTAAAATAAGCACCGAGAAAAAAATGTAAGTTGCATGGGCCAGAAGATTCGGCAGGCGTAAAAATATTTCTTTTTCAGGGAGTAAATGGGTAATGTATTTTATAAGCAATGTATTTAGTATATGATTATTTGCTGTGGGTGAATGATAATTAACTATTTGCATAAAATTTTTAGGGGTATACCATAAACAGGTTAAGCTTTCATCATGGGTAAAAGATAGCATGCCAGCTCTAACAGAAGAATAAGTTAATAAAGCTAACCCGAGTAAAGCAATAAAATAAAATGGGTAAGTTTCTTTTGAAAAATTAACCTTCATTTTCAAAGTCAATTAAATCATTTAATGTAAATCCCATTTTTAAAAGATTTTGTGGCTGAAGTATCTTTTTTAGTTTTTCAGTACTCATGATTTTTAGTTTTTCATTAGCCTCGAAAATATCCACATTATTTTTTTTCATTTCTTTTACCAGTTCAGCGGCTTTATTATAGCCAATATGCGGACTCAGAGCTGTAGTAATAGCAGGGCTTTTAAAAAGCCTTTTTTCGGCTTTTTGATTGTCAATTGTCAATCCATTAAAAAAGTTTTCTTTCAATGTTTTATTGGCGGCAATTAGCAATTGAATGCTTTCCAGTATGGCATGGCCAATAACTGGCAGGTAGGCATTTAAATCGAGGCAGCCTTGTGCACTTAACGAAGAAACCAAGCTGTCGTTAGCATAAATTTTGTGAGATGAGCTGATTACAAATTCAGGAATTACGGGGTTAACTTTGCCTGGCATAATAGAGCTTCCAACTTGTTTTTGAGGAATAGATACCTCGTTGTTTTCAACTAAATCAGAGGATAGTAAGCGAATGTCTGAAACCATTTTTTCAAGGTTTACGGCATGTGATTTTAAAATGGCATGTACCTCAACCAGTGAGTCTAAATTAATCGTTGCATCGGGCATATTTTCGCTTCTGGTAATTGGGAGGTTGGTGAGCTTTTGCAAGGTAGGAGTTGCTTCCATGATAAAAAAACGTGGAACAGCAATTCCGGTTCCGATTGCACTCCCGCCCAGGTTAACAACTTTTATCCGCTCGAAACATTTCGATACTCGCCACCAATCTCGCGATAAAGCTTCGTTGTAAGAGCTAAAAAGCATCGCATATGAAGAGGGAACAGCCTCCTGCATTTGGGTGTATCCAATACGTAATTGGTTTCGGCTGTTATTTTCCAGCTTTTCAATATCAAACCGTAGGCCGTTGATTTTTTCTTCTAATTCAACCAGTAATTTTATAATAGCTACTTTTAGTGATGTTGGAATGATATCGTTGGTTGACTGATAAATATTGGCATGTTCTATAGGGTCAATGGTTTGATAGTCGCCGGGTTTTTTGCCCAGTTTCTTGAGTGCAGCATTGGCAATAATTTCATTCACATTCATATTAATACTTGTTCCAGCTCCGCCCTGAATAGCAGGTACAATAAACTGATCGAAATATTTGCCTTCGGAAACTTCTTCGGCAGATTCTATTAAGGCATTAATTAACGGCTGTTCGATAAGAGTGATTGGGCTTTTCTTTTCGGGATATTTTTCATGAATGGCTTTTTTAAATTTTGCATACGTTAAATAACATGCCAGTTTTGTTAAGCCTACTGCTTTATACCATTCTAAGGAAAAAGGAGAATGATCCGGGAAATTTTGTTTTGCACGTAAAGAATGTATGCCGAATAATGCATCTTCTGGTATTTTTTGCTCTCCTAAAAAATCTTTTTCTGTGCGAACCATAATTGTACCTTTTTGTATTATACCCTAAGCCAAAACTATTTTAACTTATAACTTTTAACTCAAAACTCAGAACTGAGAACAGACAACTCAGAACTGAGAACTCAAAACTCAAAACTGACAACTCAGAACTATTTAGATATCGGCTGTGCATAAGCCAACACATCTTTTCCCGTAATTTCTTTGTCACACAAAATAATTAACCGCTCCAGTACATTCCTGAATTCACGAATATTCCCTGTCCAGCTAATTTTTTTTAATTCGTCAATGGCATCGTTGGTAATATTTTTTTTACTTACTCCGTAATCGGCACAAATGAGTTCATTAAAATGTTCTGCTAGTAGCGGGATATCTTCTTTTCTCTCATCTAAAGATGGTACATCTATTAATATAACACTTAAGCGGTGATATAAATCTTCGCGAAACCTGTTTTTTTCAATTTCTTTTTTTAAGTTTTTATTGGTTGCTGCAATTATCCTTACATCCACATAGATGTCTTTATCGCTGCCCACTCTTGATATCTTTTTTTCTTCGAGTGCTTTTAATACTTTGGCTTGTGCATTCAGGCTCATATCACCAATTTCATCCAGAAAGATAGTGCCGGTATGTGATTGTTCAAATTTTCCTTTACGTTGTTTGTGTGCCGATGTAAAAGCTCCTTTTTCATGTCCGAAAAGTTCGCTTTCAATTAATTCGGATGGGATGGCAGCACAGTTTACTTCTACAAATGGATTTGATGATCTTGGGCTTTTTTCATGTAACCATCGGGCAACTAATTCTTTGCCAGATCCGTTAGGGCCTGTGATTAAAACACGGGCATCGGTAGGTGCCACTTTCTCGATCATATTTTTAACTTTCGTAATGGCTTTTGATTCTCCGATAATATCGAATGTTTTACTTACTTTTTTCTTTAGTGTTTTGGTTTCTTTTACCAGGGTTGATTTATCCATGGCATTGCGAATTGTAACCAGCAAACGGTTTAAATCCAGCGGTTTTTCAATAAAATCATAGGCTCCTTTTTTGATTGATTCTACGGCAGTATCAATATTGCCATGCCCTGAAATCATGATGACAGGGATTTCATAGTTAATTTTAAAGATATCCTCTAAAACTTCTATCCCGTCTTTTTGGGGCATTTTTATATCGAGTAAAACAATATCGTATTTATTTTCATTAAAAAGATTCAATCCCTCGTCACCTTCGGCAGCCAAATCTACCTGGTGATCTTCATATTCCAGAATTTCTTTCAATGTATCACGAATACTTTTTTCATCGTCAATTACCAGAATTTTAGCCATAGAGTTTAAATTTTGCTGTTTAATATTTTGTCAATCAATCCTTCTTTTATTGCAAAGTCAGACTGTACAATTGTTTTTAAATTTAATTTTCTGAGTATAAAATTAACAAAAATACTTGCCAGAACAATCATCTCAACACGTACGATTTCAAGTCCTTCCATTTTTAGGCGTTCTGCTGTAGTCGATTTTATTAATTCCTGATGAAGATGACTGTAATCACTAAGTTTTATTTCGTAATGGTTTTGTTTTTTTATTTCTTTTGGAATAGTTTTGATTTTAGCCAGAATCATAGCTCTGAAAGAATCAAATGTTCCGGAACAGCCAATTAATTTTGTGGGGTGGTATTTTTCAACAGCTTTATATAAAGAAATAAGTTGTTGATCGATAAATTTTTCTACCGCAGTAATCTCATTCATAGTTATTGGGTCCGACGGATTAAATTGGTCTAACAACCGGGCAATTCCAAGGTCAAAGCTTTTTTTCCATAATAAACCTGATTTGTTGGCTATGATAAATTCGTTGCTGCCGCCACCAATATCTAAAATCAATACATTGTGCTCATTAAAAGCAACCGCCTGTTTTACACCACGGTAAATTAATTCGGCTTCTTCATCCCCAGAAATAATTTGAATTTTAATGTTGAATTGTTTTTTTAAAGTTTCAACAAATTCATTGCCATTTTGAGTACTTCTAACACCGGAGGTTGCAGTAGTATATATTTTATCGGCTTTAAAGTTTTGAATGGTTTTAAGGTGTTTCTCTATTGCATCGATTCCTCGTTGGAAAGCTTCCGGGGTAATCAATTTTTTATTGATACCACCTTTACCGAGTTTTACCCCAGTTTGATCTTTAAAGATGATATTAAATTTTTTACTTTTAGTTGTATCTGCTATTAACAAATTAAAAGTGTTGGTGCCCATGTCAATGATGGCAATTCTCATAAAAAAGTTTTTGAAATGATTGATTGAATCAAAAATACGAATAATCGTTATTCGATTTATTATTTAGTCATTAAAAAGGGAACCGAAATTTTTACAGTCCCCTCAAGTCATGTATTAAAATTTATATCTTAACCATTTCCAAAGTTCTTTGTAGTTTACCTTTTTGCCATACATTAAAATTCCTGTCCGGTAAATTTTTCCTGCCATCCACGTAGAACCTATAAATGTCAAGATTAATAAACTCATTGATAATGCAATTTCCCAGTAAGGTACACCAAAAGGTATCCGAACCATCATTACAATGGGCGAAGTAAGTGGTATAATGGAAAACCAGAAAGCAACCGGGCTATCGGGAGTATTAATCGCATTAATCATTACAAAAATACCAAGCACCAGCGGGATGGTTATCGGAAACATAAACTGCTGTGTGTCGGCTTCGTTATCTACGGCAGAGCCCACAGCGGCAAATAACGACCCATACAATAAATATCCGCCAAGGAAAAAGAAGATAAAGGAACCAATCATTATACCAAAATCAATAGATTTTATGGAATTAAAAATACCAGATATTTGGTCTAAATTCTGTGGTTGTATGTTTTCTTTTTGCTCAATATTTTGCTCTTCAAAAAAATCCTGAACTACAACTTCTTGCGCATTTTTTGTTCCCAGTTCGGGGAAGAATACTGTTTTAACGCCGCTAACAATTATAAATGTAAGGATAATCCAAAGTAAAAACTGTGTTAATCCAACCAATGCAATGCCCACAATTTTTCCCATCATAAGTTGGAATGGTTTGGCCGAAGAAACAATTATTTCAACAATACGGCTCGATTTTTCTTCAATTACACCACGCATAACCTGTGCTCCAAACATGAAAATGAAAATATAAATCATAAAACCGCCGGCATAACCAACAGCCATAGCAATTTCAGTAGAACTTTCTTTTTCTTCACCATCATCGGTCCATTGAATTGTTCTAATGGAAACATCAGATTTTATAGATTCTAACACTTCTTCATTAATTCCATGGTTCCTTAGTTTTTTGTTTTTTAGCTCTTTTTCCATAGAGCTTGCTATATGTGATTTTACCGAGAAACTTGCTTTCTTTTTAGAATAAAGATGTACAGCACTTGGCTCATAAGTTATGCTGGGTAATATTTGTAATACAGCATAATAATCCAATTCTGGAAAATTCTTTTTTACTTCGTTTAATGATTGATCTTCAATGTATTTGAATTTGATATAATCGGCATCAGGAAGTTTATTAATAAAGATTCCTGAGCTGTCAATTACTGCAATATTTTTTATGTCAGTATCTTCTAATGAAGCAATCCATGCAGGCCCAATAAATAAAGCAGCAAAAAGAATAGGCCCTAAAATGGTCATTATAATAAATGATTTTTTCTTAACACGGGTTAAGTATTCTCTCGATATAATCAGGTTTATTTTATTCATGATTGATTGAAATATTTTATGGCACAATTATTTTTTATTTTCATTTACAACTTTTATAAACACATCATTCATGCTGGGAATAACCTCATTAAATGAGATGATTTCAACAGCAGGTAAAATTAATGATAGGAGTTCGTTTTCGTTGGTTTGATGCAATAATTTTACCCGAACGCCATTATATCCATTAATTTTTTTGCTTTCAATAATTTCATAATGCTGATTTAGAGCTGATTCTAATTTTTGAGATTCTCCGTTGAAAGTTATTTCGTAAACATTTGACTTGTAATCATGGCGGATTTTATCGATGGGGCCTTCTAAAATATTTTCTGCATTGTTAATAAGGGTAATGTGATCGCACAATTCTTCTACTGATCCCATATTATGGGTTGAGAAAATAATGGTTGCACCCTTCTTTTTTAGTTCTAAAATTTCCTGTTTTAGCAAATTGGCATTAATTGGGTCGAAGCCGCTAAATGGCTCATCAAAAATTAAAAGATTAGGCTCATGTAAAATGGTAGTAATAAATTGTACTTTCTGTTGCATTCCTTTCGAAAGCTCTTCTACTTTTTTATCCCACCATGCCTGGATTTCAAATTTATCGAACCAGTATTTTAGTTTTTTTAGTGCATCTTTTTTCGAGAGTCCTTTTAAGCGAGCTAAATACAATGCTTGCTCGCCTACTTTCATTTTTTTGTATAAACCACGCTCTTCGGGCAGGTATCCAATATCATGGATATCTTCGGGTTTCATTTCTCTGCCATGTAAAAATATACGCCCTCTGTCAGGGGCTGTAATTCTGTTTATGATTCTTATTAGCGTTGTTTTTCCTGCTCCATTGGGCCCTAGTAAGCCATAAATGCTGTTTTCAGGTACAGCCATATTTACATCGTCCAGTGCCAGGTGATTGACAAATCGCTTTTCAATATTTTCTACTTTAAGTAATTCCATTGATTTTTAAATGTTTTTTGTTGTAATCAAAATATATATCAAATAAGTATGCTAAATTATTAAATTATTACAAATACAAACATACTTTTTTTGCAAATGTTTGTTTAGAAGGTTTAATTAAGGCTGATTATCTCTTTAAGAAAACAGAAGAGTGATTTTATCTTATAGTCCATCCTTCCCACATTGATTCTACCTCTGGGCTAATGTTGATTTGTGGGTTTTGCTCCATATCATTAATTAAAACCGATTTTACGCTAACTTGCTGGTTGATATAATCGAATAATTCAGCATAACTAATTTTTCCTTCGGTTTCCTGGATTTTTTTTAATAAATAATAGGAAAATAATCCATGTTGTTGATCTTTAAATGGTAGAGAAGATTGGGTGCCAGTACTTGCAGAAAAAACAACCAGGTTTCCTTGTAAAATATTTTCTTTGGGCTGTATTTTAACTCCTCTCGCAGCGATTAGTCCTTGATTTCTTGCTCCTCCGCTAAAACAAGCATCCAAAAAAACAGTTATTTTTTTAGAAGGATATTCGGTTAGTTTGTTGTAAATTTCGTTAAGGCTTATGGCATATTCAAGGTCAGTACCGCTAACATCAACAGGAATTAAATAGGGTTCTTTTGTTTTTTCATCGGGGAAACCATGCCCTGCATAATAAAAAAATATTTCCGCTTCGCCCTTGAGGTTTTTAATAATCGAATTTAATTTATTAATGGCCCTGCTAAATTCAACAACTTTTGCATCGGTTAAGAAAATGATATTTTCTTCAGGTATTCCCAATGTTTTTTCAGCATAAAGTTTAAAAATACTTGCATCTCTGTTGGCAAATTCAACATTTGATTCCTGGTTTAATCCTTTTTGGTAAGAGCTATAATCTTCGTTTCCAATAATTAAAGCATACCTGTTTTCAAATTTATTTGATATCTCAGGAATATTTTTATCAACATCTGAATAAAATACCGGTTCTTTCTCTTTAACTGGTTTTAGATTTTTTCTTGTTTTTTTAGTTTTATCACTGTCAATTTGACTTATTTGCTGTATAATTTCAAAAGAACCTTCTCCTTTGATCGACTTTTCGACACAATTAATTGATTTTAGCAAAGCCATTTTAAAAGAAGTATTTAATGCTAATTTTGCCGATTGTAATGATTTCCTGTTTGGTTTAGTAGATGTTTCTGCTACTTTGTAAGTATATTTTTTTAATTTATTACCACGGAAATCAATAATGGCAATGTTTAAGGCTGTTCTGCCAATCCATTTATTGTGTCTTTTTGCAACAAAAAAATCTGTTAAATCTATAATAACAACTACTTTGTTAGGGCCGGGAGTATTTATATTCCGTATGTTACTTATTAGATGTACTTTGGTTTTAGGATAAGATTTTTTCAGGTAATTCCCAATGGCTCTGTATAACTGGTCTTGATACAAATTTTCTGACTGCCTGCGGTCTCTAATAAGAATGTGTATTGCCAGATCCGAATTTGTTTTATAAGTTTTTGCAGGCTTTATTTCTTCGGGTTCAAATACATGTGCATCAATGTTTTGTGATAAAACATTAATTGTACTTAAAAAGATAAAAAGTAAAATGGTAGAGGCTTTTTTCATTGTGTTTGGAATTTTAAATTTCTAATTTAATTACAAAAATTAAACCAAATCATTAGGAGTATTATTAAGGTTATGTAATTTTTTAAATTGATGGATTAAAAAATCTAACTTGCGTATAATTTTTTGATAAACAGTTAAAAATAAGGGAATATTCTATAATAATTTTGTATATTTCTACAAAAATATGAGCTTGTAAGAAATCTATTTATTAGATATGAAAAAAAAATTCTTAATTTTTCTACTGGCATCCTTATCAACAAATATCTATTCTAACAACCTTAATGTTGTTGATAGCTTATATCAAGTACTATACACATCACACGACTCACTAAAAGCAGAAATTCTGAATGAGCTCAGTTGGGAATTACGTAATTCTAATCCCGAAAAATCTATTGAGTATGGTTTAAAAGCTATGGAAATGGCCCAAAAATATGACGATGATGAGAATTATATTCAGGCACATAGTTTTGTTGGAGTTGCTTACCGTATTCTTGGTAAATATTCCGAATCGTTGGATTATTATTTTAAAGGGCTTGAGCTTGCAAAAAAATATAACGAGAAAGAGCAAGAAGGGTATTCTTATATTAATATTGGTAATTTATATATCTATCAGGAGTATTATAACATTGCCATTGAAAATCTACTTAAAGCCAAAGATATCGCTGAGTCGATTAATCATAAGCGAATGTTGGCTTATATCAATTTGAATTTAGGCAGGGCTAAAATGCTAAAAAAAGAATATGAAGATGCATTGGCACATTATAAAAAAGCTCTGGATTTAAGGATTGAACTAAACAATATTCCCGGACAGGCTGTTTGTTATAAATATATTGGAGATGTTTACTTTGAATTAGGCCAAACGGAACAGGCACAAACAAATTATGATAAAACCATTGAAACAGTTGATAAAGATTCGGATATTGATTTACTGGCCAATGCTTTTGTGAAAAAATCATTTTTATTTTACCAGCAAGGGAATTATCAGCAAGCTCATTTTTATGCTAAAAAAAGCCTTGGACTAGCGACAAAAGTGGGTGCACGCCTGCTTATGCGTGATTCATACAAAGTACTGTCTCAAGTAAATTATAATCTGGGTAATTATAAAAAGGCTGCTGATTTTAATAATCAGATTATTGCTCTAAATGATACGCTATTTAACCAGGAGTTGTCAGAAAAAATATTCGATTTGGAATACCGGCTCGAAAAACAGAAAAAGCAGGCTGAGATTGACCTCTTGAATAAAGACAAAAAGATTAAAGAGCTTGAGCTGCACCGTACCAGATTATTTAGCATCGCTTTATTAATTATTCTGGGAATTTTGTCAGGCACTTTTTTATATGTATTACATTCTTTAAAACACCGAAGGAAACAGAATCAATTGCTCGAAAAGCAAAAAGAAGAACTTGCCCGCATTAATGCTACAAAAGATAAAATGTTTTTAATTATTGGACATGATTTGCGCGGCCCTGTTGGCAATTTAAGATCTTTAATTGAGATGTTGCTTGAGGATGAAGAGGTGATGAACAATAAAAATCTGTTGGATGTCTTTACTGTTTTTATGAAATCTATTCAATCGGTTAGCGATTTGTTGGAGAATTTATTGTTATGGGCAAAAAACCAGCGGGGCGAAATAAACTTCCATCCTGAACCGGTTAGTTTAAATTCGATCATTAATAGAAATTTGCAACTCTTTAAAACTATAGCCGACCATAAAGGAGTTTCGTTAAATGTTGATTTTGAAAACAATTTTGATGTATTCGTGGATAAAAATATGATTATGACTGTTGTTAGAAATATTATCTCAAATGCTTTAAAGTATACTCCTGCCGGAGGTTCTATTTCAATTGTTGTTGATCAGGAAAAACAATATTACAAAGTTGCTGTTAAGGATACCGGAATTGGATTTGATCAAAAAACAGCAACAGAAATGTTTAATTCAAAAGATTTTTATAGCACATCCGGAACAAATAATGAGGTAGGATCAGGTTTAGGATTGATCTTATGTAAAGAGTTTGTAGAAAAAAACGGGGGTAAAATTTGGGCAGAAAGTAAACCCGATCAAGGTGCTTCATTTTATTTTACGATACCTGTATCAAATTTGAATGAATAAGTTGTACTAGCAAACCAGCTTTTTTATTTCTATATGGTGTTTTAGAGCGTTGAAAAATGTATTTAGATTTTGCATACTTTAACGCAACCGAAAAAGTTTTGATTTCGTCTATACAAGAAAAAGGTTATGTGCATGATCAAAAATAGATATTTAAAGTTTTACAATGCAGCTATTGTTTCCCTTATGGCTTTTTTAGATTTCGCCTGTTCCAGTTCCATTGAGCCCGTTGAATATGGCACACCTTCTGCAAAATTTATTGTTAATGGCACTGTGTCGTCTGAAGAATCAAATGAGCCGGTTCGAAATATCAGAGTTGTCATGCAAAATGATACTGCTTATACCGATCAGGAAGGGAATTATCAGGTTGCTGATGATTGGGGATTTCCAACCGATCAAACCTATGTTATAAAATTTACCGATATTGATCATGAACAAAATGGAGCCTATCATGATTTGGATTCAATAGTAGAATTTAAAGACCCGGAATTTACAGGTGGTGATGGGAAATGGTATAGCGGAGAAACTTCTAAAGAATTAGATATTAAGCTTACTCCCAAAAAATGACAGTAACAAAAATTCCGATCAGGAAAAAGCTTGCCCTTAATCTTTTTACAAAATACCGTGATAATGAGAGTAAACTTCATCAGTTAAAATATATCCTTTGGGAGTGTACTTTACGATGCAACTTGAATTGCCTTCATTGTGGAAGCGACTGTAAAAAAGATGCTACCATAAAAGATATGCCTGCACGAGATTTTTTCAAAGCAATCGACCAGGTAAAAGAAATTATAAATCCTAATCATACCATGATTGTTTTAACAGGCGGAGAACCATTGCTGAGAAAGGATTTGGAGCAGGTTGGATTAAATCTTTACAAAAGAGGCTTTCCATGGGGCATTGTTACCAATGGAATGTTGCTGAACCGGAACAGGATTGAGTCGTTATTAAAGTCAGGAATAAGGGCTGTAACTGTTAGTTTGGATGGGCTTGAAGAATCCCATAACTGGTTACGAGGAGTGAAAAGTAGTTACCATAATGCAGTCCATGCCATTCAGTTATTAACTGAGCAAACAAACCTGGAATACGATGTTGTAACCTGCGTAAATCAAAGAAATTATGGTGAATTAAAAAAAATCAAAGATCTATTGATAAATCTGGGTGCTAAAGCATGGCGGATTTTTACTGTTTTCCCTATTGGCAGAGCTAGTGCGTATAGTGAATTACAATTGGAACCAAAAGAATTTAAGGAGCTTTTTGAATTTATAAAGCAAACCCGGAAGGAAGGTAGTATTAAATTGAATTATGGTTGCGAGGGATTTTTAGGGAATTATGAAAGAGAAGTTCGCGATAATTTTTTTATTTGCCGCGCAGGGATTAATGTTGCATCTATTCTTGCTGATGGTTCAATTTCTGCCTGCCCGAACCTGAGAGACAATTTTATTCAAGGAAATGTTTATCAGGATAATTTTGCCGATGTATGGCAGAATAAATACGAAATTTTTAGAGATAAAAGCTGGACAAAAACAGGAATTTGCGCCGATTGCGAGTTTTATAAATATTGTGAAGGTAATGGAATGCATTTAAGAGATGAGAAAACAGGTGAACTGCTGTTTTGCCACCTAAATCGCATTAAGGAAGGCGAAAATTGAGTATTTTAGGTTTTATAATTTAAGGTAATGTACTGAAAAATAGTTGGTAGTTATTTGAAAAATATTTTGTAATAT
>JBKHIH010000017.1:0-48815 GCA_046538755.1 Thiohalospira sp.
AAACTGATAGGTTTTCGCTTCGTAATCCCGCACGACACCATACCATCAAACGTTATGCTGCATAAATTCTTCTCGCAAAAATTTGACTTTTACGAATAAAGTACTTATCTTTGTACTTTAATAGTAACTTAAAAGCGTAATGATATGTTAGCTGCAAATTATACAGAGTTTAGAACGAGACTGAAAAAGTTTCTTGACACTGTCGAATCTGATAATGAAACTTTAATTATAAAGCGTAGTTCTGGAAAAGGGACAGTAATGATTTCTTTGGATGAGTATAATTCAATAATGGAGACAGTTCATTTGTTAAGTTCAAAGTCTAACGCAGATAGACTATATGATTCTATTAGACAAATGAAAGCAGGAGATATCGTTAATGAAAAACTAATCGAAGAATAATGAGAATTATTTTTACTAAGAATTCATGGGAAGACTATACTTCTTGGTTGCATGAAGACAAGAAAATGGTTAAAAAAATTAATGACTTAATTAAAGATATCCAAAGAAATCCATTTGACGGGAAAGGAAAACCAGAACCACTAAAATACGATTTAGCTGGATACTGGTCTCGTAGAATTGACAGAGAGCATAGATTGGTTTATCAAGCGGATGATAACGAAGTGAGAATTTATGCTTGTCGATATCATTACGATAAATAGAAGAATTTACGCACCATAACACGCGTTCACCGTACATGCGGGTGTTTGGTGGTTTGCTGACTACCTGCCTCTCGGCAGGCAGGAGTTTTATCTGAGTAAAGTTGTTCAACGGGGAACAATGAAACGCGGCGAAAACCCCGCGCTAAACTTAGCACGAGACCGTTATAAACAAGGCGTTTAAAAATTTAACAAGTAGAATAATTCTTCTCTTTTTTAACAAATAAATATTTAATAGCTTTAAGTTTCCTGACAGTTTTTCTTTTAAAATAATAACCTGCTACCTGACAATCATATTATTAATAATTTGCTGTAATTAGAAAATTTGTACCGTAAGCGGCAAGCCATTGTAGAGCACCCGTACGGAACTATAAAACGTCAATGGGGGTTTAGCTACATACTCACAAAACAGGGAATTGAAAGAGCAGAATCGGATGTAGGATTGATGTTTATTGCATATAACATGCGTAGAATTATAAACATTATCGGTAAAGGCCTTATAATAAAGTATTTAAAAGAAAAAATATCTCATATCTTAACTTTTTTGAGTCAAATTAGGATGATTTTAAGTCAAAATAAGGCCATAAAAATTTTAGAAAAACAATTGAATAACTTTTTATGTCCGGTATAAAGCTGTCTTATTTACCCTAAAATTTAATATATTTGAGTTAATATTGAAAAAAAAACGATTTTTAGACAGACTGCTGTTGTGCGTCATGCAAGAGAAACTGACTACCAACACTAGAGTAACCAATTTAAAAGGGAAAAAATGAATAAAAAACAGTGGTACGAAACATTATTCGAAAATTACGGTGAGAAATATGACAACGAATCTTTTGCACAAGGAACGGCTGGCGAATGTGATTTTATTGAGAAGGAAATTAATTTCAATAAAGCACTAAAAATAATTGACATAGGGTGCGGAACAGGTCGCCATTCAATTGAATTGGCAAAAAGAGGTTATTCAATGACTGGTATTGATTTGTCTGAATCCCTACTGGGAAAAGCAAGAGAAAAGGCGAAACAACAAGGTATGAGGATTGATTTCTTAAAACACGATGCTCGAAATCTTCCATTCGACAAACAATTTGATGTTGCAATAATGATGTGCGAAGGCGGTTTCCCATTAATGGAAACAGATGAAATGAATTTCGAAATCCTCAAAAATGTTTCTCAATCATTAAAGGAAAATGCAAAATTTATTTTTACTACCCTCAATGGTTTATTTCCAATATTCAATTCTATCGAGGAATTTTGTGCCTCAAATACTGATAATGGAAATGCAACATATCACAAAAACACTTTTGATTTAATAACATTCAGAGATTACAACATAACGAAAGTTGAAGATGACAATGGCATAGAAAAAGAACTCCAATGTAACGAAAGATATTACATCCCATCGGAGATAACATGGTTATTGAAAACACTTGGATTTACAAAAATTGAAATTTTCGGAGCAAAACTGGGAGCTTTTTCCCGAGAAGATAAATTAACAAAGGATGATTTTGAAATGTTAGTAATTGCAGAAAGATAAAATGCACGAACGCACAACACATAGTATAGTTCATGCGGGTTTCAGAGGTGTGCGAGCGTATGTAAGTCGTAAAAAACTTAGCTGTAAACTGATAAGTAACCGCCTATTAATCCCGCACGACACCTTACCATCAACCGTTAAGGGTTATTATTTAAAAGGACATCAGAACATGATAAAGCAAATTCTATTAATTCTTTTATTTGAATTTTTGTTATTAGTTGGATATTCACAGACAGTTGATATTGCTGAAAAACAAGACTTCCTAAGCATTCAGACAGGTCAAATCATTGACAAATATAATTCAACTGGAATAAGACTTTTTTTTGAATACAAAAAAGACATGAAAGGAAGATGGCAATATGGAATATCATTTGAGACCTCTAGACATAATAGAGTGAGTGGAATGGAATATGCTGATAACTTGCCAACTAATTTGAATTTATTGAATTTCAATTATTATTTTAAATTAAATCCTAGGAGTAATAGAATGATTTGGGCATTGGGAATTGGATTCGGTGGTGTCCATGTATTTTGGAATGAAAATAAGGATAGTGATAGATTTGGATTAAACTTAAACGCAAGTTTTACAGCAAGTATTAAACTTTCTGAAAAAATGTATATTGAATGTTCCCCTTCAATAGCTTTACTACCTAACAGAATTTATTTTTCATCGATGAATGTTGAAAGCTTTAATAATTTCTATGCATTTACATTTTTTCCATTTGGATTTAAATTTAAATTATAGACATAAAAATAAAATAGCAACCGTTAACATCGGCTCTTATAGAATGCGGGTTTCAGCATTTTATGATAAATAATTACTAAATTTGAACTTGGTTAACGGCGGACAAGCATGAAGGGCCAAAACCCGCACGCTACAAAGCTGAGGACAGTTGACTGCACGCATTGTCCCGTCCTAAAAAAAATGGTGCAACGAAAAATGATTTATTTGTAGCAAAAAATGCGACGAATGATTTTGAAATGCGACAAATAAACAGTATATTCGTCGCAAAACATGAAACGAATGAAGGTTTATATATATCAGAAAGACGATTGGCCCAACCTTAAATGGAATAGTGATGAATTTGTACGTCTATTAAGTGAAACCAGAAATTTACAAGGAAGATTATTTGGAAAGATGGAGTCATTAGGTTTCGACCTCAGAAATGAAGCTTTTCTTGACACCTTGACCCTTGACGTTTTAAAGTCTTCTGAAATTGAAGGTGAATTTCTAAATCCAGACCAAGTACGCTCATCTATTGCGAGAAAGTTAGGAATGGAAATTGCTGGTTCAGTTGAATCTGACAGGAATGTTGATGGTGTTGTTGAAATGATGCTTGATGCCACACAGAATTGCTTTAAACCTTTAACAAAAGAAAGGCTTTTTGATTGGCATGCGGCATTGTTCCCAACTGGTAGAAGTGGAATGTCTAAGATAACCGTGGCGGATTGGAGAAAGGATACAACTGGACCAATGCAAGTTGTATCTGGAGCAATGGGAAAAGAAAAAGTGCATTTTCAAGCACCCGATTCATCAAGAGTTGATAAGGAAATGAATATGTTCTTAGATTGGTTCAACAATAATTTTGAAAATGATTTAGTACTCAAAGCAGCTATAGCACATTTATGGTTTGTTACAATTCATCCATTTGAAGACGGAAATGGTAGAATTGCAAGAGCTTTAACAGATATGTTATTAGCACAATCAGATAAAAGCACACAACGATTCTATAGTATGTCAGCTCAAATTAGACTTGAAAGGAAACAGTATTATGAAATACTTGAAAAAACACAAAAAGGTAATCTTGAGATAACTGAATGGATAAAATGGTTTTTAAATTGTTTGATAAATTCACTTAAATCTACCGATATTGTCTTAAACCGGGTTCTATTCAAAGCCGAATTTTGGAAAAAACATTCAGAAACAGAAATTAACGAAAGACAGAAAAAATTATTGAAAAAAATATTGGACGGATTTGAAGGCAAGTTGACATCCTCAAAATGGGCAAAGATTGCAAAATGTTCAAAGGATACGGCAATCCGGGATATTAATCATTTAATCAGCAAAGACATATTGAAAAAACAAGAAGCTGGAGGGAGAAGTACAAGTTATGAGTTGAAATAAATGCCAACTGTCAACAGGATATATACAAAATGCGGGTGTTCGGCCTGACATCTAAGTTTTGGAGCTTTAGTCAGGCTTTTTATCGGGGGATGAGAACGCGTCTCCGAAAATCCCGCATTTTGCATATAGCTAACCGTCAGACTATCTAAAGACTCCTTTATTAATATTTTTATAAAAATTATTAACAATCAGGCATTTAGCCTTTATTATATTTTGACAACTTGCTTGTTTATCAGTAAATTAGGATAAACAAATCGTATAAATCATGAAATACATTACAGGAACACAACGCTCGCAAATAAATCTGTTTCCTGTGTCTCTTGGCCAATCAATTGAACAAGATAACGAAGTACGCCTGATAGGCTTGTTTGTAAATAGCTTGCCATTAGATGAATATGGATTTAAAGTAGATTTTGTGGAGAATGGCCGTACGCGATATCACTCAGCCGGAGCGAATATGCACCTTATATTGAGAAAAATAAAGAAAAAATAACATGTAATAAAGATTTGTACCGTAAGCGGCAAGCCATTTTAGAGCACTTGTACGGAACTATAAAACGTCAATGGGTGTTTAGCTACATACTCACAAAACAGGAAATTGAAAGAGCAGAATCGGATGTAGGATTGATGTTTATTGCATATAACCTGCGCAGAATTACAAACATTATCGGTAAATACCTTATAATAAAGTGCTTGCAAGAAAAAATATCTCATATCTTAACTTTTTTGAGTCAAATTAGGATGATTTTAAGTCAAAATAAGGCCATAAAAATTTTAGAAAAACAATTGAATAACTTTTTATGTCCGGTATAAAGCTGTCTTATTTACCCTAAAATTTAATATATTTGAGTTTATATTGAAAAAAAGCGATTTTTAGACAGACTGCTGTTGGCGGTAATTTAATTTTATGCATCATGAAATATTTAGTTATAATTTTAGTTTTCATAACTTTAAGTTGCAGAAAGGAAGATGATAGTCAAGAACCGGAAATAATATGGGAAAAGGAATTTCCATCAATAATACCAACTGGAAATTGGAAGAGTTCCCCAATAATTTTTGAAGATTATTTAATAGTTGCAATTGGGGATCCTTCAACTCGTAAAGCATCTTTATATAAATTTTCAAAGATAAATGGTTCATATATTGAAAAATGGGAAGAAACTATTAATGAGATATTGGGTTGTTCATTTTATATTGGAAATAAATATTTATATAAGAACTTATTAATTTCTAAAAAAGAATGTGATAAAGTTGTTGCTATTAATTTAAATACAATGAAAACTGAATGGGAAATTGAATCTTATAATTCTCAAAGCAGTATTTATCCTTTAAATGAAAAAGTTTATATTGTTGAGTATAGTCAGGATGGATTAAATATTTATGAAATCGACATAGAAAAACAAGAAAAAACATTTATATATTTTGTTCCCCCAATTGAATATGGTTCTTTTATTGAAGTGCAGAAACCGCACTTTTATAAGGATTCTTCTTCAACAAGACTTGTAATTACAACTCAAAAGGAATCAGAATTAATTTTAGTTAATTATAATATAACTAGTTCAGAAGTTGCATGGGAAGTTAAATTGAATGAATTTAATAATAAAGAATCTACTCCTGCTGATATTTCATCAACAAACAATTCAATTATTGTGTCAAGTAACGATTATATTTCATGCAGAAGTAAAATTAATGGTGATTATATTTGGTCTAAAGATAGAGACGTAAGTTATAATGTAGAAGTACCTTTGGTAACAGAAGAAAAGACAATAAGTGCCACAGAAAAATTATATTGTTACGACAATTCAAATGGACATATTATTTGGACACGTGAAGATAGGCAAGATGGAATACGTTGGGGTTCATCAGCCAATTTAGGTTTTATGGGAGACTTGTTTTTTATTGGAAGTAGCCCTTTAAATCCAGATAATGGAAATGCATATTGGTTTGACTTTGATCGATGGGGAAATTTAATACTTGATTTTTGGTGGCTACCAGCATATGATGAAACTGATGACGCTCTATATTATACGAGTATGACATCCATATATAAAGTTATGAAACCAAATTAAACAACCGCCAACAGCTGTTCAAAATAATGCGGGGGTTTGGCAGTTCACAAGCTTTTTACTACTTTTAAACTTTATTAACGGGTGACACTGAAACGCGGCGGAAACCCGCTCGCTCCATAACGCGGGACCGTTACAAATAAGGCGTCTAAAAAAATCCAAAAATTTTATCTCATTTTGACAAGTCAAAAATCAAATTAACTTTTTTCCGGTTTGACACCTTTTGCAAGTTTGAAACCATATCTCATACTGACAATTAAAATATTATTTCTTTTCGCAGTGGTTTGACAATATATTTATCAGGATTGGTTCGATAGGTATGACAGGTAAAAAATTAGTATTCCAACGTGCTTTGCAGCCTTTCGGCTGCATTTATAATTTTGCCAACCCGCATTTAAACACTTTTGCGCAGCGCAGCGGAGCAAAAAAGTTTAAATTCCACGCTTCTTTTCACTTTGTTATTTTAATTCATTAAATTCATAATCTAAAACTTTTTTTAATATGAGCGTCTTACTAAAAATAGATATTGAGTTATCAGACTACTTTTCAAACCCATTTAATAGAGAATCATATGTTGCTGTTAAAAAGACAAACTATATTTTTCCTGGAAATAAAATAATGATTTATAAAGAAACTAATGAATATGCTGGTCTGATTGGAATTGGTGAGATAACAGATTATGCTAAAAAAGTTAGCGAAATACCATCTAATAAACAAAATACTATATATGACAGGTCTCTATTTCAAGTTCCTGTTAGATTTAAAATATTATTTACTTCAGATCTTCTTAACAAAGATTTTTTCTATAAGCTCCCTGCATTAAATGAAAGAAGAAAGATAAGGGCATACAATTCAAATACTATATATTTTGCTAACTGGTTAGATAGAGAACTAAACTATATCTTTAACGATAATTGGTGGTATTTTACTTTTCGGGTTACTCCAACAGAAAGTCATTATCGCTATTGGTTACACTACATAAGGGAATACAATCTAAGATGGTTAGAGTTTAATAAATATAAAAAGATAATAACTGGTAAAGATACTTGTTCAATTTGTAAGATCAAACATAATCCATATTCTGAATTTTTTTCAGATTTCTTTGAAATGCATGAAATAATCGACAACTATGATGATAAAGAATACAGGAAAATTAAACCACAAAATTTTATTGTTGTATGCCCAAATTGTCATAAGAAAGAACATGAAAAAATAAAAAATATTGGATAATCAATTTAATTCCCACCCTATATATTTTTTTACAAATTCATCTTTAAGATCTGTCTCTTTAAGTTTTATGACAAGATCTGCCTGAGCCTCATACTTAACAATACGGATTGTAAAATCGCCATTAAATTCGACAATTCTCCACTCTCCACAGTGTCCGGGATGATACACTAAACTAACCAGAAACGTATTTGTACCTTCGTATTGACTTACATACACATTCAAATCAGCATTATGTTCAACAACCTGAACATTGCCTTTTAATTCAATTTCATTAAGTTTACAGTTTTCAACCTGCGAATAAGAAATTATAGGAATTATTATAAATAAAAACAAGATGATTTTCTTCATAATCGTTGGTTTTTGATGCAATTTAAAGATTTTATATGAAAAATCATTAATTTAGAGCTCCTGTAAAAAAGAAAATAATATGAGTCTGTTCCAAACCTCCGTAGTAAAAAAATACCTGAACGAATTAAACCCTGAGCTAATTGATAAAAAGTACACCGAATTTCAAACCTATTTCGGTAATCCCGAAATACAGCAAAATATCCGCGAATCAAAAGAAGAAGAATACCAGAGCGGTTTTGTTACTGCATTATTCGTAAACATTTTGGGTTACACTTTAAAACCGGATCCAAACTACAATTTTGTACTCGAAAAAAAGAACGTTGACGACAGCAAAAAAGCCGATGGAGCAATACTCAAAGATAACGACGTTATTGCAGTAATCGAGCTTAAATCAACCCAAACAACCGATCTGGATACAGTTGAAACTCAAGCCTTCGGATACAAAAATCACCATCCAAAATGCCAGTATATAATTACATCGAATTTCGAGAAAATCAGGATTTACATTCAAAATGCAGTTGACCATATCGAGTTCGATTTATTCAACCTTTCACGTGAAAATTTTGCTTTACTTTGGCTCTGCTTTTTAAAAGATAACATTCTACAGGATATTCCGCTAAAAATAAAGGAAGCATCCGTTTTACAGGAAGAGAATGTTACCAAAAAACTATACAACGATTACTCAAAATTTCGCCAGGAAATTTTTAATAACATCGTAAAAAACAATCCCGAATACAATAAGCTGGTTCTTTTTAAGAAAACACAAAAACTACTTGATAGATTCCTATTCATTTTCTTTGCCGAAGACAGGTTATTGCTTCCTCCCAACTCCATCAGCGAAATCGTAAAGCAATGGATTACGCTAAAAGATGATTTAGACGCATATGTTCCGCTTTACGAGCGTTTTAAAAAATATTTTGGTTATTTAAACAAAGGTTTCAAAGGCAAAAAGTACGATATTTTCCCATACAATGGTGGGTTGTTTGCTCCTGATGAAATTTTAGACCATATTAAAATTGATGATGAAATATTGCACAAATATACCGTTCAGTTAAGCACGTACGATTTCGAAACCGAAGTGGATGTAAATATATTGGGCCATATTTTTGAACATTCGTTGGGTGAAATAGAAAGTATTCAGGCTTCATTAAATGGAGGGGTTCACCCCTCCGATAGTAAAATAACAAAACGTAAAAAAGACGGTATTTTTTACACGCCGAAATATATAACTAAATACATCGTTGAAAATACAGTTGGAAAACTGTGCGAAGAAAAAAGAGCTGAATTAGAAATTATTGATGAAGAATATGCCAAAGGACGCAAAAATCGTAAAAAAAATATTGTACGTGCCTTAGACGATAAATTAACACAATATCGCGATTGGTTGTTAGATATAACCATACTCGACCCTGCTTGTGGTTCCGGTGCTTTTTTAAATCAGGCATTAGAATTTTTAATTCAGGAACATAAAAAGATTGATGAACTAAAATTTCAATTGTTGGGTGGTTCTATCGTATTCCCCGATGTGGAAGACAAAATTCTCGAAAAAAACATATACGGAGTAGATTTAAACGAAGAGTCCGTCGAAATTGCAAAACTTTCACTTTGGTTACGAACAGCACAAAAAGGACGAAAATTAACCACATTAAGCAATCATATTAAATGTGGAAACTCTCTAATTGATGACCCCGAAGTTGCAGGAGAAAAAGCTTTTAATTGGCAAAAAGAGTTTCCGGAAATATTCAAAGAAAAAGATAAAAAGGCATGGCATGTAACCATAGTTTTGCATAATTCACGATATGCCTTAACTGACGGGTTTACCCGTCAGGTTGAACCAGGTTATATAGCTCCAACATACCCGGAATTATCGAAGGAACAACAGGAAATTATTGCTGATGAACTTTCCAAAGCAGCAGCCGATTACGATTTAAATATATTGGAATGTAGTATTTGCAACGATCATGTACATGCAATTATCGTATGCGAAAAAGAGGAGCTTTCTAACCTTATTGGAAAATGGAAAGGGAAATCAGCTTTTGAATATAACCGACGGGTGAACCCATCGGTTAAACAGCAGGCAGCCATGTATGCCGATGGTACGAAAGAAAAATTCTGGGCAAAAAGCTTTCATTCAGAAGAAATAAAAAATGACGAGCAGCTACAAAAAACCATAACGTATATTAAAAACAACCGCCAAAAACACCAACTCCCCAAAGCAACTGACGGGTTAACCCGTATTATCGAAAAAATGAAGTGTACATACCAACATGCTTTTCGTACCGAATATAAAGGTGGTTTTGATGCTGTGATTGGGAATCCGCCATATGTTAGAGCCGAACTTTTAGGCTTTTGCAGGGACTATTTGGCAAAAAACTATGTTGTCTATAATCCTGCGGGTGATTTGTTTTCTTATTTTTATGAGCATTCATTTACACTTTTAAAACCAAATGGTTTATTTGGTTTCATTTCAAATACATTTGATAAAACCACGGCGGGTGTTTCAGTGAGGGAATATTTACAAAATGAAGTGCAATTTTTAAAATATGTTGATTTTAAGGAAGTCCAGATATTTGAAGGAGCAACAACATATCCTGTAATTATAATTGCTAAGAACAAAAAAAATAACGACCAATCATTTGAATACATAAAAATCCCAAGGACGAGCCAATCACCTGTTGTTGATATTGATTTTCACAAGATTGTTTCAGTAAATCAAACCTCATTAGACAAGAACAACTGGAGTTTTAAAAGCAATCAGTCTGTAATTCTTATTGAAAAACTAAAACTAAATAAAACGATTAGAGATGTTTATGGTAAATGTAACCGTGGAATAGTAACTGGTTATAATGAAGCTTTTATTGTTGATTCTAAATTTAAGAAGGAAGTTG
This sequence comes from Thiohalospira sp., assembly GCA_046538755.1. Taxonomy (GTDB): domain Bacteria; phylum Bacteroidota; class Bacteroidia; order Bacteroidales; family UBA12077; genus UBA12077. The sequence goes on from JBKHIH010000017.1 coordinate 10,851, forward strand.
AAAATCGAAATATTAAAGATGCAGAAATAATTAAACCCCTATTAGAAGGTAAAGACCTTGAAAAATGGAATATTCCAGAAATTGATAAGCAAATTATTTTTTCAAGAAGAGGAATAGACATTGACCAATTTCCAGTGATAAAAGAATATTTTGAGAAATTTAGAATTCAACTAACACCGAAAATTTCTTCAGAACAAAATACAGGAAGAAAACCAGGAAGTTACAAATGGTTTGAAATTCAAGATTCAGTTGATTACTATAAGAATTTTGAAAAACCCAAAGTTGTTTTTCCTAACCTACAAAATTCAAACAAGTTTGCCTTTGACGAAACGGGAGCATACATAAATGCTCCAGCAGTAATTTTACCAACAAACGACAAGTTTTTAACTGCCATATTAAATTCAAAATTGGTATGGTATTTTCTAACCAACATTTGTGTTGTTAGAAACGGGGGTTACATTGAGGTAAAACCACAATATTTTGAACAAATTCCGATACCAGTTATTTCAGAAGAACCTAAAAACCTGTTAACTCAGCTTACAAATGATATAATTTCAAAAACCGTTGAAAAACAAAAGCTTCAATTAAAGTTTAGCAAACTTTTATTCAGTAAATATCCCAAATTAAAGCAAACCAAAAAATTGGAAAACCTGTTTGAATTAGATTTCAACGGATTTAAAAAGGAACTATCCAAACAAAAGATTAAGTTTTCGTTATCCGAAGAATCAGAATGGATTGAATACTTTGATGAGCAATCTAAAAATCATAAATCTGTTACAACATCAATTTCAAATATGGAAAAAGAAGTAGACCAATTGGTTTATGAATTATATGATTTAACCGAAGAAGAAATTAAGGTTGTTGAGGAAAGTTTGTAAATCTAAGTATTGTGGAATTTTAGGCTTAATAAACTGATCTTTATCTTGTAGCCCTATAACAGACGGGTTAACCCGTCTGTTACACTCAACAGTTACCCCCGTTTTTGGTCCTAATAAATGAATTCTGTAGTCCCTAACAGACGGGTTCGCCCGTCTGTTAGCAATTAAGTAAGAAAACCTGCCTTTTATTATTAGCTATAATCTCCAAACTGACAAAACAAGGTTTAAACGCACGGGTTCACTCGTTCGTTAATTTTGGTGTTAAGAATTTTGATAAATACTACACCCAATAAACCGCTTACGACCTGTAATTAAGCAACTGACGGGTTAACCCGTCAGGTTACCCCCGTCAGTTGTGTGTGTGTTACGAATTTGTAAGTTGAGAAAAAGGCTTTTATCGAACGGGTGAACCCGTTCTTTATTCAGAAATAGGAGAAGGATCTTATAACAGAAAAGTTAACCCTATGCTCCGGACCTGTCTATTTTATATTATCAGTTGGCTTTAAGAGGGTGTTCAAAATCTCAAGTGTCAATGCGAATGAAATGAAGACTCAATATTGTTGAATATCAGCAGATTGCTTCATTCTCCAGATGTCAATCGGAATCGTTTGCAATGGCTGTTTACTGGCTCTTTGGACAGCTCCTTAGGTGGAAAGGAGGAAACTTATCACAACCGGTTTACCCCGTCAGTTGTATATGCTACAACCCGTATGTTTAAGATAACAAGTCTCATAGCCTATCAATAAAAAACCATAAAATATAAAATTTGCAATCACCCTAAATTTTAGTAACTTTAATTTAATAAATTATAAGCTTATGGGACACGATATTGTTGGTATTGGAAAACATAACCTAAACACAAATAGTCTTGAAGCTCTTGCATTAGATTTAAGCAAACGGTTTAAAGTTAATGTTGAATATGGTTATCAGGATAAGGATAAATTCAATTTTAAAACAGGTGAAGATATTTCTACATATCAAATAATAAAATTAGGGAGAATTAATTATCCAAAAGCAAAAACAACGGTATTCTTATGGGATGAGTATTATCAGTTGCATCAATATTATCATCAATACGATGAGGATGTATATAAACTGCCTGGTATTAAAAATAATAATTTTTTAAAAGAAATGATCGAGAGAAGTATTGGAAAAATCTATTATGAATTCTTTAGACCTGTTGATGAGTATTATTATTGTACAATATATAACAATACCCAGGAATGTTTAACTCTTTACTTTGGACGTTGGTGGGAACTTTGCTGGCAATTTACAGTTGAAAACAATGATAAAGAATTTAAAAGACTTAACGAATATCGAAAAAGCCTTTTTGAATTTCAGGAAATTGTTGGTGGAAATGAAGTTGTTTATCTCGATGATCAAGGGCCCACCCAATATTTAACTTATGGCGACTACTTATGGGAGAATATCTTAAACGAGCTAAAAACAAGGTTTAACAAAACAACTTTAAATGTTTCCGACTTTATAAGTAAAGAAGAATTTACTCCGTTAAAAGAATACCCTTTAGCATTTTATGATGATTTTAAAGATCTGATAAATGAATAAAAAACAAACACAAATCTTTTACGCTGCATATTTTTCCGAATCAGAAAATCTCGAACAATTGATTCAATCCGAAAAAGATTGCGTTCTTTCAATTCCTATTCCATATGACCAATGGTATTGGCACCCTCAAAAAACCATAGAGTTTACTGTGTTCGAAATACTACGAATGAATCTGGAAATATGGAGCTATAGCAAAGAAAAAAAAGATCATGCAAAACAGTATTATGCACATACGCAAGAGTGCATTAAAATAATTAATAATAAATTTGGGTCGAACAATAAGATACCAGAAATTAATTATTTTAAATTTTATAAACTCCTTTGGGCACTTGGTGAGGATGAAGAGTGGTATGAAGGTGAACAGTTTAATGAATTGTTAGCAATCGGAGCTAATGAGATAGATATACATTTATACAATTGTGCACAAAAAAGAAATACCGAAAAAGTATTGGTATTATTAAAACAAGGTGCCAATCCCTATATTCAGTTTGAAGACGAAAAGCAATACAAAAATAGTTTAATACTTGATAGTTTAGTATCAGAGCTTGATTTTCAGGCAACTCATCATAATTCAATAGTCAATAAATATTTAAAACATGGTTCATCCATATTTATGAACGAGGAAATACATGAATATCTTACCAGTCTTTATGGTTATTCAAGTTCTGTTTACACATTAGATTTAATCGAAAATTATAAATAAACTATTATGAAAGATATTATTAAATTGTTTATCAATTTCGGAAATAAGAATGTAAGCTTCCAAAAAACCGGACTAAAATTGTACCTACGGTATTCTTTCACCCGACAACGTTAGTAAAAAACACAGTTAATACGCTTTCGCAAAAACCCTTACAATAATATACATAATGATTATTCCCGCAGGGAATAATATCCATGCTGAAATGCCAAAAGCAGAAGGAATGGTTCCAAAAACTATTGCTACGCCACCCACCGTTAAAGCATAAGGCAATTGTGTACGCACATGTTCAATATGATTACACGAGCTTGCAAGCGAGCTTAGAATCGTAGTATCCGAAATGGGTGAACAATGATCGCCCAACACCGAACCGGCAAGAACCGCCGAAACCACATTGTGGAAAATATCCAGCGAACCGCCATGCTCTAACCCGTAATTTTGTGCAATCAACCATGATGCTGGTAATATTAACGGGTATAAAATAGCCATGGTTCCCCACGATGATCCGGTTGAAAAAGCAACCAATGCAGCCAATATAAATGTGAGTGCAGGAATAAATTGTGGAGAAATGTTGATACTTACCAATGTTTGAGAAATAAAATCTGCAGTATGCAGGTGTTTGGTTACCAGGGCAATTGACCATGCTAAAATCAGGATAACAATTGCGGTAAGCATTGTGCGGAAACCATTAATCATACTGTCGACAGTGTTTTTCAGATTTAAGATTTTTTGCGAAAGGGTTAATAAAATTGCCATTAATACTCCGCACATCGACGACCATAACAAAGACTTATAAGAGTCGCTGTTACCTATTATTACCGAAAGTTTTTTAGAAAAACCGATGGCATCATCAGTCCATACTTCCTGATTCCATCCTGTATACAGCAAGCCGGCAAAAGTACCGAATATTACGATAAATACAGGAATTGCAGCATTGTACCATCTGGGTTTTATATGGTCGGGCACCTCCAACTCATTGAGCTGGTTAGAGAAAGTGGTATTATCGTCGTCTATATAATTTGCATCGGATAACCTGGTTTTTTTCTCGGCATTAAACATGGGCCCGAAATCAACCTGTTTGCGTATTAATATCAATATAAAAATTAAAGTAAAAATTGGGTAAAATGAATAGGCCAGCGAATTAATAAATACATTATATGGGCTTTCGTCAATGCCTATGGTCGCTATTCCATCTTGAATATAACTTAGCTCAGCGCCAATCCAGGTAGTAACAAAAGCAATAGCTGCAATTGGAGCTGCTGTTGAATCTACAATATAAGCCAGTTTTTCTCTCGAAATTTTTAGCCGGTCGGTAACCGGGCGCATGGTATTTCCAACAACCAGTGTATTGGCATAATCGTCGAAAAAAATGGCAATTCCCAAGAGCCAGGTAACAAACTGGCCTGACCGAGGGCTATTGGCATATCTGGATAAAATCTTAACAATCCCTTTCATTCCGCCATTACGGGTAATAATATTAACCATGGCGCCAATGAGCATTGAAAAAATGATGATAGCCATATGTCCGCTTTCTGTCAAGGCTTCTATAATATAGGTGTCGACTATGGCAAAAATACCTTTGAAAATAGCTGGGATTAATGATACATCCTGATACCAAAACATGGTAGTGGTTCCAACCAAAATTCCTATAAATAATGCTGTAAAAACCTCTTTAAAAATGAGTGCAAATAAAATAGCAATCAGTGGCGGAATGATTGAAAACCATAATGGAATAGGGGTTACTTTTTTTGTAAAGGTGTATTCTGAAATTTGAATTTGAAAGGTTTGTTTTTTTGTAAACTTGTATTTTAAAGTTGCTGCTCCTTTTACTACTCTTACAACAACAGGTTCACCATTAATATAAAGGGTTACAGGGTAACCTTCGAAAGTTTTTCTGAATTCTGGATTTTTAAAATGAATTTTAATATTGGTTTCAATATTTTTTACAATTACATCAGTCATTTCAATACTTACATCATCCTGTTGCAACTGAGGCTCTTTTAAATCAGGTTGATCATTGGCAAAAGAAGGAATAATGAAAAATAATAAAAAACAGAGGATCGATAGGTTTTTTTGTAAAAAGCGGTTCATTAGCAACTTTTTTAGGTGAAAAAACATCTCTAAAATAGATAAAAATTTGATATCAACACATTTTTGGACGATGAACTTAGGGTTTAGTTTAACTTTTTAATCTTAAATATGTTAATAATGTTATAAAGGCTTTATAAGTTTTTATTCAAATTATTTGATTATTAGAATGTTAATTATTGTTAAAAAGTGTTGAATTATTTTTGAAGATTGCAAAAATTTGATTAATTTGTAAATTCAGCTTATACTATTTGCCTATGGGAATGTATCTTGATTTTGATTTTTTAAACATCGAACACGAAAATTTAGCGCCTAAGCAGGGTAGAATTTTAATTTCTGAACCACTGCTTTCGGATACATATTTTAAGCGTTCGGTGGTTTTTATTACCGAACATTCTGATCAGGGTTCCGTTGGTTTTGTATTAAATAAACCGATCGATTTACCTGTAAACGAAATTCTTTCCGATTTTCCTCATTTTAAAGCCAAAGTATATGTTGGTGGCCCCGTAGGTAAAGATACGGTTCACTTTTTACATACTTTAGGCGAACTTATTCCTAACTCGGTTCATGTAATTGAAAATGTATACTGGGGTGGCGATTTTGATAGTTTAAAAGAATTGATTAAAGATGGTATGGTAAAACCTTCGCAGGTACGTTTCTTTTTGGGATACTCTGGATGGCGGCCACAACAACTTGAGGAAGAAATTGCCGAAAATGCCTGGCTGGTAAGCGAAGTAAAAGCATCGAAAATTATGTCGGCCGATAAAAATATCTGGAAAAAGACGTTGAACGACCTGGGTAAAAAATATAAAATTTGGGCAAATTTTCCGGAAAATCCTGCGATGAACTGATGACTTCTAAATATTGAATGCATATTTGTTTAATTCATCGAGCAACAGTTTTGCTGTATAATTAAAATACCGGCGTTCTTTATAACCCAATACCCACCGAATACCTGAAATGCTGTTGGTTAAAAACACTTCGTCTGCTTGTAGTAAATCTTGCTCGTAGCAAGAATGATTGTTAATAATTTTAAAGTTTAGCGAATCGGCAATTTTTAAAATTTGTTTGCGCATAATACCGGCTACCGGCCCGTCAGTTAATGGAGGTGTATGCAATATTTGATTTTTCACCAAAAAAAGGTTTGAGCTGACCCCTTCGATCAAACGGTTTTGTTCGTTTATTAAGATGCAGTCATCATAATGATTTTGTCGGGCATACAAACCAGCCTGAATATAAATCAATGCATTGGTAGATTTTAGATTGGATAGTTTATTTACCGGCTTTTTAATCTGGTCGAATAAACCAATCGATAAGCCTTTAGCGTTAAGCTGGTATTGCTCATTTTCTGTATATTCAGTTTCTACAAGATACGATATAGAGTTATTGAGTGGTGTGTATTTACCACCCTCATTTCTAAAAACCGTTAAACGGATTCTTACTCCCTGGTAAAGTTTATTTTTATGGAGCAGTTTAATGATTTCTTTTTCTAAAGAATTATTTTCAATGTTTAAAGGGACATCCATACCCAGGGTTTTCATGCCAAATCGCAAACGCATCATATGGTCGGCAAAAAATTGTATTTGCGAACCATTAGCATGCATGGTTTCAAAAAGGGCATCGCCATAGCAGAAAGCTCTGTTTTTGTAGCTCAAACCAAAATCCTCTTTAAGATGATAATTTCCATTAAATAATATGAATGAGTTTACTGGCATATTCGAAATTACTTATCCAAAATTGTGTTGATATATTTTTCAATATTCTCATTGGGTTCAATCCTGATGTTATTCAGTCCAACCTTTTCAGCAGCAGCAATATCTCTTTCGCTGTCGCCAATCATATACGACTGATAGATATCGATATCGAAACGGGCAATGGCTTTTTCCAGCATCAGGCTTTTGGGTTTGCGGCATAAGCAATTTTCAAAAGCTGCATGATGCGGGCAGTAATAAATTTCTGTTAAAAGTATTTCGTGTTTTTTTAATTCTTTAATTAGATATTGATGTACTTTTTCAACCTGCTCTTTGGTATAAAGTTTTTTTGAAATACCACCCTGATTACTAATAATAATCAATAAAAAATTATGATCCTGCAACTTTTTTAGCGATGGAATAATGCCTTCGTTAATAATAAAGTCACTTGGAAGATAAGTATATTCACCACGTTCGAAATTAATAACTCCGTCTCTGTCAAAAAAAACAGCCTTATTCATATTCATTTAAAAATTAAAAAGTTGATCTAAAAATATATGAATTAAAGAAGGATCTAAAAATAACGGGAAAATAAAACCAACTACAGCACCAATAAAGTGGGCATCATGATTGATGTTATCTCCACCTTTTTTACTCATATAATGCGAATAGCCCAGGTATAAAACGCCAAAAACAATTCCGGGTATTGGAATTACAGCATATAAATAGAGCCTGGCCAGAGGTTGAAAAAATATACTGGTAAAAATTACGGCAGAGACTGCACCGGAAGCACCAACTGAATTGTACCATGTGTTATCTTTTTGTTTAAAAACAGTAGTTAAAGTTGCAGCAACCATACTTATAAAGTAAAGCAACACAAAAACAAAAATTGGCGATTTAATTACTCCGTTGGCAGCAAGTTGCTTAAAAATATTTTCTACAGCGCTTCCAAACGAAAGCAAAACAATCATATTGATGATTAAATGTATCCAGTCGGCATGCAGAAAACCATGCGATATAAGCCTGTACCACTCTTTTTTATGATATACCCTGTAAGGGTTTAATTGTAATTTTTCGAATAATTCTCTATTGCCAAAAGCCAGAATAGATATTAACGAAGTTATGATAATGATAAATATTGTCATATTGTATATTTTAATGTAATATTTTGTATACCAATTCTTTTAATAATTCTCCGTGTGAGGTGCTTACATTATTGTATCCTTTCGAACGTAAATCGTATACTCTGAGCAACTCAATAATTTCAACTGTTTTTTTTGGATTATATTGCCTGGCAGCAGATTCATAATCACCAACAAAATATGGGTTTACTTTTAGAGTTGCTGCTACACTTCGCCGGTCTTTTTTGTTTTTAATAAAATGATAAGCCAGCACTTTGCTATAAAACATATACAATGTAGTTAGTGTAAGTGTTATCGGATTATCTTTAGGGTTGTGAGAAAAATAGTTTACAATTCGGTTTGCTTTTAAAACATTTTTTTGGGTTAATGCTTTGTGCAACTCAAAATTGTTATAATCCTTGCTAATACCAATATTGCGTTCAATATGCAAGCTAGTGATTTTTACTTCATTTTCGGGTAAAGTAATAATGAGTTTATCCAATTCATTGGAAATTTTACCTAAATCGTTGCCCAAATATTCGTTAAGCAGCATTCCGGCATTTGGGTCAATTTGTTTGTTTTTGGTTTTAACATAGTTATTGATCCAAACCGGTATTTCATTATCGTAAAGTTTTTTTGATTCGAATGCTACAGCATTTTCCTGGATTACTTTGTATAGTTTTTTTCGTTTATCAATTGTTTTGTATTTGTAGTTGATAACCAGAATTGTTGATTTTAATGGGCTTGATGCATAATGAATAAGCGGGTCAATATCTTTAATATTCTGTGCCTCTTTTACAATAACGACCTGATGGTTTGCCATCATCGGAAATCTTTTGGCTGCGTTAATTACTGTATAGATATCCGTATCTTTTCCATATAAAATGGTTTGATTAAATGCTTTTTCACTTTCTGAAAGGACATTATTTTGTATATATTTTGTTATTAAATCGATAAAATAAGGCTCATCGCCAAAAAGAAAATAAATGGGTTTATAGATTTTATTTTTTAAATCAGTGATTATTTGCTCATATTTCATACCTAAATCCTTTAGTCCATTTTTTTAAAATCGAAGATGTTTTACCGATTCGCCATTGTTTTTTATTTCTTTCAGTGCATCTATTCCTACCCTTACATGGTCGTCGACAAATTTTTCGGTAACCAGTTTATCGCTTTTACTGGTTTTTACACCCGTAGAGATCATGGGTTGGTCGGTAACCATTAATAATGCGCCAGAAGGTATTTCGTTGGCAAATCCAACAATAAATATGGTTGCAGTTTCCATATCAATCGCCATAGACCTTGTTTTCATCAAATACTTTTTAAACCTGCTGTCGTACTCCCAAACCCTTTTATTGGTAGTATAAACCGTACCGGTGTAATAATCGCGCTTGATTTCACGAATAGAACTCGATACGGCCATTTGTAACTTAAATGCTGGCAGTGCAGGAATTTCAGGAGGCAAATAATCGTCGGAAGTACCTTCGCTTCGTATGGCTGCTATGGGTAATATAAAATCGCCCAGGTTATTTTTCTTTTTTAACCCGCCGCATTTTCCAAGAAATAATGCTGCTTTTGGTTCAATGGCACTTAATAAATCCATAATAGTAGCCGCATTTGCACTTCCCATCCCAAAATTAATCATGGTAATACCGTCGGCAGTTGCACATGGCATGTTGGCCGAAATATCCTTAATGGGTACTTTATTCCATTGGGCAAATAGTTCAAGATAATGGCTAAAATTAGTTAATAAGATATAATCTCCAAATTCGTCTAAAGGACATCCTGTATATCTCGGGAGCCAGTCTTTAACAATTTCATCTTTCGTTTTCATATCATCAGGTATTATTTTTTTTTCTCTTAAAAAAGCATGATATTTCGGTAAATTTATTTCTAATTTTTGATTAGAATGGAGAGGCTAAATTTACCAACTTATTCGTTTAATATAAAATTAAAAGAACAAAGAAAATATATTTTTGATTTTATTCGAAAGAAATATGTGATATTAACTCCAGAAGAGTGGGTTCGGCAAAATTTTCTAAAATACCTTGTCGAAGAAAAAAAATATCCTGCCTCGCTAATTGCTGTTGAAAAGGAGTTTAAACTAAATACTTTGTCGAAAAGAAGCGATGCGGTTGTTTATAACCGTTCGGGACAACCTTTTTTAATTGTTGAATGCAAAGCTACAACGGTTAAAATTGATCAAAAAGTTTTTGATCAGATTGCACGGTATAATATGAAGTTAAATGTTAAATTCTTAATAGTTACCAATGGGTTAGAACATTATTGTTGTAAAATTGATATTGAAAATCAGAAATATTATTTTTTGAAAGATATTCCGGAATTTATGAGTTGATACATTAATTCATCTTTCCATCCATCGGAAGTTAATATCCAGTCTTTCTTAACTCCAATTAATTTAAAACCTTTATTTTCGAAAAGTTTAATGCTTGAAGCATTATCGCAGGAAATGTTACAAAAAAGCTGATGTAGCTGTAATACTGAAAAACTATAATTAATTAAAACCTCTAAAGCATCGGTGGCATAACCTTGCTGTCGGTCTTGTTTATTGGCAATTAAAATACCTACACCGGCACGTTTATGAAAAGGGTCAAAATCAAATAAATCAATTGTGCCAATCGTTTGTGCAGGTTTTTGATCCTTTTTTTCAATCATCAGGCGTAATTGTTTGGCCTGGAAAATATCCAAATGGGCATTGTCAATAAATTGTTTGATAATAGCTCTTGAAAAGGGAGTGAGTGTATTACTTATTTGCCAAATGGATGTATCATTTTCCCATTGATATATTAGATCAATATCATTGGGTTCAATGGCCCTTAATTGAGTAATTTTACCACTTAAGCTATTCAATTTTTAGTTGGTTTAGATTTGCAATAAAGGCATCGGGATAACCTTTTTCAATGATTTCAACGAGTTGGTTTTTGGCTTCTTTAAATGAATTAAATTCACCAAAAATATATCGGTAATATCCGTCAAGGCATTTAACCTCTTTTACATTTATAGGTTCAAAAGTTTTTAAGTCAATCGGGTTTTTCATGGCTTTTAGCTGTATTCCGTAAAGCGGAGTATTGCTTTTTAAATCCATTACTTCCGAATATTTTTTATTTTTATTGATTAGTTTTTCAAGGTCATAGTTCGATATAATTTCAGCCTCTTTGAAACCCAGTTCTAGCAAAGTGTTAAAAATTTTAATTAATTCTGACTTTTCTTTTGAATGCCCCAAAGTATAAATATACTCTGTGTTTTTATATTCTTTAACAGGATATGATTGTAAAGCTTCGTATTGGTTAAAATAATCATCGGGTAGTTTTTCTTTTTGTTTTAAAATAAAGATGCAGTAGGACAGGTTTCTGTGCTTAATGTTTTCGGGAATATTAACATCATCTTTAATAATTAATTTTTTATCCGATTTAAGAATTTTCATTTCTACACGGCGGTTGTATTTTCTTCCTTCGGGATTATCAGAACCATCTTTGTTTGTATTAATGGCAATGGGCTCGTCTTTGCCGGCGCCTTTTGCTACAAACCGTTTTTGCTCAATTCCTTTTGTTGTAAGATAATCGATAACAGCCCGCGCTCTTTTAATGGATAGTTTTTTATTGTATTGTGAAGAACCAATGGCGTCGGTATGTCCAATAACTTCAATATATAAACTTGGGTATTTTACCATGAGATTATAAAGACGTTCCAGTTCTATTTTTGCCTCTTTAGTTAAATGGAAATCATCAAAATCAAAAAATACACTTTTTATTGTAAGGTATTCGCCTGTAGTTACAGCAAGAGGTATTAATTCAACATTAAAGTTTAAATCGTCACGCGAATAGTCTTCAGGAATATAGATCGTTTTAATTTTTTGCCTGTATTCGTTGCTTTTAAAAATAAATTTATAAGTACCAGGCTTTAGTTTGGTACTGAATTTTCCTGTTTCTTCTTGCAGAAATAACGTGTCAATTACATCAGCAATGGAAGAATCCATAACATGAACTCTAAAATCTTTTTTATTAAAATCGGTCTGGTTATCCTGAAGTGTAACCTGTCCTTTTACATTAATAAGAAACGGATGGTCGGGAGAAAAAATTTCTATCCGAATAATATCTTCCTGGCCATAACCTTCGTCGTCGAATAAAGACACATAGGCGAAGTTTCCTTGTTTTACAGGGAAGAAAAATAAATCATCATCGGTAGTGTTTATAGGATATCCGATGTTTACGGGAGTTGACCATTGATTATCTCCAACTTTGTTGGAATAAAAAATATCGAAACCTCCCATGTTATAATGTCCTTGTGAGCTGAAATATAATGTTTTTCCATCCTCAGAAATGGTAGGTGTTTCTTCATTAAATGGCGTGTTAATTTCGGGGCCGAGGTTAATAGCTTCGCCCCAGGATTGAGTTTTTTCGTTATAATCTGATCGATAAATATCAAGTCCGCCAAATCCGCCTTTACGGTCGCTAACAAAATATAATGATTTACCATCGGGAGAGAGGCATGCATTGGTTTCCCAGTTCCTTGAGTTGATGTTTTTGTTTAGCTTATTAGGTACTTGCCATGTGTTATCTTCAAATTTGCTGATGTATAAATCTCCTCTATAATTTTCGTCTTTAAAAAGGATCAGTGTTTTGCCATCATGTGACAGAAATGATGGGTAAAATTCTCCATCGGATTTAATTACGGGCGTTAAATTTTCAGGCTCCTGCCATTGCCCATTGATATTTTTAGAAAAATAAACGGCATCGTAAAATTTTAGCCTGGTTGTGTAAAGTAAAAAATCTTCATTGGCTGAAACAACCGGCCTTACATTTGGAAATTCGTCGTTCACGGGTTCTCCCAAATTTTCTTTTCTAATCCGTAGCGGATTATTCATTAATTCTTTTGCATTAAGGCAGGTTTGTATCTGCTGTTCTACATAATCGATATTGTAAATATCATCAACTTCTAATGATGATTTAAACTTTTCGTAATATTCAATGGCTTTGTTTAAATTATTATTTATTTGATATGCTTCCCCCAGGTAAAACAGAGTTTGTTCAGGGGCAGCTGTTTCTTTAAAAGAGCCTTCCTTAAATTTAGGCGAAATATTTTCGCTGGCTTTTTCGAGATAAGGGATGGCTTTATCTTTTAAACCGGGTATATTTAAATAACACTCGCCAATCCGGTAGTTTATATAGGCATCATATTTTTCGCCGTTATATAATTTTTGATAAAGAGGTAAAGCTTCTTTATAATCTTCGTACAGGATATAATATTCTGCATCCATAAAGATTTCTTTAGGATCGGTATTTTCCTGAGCATAAAAATTTAATGATACCAGGAAAAGTGTAGCAAACAGGACAATTTTTCTCATAGGTATAATTCTTGAAAACAGATTTCAATTTACATACATTAAATAAAAATACCAACTTTTATTTATTATTCAATTTTTCTTTTTCTGTTTCGTCTGTTTTTTCTTCGGTTAAAGAAAATAATAATCAATCCTAAAATAATAAAACAAATAATAATGGTGATTAACAGAACGCTTTTGTCTTTTGCTTCTGTTTCTGTTACAACATCTTCTTTAGCCGGTTCTTCCTGTTCTTCAGCGCTACTTAATATTAACCCTTCTATTAAAGCATTAATTTGATTTATTTGATCTTTTGTATAAATGTTTTGTTGTTCAAGATATTTTTTGAAATCTTCGGCTGTTATAATATCAAGTGCCGAAGCATCCATGTTTGTCAGAATTTCGTTAAAATCCGAATTGATGAGGTTGCTTAAAATGTTGGCTAAATATTCAATCTCAAAATCCGAATTTATTAAATAGTTTTCTAGTAAGGTAGCAATATCTTTAATACTATAATTATAGTTTTTCGATTCATTTTTTAAATAATCAATGACTTCCAGATTAGAATTAAAAGTTATATTATTTTGAATTGCAGAATCTAATACCACTTTTAGATCCCCCGAAGCGATTGCTGCAAGCCCTGAAATAAATTCTGATGAATTATCTGTTGCATTTATTGCAATGGCTGTTATAAGTGCCTGGGCGTTTTGTTTTGGCAGTCCAGACTGAGTAGTGTGAACATAAATTATTTCGATAAATTCGCTAACAGTATTGATCTTAGAAATTTCGCCCGAAGAAATTATCTGGCTAAAAGAACTGATGTTAAGTGAATTTATGTTGGTTAAAAGCTCAGCAAACTCAGTGCTAACAGGTTTGTGTGAAATAATTACCTCTTCGTTTTTAATGTTTTGATGTTTATCCACCAGTTTAAACAGTAAGCGGCTTTTATCAGATTTTGGTTCAAATTCATAGGTAAATTCTTCTCTTTTTACATCAAAACTTTCTTTGTTAATTAATTTGTTATCAACATAAGTTTCTACAAATAGTTTAGAATTTTTCTCAACCGAAAGTTTAATTTTTACATTTTTATCACCACTGCCTAAACTAACGATTTGTTCTTTTATAGCAAGTTCAGCTTCTGTATCAGAAGGGATATATGATACAGTAACTTCTTCAGTTTTAATATTATTTTTTTTATCTACCAGCCTGAATTTTATTTTAGTTTCACCTTCAAGGGGTTTGTATTCGTAAGTAAACTCTTCTTTTTTAATATCAAATTCTTCGTTGTTTATGAGCTTATCTTTGTAAAAAGTATTTACAATCAGTTTATTCCCTTTTTGTAACGAAAGTTTAATTTTTACATTTTCTTCATCAGTAATAACCTGGTAATTTTCTTTTTCGAGCTCTATTTCGGGCACTGAATCTTCAAGTGCAAGTTTTTGGGGTTCTTTAAGCTCGAGAGGTTCAAGGAAAACTTCCTTAATTTTATATTCTTTTGAGATAAAATACTGAGCTCCTTTTTCTGATTCTCCTTCCCAAACAAGATGGTCTTTTCCGTGCGATGTCCGGTATTGATAGTCATCTTTATCTTTGTCGGGATGAAGAACTGCAATGGTATCGTTGCTTACGGTATCGGTAATATGAATAATAAAATCTTCACGGTTTCTATTATCCGGATTATCCATGGTTAAGATGCCTTCTATCTTAATCCGGTTACTTTCTGGTATATGGAATAATTGGTAAAGATAAATGTCGGCTCCGCCATATCCATAATTCGAATATTCGGAACTGTAAGCAAACTTACCATTTTCGTGTGGAACAAAGAATAAGTCATTGTCGGTAGTATTTATCGGATATCCGATATTCACCGGCTTACTCCATTCTCCATTTATTTTTTCGGAATAGAAAATATCATAACCACCCATGTTATTATGCCCTTCTGAGCTAAAAAATAACTTGCTCCCGTCAGCAGATAAAAAAGGAGTGTTTTCATTCCATTTTGTATTAATATTTTTACCTAAGTTTTTTGGTGCTCCCCAGGTTGTATCTGTTAAACGTTCAGACACGTAGATGTCTAAATCTCCAAATCCTCCCTCGCGATTACTGGCAAAATAAAGTTTTTTTCCATCGGGTGATAAAGAAGCATGTGCTTCCCAGTATTTTGTATTGATATTATCATTTAATTTTTTAACTTTTGTCCACCTGCCGTTACGAAAAAAACTTACATAGATATTTCCAACAAAATCATCTTCTCTATATAAATAAAGTTCTGTTCCATCATAGGATAATGATAGTGTAGAGGTATTGTCATCTATGCCTAATTGGCTCATTAAGTTAATTGGAAAACCCCATTCACCGTTTTCTTTTTTAGAAAAAAATATGGCATCGTAAAATTGGAGCGATGTTGTGAAAACAAGCGTTGAACCGTCGCCCGAAACTACTGGGTTAAATTCAGAAAATCTTGTATTTATTGGATTGCCCAGGTTTTTGGCAATAAAATTTACAGGGGTTTCCTGAAATTTGAGGGCGTTTCTACAGGCATCAAATTGTTTTTGAATATAATCTTCATCGTAAATATCTTTATTGGCAATTTTTTTATTTTGCGATATTATATTCTGAAAAGCTGTATAAGCATCAATTGCTTCATCAATTTGGTTATTAATGAGGTAAGCATTGCCAAGGTAAAAAAGCGCATCGAGAGGTGCTTTTCTTTCAGAATAGTTGTTGTTACGGTAATTCAGAGTGTAATTTTCTGCTGCTTTTTCTAAATAGGGAATTGATTTCGTTTTTTGTCCCGGAATGTTGAGATAACAAAAGCCAATTTTATACATTACATTATAATTCAAAGAGTCAGCATTTAATACACGTTGAAATAGAGGAAGCGCTTCTTCATAATCTTCGTAAAAAAACCAGGAATCAGCATCTAAGAACATTTCTTCCAATTGGTAATATTCCTGTGAAGAAATGGAAGCGAATGTAAAAATTAATAAACTGGCAAATATTATTTTTTTCATTTTATGTCTTATTATCAAATCTTACGAAATTAATTAAAAAATAATAAAAAAACTTTTCCTTGCCATAATCTTTTTCAATTTTTTATCAGTTGATTTAAAATGGCTTTGAAAGTTTGTTCTTTTTATTTAAAAACATAATTTTTTTATTCTTCAGGGATAACTTCCTGTTCAAAAATTTCAATTCTGTAAATGTCATTTTCTCCAAATCCGGATTCTTTGAATTTAGAATAATAAGCTACTTTTCCATTTTTTAAAGGGAAAAAGAAAGTGTCGTCATCGGTGGTATTAAAAGGATATCCCAGATTTTGTGGTTTGCCCCATGAATCTCCCTTTTTTGTTGATTTAAAGATATCAAAACCACCAATATTAAAATGTCCCTGAGATGAAAAGTAAAGTGTTTTAGCATCTTCTGTGATAAATGGAGTTACTTCATCGAGATAGCTATTAATGGTTGCACCAAGATTTTTAGGAGGTCCCCATTCACCATTTTCGTCTAGTTCTGATTTGTAAATATCAAAACCTCCAAATCCTCCTGGGCGGTTACTGGTAAAATAGAGTGTTTTCCCGTCGTCAGTAACACAAGCATGTGTTTCATTTGCTTTGGAATTAATGTTACTGTTTAATTTTTCTAACTGGCTCCAAACCCCGTCTTTATATCTGCTTATATAAAGATTATAAATATCCTGGTCGTTTCTTTTTAGATAAAGTGTATTGCCATCTCTGGTAAGATAAACAGGCACAACTGGGAACTCAGAATTAAATTCCAGGGAAATGTTTCTTGCCGGTAGCCATCTTCCGTCTCTTTTTTTCGACATAAACACCCCGCTATAAAATCTAAGTTCACTGGCATATACAATTGTTTCTTCATCGCCCGATACCACTGGGTTTGTATTTGGATATTGATTGTTTACATTTTTGCCAAGATTTGTTTCCATAATATTGGTGGGAGTTCTGCTCAGCTCGATCGCATTTTGGCATGCAATAAGCTGTGTCTCAACAAGTTTGTTTTTTTCAGCATCCTTTGGGTCAAGCAAAGCTTTGTATTTATTAAATACATCTATGGCTTCTTCTATTCTGTTATTAACTCTATAAGCAATTCCAAGGTAATAATATGCTTCAATGGGCGCTTCACGTTCGTTGTAATCACCAACTTCATAGTCTTCGGTAGTGTGTTCAATGGCTTCTTCTAAATATTTTATTGACTTATCCTTTTGATTAGTAATATTTAAATAGCAATAACCAAGACGGTATTGTATGTTGGCATCTTTGCGTCCTGAGTTGTATAATTCTAAAAATAAAGGCAGGGCTTCTTTATACTCATCATACAAAAGAAAAAACTCAGCATTTACAAATGCTCTTTTTAAATCTTTTTTTGATTGTGCAAAAGAAAAACTGGATAGGATAAGCAGAATGCTAAAAGTAAAGAAAAACTTCCTCATTTGTTCATTGTTATTGGGTTTGACTAAAAGCTATAAGCTAAATAATGGCCTTATTTTTAAGATCAGTTAAATAATTCATAGCCAAATATAAAACTCTTTGAACAAATTTAATAAAATAAAATGAAGTTTTGAAAATGTAAGTATTATAAAAAACTCCGGCAAATCACCGGAGTTTTATGTTGTTAAATGTTTCTTTTTATATCAAAATCTTCCAGATAATCGGCAATTCGTTTTAAAAACATTCCGCCAAGTGCACCATCAATAACACGATGGTCGTAAGCCAGCGAAAGAATCATGATATGCCTGATGGCAATAGCATCTCCTTCGGCAGTTTCTATTACTGCCGGTTTTTTAGAAATACTACCTATTCCTAAAATTGCTGCTTGTGGTTGATTAATTATTGGAGTACCCGATATATTCTGGAAAGTTCCAAAGTTTGTAATCGTAAAGGTTCCACCTTGAATTTCCTCTGGTTTTAATTTATTTTCACGAGCTCTGTTGGCTAAATCGTTAACACTTGAGGCTAATCCGGATAAGTTTAATTTATCAGCATTTTTAATCACCGGTACAATTAAATTTCCCGATGGAAGTGCTGTTGCCATGCCAATGTTAATATTCTTTTTCAGGATAATTTTATCATCGTCTACAGAAACATTAATGTTTGGAAAATCTTTTAAAGCTTTTATGGTTGCTTCAATAAACAGCGGTGTAAAAGTAAGTTTGGTATTTTCGCGTTCTTGAAATTTCTGTTTATTTTTTTCTCTCCATTTTACCATGTTGGTAACATCTGCTTCAACAAAAGAGGTAACATGTGGCGAAATTTGTTTCGACTGAACCATGTGGTCAGCAATAAGCTTACGCATTCGGTCCATCTGAACAATTTCATAATCGCCTCCACCATAAAGTTGGTCTTTACTAACTTGAGGTTTGGCAGGTTCTGAAGGTTTTTGTTTTTGGGTTTCAGAAACTTCCTTTACAGGTTGAACACCGCTTGATGATCTTGTATTTAAATAGTTTAGAATATCGTCTTTAGTAATTCTTCCGGTATTGCCACTACCTCTTATCTGGTCGAGTTCCTCAGCTGTTATATTTTCTTTTTCGGCAATACTTCTAACCAATGGCGATAGAAATTTCCCTTTGGGTGTTCTGCTGCCTAGCGTCTGCACTTCTGATGAATATGCTGCTTGTGGTTGCTCTTTTTGCGTTGGCTTTTCAGGCTCTTTTTTGTCCCGGGGTTTTTGTTCTTCTTGTTTTTCAGGTGTTTTTTCTTCCTCGCCTTCGTCTTCTGTGTTTATTATTGCAATGGTATCACCCACTTTTGGCATATCATTTTCGTTAAAAAGCAGTTTTTCAACTACTCCATCCTGTGGTGATGGTATTTCTGAGTCAACCTTATCGGTTGCTATTTCAGCAATCGATTGATCTTCTTCAATCTTATCACCTTCATTTACAAGCCATTTGGTAATGGTTGCTTCGATAATTCCTTCGCCCATTGCGGGTAGTAATATTTCAACTTTTGCCATAATTTTTTTTATTATACTATTGTAGTAAATTTTTAAAGAAAACAGATTTTTATTACCTGTCTAATAAATTAATTCCTTTAAGTAAGATTTTGAGGTCATTCCAAACGGTATAATTTTTTGCATAAATCATATTTGCATTGTTATACACAGTAACATCATGAACCTTAGTTTTTGCCAGGATATCAGGCGTTAAAATACCTTTTTTAATTTTTGGAAGATGGTTTATGCTTACTTCCATATCCTGGTAATATCCTACCCAGGTTTTAAATCCTAACAAAACTTTAAACGAATTGTTTATTAAGTTAAACGAATTTTTTGACAATAGCAAAATGAATGGGCTGAGTATCAGTAAAAGTGTGGATGAAGTAATATCAAAAACTCTTTTATTTCGTATGTTCTTTTCTTTGGCAATAGAATTTATTTCAACGGTATAAAGGTCGCCGGATGTATTTATTGAATTACTCCCTATAATTGATAATGTTTCGGGTTGTGCAATTTTAAAATCAATATCATAACCAGATATTTTTAACATGGTGTTTATGATTTTATTCGAAGGAATATCTTTGGCACAAAATACCACTTCATCAATTTGGTGGATTTTTATAATTTCTTCAATTTGTTCCAGGTTACCCAGGTAATAAGATGAGCCGGTAAAGTGCTCAGGAGAAATATAACCAACAATTTCTGGTGTGATTTTAGTTTGTGTGATGATTTGTTTAACCCTTTCGATTTCATTTTTAAAACCGGCAATTACCAATCTGATTTTTTTGTTATTGATGAATTTATGATGCATAAAAGGCATGTAATGCGAAATGTAACGGGTTATGATAGCTATTAGAAGGCTGGTAAGTGTTCCTATAATTATTAATGCTCTCGAAAATCTTAATTCGGTTGGCAATAGGGCATAAAAAATTAAAATGATGATTGTTCCGGTAGTTATGCCGGACACAATATTTTTCAATTTTAAATTCTTTGAGTATGCACCATTAAACCATAGCGATAAAATCCATATAAGGATATAAGCCGGAACGATATAATGTAAAAACGTATCAGGATAGTTCCCTTGCCCCTTAAATTTAAATTGCTCCCAAACAGGTTCGATAAAATAAAAGGCTGTAAAAAATAAAATGAAATCAAGAACAGGTAAAAATAATGTTTTAAATGTCCGGTTTAAGATAGACAGTAATGCGCGAAAATAAATCGCAGCATTAATGAGGTATGAGAATAGCCGTGCATTTTTTTTAGTAAAGTGTTTTTTGGCAAAAATGATCATTGCCTGGTAAAAAACAAATACATAATTTAAACTGCCTTTTTTGGTACTTTCACCTTTGTAATGGATAATCGTTGTTTGTGGGTAGTAATAATTTTTAAAACCGGATAAAGTTATACGGTACGATAAATCGATATCTTCGCCGTACATAAAGAAAGTTTCATCGAGCAATCCTGCTTTGTCCAATGCTTTTTTTCGTAGAAACATAAAAGCACCGGGAAGAATTTCTATTTCATTGGCTTCATCATTTTTTAAATGGCCTAAATGGTAGCGGGCAAAAGTTTTTGATTTTGGAAAGAGTTTTGAAAGCCCAAAGATTTTATAAAATGATACGGCAGGTGTTGGCAATGCTCTTTTCGATTCTGGTAAAAACCGGCCTTTGCCATCAATCATTTTAACACTTAATCCTCCGGCATCAGAGTTAGTGTCCATAAAATTTATGCATTTGGTAAATGTATCTTCTTCAACTACCGTATCCGGATTTAGGAGAAGGATATAAGCTCCGCTGGCTTTTTTTATGGCTTGATTATTGGCATAAGAAAATCCGTAATTTTTTTTGTTTTCGATCAGCTTTACATTGGGAAATCGTTCTTTAACCATTGTACAAGAGCCGTCTACCGAGTTATTATCCACAACAAATACTTCGGATGGGATACTTTCAAGCGCTTTGTTAACAGAAATTAAGCATTGTTCCAGAAAATGCTTAACATTATAATTCACAATTATTACCGATAACTTTACCATTTAGCAATTGATGTGGTTTAATGCAAATATAATCAATTGTGAATGGATTTGTAGCATCGGTATAAAATGAAAAGAGGCACGATTTGATATCGCGCCTCTATCGATGAATGAAATTTAATTGATTTTAAGCAATTCCCATTTCTTCTTTAATGGCTTTGGCCAGGCGTTTAACTCCTTCGGTAGTTTTTTCTTTCGACATGTATGAGAAGTTAATGCGCATGGTATTTTTCCCACTTCCATCGCAATGGAAAACACTTCCCAACACAAAAGCCACATTTTTTTCAATGGCTTTTTTAAATAATATTTCGGCATCCATGTGTTCGGGTAGTGTCAGGAACAGGAATAAACCGCCTTCTGGTTCGGTCCATTTTACACCCTCTGGCATGTATTCCTTAAATGCTTTAAGCATATTATCCCGTTTTTCGTGGTATTGTTTTATAATTTCTTTAAGATTTACATCGAAATATCCTTTTTCGATATATTTATGGGCTATTTTCTGATTTAGGGTAGGAGTACATAAATCAGCCGATTGTTTGGCAATTACGATTTTATCGATAATGTTTTCGTGAGCTATTACCCATCCAATTCTAAATCCAGGAACAAAAACTTTTGAAAAAGTTCCTAAAAGGATTACCTGTCCATCATTGTCCAGTTCGTATATGGTGCGTTGTGGTTCTCCTTCGAATCGCACTTCCCGATATGGGCTGTCTTCAACAATCAAAACATCATATTTTTTGGCCAAAGCAATAATTTCAAGCCTTCTCGATTCGGGCATGGTTATTCCTGCCGGGTTCTGGAAGTCAGGAATGATATAGATAAATTTTGGTTTTTCGCCATTGGCTTTTAATTCTTCCAGTTTTTCTTCCAGTTTATCGGCGCGCATACCATGCTCGTCGAATTTTATTCCAACCAGGTCGGCACCATATGTGTTAAAAGCACTTAACCCGCCCAGGTATGATGGCAATCCGCAAATAATTTTATCGCCGCGGTTAATAAAAATTTTACCCAGTAAATCAAGTGCTTGTTGCGATGATGTTGTAATTATAAGGTTATCCAGTTCTAGCTTTAAGCCTTGTTTTTGATAACGTTCTACTAAAATTTTTCTTAATTCAGGAACACCTTCTGTTGCACTGTATTGTAATGCCCCCGGGCCATCGGTATCCAGAATTTCTGTTGTAATTTCTTTTAACTGTTCAATGGGAAAAGATTCTGGTGAAGGTAATCCACCTCCAAAAGAGATTACTTCGGGGCGTTGAGTTAATTTAAGAATTTCGCGAATTGCCGAGCGTTTCATATTTTTTGCGCTGGCAGAAAAGATTTGTTCTAAATCAGTAATCATTTTTTATCCTCCAAAGGTTTAATATTTAATTGTTTAATATTTTATCAAGGTACGAAGTTGTTGCGAATTTGCGAAATAGTTATGTGATAAACAAGAAAATAGAGGTGTTATAAAATATAATCATTTTGTTTTGGTGTTTAATCATTAAACAAAAAGATACGTTGATCAAAAAATATCGGTTGGTGTTACTTTTTTATTTAAATTTTGAATCTTTAAACACTTTAATGATGGATTACTCAAAATTTACGAAAAAAGAGTTAATTAAAAGATTAGAAGCTTACGAAGCAGATGAAAAGAGAAATGCAGAGAAAATGTCCATTTCTGAAATCAATGAGGCGGATACCAGCTTAAATTTGAAAAATAAACTCCGGCTTTCAGAGGCATTATTAAGAGCTGCTAAATCAATTCCTTCAAGAAAAACGTTTTACGAGGCTGCAGAGTCAGTTTTTCAGGAACTCAAGCAATTGATAGGTGCGAACGGAGGATATGTTGCGTTGTTTAATAATGAGACCGGAATGAACGATTTAGTTTATCTGGACCCGGGTGATCAATTATGTACTGTTGACTCTGATTTGCCAATGCCTGTTAGAGGCTTTAGGGCTAAGGTATATCAATCGCGAAAGGTAGAATATAATAATGATTTTGCAAGTACTGATTGGATGAAATTCATGCCCAAAGGACATTCCATTTTGCATAATGTTATGTTTGTTCCCATGCTTATTGATGATGAGGCCGTTGGACTTATTGGCTTGTCAAACAAAGCAGGTGGGTTTACAGATGAGGATGCTGTAATGGCCAAAGAGTTTGGTTTTCTGGCTATTATTGCATTGAATTATTCAAATAGTTTAGATGAAAATGCTGAATACCAGAAGAAATTGGAAGTCAATGAAGAGAAATATCGATCTATGATCGAAGATTCTCCTGTAATGATATGGGAAAGCGGAACCGATGCAAAATGCATTTATTTTAATAAAAGATGGCTTGATTTTAGAGGCCGTGAAATGGATGAAGAAATTGGAGACGGATGGACAGAGGGTGTGCACCCTGATGATTATGAAAATTGTGTAAACAGCTATTTAAAAGCATTTGAAAAAAGGGAAAAATTTAAACTTGAATATCGCCTGAAAAATGCAGATGGAGTTTACCGCTGGATTTTAGACATTGGCACTCCTCAGTTTCAAACAGACGGTAGTTTTAAAGGATATATTGGGTCTTGTATTGATATCACAGAGCAGAAATTATTTGAGCAAATACAAAAAGAGAAGGAAGCATTTTATTATGCCTTGTTCGAAAAGAATAAAGCAGTAAAATTATTAATTGATCCTTTTAACGGCAAGATAGAAGACGCAAACACAGCCGCTTCTGAATTTTATGGTTACTCATTATTAACGTTGAGGGCCATGAAAATTACTGATATTAATCAGTTAAATAAAGAAGAGGTCAAAGCAGAAATGCAAAAAGCATTGCATGAAAAAAGACATTATTTTGAGTTTAAACACAGGTTGGCAAACGGAGAGTTGAGAGATGTGGCAGTTTTTTCAGGGCCCATTCATTATAAGCAAAGAGATTTGCTCTATTCCATTATTTATGATATTACTGATAAGAAGAGATTTGAAACTGCACTTAAAGAGAGCGAAGAAAAGTACAGAAATCTCTACCTAAAAACCCCCGTAATGCTTCATTCCATTGATCATGAAGGGAGATTAATAAGTGTAAGCGATTACTGGCTGAAAAAACTGGGTTACACCAAAGATGAAGTGATTGGGCGAAAATCGCTTGAATTTTTAACACCCGAATCACAAGAAAAATTTTATAAATATTTTCCGTTATTTAAAGAGAAAGGTGAAATATTTGATATGCAATACCAAATGGTAAAGAAAAACGGAGAAATTATCGATGTGCTGCTTTCGGCTATTTCAGAAAAAAATCCTGATAAAACATTGAAACGTACTTTAGCGGTAATTGTTGATATTACTGATAGAATAAAAACTGAGAAAGAAAAATCTGTAATTCTTGAGACCATGTCGGAAATGCTCACTTATTACGATAAAGATTTAAATATAATCTGGGCGAATAAAGCATCAAGGGCATTCAGAAATTTAGGAAATAAAATAATTGAAGGGTATAAATGTTATGAAATTTTTGAAAACAGAGATACGCCGTGTATAAAATGCCCGGTTATACAATCTATTAAGTCTAAACAACCCGAAGAATCTGAATTTAAAACAAAAGAAGAGAAAATTTTAAAATTAAAATCGTACCCTGTTGTAAATTCCAAAAACGAAATTGAGGGCGTTGTTGAATTTGCTTCTGATATTACTGAGCAAAAAAGCAAAGACGAAGAGCTAAAAAGAATATACAATCTTTATAGAACGTTAATTGCCAATTTACCAGGGATTAATGTTTTTTTATTCGATGATGAAAAAAGAATTATCATTGCCGAAGGAAATGAATTTAAGAATCGTATTTATTTAAAGTCCGATTTCGAAGGCCGGTTGGTTACCGAACTTGATTTTAATCAAAAGATTCTGGACTATTTAGATCATCTTTATAGCACTGCTCTTAAAGGAGAAAAGACAAGTAACGAACTACAATATAAAAGTAGCTGGTATCAGCATATTGCTGTTCCTGTGAAAGACCACAAAAATAAAGTACTGGGCGGAATCGTTTTTGCACAAAATATAACAGAGCAAAAAAAAGCAAGTATTGAACTCGAAAATTCAAAAGATAAGCTAAAACATTTATCGCAACATCTCCAGCAGTTAATAGAAAAAGAAAAATCGAATATTGCACGCGAAATCCATGATGATCTGGGACAAAATCTAACCATTTTAAAATTTAACCTTGCCTTATTTAATAAATCGCTACAATTAAATAATGAACAGCAATTAAAATTAGAAAATATTTTTTTTGTGTTAGATCAAACCATTCAAAAAACAAAGAAGATATCTTCTGACTTAAGACCGGGTTTAATTGATAATCTGGGATTAATTCCAGCCATTGACTGGTATATAAATGATTTTCAAAAACAAACCGGATTAGAATGCTTCTTTAATTACAGCCACGAAAATTTTAAATTGAACAAAGGTTTGTCCATCAATGTTTTTCGAATAATACAGGAGGCTTTAACCAATGTGGTAAAACATGCCGAAGCAAAAACTGTTCAAATCAACCTGTATGAAAAAAAGAAAAAATTGATTCTAGAAATTCATGATGACGGCAAAGGAATAGAAAAGAAAAAGTTGAATAAGTCAAATTCATTCGGGATAATAGGCATTCGCGAACGCGCAGAGCTTTTTAAAGGGAAAATGGAAATTAAGTCAAAACCAGGGCAGGGAGCCATGATAATGCTAAAAATACCGCTTAAATAATCGAATATGATTAAAATACTTATAGCCGACGATCATACCATTGTGCGAAAAGGGCTTGTGCAGATACTGGAGGATGCAAAAGATATTACGGTAACCGGCGAAGCCCGAAATGCAGCCGAAGTTTTATATCAGATATCCGAACATTCTTTTGATGCTATTGTGTTGGATATTAACATGCCCGGACGAAGCGGGCTGGATATTATGAAAGAAATTAAAACGTATCATCCCTCCCTGCCGGTTTTAATGCTGAGTATGTTTCCCGAAGAACAATATGCCATAAGAGTAATAAAAGCCGGTGCAGCCGGTTACTTAACCAAAGAGAGTGCTCCTGAAGAATTAATCAAAGCCATCAGGATAGTTGCCGGCGGTAAAAAGTATATAAGTATAAGCCTTGCCGAACAACTGGCTGATCATTTTGACCAAAGCATAGAGAAACCTTCCATTGAAAAACTTTCAGACAGAGAATATGAAACCATGCTCAAAATTGCATCCGGAAAATCTTTAACACAAATTTCCAGTGAATTATCTATTAGCGTAAAAACTGTAAGTACCTACCGTCGCAGGATTTTAAACAAGTTAAACCTTAACTCTAATATTGAAATCACGCAAGTGGTATTAAAAAATAACTTAAAAACATGTTAACCTGATATATTGTAATAGTGAGGGCTTCGCTCGAAGCGAAACCCTCACTTATATATACGAATTAATTTAAAGGCGTTGATGTTTGACTCCACTTGGGTCATTTTCTATTGTACTGACTGCTTTTTATAAACGTGCAAACCCTCCGGGTTTGTTTTTTTATTTCAACGCACAGGAATGTGCGTTGTACAATTTAAAAAGGATGGCGGCGGTATCCTAAGTATATACTATTAGTGAGGGCTTCGCTCGAAGCGAAACCCTCACTCGAAGCGACACTCTCGCTCAAAGTGAAACCCTCACTTATATATACGAATTAATTTAAAGGCGTTGATGTTTGGCTCCACTGGAGTCATTTTCTATTGAACTGACTGCTTTTTATAAACGTGCAAACCCTCCGGGTTTGTTTTTTTATTTCAACGCACAGGAATGTGCGTTGTACAATTTAAAAAGGATGTCGGCGGTATCCTAAGTTTATACTATTAGTGAGGACTTCGCTCGAAGCGAAACCCTCACTTTATTGCAGCCTTGTTGGGCTAAAAAATTGATTGCTGTTTTAACCGGCTCTAACTTATAGCTATCGAGAGCCGTTGATCCAGAATCATCCACTTTTCCAAAGTTCAAAACTTTGGAAAAGTTTAACTAAAGACACGCCAAGACTAGTTAACAGGTTTTTTTACGTAGGATTTTTCTTACATTTTTTTGAGTATTAAATAATTGATATTATTCTTTAGATTATTTAATATTAATAAAATCATTTAAGGGTTTATATATTAAGACATTGTAGTCTGAATATATCAGTATTTCCCTACCTATTCTTGTTTTATTTTAGAAATTAATTCAGATATTTTATGGGTAAAAGAAAAAAACCAGTAAAAAGTGATATTGAAAATACTTTTAACGATCAAAACGGTTTGGTAATTGTAGGAATTGGCGCCTCAGCAGGAGGGTTAGAGGCCATCCAGAATTTTTTTGCCAAAATGCCATCTAATACCGGCCTGGCTTTTGTTATAGTACAACATTTATCTCCTGCCCATAAAAGTATGATGGATGAATTACTGGCCAAATATACCCGTATGACAATTTCGGTAGTTACCGATGGGATGGAGGTATCGCCCAATCACATCTATTTGATTCCTCCCGGAAAAAAAATGACCATTTTTCATGGAAAATTGTATTTAACCAGTTTGGATTATAAAAAAGGCATTAATCTGCCCATTGATATTTTTTTCCGGTCTTTGGCCAAAGACCACGGGAAAAACTCCGTTGGTATTATTCTTTCGGGTACAGGGAGCGACGGCACGCTAGGAATTAGAGCAATAAAAGAAGCAGGGGGCATGGTTATGGTTCAGGACGACCGCTCAGCCAAATTCGACGGAATGCCGCGTAGCTCAATTGCCACCGGAATGGTCGATTATGTGCTAAACCCTGCACAAATGCCACAAAAATTATTGGCTTATGTAAAACACCCATTTATTAATAAAACCAAAGATTTTAAAAAAGAACTTGACCAGGCCGAAGATGCCTTGTCAAAAATAATTATGCTTATTCGAGAAAATTGTGGCGTTGATTTTTCATATTATAAACCCAATACAATTATTAGAAGAATAGAAAAAAGGCTGGGCATTAACCAGGTAGATAAAATTGATGATTATATTGATTTTTTGGAGAAAAATCCCCACGAGATTGATATTCTTTACAATGAGCTGCTTATTGGAGTTACTAAGTTTTTTAGAGATAAGGAAGCTTTTGATGAGATTGCTGAAAAAATAATCCCACAGATTTTTGAAGGTAAAGATGCTAAATCTGAAATAAGGATTTGGTGCGTAGGATGTTCTACCGGCGAAGAAGCCTATTCATTAGCTATTCTCTTTCAGGAGTTTATGGGAAAAAATAAGTTTTATCCGGATGTAAAGATTTTTGCTACCGATTTGGATAAAAATTCTATTGAATATGCTGGTGCCGGAGTGTATCCCGAAAATATTATTTATGATATTGCGCCCGAATATCTGTCGAAATATTTCACGAAATATGATGATAAATTCCAGATTACCGAAAGCATCCGGCAGATGGTGGTTTTTGCAACACAAAATATTACCAAAGACCCGCCGTTTTCGAAAATTGATTTGATTACCTGCCGTAACCTGCTCATTTATTTAAACCAGGAAACCCAACGGAAAATCTTATCAATGTTTTACTTTGCTTTAAAGCCGGCAGGATATCTTTTTTTGGGTAGTAGTGAGTCGATAGGCGAGTTTTCCGGTTTTAAGCCGTTAAACAATAAGTGGAAAATTTTTGAGTATGTTCAAGGATATCAGCCTGAGCTTTATGAAACATTGTCCCTTGGAGCAAGATCACGGCAAGAACGTATGCCTACATCGCGAACAGTAAATGTTCGTAAATCATACGAAAAAATATTTTCTGATGGGCTGCTAAACCAGATGTTTGAAAGTTTTTTACCCCCTTCGGTTATCTTAGACGAACAATATAATGTTATCCAAATTGTAAATGATGTAAATCAATATCTTAAACTACCCAAAGGACAAATTAGCTATAATATTTTAAAACTGATAAAAAACGACTTCTCGGTTATTATAAACAGCATATTGCGAAAAACAAAAAAAGAAGATCATGAAATTATTTTTGAAAACATAGTTATTGGCGAAAGCGAAGATAAAAAACAAGTAATTGATATTAAAGCAAGCAAATTTTCCGATAGCCGTACCAAACAAACTTTTTTTATTATCAGTTTTATTGAGAAACATAAGGATGTTAAAAAAGAAATTAATATCAATAAATTTGATGTAAAAAGCCAGTATCATGAACGGTTAACGGAATTAGAAAAAGAGTTGCAGTTTACCAAAGAAAACCTTCAGGCAACGGTAGAAGAATTAGAAACTTCGAACGAAGAGTTGCAGTCATCGAACGAGGAACTGGTAGCATCGAATGAGGAGTTGCAAAGTACTAACGAAGAGTTGCAATCTGTAAACGAAGAGCTTTTTACTGTAAATGCCGAGCATCAAAATAAAATTCAGCAATTAACCGAAGTGAATAATGACATGGATAACCTGCTGAAAAGTACCGGTATTGCTACTCTTTTTCTCGATAAGGATTTGTGTATACGGAAATTTACACCCAAAGTGATGGAAATTGCTCCTGTTATGGATATGGATGTTGGCAGGTCCATAAAACATCTCTCAATCGGTAATATTTATAAAGATTTTATTCAACATATTGCTCATGTGCAAGAAACACTCGAGGAGTTTGAGCAGGAAATAAAATTAAAAAATAATTACTGGCTGATTCGAATTTTACCCTATAGAACAAAGAATAATGCCATAGACGGGATTGTGATTTCTTTTGTAGATATTAATGAATTAAAAAAAGCGCAGCAAGCAAGAGAACGCGAAAGAAGCCTTGTTTATAGAATTCTTGATAACAGCCCAATGGCTAAAACAATGGTTAATTGCAAAGGAGAAATTGTTTTTGCCAATAAAAGGGCCGAAGAGGTGCTGGGGTTTAAAACCAGCCAGCTTAAAAGTAAAAAATTTAACGACCACAACTGGCAAATAACAGATGAAAATGGAAAACCCATTCCGTCAGAAAAGCTACCCTTTTCATTATTAATGAAATCAAAACAAAATCTTTACCGGTTTAAACATTATATTACCAGGCCAGACAATACCAGAGTATTATTATCCATAAGTGGTTCACCTATGTTTAATGAAGGTAAAAAAGTTTCCGGTGCTGTTTTCGCCATTGAAATGATTGGAAAACCTGTTTTTGATAAAAAATAGTAAAATTATGACAGATTTAAAATATTCAGATTTAAGGAAGAGAGCAGAGAAGGTATTGCGCGAGAAAGGGATACAAAACGAATCCTTTTACCAGGAAAGCCTCGAAAAGCTTATCGAAGAATTAAATATTTATCAGATCGAATTGGAGCATCAAAATGATGAACTGAGGCAAACACAGCAAAACCTTGAAAGTATAAATCAAAAGTATACCGATTTATTTGAAAATGCACCGGTAGGTTATTTCACCATCGATAAAAACTATAATGTTGTTAATGTGAATGATACGGGCGCCAGGCTTTTAAATAATGCAAAAAATGCGATCATTAACACTCCATTTACAAATTATATAAATCCCGAATATCAGGATGTTTTTTATCATCATCACCGGAAAGTTAGCGGGAATAACAAGGGCGATACCTGTCAGCTTAAACTTCGGGTTAATAAAAACAAAGAAATAGATGTTCAACTGGAAAGCATTCCCAATAAAATATTTGAAAAAGATGGCCAGTTAATCAGAACAGCTGTTTTTGATATCTCAGAACCGGAAAAACATAAACAAAAAGTTAAAGAAAGTGAGTTAAAATACCGGACACTTTTTGAGAATAGCGGTGATGGTTTTTTACTTATGACAGATGTTATTGTGGATTGTAATAAACGAATTTGTGAAATTTTTGGATATCCCAGAGAAGAGATTATTGGCAAATCGCCGGTTGATTTCTCTCCTTCAGTACAATTTGATGGTAATAACTCAAAAATATCAGCCAAAAATCATATTAATCGTGCTCTTACCCAAGGGTATGATAGATTTAACTGGCAACATTTGAACCGGGAGGGAAAAATAATTGAATCAAGAGTTACCCTCAATAAAATTACAATTGATAATAAAGATCATTTAATGGCCATATTGTATGATATGACCGATATTAAAAATTTCCAGAAAAAATTGCAGGATAAAAACGAAGAGATTATCGCGCAAAATGAAGAATACCAGACATTAAACGAAGAGCTGAATGAAACAAACCAGCGGTTGCAAAAAATTAACAAACATATTGAATTAAGCGAAGAAAAGTTCAGGACAGCTTTTAAAACAAGCCCCGATGCATTAACTATCAATCGGTTATCAGACGGGTTGTATGTGGAAATAAACGATGGTTTTACCAATATTACCGGATTTACCGAAAATGATGTAAAAGGAAAAACATCCAAAGATATTGATATCTGGGCTAATAGTAAAGACAGGGATTTATTGATTAAGGAATTAACCCAAAAAGGGGCGGTTTCTAATCTCGAATTTCAATTTAGAATGAAAG
This sequence comes from Thiohalospira sp., assembly GCA_046538755.1. Taxonomy (GTDB): domain Bacteria; phylum Bacteroidota; class Bacteroidia; order Bacteroidales; family UBA12077; genus UBA12077. The sequence continues at coordinate 42,679 of JBKHIH010000017.1, forward strand.
ATGGCTCGGTTAAAACAGGATTAATGTCAGCCGATATTATTACTATTAATAACGAGGATTGTATTTTATCCATTACTAGGGATATTTCCGAAAGAAGTATGTTGCAGGCCATTGTTGAGCAAAACGAAGAAAAATACCGTTTTCTCGTTGAATCGGTACATGCTATCTCGTGGGAGTATGATATAGTAAAGGATCAATGGACTTATGTTAGCCCGCAAAGTGAAATATTGTTGGGTTATAAACCCGAAGAGTGGGCCAACCTCGAATTCTGGGCCAATAATATACATCCCGACGAAAGGGAGTGGGCTTTGAAATATTGTTTTGAATGTTCATTTAAGGGCGAAAGCCATTTATTCGAGTACCGGTTTAAAAATAAAAAAGGTAATTATGTTTGGTTAAGAGATATTGTAAGTGTTGAAATGAATAATAAAAAACCCCATAAGTTACGCGGGGTAATGTTCGATATTACCGATCAAAAAAAGAACGAGGAAGAGCTTAAGGTTCTGAACAATAAGCTAAATAAACAAAATGTATTGTATCAGAAATTAAATAAAGATTTAAAAATTGCCAAAGAAAAAGCTGAAGAAAGCGACCGGCTTAAATCAGCGTTCCTTGCCAATATGAGCCATGAAATCCGGACCCCTATGAATAGCATCCTGGGATTCTCAGAACTGTTCAGAAATAAAAATATTTCAAACCAGCGAAAGGAAAGTTATCTAAAAATAATCCATACATCAGGAAAACAACTGATTAAAATTATTGATGATATCATCGATTTTTCTAAAATCGAATCGGGGCAATTAATTATTAATAGGGCAAACGTAAATATAAAAGAGTTATTTACCATGCTGTATGATGAATATATTCAGATTGCCCAAAATAAAAATCCAAACATTGAGTTAAAAATGGAAATTCCTGATGCAGATTATATTATTTATACTGACGAAATCAGGGTTAAACAAATTATGGGTAATTTTTTAACCAATTCGATAAAATTTACCGAAAAAGGATGGATTAAATTTGGCTATCAACCACTAAAAAACAACAAAATAAAATTTTTTGTAAAAGATACGGGAATAGGAATACCGCAAGATAAACTAGAGACCATTTTTGAACGGTTCCGGCAGGCTGATGATAGTACAACTCGAAAATACGGAGGTACAGGGCTTGGGCTTACAATATCAAAAAATTTAACAGAAATGCTTAATGGTGAAATTGGTGTAAAATCTGAAGAAAATACCGGTGCAGAATTCTTTTTTACCTTACCGGATTTTTTTGTTTAGTTTGTTGATGCTGTAAATTATTTAAAGTCAGATTTATTTTGTTATATTTAACATTAGAAATATCCATATACAAAAGTTCACTAAAATGGAATGAATATAAAATGGATGTTAAACGAGGATAATTAATTAACTAAAATATATTCTCGTAAAATAATGACCGGGGGAGTATTACATGGAAAATATTTTAATAATAGATTCTGACAAGTATCTTTTTAAGGAGATCAGCGTTTTCCTGGAAGATAAAGGTTTTAATATTATCGGTGCTGAGGATGGAGCAAGTGGAATAACAAAAGCATTAGAAGTTTTGCCCGATATTGTTTTATGTAATTTTGACTTGCCTGATATTGACGGATATGAAGTACAGAAAAAACTGCAGCAAAATAAATCTACTGCAACCATCCCTTTCGTTTTTTTAATGGACAAAACTTCAATTAAAGATATTCGGAAAGCAATGAAAATGGGCGCTGACGATTGCCTGGTTAAACCCTGGAACTTTGATGAGCTCATCGAGGTTATTAAAACCCGGTTCAATAAAAAACAAAGAATCATTGATGAAAGAAGCAAAAAAGTACAAAGACAGGAGCAATATTTAAGAACCATTTTACAAACTACAAAAGATGGTTTTTGGATTGTTAACCATAAAGGAAAAATTATTGATGTAAACGACACCTATTGTCAAATGACAGGGTTTACAAGGGAAGAAGTTCTTGAAATGACCATTCGGGATATGGATGCCATTGAAACAGATCAGGAAGCGATGGATAGAATGGTGAGGGTAAAGAAAAACGGTTCTGAAATATTTGAAACCAGGCTTTGGCGAAAAGATAAAAAACAATTCGATGCTGAGATTTCTGTAACTTATCTTGATATAAAAAAAGGGCAATTTATCTGTTTTTGCAGGGATATTACCCAACGGAAAAGAGCAGAAAAAAAAATTACCAGTTATGCATCTATGCTTGACCTGGCTCCCAGTGCAATTGCCATTCACGACTTGGAAGGTAATTTTTTATTTTCTAACCAAAAAAATCTACAATGGCATGGCTATACTTTTGAAGAATTCCTGCAACTAAGTATTCATGATCTGGATGTTCCGGAAAGCAGGGAGCTAATTGAAGAGCGGATTGAAAAGATAAAAAAAGAAGGAGAAGCTTCATTTGAGGTAAAGCATTTTAGAAAAGATGGCTCAATCATTCCATTATTACTTTTTGTGAAAAAAATAGTCTGGGATGAAAAACCTGCCATGTTGAGTATTGGAACAGATATTTCGGAACAAAAAAAGGCTAAAGAGGAACTTATTCATTCGCACAACCTGATGCAATATATTATAGAGCATAACAGAAGCGCTGTTGCTGTGCATGACAAAAATTTGCATTATATCTATGTAAGTAAATCGTATCTGGATCAATATAAGATAAAAGAGAAGAATATCATTGGTAAGCACCATTATGAGGTGTTTCCGAATTTACCTCAGAAATGGAGAGATGTGCATCAAAAAGCATTGAAGGGAATTGTTTCCAGCGCCGAAGATGATCCTTATTATAAAGAAGATGGTTCTGTTGAATGGACACGCTGGGAATGCAGGCCATGGTATGAATCGGATGGCTCCATTGGAGGCATAATTATTTATACCGAAGTGATTACCGAACGTAAAAAGGCAGAAGAAGCACTGCGCTCAAATTATGCCCTGCTTCAGATTGCCGGTGAAACGGCTCGTTTCGGTGGCTGGAGCGTCGATTTAGAGAATAACATAACCACCTGGTCTGATGCTGTGGCAGATATTCATGAGGTGTCGCATGGGTATTCACCTACTGTAAATGAAGCCATTAGTTTCTATACCAAAAAATGGCGTGATAAAATCACTCATGTTTTTAATGATTGCGTTCACAAGGGCATCCCTTTCGATGAAGAAATGGAGATCATCACTGCAAAAGGGAAACATGTGTGGGTTCGGACAAATGGCAGGCCAATAAAAGATAAAAACGGCAAGATTACTAAGGTACAGGGTTCATTTCAGGATATCACCGAGCGTAAACAGGCTGATCAATTATTGATAGAGCAAAAGAATCTGTTGTCAGCAATTTTCCGCAATACACCTTTTTTAATGATGGTGGTAAATTCTGAAAGACGTGTACAGAAAATAAATGGTTACGCAAAACAATTTGCGGGCAGAAATACAGAAGAAATGATAGGTTTACTTAGCGGCGAGGCGCTGCGTTGCATGCACGCGCTTGATGATCCAAAAGGTTGCGGATTTGGCAAGTTCTGTCAACAATGTGTGATCCGTAACAGCGTGCTCGACACCCTTGAAACCGGCGAAACGCATTTGCAGGAAGAAGCACCCTATTTTTTTAAAGAAAAAGATGATAAAATCAGGGAAATGACATTTATGACTTCCACAACAGCTATTATGGTAAAAGGTGAGCGTATGGTTCTGGTTACACTACAGGATATTACACAGCGTAAACAGGCTGAAAAAGCACTGAAGGAAAGCGAACAACGTTTCCGGTATTTATTCAGGGATATTCCCACGGTAGCGGTTCAGGGATATCAGTTTGATGGTAAAACTATCTACTGGAATAAAGCATCAGAGAATTTATACGGGTATACTGCCGAAGAAGCCATTGGGCGTAATTTATTTGATCTGATCATACCTCAAGAAATGCATGAAAATGTACGAAATGAAATTCAACAAATGTACAAAAGCATGAAACCTGCCAGGGCATCTGAAATGTCTCTCATCCGGAAAGATGGGACAAGAATATCTGTGTTTTCGAGCCATGCTATTGTTCAACGACATGAGCACGAACCCGAATTATTTTGTTTGGATATAGATATCACTCAACGCAAGAAAGCAGAAATAATGCTACAGGAGCGTAACGAGATTATTCAAGCACAAAACGAAGAATACGAGAGCATCAATGAAGAATTAAGACAAACAAACGAAGAACTGATTGAAGCCAAAGAAAAAGCAGAAGAAAGCGACCGGTTAAAATCTGCATTTTTAGCCAATATGAGCCATGAAATCAGAACCCCGATGAATAGCATTCTTGGATTTTCCAGTTTGCTAGGTAAAGATAATTTGTCTGAGAAAAACAGAAAGCATTATATAAAAATTATTCAGGCCAGCGGGAGAAATTTAGTGCAAATTATTAATGATGTAATTGATATTGCCATGATTGAGTCTGGCCAAATGAAAATAAGCAAAACAGAAGTTTCTTTGAATCAATTATTTTATGATTTGTATCATATATTTCTTGAAAAAATAAAAACCGATAACTTAAATATTCAATTGAATTTGAAGATTCCTGATAAGGAACATACATTAGTTACCGATGAATTGAGGGTAAAACAAATATTATCAAATTTTTTATTCAATGCCCTTAAATTTACTGAAAAAGGGGAAGTTACTTTTGGTTTTAGGTGTATGAGAAATCATAAGGTTCGTTTTTTTGTGAAAGATACAGGAGTAGGTATCCCACAAGATAAATTTGAAATGATTTTTGAACGTTTCAGGCAAGCCGATGACAGCACAACAAGGAAATATGGTGGTACAGGGCTGGGACTGGCTATATCGAAAAATTTAGCAGAATTGTTAAATAGTGAAATTGTCGTTAAATCTGAATTGAATAAGGGATCTGAATTTTACTTTACACTTTCAGAGAATCAAGTTTAATAAAAATATTATCATATAAGGAAATCAATAAAATTTTACTATTTTTAGGTTTAATAAAAATTACCAGAGGGGAGTTAATGAAACGAATATTATTAATTGAATCTAATAAAGACATTTTGGATGAAACCAGCTTTTTTCTTACCAATAAAGGCTTTCAGGTTGTTGGTGTTTCCGATGGCTCGTCAGGGATACAAAAAGCACTGGAATTTTCGCCCGATATCATTTTATGCGATTCAGAGGTAGATGGTTTAAGTGGATACGAGGTGTTTAATACTTTGCAACAAATTAATTCAACGGCCATAATCCCTTTTGTTTTTTTAATTAGTAATGCCTCTAACGACGATGTTAGGGCAGCCATGAGTTTAGGTGCTGATGATTACTTAATTAAACCCTATAATTGCAACGATTTACATAAACTGATAGAAACCCGGCTCGAAAAACAGGAAAAAATTATTACACTCGCCGACGAGAAGTTTCATACTCTGATGGAGCATTCAAATAATGGTATTTTTATTTATCAGGATGAGAAAATTTCTTATGTAAATAAAAAGTTTTGTGATATTGTGGCCTATTCTAAAAAAGAACTGTTAGGTATGAATCTGGTAAATATTATTTATAAAGATGATATCCATTTTGTGATCGATAAAATTAGCCGCTGCTTTAAGGGAATTCATAAGGATATTGAATTGGAGTTCAGGGCTATTAGCGGAAACCAAAAAATTATTGAAGTTACCTTAGTTGGAAATACCTTAAATATACGTGGTAAAAAAAGTTTAATCGGTACCTTAAAATTAAATGCAGACACGCAACCAAAAAATAAGGCTTTTACTCCCCAAAAACCGCCTATAGAGCTTACTAAGCGAGAAGAGGAAGTGTTGTATTTTATTTGCGAAGGATTATCGAATACCGAAATAGGAAAAAAACTGAATATTAGTGAAAGAACGGTTGAGGGGCACCGGGCGAACCTGTTACATAAAACTTCCTGCAGGAATTCTGTTTGCCTGGCTATTTTTGCCGTAAAATACGGTTTTTATTGTTTGCAGTAAACAATCATCTGGATCACCGGCTTCCCAGCCGGTTAATCTTTAAGTCAGTCAACGGATGACTTGCCTGTTAACAATTGCTGTTGTTTAATCTTCGGTTGTATTTGATTCATTAGTCATCCGCTGACTATTGAGAAA
>JBKHIH010000081.1:0-16494 GCA_046538755.1 Thiohalospira sp.
TATCTATTTTCATTTATGGCCCAATGCATATAAAAATGGTAGTACTGCCCTGGCAAAACAAAAAATGGAAACCAATCCACATCGTTGGTTCGAAAATAAAAATTTAACCGGATATATCGACTCATTAGACTTTAAGATCAATGGTGAGCCTGCAGAATGGGAATATGATAACGAGCATATTGATATTTGCAAATTATATCTTAACCAACCTTTACTGCCTGGCGAAAAAATAACAATTACCACACCTTTTTATTTAAAAATTCCTCACAGTTCCATTTCCAGACTTGGCCATGGAGACGAATCATACCAGATTACCCAATGGTATCCAAAACCGGCCGTTTACGATATTTATGGATGGCATCCTATGCCTTATCTTACCATAGGAGAATTTTATTCTGAATTTGGCTCTTTCGATGTTTCGATTACTTTGCCAAAAAACTATGTGGTAGGCGCCACGGGTGATTTACAAACACCCGAAGAGATAGAATGGTTGAATACAAAAGCTGAACAAACTGCTCAGATTAAAGAATTTGACAAAACAAACGTTGCAATTCCCAAATCGGATACCGCATATAAAACCATTCGATATACCCAGGATAAAATTCACGATTTTGCCTGGTTTGCCGATAAACGTTTCCATGTTCTAAAAGGAGAACGTGAAATGCCAAATACCGGTAAAAAAGTAACATGTTGGGCCATGTTTTTAAATAGAGAAGCCGATTTATGGCAACGCGCTATCGAATATATTGGAGACGCGCTATATTACTATTCGCTTTGGTATGGCGATTATCCATACAATAATTGTACAGCTGTACATTCATCTATTAGTGCCGGAGGTGGAATGGAATATCCTATGATAACAGTTATTGGAAATTCCGGTAAAGACTTAGCCCTGGAAATGGTTATTATGCACGAAGTAGGCCATAACTGGTTTTACGGGATACTGGGTTTTAATGAAAGAGATTTTCCGTGGATGGATGAAGGAATAAACAGTTTTAGCGAAGCCCGCTATATGAAAGAGAAATATAAAGGAAATGATAAATTATACCGGATGGCCCTGACAGAAAAACAGGCAAAATTTTTAAATGTTGATCACCTGCCTTACAAAGCAATGCATCGGCTTTCTTATCTAATGACCGCAAGATACAATATTGACCAGCCTGCCAATTTACATTCAGTAAAATATACTCCCAATAATTATGGACAAATAGTTTATCATAAGGTTTCTTTAATATTTGATCATTTACATGCTTACCTTGGAGAAGATAAATTTAATGCCATTATGCAGGATTTTTATGATGAATGGAAATTCAAACATCCCTACCCTGAGGATATAAGAAAAGCTTTTGAGAACGGAATTGAAAAAGACTTAAGCTGGCTTTTTGATGATTTGTTAGGTACAACCAAAAAACTGGATTATAAAATTACAGGCTTAAAAAATAATCAACTCAAAGTAAAAAATACAGGTATGATAAATGCTCCGTTCCCGGTAAAAGCAATAAAGAACGAAGATGTATTATTTACCCATTGGTATGATGGTTTTGATGGCAAAAAAACATTAACGTTGCCAGAAAACGATGGTTTCGACTATTTAAAAATTGATCCCGAATACAGAATGCCAGAAATGTATACACATAATAATTATATTAGAAAAAAAGGGCTGTTCAGGAAAACGGAACCCATCCATTTTCAATTGGCTGGAATTTTTGAAAATACAGATAAAACCAATTTCTACTTTTTACCGGCAATGGGCTGGAATCAATACAATAATTATATGACGGGAATACTTTTTTACAATTCATTCATACCTCGCAATAAGTTCGAATATCAATTAATACCCATGTATGGATTTGGCAATAATAATTTAGCAGGATATGGAAATATCGAATATCATATTCTCCCATATGAATCAATTTTTAGGGAAATTACCCTTGGCCTGTCTGGTAAACGCTATGCTTTTAGTAATGCATCTGATGATAACTTCCATCAGTTAAAAGCTCAAATCAATTTTCATTTAAACAAAAGCAATCCTAAAAGCAAAATCAAAAATAATATCATTTTAAGTAGTATCCTTGCGGATAATATTAATGACATTATGCAGGGCAAAAACCCAGATATAAACAGCTTTATCAATTTAGAGTATATCCATCAAAACCATTTATTTAACCCCTATTCTTTTAATGTTTTGACTCAGTATAATCCTGACTTTTTAAAGGCAAATGTAGATTTCAATTATGACTGGAGTTACAAAAGAAATAAATTAATAACCACACGGTTATTTGCAGGAGCTTTTCTTTATACAACAGACAATTATATTCCGGTTTATAATTACGGGCTTAGCAGTATTTCGGGAACAGCGGATTACACTTATGATAATTTATTTATTGGCCGGTTTGAAGATCCTGCAGGCTCAAACTTCCTGGGCAGACAATATGTAAACGGGGATGGAGGTTTTATTACTCATGCTCCACACTTTACTACATCCGACTGGATAGTATCACTTAATACAACGGCAGCAATACCTTATTTACCACAAATACTGGATTTTCATATTTATGGGAATTTAGCAGCTATTGGTTCTCCTGATGATTATGCAGGATATAAAAATTCTGCTTCGATAGCATGGGAATGTGGTATTCAATATCGTTTTGCTGGCAAAACAATAATTATTTCATTACCATTGCTCATGTCTGAACAGTTAAAAACTTACAGCGACGATATTTATGATAAATTTTACGGCCGAATTCGATTTAGTATTGATTTAAGTTTCTTTAATGTTTTTGATTTACCAGAACGTGCTCTTCAATAAAAAAAACACTACGGGAATATGCTGATTTCCCGTAGCGTCTTGTCTCATTCATACTGATTAAGCTGTAAAATCAAGATTTAACGCTTTTAAAGTTTCTTCCTTAGGTTTTGATGTATTTATATCCCAACCTCTTTCTTTATAATAGCTCGTTAAATCCTTTTCAAATTTATTTTTATTAACAATAGCTCCTTTATGTTCGCCAAAAGTAAATTTATTTTCGAAAAATTTAGGAGGTAATGCATCGTCATTCCTGTCGAATCCTTCGCGGTAATTAAACATTTTCTCTAGAGTAAAAATACGGGTTCCTGCTTCAGCAAATTCTTCTTCTGTCCACTCAAGGCCTGTAATAGCGCTCATGAATTTTGCATAACTAACGTCATCACGATACCAACTACTCGCAAAACTACATGCTGCAATAGAATCACGTAGCGCAGCCTGATCCTGTCTTTCAGGTGAACCACCATTCATATGGCAGGCACCGCGGTTACTAGTAGCATAAGTAATTGTCCAATAGTCGGAATTTACAGGAACGTTCCATGCTGCCAGTTCATGGCCTTTAACATGAATAGCAAATTTGAGTGCCTCGCCGCCAATTTCATTGGCAAGAAATTTAACTCCTTGGCATGCTAAATCACCAATGCTTTCTCTTTTAGACATTTTATGCAGCATTTCAAGAGCAGCGTCTACATTTCCCCAAGTTAAATCAATACCATCGAGAAAATCAATATCTATCAGTTTTTTCTCGTATGCTTCCATTAAAAAACCAATGGTATTTCCGGCAGAAATAATATCAATACCGTAATCATCGCCAACTACAATAAGCTTATGTAAACCTGATAAATCAGAAATCATTAGGTTAGCACCCATCATGGTTCCAGTCTCATACTCTGGCCCGTCATGAACCATTACACCATAAGCCCCTTTAGCAAAACCACTTTTTTTACAAGCCAGATGGCATGAAAAACAAGCAAAATCTCGTTTCCATACTTTTTTACGGTTCGCTTCGGTTCCAATCTTTTCAATCTCAGCAAATGTTCCTTCGCTATAATTCTTTACCGCTTGTGTTCCATTTTTGCTTGAACTTTCTAAAGCATTTGTTGTTCCTCCATAACGCCATCGTTCAACACCCTCGTTATTTACTTTAAAAGAAGTGCGAATTTTATCCAATAAATCAATATAACCTTTATGATCACCCAGGTTAGGCATTTTTGTGCCTTTCACAGCTACTGCTTTTAAATTTTTGGAACCCATAACACACCCCGTACCTCCACGGCCGGCAGCACGAGCAGCAGTATTTATAATACATGCCATAGGTACCAGGTTTTCACCAGCCTGCCCAATGTAACAACTTTCGTATTTTCGATCGCCCAGTTCATCAACAAAAACTTTATCGAACTCATCGGTTCCCATGCCCCAAAATTTTGTGGCATCACAAATTTCAACATCATCATCAGTAATTTTAATGTATACAGGCTTTTCAGCTTTCCCTGTTATACAAATACCATCATATCCGGCATACCTGATTTCTGGCCCAAAAAATCCGCCCATATTTGAATAACTAACCGTTGAACCATGTTCGTACTCAGAATTTACCGGAGATGTACGTGGCGATTTTGTTACAACACAGGTACGCGATGAAGAAGGAATGGGCAGCCCCGAAAAAGGGCCCGGCATAAACAATAATGCATTATCGGGAGAAAGTGGATCAATACCTGGTTTAGGAAGTTTATCCCATAATATTTTGGTTCCTAACCCACGTCCGCCAATAAAATGTTTAATATCCTTTTCAGGAATTTGTGTCTTCTTAATTTCTCCTGTGGAAAGGTTAATATCGAGTAATTTTCCGTAATATCCTTTAACTGTCATATTTCTATACTTTTATTTCATAAAGTTTCTCTATCAGCCTTTTAGCAATTACTTCGGGAGACAGATTATCAAGGTCCCTGTCTTCGGGCATTTCAATATAAGACAGCGCATCAAACGGACAATGTTTAACGCACTGAGGGTCTCCATTACAAAGTGTACAGATACGTTCGGGTTTATTAGTTTCCGGATTAGGATGAATAATTCCACCCCGCAAATTTTCACAAGCTTTAGCGCATTGCTTACAACCAACACACCGTTCTATATCATTTTTTATCGTCATTGTTTCTGGGTCGCGGTACAATGCCTTACGGCCTGTAGTTAAATCCGGAGATACAGGGCATGCTTCAATACACGGAGCATCAGGACAAATAGCACAGGTACTGGGGATATCAATATCTGGATTATAATGATAAACTTTAATATTAGAATAATGTGGGTTTCCTAACCCAAATACTTCTTCACCATCTATAACCTCTTTGTGGTTAAATGCAGAACATGCACTTTCGCAAGTACGGCATCCGGAGCATTTTTCGAAATCTACAGAGATTGCTTTAATTAATTTATGCTCTTTATCTTTTATAATTTTAAACCCCAAAGTTCCCAAAACAATGAGCCCGCCACCTCCATAAACAACATCTTGTAAAAAATGCCTTCGGGTATATCTTTTGTTTCTGTCGCTCATAAAATATCCATTTAATGTTTATTTCCGGATGTAAAAAAGTAAACGAAAATGGAGCCTAAAACTACGTAAACGGCAAAATTATGGTCGAGTTTAGCTCCCAAATTTATAAATGCATGATATCCTGTTACCAGGATAAGAAATAGAGAGGAAATAACTGTTAAACTGTTTTTTGCTAAAAATCCGCCAACAAATAGCAAAACAGAAAAAATTACATAAACTGCAGAGATGTAAAACATTAGGCTTTCGAAGTTAAAAGCGGCCATCGTATTCCAATAAGCAATTAAAACAAAAAATACCACTGCAAAACGCATGAGCCATGTTGCAAGTGGAAAAAGTCCTTTTACTGGTTTCATTCGAATATATTTTAGTTAAACAATTGTTTTTATTTCCTTCGGTCATGAGAACGCTAGCGCTTAGTTCTGCGATTTACAACTTCATATTTCAATAATCTCTTTTGTTGCCGGTGTCTCCCACTTAAGCTTCCCACAAATCCCTCCGGCGAACCTTCATACAATAACTTTCTAACAAGTAATTATTATTGCTTTCGGCGAGCTTGTAAACTCGGTTTATGTCTTTTTGAGTTTGTGTCGGTTTAATTTTTTATCCTTAAGCATGAAGGTTTCATAAAATTATTTTTTAAAGTTAAAAATCATATATAACCGATATGCAATAATGTTCATAAAGCTTTCAGCATGATAAGATAAGAAATCTAAAAGCTTCTTTCCAATAATATGAACTTAATTTTTTAAAATATGGGTTAATATAGAATGATTCTTAGGAAATCGGAAATGGGAAATGGGAAATAGTGAATTTGTTTATTTATAAATTGGCATCTGATTTTATACTGTTTACTATTGCTGTAGACTGCCGCTTTCATATTTTCTTGCAAAGCCGCTGAGCCGCATAAGACTTATATTTATATCTTAATTATTTCGGTTTTTTAATTTATTAAAACTGCCTTCCTTTACCGCTTTCTGCTGCTTTTATTTTTAATATAAAAAATTTTAAATCAGTGATATTCTGTTCAATCAGTGTATTCAATTTATTGAATCTGTGTTCCATTATTTCAAATTTCAAATTTCAAGTTTACCTGCCGAAGGCATGGTTTCAACCTCAAATCTCTTCAATATTTTCTGCTTTAAGCCAGCCTTCACTTCCGTCGCTTAATTTTATCTCCTTCCATTCTCCAACATGGTCTTGTATCCAAACTTTTGTACCTTCATGAATTACAAACAAATCAGTTCCACTTTTGTCGGGAGAACTTTTTACCGTAATCGACGGGGACATAATAATAGCAGTATCTTTAACTAAAATTTTTTGTTTTTGCTTGTACGAAATAGTTAATGAAAAAATAGAAATTAAAATAAGTACAAAGCCTAACCAGAAAGAAAGTTTTTTTAATCCATATTTACGGGTATACAAATAAATTGAAATAAAAACCAATGTTAACAAAAATGAGCTAATACTAATGATTGCCCACAAATCGGAGGAAAACCAATTAACGATATTTTTAAACCAAACTGAAAGAAAAAAATCAGGTAATTTTTCAATTCGATCAACTGTAAGCCGGTTGGCCATTTCTAGATTGTATTTAATATCTTCATCATTAGGTTTTAATAATAATGCCCGCTCATAGTTTAATATGGCTTTTTCAATAATATTTTGTTTGTAATAAGCATTTCCTAAATTATAATATAATGCTGCCGATTCGTATCCTTGCTCTAAAATCTTTTCATATTGATTAATCGCTTGTGCATAATTGCCATTTGTATAAGACTGGTTTGCTGAATCTAACAATATATTATGCTCGTTCTCGGCATAAACTGATACAATAGTTATTAGTATAAAAATAATTACAGTGCTTATTTTTTTCATAACCAATTCTCCCAACCTATTTTAATTTTTGTTGTAACTTACTGATTACCTGGATTGAATCGCTATAAAGCGTATCCATTTTAGTTTCTTCGGTAACAGGAGCATAACGTGCATATTCGCAACGGTCAATAATACTAAGCAGATTATCAATAGACTGATTATCAATATTTTTTAGTTGCAGCTCATCTTTTGCGCTATCTTTTGATAATTTGGCAACCGGAATTCCTAATTTATCACTAATATACCCCCATAAAGCTTTTACAAGTTCTTCATAAAATGCTTCACGTTGATTTTGTTTCATAAGTTGAGCTGCAATTTTCAACCGCTTACGTGCATATTTATTTGCTTTCTTATTTCTTACATTTTTAATATCAGCATTTTCTTTAATTCTTTTTCTTCTTAATAATAAAATCACAAAGAAAACAACCAGGGCGCCTAAATAACTAAAATAAAACCACCGTGATCCGAATATAAACTTGTCTTTCTTTTGTAAACGAGTATCTTTCGTATTTATAAATCGAATATCTTTTCCCAAAAATTTCAAGCTTTCCTTATTAAAAGCATTACCAACACCTAACATGGTATCTGTGCTAGACTCTCCTACCTGGATGGTAAATGGGCCTGCTGAACTTTGTTTATATTGATTTGATTTTGTATCAAGATATGCAAAAGAAAACTTCGGAATGGTATATTCACCAGCCCTTCGTGGAATCATTAGATATTCGAATGTTTTGTTTCCGTAAGCTCCATTTTCCGAATATTTTATGTTTTCAATAATTTTTGGGTCATATACATCAATATCTGCTGGAAAGTCAATCTTCATTGGATTAATATATTTTAAATTTCCATTTCCGGATATTTTCACTTTTAAAGTAACGGCTTCGTTTGAATTTACTTGAGGTTTATTAATATCAGCCGAAAATTTAAAATCTCCAACAGCGCCAGTAAAATTATAAGGCTTATCTTCTGGTAAAGGCTTTACGTTTATATTAACAGCATTACTTTTTACTTTCTGTTTTGCATTTTCATAAGAACCGAAAAAATCATCAAAAATACTACGAGAGCGTCTTTCTGAAGGTTTTTGGTAATAAACATCAAGCTCAAAAGGGTCAATGGTTAATTTACCTGTTTTTTGGGGGAATAAAATATATTTTTTCAGCACCCCAGTTAAATACACCTGATTATCAATTCTTTCACGATTTAAACTTGTTAAGGGTGGTGTTTCCAGCTCCTGAGTTAAAAAGCCCTCAAAAGTAGGTAATTTAGCATTTTCGAGGCGTGTTACATTTAAACGTGAATATAATTTGATGGTTGCCACCAGGTGTTCTTCACGAAAAACATTTTGTTTATTAACAATAATGCTAATGTAAAGGTCTGAATTTGAAATTTGACTGGTATTTGGATCATGTTGTTGCTGGTTATTTGCTGAAGATTGCGTATTTCTCTGCCCTTGCGCTGATGATCCTTTTACCACTTCAATTTCTACCGGTTTTGATACATATTTCTTCCCATCTACTACAACACTTGCAGGTTGTATTTCAAACGTTCCTTCTTTTATAGCTTCAATTATAAAGGTGTATTTTAATTCAAAAGATTGTGTTACTTTTCCGTTAATAATACTTACATTACTTGATGTTGATGTACTTGGCCCTGCCAAAATGGTAAAGTCATTAATGTCAGGTGGTAAAAATTGATCAGCCTGTGCGTTTACTGTATAAATTAATCTGAAACGCTGTCCCATTTCAACAACATCGGGTGCTGAAGCAGTAATTGAAACTTCCTGGGCAACCGAACA
Organism: Thiohalospira sp.; assembly: GCA_046538755.1. Classification (GTDB taxonomy): domain Bacteria; phylum Bacteroidota; class Bacteroidia; order Bacteroidales; family UBA12077; genus UBA12077. Next base: position 9,028 of record JBKHIH010000081.1, read on the forward strand.
TTTTCCTATTAATAATAATATAAATATAAACCACCGTTTCATCTATCCTGATTTTAAATGTATTACCAATCTTTTACTACTTTCACTTTCGCAGCTTTTGCTTTTTGCTCCTTTACTTTTTGCTGTGTATTTTTTTCATCATTGACTAAAGCCTGCAATATTCTTTCTGCATCTTGCTTCGAAATCTCAGGTTGTTGTTGCTGATTTTGCTGCTGTTGGTTTTTGTCTTGTTTTTGATCCTGCTGGTCTTTTTGATCTTGATTATCATTCTTATCTTGCTGATTCTTATCTTGCTGATTCTTATCCTTATTTTGTTGATCATCATCCTGGTCTTTGTTTTGGTCCTGATTTTGATCCTGATTTTGTTGTTGTTCTAATAATTTTTGAGCATAAGCCAGGTTGTATTTTGTTTCCATATCCGAAGGATTATTCCGTAAAGCATGTTTATAAGCTTCGATACTCTCCTTTATTTTCTGATTTTTTAACAATGAGTTACCCAAATTATGATATATTTTTGCCCTATCCTCTTTTGTTAATTCCTGATTAGTTAAATCGCTAAATTGATTGATCGCATCATCGTATTTTTCTTGTTTATATAATGCATCACCAATATTAAAAGTGGCGCTATAAGAATCATCTTTTTTATCAATCGCTTTTCTATAAAGGATTTCAGCTTCATCGAAACTACCTTTTTCAAATTCCTTATTTCCTTTTCTTATAAATTTCCTTTCTTGTTGGGCAAAGGTATTCAATGCCAACAAAGACAAAAGAATTAACAATAGAAATCTAATCTCTTTCATAATTACTGATTAATTTTAAACAAGTTAAAATTATCTGCCCATTTACTTTTTCTTTCCGGAATCAATATTTCTAAAAACAGAAAAAACAAGGCTATACCCAATAAATATTGAAACCGGTGTTCAAATTCTGTATAAACCACTTCCTCCATTTCTTCTTTTTCCATTTTATTGATCTCGTCGAATAGTTTATTTAATCCTGCCTGGGTATTTGTTGCCATAATAAACATTCCACTACCTGCTGAAGCGGTTTGTTGCAAAGTTTTTTGGTCAAGTTTGCTAATAACTACATTACCATCCTTATCTTTAAGAAAATTTGTTTGTCCATACGATTTATTAACCGGAATTGGAGCGCCACGTTGGCTTCCCATCCCTATGGTATGCACTTTAATTCCTTTTTTAACAGCTAATTCAGCTGCTTTTACAGGATTATCTTCATGATTTTCTCCATCTGTAATGATTATTATTGCTTTATCCATTTCGGTTTCGGGTGTAAACGAGTTCATAGCCAAATCAATAGCAGCACCAATAGATGTTCCTTGTTTAGATACGATATTTGTATTGATGGAAGACAAAAACATTTTTGCTGCAGAAAAATCGGAAGTTATGGGAACCTGAATATAAGCATCGCCGGCAAAAACTATTAATCCAATCCGGTCGTTTTCTAAACGGTCTATTAATTTGGAAATAGATTGCTTAGCACGTTCCAACCTGTTGGGTTGAATATCTTCTGCAAGCATACTGTTCGAAACATCTAATGCAATGATAATTTCGGCTCCTTTACGTTTTACTTTTTCCAGCCGGGAACCAAATTGTGGATTAGATAATGCAAATATTATAGCAGTAAATGCAGTGATAAAAAAAATAAATTTTAATACCGGCCTGCTTTTGGAAACAGTGGGCATTAACTGCTCCAAAACACTCATATTTCCAAATTTATGGATTGCTCGTTTTTTATAATATTGAGCTATGCCAAAAAGTAACACCAGTAAAGGTATTACTAGTAACAAATATAAATATTCCGGATTCCCAAATCTAAACATAATCTACAGTATTGAATTGTGAGTTTAACTATTAAACTTTAAACTTAGAACTTTGAACTCATAACTAATTTTACGGTATTTGCCTTAATAATGTATTTCTTAATACTATTTCTGTTAATAATAATGCTGCTGCAATCAATACAAAAATTAAAAACTCCTCTTCTTTCTTGCTAAACTCTTTTACCTCCATTTCAATCTTCTCCATCTGGTCAATTTCTTCGTAAATCTGTTTAAGCTTGGCATTATCAGTTGCCCTATAATATTTACCACCAGTTGATTGAGCAATATCTTCCAATAATTCTTCATCAATTTCTACAGGCATATTTCTTAATTGAACACCATATGGAGTATTTACAGGATATGGTGCTTGTCCCTCACTACCAACACCAATTGTGTATACTTTAATACCATATGTTTGAGCCAATTCGGCTGCTGTAATGGGTGCAATAGTACCTGCATTATTAACTCCATCGGTTAATAAAATAATTACCATGCTTGGGCTTTTACTATCTTTTAGCCGGTTAACTGCCGTTGCAAGCCCCATACCAATAGCTGTTCCATCTTCAATGATACCACTTTTAATATCTCGGAACAAATTAACCAAAACATTATGGTCGTTTGTTAAAGGACACTGTGTAAAACTTTCGCCACTAAAAACTACCAGTCCAATACGGTCGTTTATTCGCCCATTGATAAACTGAATAGCTAAATCTTTTGATGCCTCAAGCCGGTCGGGTTCAAAATCGCGTGCAAGCATACTGCTCGAAATATCTAATGCCAAAACAATATCGATCCCTTCTGTTTTCTCATTTTTCCAACTTAAGGTGGATTGCGGCCTTGCTATTGCTATAATTATTAATGCTAATGCAATAATCCTAAAAGCAAATAAAACATGCCGCAGAATATGTTTATAAGTAATATGATTAGAACCAATACCTTTTAAGGTAGAGATTTGTATACTTGCATTTATTGTTTGATGCTTAAATATATACCAGGCAATAACCGGCAATAAAAGCAACAATAAATAGAGTAAGTTTGGATTTGCAAATGTTATATTATTCATAGTTTTTTATTATCCTAAAATTTTACTCTTTTTCAATTTTTCCTTTATGAGGTTTCAACTCATTATCTTTATTTAAAGATTCTCTTTTATCATCCTCTCCATTCTCTTTTTCTTCAATTACTAATTTGGTTTCATCCACAAATTTTACAGCATCATCGTAACACTTTTTGTGTTCATCAGCCAAAGGTTTAAATTTGGCAAACTTTACCAGGTCTGATATATAAAAAATATCTTTAAGTAAGTTAAACTGGCCCTCTTCATAAAAGGGAGAATTTTTAAGTGATTGAAGAATTTCATCCGATGTACGTTCGAAAGTTCTTATGGTATATCTGTTCCATAAATATTTTCTTAAAATATCTGTTAATTCGGTATAATATTCTTTAATCTGTCCTTTTTGCCAAAATTTTTTATCATTTAACTGATTTAATTCACGAAAAGCAATAATATGTGCTGGTTCAAGAGGTTTAACTCTTCCTATAAGTGGTTCTTTTCGTTTAATTTTTCGAATAATATATAAAATTACCAAAATCAATAATATTAAGCCTAATCCACCTAAAGCCCAGGGTAAAATTTCGGCTAAACTTACCGGTGCTTCGTATGGCCCTTTGATATCCTTTATTGCTTGTGTAGTATCAACCGGAACCGTATTAACTTTAAATAATAGAGATTTACTTTTTAAGGTATCACCCCGATACAAAAAAGGAATGGGAGGAATGGCATAATGGCCTGAATCAAATGCGGTTATAAGCACTTTTTGTTTTATCTGTAAATTATTATTCTCCAGTTTTAGCGTATCTGGCGCGAACTGTTCAATAACCTCTACTGCATCGGTAAGTTTGTCTTCAAAAATTGGAAGCAGTACAGTATCATTACCTGTTTGTAATATTGATAAATCCAGAATTATCTGGTCGCCAATAAGTGCTTCGTTGGTGTCGAGTTTTGCCTGCACCCTAACCTTTTGAGCTGATGCATTAAAAAATGCAAAACCAACTATTAATATTGAAAATATATATTTTAACCTAATTTTTTTCATAAAAAACTTCTTACAATTTATCACCGTTTCTTAAATAAGTTAATTAATGGCTTAACATAATCTTGTCCGGTAGCAATTGAAACATAGTCTACACCAGCTTTCATTAAAGTATTATTTATTTTACTTTCCATATTTTGATACCAGTTAGCATACTGGGTACGAAGTTTAGGGCTTGATGTATCAACCCAGGCATACGTTCCTGTTTCTGCATCATGCATTCGGATTAATCCTACCGGAGGCAATTCTTTTTCACGTTTGTCGTAAATTTTTAAACCGATTACATCATGTTTTTTATTGGCAATTCGTATTGCTTCATCAAAACGAGGGGTTCCGGTTTCGTTATCATCATCTAAAAAGTCGGAAATTAAAAATGCAGTGCTTCGTTTTTTTATGGCATTTGTTAAATACCTTAAAGCTTCTGAAATATTTGTCCCTTTATTTTCAGGAGTAAATTCTATAAGTTCGCGAATAATACGTAAAATATGTGTTCGTCCCTTTTTGGGAGGGATAAATTTTTCTACTCTGTCGCTAAATAAAATCACTCCTATTTTATCGTTATTATGTATTGCAGAGAAAGAAAGTACAGCAGCAATTTCAGTAATCAGGTTCTTTTTTAATTGTGATTGAGTTCCAAAAACCCTAGAATTACTAACATCAATAAGCAACATTACGGTTAATTCGCGCTCTTCTTCGTATATTTTAATAAATGGATGGTTAAAGCGTGCTGTAACATTCCAGTCGATATTACGAATATCATCTCCATACTGATATTCACGCACTTCGCTAAATGTCATACCACGGCCTTTAAAAGCACTATGATACTCACCGGCAAAAATATTTTTAGATAACCCCCGGGTTTTTATTTCTATTTTACGTACCTTTTTAATAAGTTCTGAAGCTTCCACGATAATTAATTTTTTATTAAAAAATCAATTTTTTTCGAGCTTCCTTGTGACAATAGAAAAATACCACTCTTCCTTTTTTAACTTGATCACATAATTATCTTTCCCAGAAATATAATCGTACCATGTTAAATCGTTTTGGTACTCAAATTTTTTATTTAATGAATCAATGGTTGGCCTTAATAAACCATAATCGCACATTAGAATTTGATATTTACAATAGCCATCATCATTAAGCACAAATAATAATGTACGATACCCGTCCATATCTTCATATTTAACGAAACTGCTTTTACCGAGCACTTCTTTAGAAAAATAGAAATCGCGGTAGTTTTGTTTCATCTCCTTTTTGATATTCAATTTATGAGCACCAACAAAATTTTGTCCAAGAACACAAAAACTCGAAAAAACAATAAACAGAAGTACAATTATTTTTTTCATACAAGATTTATATATAATTAAGGAACTTCCACAGTGTTTAGTATTTCAGTAATGATATCTTCGGAAGTAACATTTTCTGCTTCGGCTTCATAAGTTAATCCAATTCTATGACGCAATACATCGTGACAAATGGCACGAACATCTTCAGGAATAACATAGCCTCTACGTTTTATAAACGCATAAGTTTTAGAGGCCATAGCTAAATAAATACTTGCACGGGGCGAACCTCCGTAATTAATTAAAGTAGAAAACTTTTCAAGGTTATATTTATCCGGATATCGGGTAGCGAAAACGATATCAAGAATATATTGTTCAATTTTTTCGTCGATGTAAACATCTTTAACCACATTTCGTGCATCGATTATATTTTGTGGCTTTAAAATGGCGTTAGCTACAGGAAACTCTTTGGCAATATTTTCACGAACAATTAATTTTTCTTCTTCGAATTTGGGGTAATCTACCACTACTTTTAGCATAAACCTATCTACCTGTGCTTCGGGTAATGGATAGGTGCCTTCCTGTTCGATAGGGTTTTGTGTTGCCATAACCAAAAATGGGTTGGGTAAACTATACGTTTGATCACCAATGGTAACCTGCCTTTCCTGCATGGCCTCCAATAAAGCACTCTGAACCTTGGCTGGCGAACGGTTGATTTCGTCGGCTAAAACAAAATTAGTGAAAATGGGCCCTTTTTTAACCTGAAATTCTTCTTTTTTCTGGCTGTAAACCATGGTGCCAATCAAGTCGGCAGGCAATAAGTCCGGAGTAAATTGTATTCTGCTATAGTCGGCCTTTACAATACTTGACATAGTTCTTATTGCTAAAGTTTTTGCCAAACCCGGAACACCTTCCAACAAAATATGCCCATCGGATAACAAACCAATTAATAGCGAATCGACAAGATGTTTTTGCCCTACAATCACCTTGCCCATTTCCATTTTAATCATATCAACAAAAGAGCTTTCCTTTTCTATGCGCTCATTTAACTCTTTTACATCAACAGTGTTGTTCATAGTTTCTTAATTTTTGAAAAGATACACAAAAATACTTCTTTTAAAAAAAATAATTATACTTCTGTTTTCTGTTTAATAGCGCAATGATACATGTTTTTTGTGTTAAAAAATGTTAAAGTAGTTTAAGAATGACTAATAAAAATATTAGAAATAATGTATTAGTAACACAATTTATCTCCACAATAATTAGTTATCATAAAAACTATCAGTAAAAAAGCTATTTTATCTATTATCTATAAAATAATAATTTAAAGAAAAACTTATTACCTGATTTTGAGACTCTTCAAAAAAACTATCCGAAGTATATTTAAAGATATCTGTTAAGGTCATGGCATATCGAAATCCTGCCTGAAACTCCCCAATGTTAGTATCCAATGTTATTCCTAACTCAGCAAGAACATTAAAATCAAATTTATTTTCAATTACGGTTTCATAGTATTCTCTTGCATATAATTCATCATTAATTTCTTTTATTTCTTTTTCATTAACCAAATAGCCAACCGAAGAACCTAAATTTACATAAAACTGTAATGCCTGCTTTCCGAAATAAACATGGGTCATAAAGGGTAATTCAATATAATTGAGATTTCTTTGATAAGTATTTGGAATTGTATCGAACTCTTCTAACCAACCTTTTTCAGAATAATTTAATTCAACCTGTAAAGCAAAAAATTTTTCATTTTTATATTTAAAAACAAAGCCACCATTGTAGCCAAGTTTTATCCCTTGCTTTATACCAGGCGAAAAAAGAACACTCGAATAATTAACTCCCTGTTTTATTCCAAATTGAGCAACTGGCTCAAACTTTTCAGCTTGTGCGAATGTATAATTAAATACAAAAAATAAGATTGCTAATAATAAAATTTTTTTCAAAACAATTATTTTTATTTATTGAAAAGCAAATATAATGAAATAACTGTTTTTTTAATCATAAAATTTAATATGTAAATTTACGGTACTAATTATGGGCGTATTTGAACAACCTTCAATTTTTATACATAATATCAGAATTGATGAGCCGGTAACCACTTTAACCGATTTAATGGTTTCGGCCGTATGTATTTATGCATTCTTCAAATTAAATAAAATACCGCTGCATAATAAAGTACATTTGTATTTACGATATTATTTTTTAAGTATGGGAATTGCAACTGCTATTGGTGGAATTGTAGGGC
>JBKHIH010000082.1:0-16455 GCA_046538755.1 Thiohalospira sp.
ACGGGTATGTAAACTACGTAAAAGGAGCCAATATTGCTGGTTTCTTAAAAGTTGCCAATGCAATGTTAGATCAAGGAGTTATTTAATATCTATATATAATAACTTTTAGTTTTGCCTGCTTAAAGGCAGGTAGTTTGTAATTTATGGTTTAGGGAGCGAAAGCTCCCTTTTTTATGTCTTTTTGTCAGGGTTAAACAAATTCATATAAAAATATGTATATATAATAATAAAAATATATTATGGTACGTTAATTGTATCAATAAAAAAAAAAGAAAAAACATAATGAAGAAATTTATTTTAAAACATAAATATGGATTAATAATTCTTATTCCAGGGATTATTGCAGGTTTTTTATACTGGAGGTATGTAGGATGTTTAAGTGGTACCTGTCCAATTACATCTAATTGGCATTCGATGGTACTTTTTGGCGGATTAATTGGATATTTTATTGGCGATAGTATCGATAATAAAATAAACAAAATGGATAAAAAAGAACAAGAACATGGCAAAGTTTAATGATATAATAAATGATAACCGTCCGGTTTTGATAGATTTTTACGCTGATTGGTGCCAACCATGTAAGATGGTAGCTCCAATTTTGAAAGAAGTAAAAAACTCTTTAGGAGAAAAGGTGCGAATTATAAAAATTGATGTAGATAGAAATCCAGAGATATCTTCAAAATATAACATAAGAAGTGTTCCAACCTTAATGTTATTTAAAAACGGGCAGTTAAAATTTAACCAGTCCGGTGTAATTTCTGCCGACCAGATAAAAAATTTAGTATTAGCAAATCAATAAAATCATGAATAAAATGAAAAAGTTATTATTAGTATTACTTGTGGCAAGTTTAGGTTTAAATCAGGCTTGCCAGGGAAAAGGGCAATCATCTTCAGATAAAAGCCAACAAACAGCAACAGCTGATAAAAAAATGAATGATGAGGACAAAAAAGCAACCATTACTTTAACAAAGGAGGAGTTTAAGCAAAAAGTAATGAATTTTGAGAAGAATAAAGAGTGGAAATTTGAAGGAGATTTACCTTGTATCGTAGATTTTTATGCCGACTGGTGTGCTCCCTGTCGAATTGCCAGCCCGATTTTAGAAGAAATTGCACAGGAATATAAAGGCAAAATAAATGTTTATAAAGTTGATATTCAGAAAGACCAGGAATTAGCAACGGTTTTTGGAGTGCAGGGTATACCGGCTTTTTTATATTGCCCTACAGAAGGACAGCCTCAAATGAGTTCAGGAATCGGACAATCAAAAGAAGAAACTAAAGCAATGTTTGTACGTGCAGTTGAAGAAATATTATTAAAATAAATGGTAATCAACTGGAAAAGGTGCCTCGAATAAAATGAGATGGCACCTTTTATTTTTTTGGTAATGAAAAAAGAAACTCAACACCTCCGCCGGTTTTATTTTTTACCGTAATTTCACCTTTATGCAGTGTAACAGCATTTTTAACAATAGCTAATCCCAGGCCTGTACCGCCTATTTTTCTTGACCGCCCTGAATCTATACGATAAAATCTTTCAAAAATACGTGGTAAATGTTCATCAGGGATACCTATTCCATTATCCGAAAAGGAAAAGTAATAATATTGGCTATCTTCGTTATATAATTTTATCTCCATTTTTGATTTTTTACCCGCATAGTTCAGCGAATTTCCCATTAAGTTCCTGAAAATAGATGATATTAACGATTCGTTGCCAAAAATATTTATATCTGGTTTAACATCTACATCAATTCTCATTTCTTTTTCTTTTAACAAGCTGTCATATTCGTCTATTACCTCATGAATGATATTATGAACATTTAAAAGCTTAAAAGAGAAGTAGCTACCGGCTTCTTCAATTTTATTTAAAATAGCAATATCGTTTATTAAGTCGGCTAAACGAGTAACTTGAGCATTAGCTCTTTTAATAAAAAACATTAATGTTTCTTTTTCAATTTCAGGGTCGGATATAATGGTTTCAAGAAAACCCTGGATTGAGGTAATAGGTGTTTTTAATTCGTGAGCTATGTTGGATGTCATTTGCTGCTTAATGCGTCTGTTTTTTTCAAGTTTTGTAATATCTGTAATAATAATTTCGAAACTTTTGTCATGAAAAATAATACATTGCACCTTAAAAAATTTTCCACTTTTATTAATTAAGTGTTCTAATGTTGGCAGGTTCCCTTGTTTAGGGCTTTTATTCTTGTTGAGATGCTGGTTTATAAAATTTGTAATTGGCTGAAATTCTTCGGTTTGAAAAATGTCTTCGGCAGATATAATTAATTGATTGGAAATAATATTTAAGTATTTGATAAAGTGGCTATTTGTTAAGGTTTTTTTCTTTTCATTTGAAAAAAAAGCAACACCTTCATTTAATACATATAAGTGATTGAAAAGCTTTTCTTTTTCAAGGGCTAATGAATTTTTAGTACTTACAAGCTGTTTATAAATATTAAAAATTTCATTGCTAATAGTTCCCAGTTCGTCATTCGAAAACTGATAATTGGTATTCAGCTTTTCATCTTTTCGTACTTTTATCACAAAATCTTTTAGCCTTGTAATTGAATAGCCTAATTTTCGGGTTAACAAATCAATTACTATCCAGGTAATAAAAAAAGTAAGGGCAATGAAAAGTAAAAAGAGATGTTCTACTTTTAAAAGCGTTTTTATTTGAATATTATAAATTACGGCAACACGGATAAAAAAATCATTATAAAAATGTGAATAATAATAATATTCATGGCCTGTAGTAGTTGATTTTCTGATACTTGTTCCAAAATCGTTGTTTATTGAACCCTGTATTTCAGGCCGTTCAATATGATTTTCCATTTTTGTTTCGTCTTCAACGAAATTGTCGTAAAAAACTATACCATCTTTATTAACAATAGTTATTCGCAGGTCGGGTTGGGGGATAATCTCTAATAAGGAATCAATTTTGTGTAATTGGGCAGGATAAAGTTTGTTTTTGTTAATGTATTTATATATGGTTTGCGAAATAATTTCCAGTGTATTGTCAAGTTGGTCAACCCTGTATTTTTTTTCTCTTAAGTATTGAAAAACAAGGATAATAAGCGTAAAGCTTAAAAAAACAGAAAAAAAGTATATAAATAACCTTCTGCGGTAAGAAAACCTTTTAAACATATCAATTTAAATTTTATGGGGATAAAAATACTAAAATTAAATGAAGGTTTATTTTATTTTACATACATCCATTTTTTCGCAAATATGATTTGCAAAACCAATTCCAGCTTCGGTTTTTTGGTCAAACGCTAGATGTACACCTAAATCTTTGAGTTTTTGCAAATCTTCTTCATATTCGGCTGTTGATGCTATCATTCCTTTAAAGTTAATAGCTTTTAAACGTTCAATGGCGTATTGGTTGGATTTTTGGTCCATACAAAATATTACTATTTTTATTTGATCACTTTTTATTCTTCCCTCGGGGATTTTTGACCAAAATTCACTATCTGTCGCATCGTCCTGAATTATATTCCTTCCGGCTTCTCTGTTTGTCTTTACAACATTTTCGTCATAATCGAGGCCTATAACTTTTCTTCCATAAATATCTCTCAATTGGTCGTACACCGAACGTCCAATACGTCCCATTCCAAAAATCAGGATTTCGGCATTCCCAATGTCGTAAGCTTTATCGTATGATAATCGGGTGGTTGTTTCAAAAGGCACTAAATAATGTTTAAGCGCTGCAAAGATTTTTTGAGCATTTAAATTTAATGGCGAAGAAATAATAAATGAAACGGACAAGCTAAGGGCCATAATAATTAACCAGTCGTTAGAAATCCATTGGCTTGCAACTGCAAGTGATGCTATAATTAATCCAAATTCGCTAAAATTAGCTAAGTTTAACGATGTAAATAAGGCTGAACGGGCTCTTAGTTTGAATCGGGTAAATACCAAAAAGTATAAAATTACTTTAATATTTATAGTTAATGCTATTATTAATGCAGTAAGTAACATTAAAAGGGTTGGTGTTCCTGACATACCAATTGATAAGAAAAAACCAATCAGAAACATGTCTTTAAACCCGATAAGTGTATCGGATATTTCTTTAGCTTTTTTATGGTTGGCAATTAGCATTCCGGCAATAAGGGCTCCTAAGTCAGGTTTAAATCCGGTTAAGTAAAAAAGTTCGGCACCAATAATAAAAGCAACAAACAGGCCAAACAGAATAAGTAATTCGCCATGTCCAACATTATTTAATATTTTAAATAAAACGGGGCGAATAATTAATAATAATATTGGAAGCCCTAATGCATAAATATTGGGTAGCTGCCTGGTTTCAAAAACCATAAATGCCACAGCAAATAAATCTTGAATTATTAAAACACCTATGGCCATTAATCCATAAAATGATGAAATCTCTCCTTTTTCCTCTAATACTTTAACTGCAAAAACAGTACTTGAAAAACTGAATGCAAAAGCCAGTAAAGCCAGTGTTTTAATATCAAATCCTTTAAAATACGAAATAGGTGAAAAACTGAGTAGATAGAAAAATATCGAAAATAAAATAATGAATAATATCATTTGGATGGTAGCACCAGCCCAAATTTCTTTTTTAATAAGGGTTTTTACTTTGAGTTTTAATCCGATCGTAAATAACAATAGCATTATTCCCAGGTCGGAAATGGTTTTAATTAATTCTCCCGACTCTGCTCCCAGGTAATTTAAAATAAATCCAGCGATTAAGTATCCTACTAACGGTGGTAACTTTACCAGCCGGGCACCAAATCCTGATAGAAATGCAATTGCCAGCCAAAGAGGTTCCATCAAAAAAAATTATTAAATATTTAGTATTTTATTCATTTCTTCTTTTGAAATATTCAGCAACCCTGATTTCGGTAATCTTTTGGTCATTTCCTTCCAATTGGGGTCTTTTGAGAAAATTTCTTTAAATATTGGCAAAGCTTCTTCAATTCGTTGATTATTAGTCAGGGCTATAGCTTTCCAGTATTTCATCTCCAGGTTGTCAGGGAACATCTTTTCGGCTGCTGAGTATTCTTTTAGTGCTTTTTCCATATCTCCATGTTCAACAGCCAGATCACCATTATTCATATGTTCATAAGCTCTGTGTACTTTTAATAATCTTTCAAGTTCCATTAATGGAGTTTTATGGTCATCGACACGTAAATCAATTTTTTTATCCTGCCATTCATGTTCAACTTTGTTTGTATTGAAAACTAAAAGAACAGCAGATTGTTTCCCACGAATATCGCCACCTGCATTTTGTGCAGCGCGAAGGGTTTGTACTACTCTCTCTGCTAATGGCAGATTTTCATTTGCTTCAAAAGCTTTTGCCATGGCAGGGATCACTTCATCATTTAACATCATATTGGCTTGCGCCGAGAAATTGTTTCCATTGGTATGACCGGCAGATTGAACACATTTTTCACCAGTAAAGGTTGCAATATTGCCATGTACATCTAAAAAAGCAATTTGTCTGTAATCTTTCCCTTCGTCTTTAGCTGTTAGCATATCGAGAGCTTCCATAGCGGTTTTGCCCTCTTCCATTAGTTTCAACCCATCAGGGCCGTAAGCAGGATTTACAAACGATTGCGTAGCAACTACACCTACACCGGATTTTCCCCACGATACAATTGAACCCACCGAAAACCAGTGGCTCTGTACACCAACAGCCATTTCTCCTGCTGCTGTGTCAATAGCAACAATGGAGTAAGTGTGGGCAAAAGGCTCACTTTGTTTATATTGTTGTCCATTTGTTTTATAAAAGAAAAACACTAAAAGAATTACGAACGGATAAAATAGTTGCTTTTTCATTTTTAGTAATTTTAATTATTTATTTATTAATTAATAAGTCGTTGTCATATCCTCATCCACACAAATAATAAAATCAGCTTTGCCAATATTTTCTTTTTCTAAGTTATTAACGTCTGATTGTAAAACGGTTGAAATAGTTACGTATTTAACATCCGGCAATAGCTTTTTCAAATACCACAATATTCCTTCGTAATTATCGGTATGATATGTGCCATGAAAATGAATAAATTTTTTTCCGGGTTTGTAATTTTGTGCAATAAAATATGCCATGGTGGCGTCTTTTATGGCCTGCGCTTTGGGTAAGTTTTCTCCTCCATGTCCTTCCATCATGTTTAACATATTTTTGTAACCGGGTAATTCAGGGTCGTACTCGATAGGTAGTGGAGCTATCCAGCTTTTTTCTTGTGAAGAAAGTGAATCTAAGATTTCAAATCCTTTTTTAAAAACCATATTGGCATACCGTCGAGGAATATTGGTTGCAATAAAAGGCTGTTTGTTTTCTTTTGCAAGGTTAACCAGTGGAGCATAATCAGTTTTATAATTGTTCCACAACCGGGCAAGAGAATCTAATCCTTTATAATCGATACTGTCTTGTAAGTATAGGATTAGCGCGTGTTGATTGTCTGCCTCAAACATCTCGGCGCCAAAAACAAGTTGGCTTTCTGCGATTAAATCTAAACTTACTTCGTATTGCAGCCAATGGGCGATAGGATTATTATGTAACTCGCCAAATAAAATGATATCATTATTTTGAAAGTCAGATAACATATTTTCATAGGAAACTTTTACTCCTTGGGCATTATAAAGCTGATAAGCATATTTGTGCTGGGCATTTACAAATGATATGCTAAGGAGTAGGATTATAGTAAACAAAATAGTTTTCATATTTATCCTTTTTTTAAAGGTTAAATTTACTAAAAAATAATATTGATTAGTATAGTAAACCAAAAAAGGAGTGGTAAGGTTTATCCTTTTACAGGGAAGGTGAGTATTTATGGAATAACTTTTATTGCCGATGATTTAAAAGATACCCACACTTCTTTGTTTTCATTGAATTGATATTTAAGCAACGATTCTTCTGATATAACAACCGATAGCTCAACGCCAATATCAACGATAATTTCATAATTGGTTAAATAGGGAATGATTTGTTTTATGTTACCCTTAAAATTATTTACAGCGCTTGATTCTATTCTATCATTTGAAAGAATAATTTCTTCGCCACAAATTATTATTTTTCCGTTTTTAAGCTGGTCTTTGTTCGATACTTTTATTTCAAGGGTATTGTTGATTTCTGCCATATTTTGACCTAAAAAATCTGCTGTAAAAAAATTTTTTATACCTGTAAAGTTAGCTACAAATTCGTTGGCCGGTTTTTGAAACACTTCTTTTGCCAGCCCTTTTTGGATGATCTCACCTTCATGCATTACAGCTACTTTGTTCGATAATGCAATGGCTTCTTCATAATCGTGGGTAACATGTAATATGGTGGTTCCTTTTTGATTGATTGTCCGGAGTAAATATCTCAAATCACCTTTTAATTGCACATCTAGTGAAGCCAAAGGCTCATCCAACAATAAACATTGTGGTTTGGTAACCAGCATTCGTGCAAGGGCAACCCGTTGCATCTCTCCACCAGACAGATTTTGAGTGCCACGGTTTAATAGATGAGTAATGCCTGTTAATTCAGCATATTCCTGTACAAGCAATTTCCTTTTCCTTGAACTTAATTTTTTGTGTTTTAAAGGATATTCAATATTTTGTTTTACGGTAAGATGTGGAAAAACAGAAAAATCCTGGAAAACAATTCCAACTTCACGTTTTTGGATTTTTTCGTGGGTGATATCCTTTTGATTCAGGATTACTTTTCCGTCATTCGGTTTTATAAGGCCGGCAATTATTTCGAGTAAAACTGTTTTGCCAACACCTGATTTTCCCAAGAGTATAAAATAATCGCCTTTTTCCAGCTCAAGGTTTATATTTCTAAGCTGAAAATCACCTAACTTTACCGATATATTTTTTATTTCAAGCATTTTCTGTTTTTTTCTTTGTGGCCAGCATTCTTAATAAAACAAAAAACACCAGGCAAACCACAATAAATACTACTGAAACCGGCCGTGCATATTTTAATCCGAAAGCACCAAAGCGTTCGTAAATTAAAACCGGTGTAATCATTGGATGGTATGCTACAATTACAACGGCTCCAAATTCACTAAGTCCTCGGGCAAACATCATAATTAATCCCGAAAGGATATTTTTCCATGCCAAAGGTAACGAAATAGTAAAAAACACCCTTACAGGTGAAGCTCCGAGATTTAATGCTGTTTTTTCGAGTTTTACCGGAACATTCTCAAACCCATCGCGAGCGGCATTAATTAAAAACGGGATACTTACAAAAGCCATGGCAAGTGCAATACCCGAAGGATGTCCCACAAAGTTAAGCCCTAAAGAAGAACCAATTTGTCCTAGAACAGAATCGCGTGAAATAAATCCTAAGATAGCAATACCGGCAGCAGAATGTGGAATAACGATAGGTAAATCAACGATACCATTAATTATTTTTTTGAAGCTGAACGTTGAACGTGCCAAAAAATAGGACAGAGGGATTGCTCCAACGGCAAAAAACAGGGTAGCTAAAAACGAAACTCGTAAAGTAAGCCATATGCTGTCAACAACCTCGGGGTCTTTGGATGTTTCAAAAAACTGGGTTGGTGAAGTGGCTAAAAACATGCCCAACAGCGGTGCAACGATAAAAAGTAAAACAACTCCGCCCAGGAATATAAAAAATACGGGTGTTTTTTGTTGATTCATTTATTCGTGTTTAAAAAATTCAGGTGTAACAGTAATCATGGTATAAAAAAATTGCTGAATCCCATCAGAATCGACATCTCTTATCCTTTCCAGCGTTTTACTACCAAACAACATTCCATAACCCAGCTGCAAATTTAAAAATTTATTGATGTTCAAGTTACCGGTTAAGTCAAATTCGTGGGCAAGGAATTTATCCTGAACTTCATTATTGTATATATAATTATTGGTTAGGCTAAAGTAATGATAATCAATAGAGATGTTCAGTTTTGGGTTAAAGTTAATTTTTGCTTTAAGGTATCCATCAAAAAGCCCTGCTTTTTTAGTGGTGGTTGGGATACTGAAATAATCCATCATTCCATTAAAACCATGCCTTGCTCCATATAAAATATCAAAAGCATTGTCTTTTGTGTTCGTATTGTCTCTTTGGTCATTCCCTGATTTATATTCAACTCCTCCGGTAAAATTAAATTTTGATCCCACTTTGTGCATATACTTACTACTAAAATAATATGCACTTACGTCTTGCCCTATATTGGTTTTTCCGGTCTGGTAAAATCCCCGTAACTGCAAATCTTGTTTTGATTTTTGATATTTAAAGATAAGCCCTGTTGTAAATCTGTAATAGTCGGTATTGGTTGTTCCTTCTTTTTGGTATCCATCGGTAATAGTAAGGTTTGCAATGGTTGTATTATCGAATGATTTTTCGAACCAGATTAGATTTAAAAATTTATAATTTTGAATGTTTTCCGAATAATCGATACCAAAGTTTGAGGCTTTAGCCTGGTTAAATGCAGTAAACATTTTAAATTGGGCAGCGTTGTTGTCAAAATCCAGCATAACACCATCATGGGAGTTACTAACCTGATTCCAGTTAGCTATTGAAAAAAGCCTTTTGTCGTCAATATCAAAAGCTTGCCGGCCAGCTGTTACAGCCCATTTTTCATTTAATTGCAACTGAAAATAGGCTTCGAAAATACTTAAACCCGGCTCATCGTTTTTTAATGTACTTTCACCCCATATTCTAAAATCTTGAACCGAAATTTTTGAAGTGATATTATGATAAGTATGGCTTAAGTTCAACCTTGTTCGTTGTGTAATAAAAGCAGCCGGATTAGTTTCTGCTGTTTTAAACGTATTGTATCCATCCCTGAACTCAAAACGTGGACGGTATTCTGCATTAATTAAAAATTGAGCATATGAGGTTATGCTTAAAAATATTAAAGTTAATCCTAAAATATTTTTTTTCATGTTGTATTATCGTTTATTGTTTGGCAAATTCTTTTAACGTTTCCGGGATATTTTCATAAGTATCTGATTTAGTTTTGATGAGTGGTTGCCCGTTTTGTTCCATGATTTTAGCTCCGGTTTCAGTAAATATAAATTCAACAAATTTTAAGGCCAAATCTCTATTTGGAGCTTCATTTAAAATAGTAATTCCATAAATCATGGGTTCTCCGGTAACTGTTATCGTTGTTCCGGGTTCTTTCCCGGTAATTTCAGTACTTGCATTTTTATAATAGTCTGCCAAATCAGGGTTTTTCAGATTTATTGAATCAGGCAGGATTATATATTTTAATTCGTGCTGTTGCGCTACTGAGCGGTATAGAAAAATGTAATCGATGGTATTTGATTCCAGCAGAGCCAATAAATCTACTTCTTTTGGACGAATGTATTCGTTGTCTTTGGCTAACATTTTTTCTGATAAACCCGCAATGTTATAATAATTTTCAGCGAGTTGGGTGGTAAGAATAGAACGATATCCACAAGGGTCGGAGTGAGGGTCTGAGCGGCCGAAAGAAACATCATCGCGCATTAAAATCTGATGCCAGTTTTGGGCATTGATTTCCTCTGCATATTTCGATTTGTCGTGATAAACAATAGCCATTTCATTTCCGGCAAACCGGATATTCCAATTGGTGTATTCAGGGATAAGCATATTGTCAATTACTTTGTAATCGGCCGAAGCCATAATGTCGCAGGGCTTATTTAAATCAGTAATTTTTCTAGCGCATTTTACACTTCCATCAGATTCGAGAAATATTTCCACACCAGGATTTTCTTTCTCAAATTTTTCTTTCATTTGTTTGAAAGGGACTGATAAACTGCCTGCATGAAAAATGATAAGTTCATTAGTCTTATTGTCTGAGTTGCAATTTAAAAGGAATAATGTGGTTGCTAAAACTACAATTAGTTTTTTAGGGTTAAATTTTTTCATTTTCTCAAATTGTTTTAGTTAAGTTTTGGATATGTAAAATTAAACATATCGAAATAAATACCTAACTTTTTTCTGAATATTTATGATTCAGCTTGATATTTTTTTTGTAGTAAAATATTGTTATAAACTGTTTTTCAGATCATTGTCCGGACAAGTGTTAAATATTTAACCAATGCAGTTTTTTTAATAAGAATGTTATTTCTTTGAATTCTTCTTTTCTAAGTCTTTAATTTTAGCGTTGGCTTTTTCTAGTTGTCTAACCAATTCATCATTTTCATCCTGCAATTCGATAAGTTGTTGTTCAAAATCTTCGGCTCTGCGCGATGATTCTTCTTGTGTAGCTTGCAGCTCTTCCATGTTTTGGCGCATTTCTTCTTCCTGTGCAGCCATTTCTTCGGCTTGTTGCTGTGTTTTTTCTAAAAGTTCGCTGGTACGTTTGTTGGTTTCTGCCATATTTAATGAGCTTGCAATACTAAGCGATGCCTGTTCAAGGAATTTGATTTGGTATTCTTCATATTTATTAAACGAAGCAATTTCTATTACACCTAGTACTTCTTCTTCAAGTTTCATCGGAATAAGAATTAAACTTCGAGGGTTTGACCCTCCTAATCCACTTGTAATTCGAATATAATTATCAGGGATTTCGGTTAAATGGATACGTTTTTTTTCTATTGCACAATTTCCAACCAGGCCTTCTCCTAATTCAAATGATTTTTTGATATACTTACGCCGGTTAAAAGCATAAAAAGATTTAAGTTCCAGAGTAATATTTTCTGGGTCTTCGTTGTTACGTATAAAAATACCACCCTGGTTTGCATTGATATAATTAACTAAAAAGCTTATAATTTGGTAAGATAATTCTTCTACATTATCCTGCTTACGTAAGATTTCGTTTAATTTGGCAAGCCCTTCGTTAGCCCACGAACGTTTTTCTTCTTCAATACGTTTCTCTTCCTGTATTTTTTGAGCTTCTTTTAGTTTTTCTCTCATCTCGGTTAAGGCTATTCGCAAATGATCTGATTCACTAAGTAATTCAATCTCATGATCGAGGTTGCCCTCACCAATTTGACGCGCAAATTCGGCAGTATTTTTTAAATTGGCTACCATCTCATCTAGGGCAATATTCATTTGCCCGGTTTCGTCGTTGCTGGATTTAATTGCCTCATCTATTTTAACATCCAAATTACCTTTGGTAAGTTTTTTTAAAGTTTCGGTAGTTGCCTTTATAGGACGTTGTACATATTTTTTAAAAACAATATTACCTAATAATAACGTAAGGTAACCTACTGGGATATACCATACAATATATTTAATGCCGAAATGCCCGATGGCAAATGATGCAATTGCAACAAACAGGTTGGTTATTAAAATAGCAATTGCTGTTTTATAAATAATCGTACCACGGTATTTATACCAGTAAACAAAAAACGATAGTGGCAAAATACCAAATATCATAACAAGTACAAAAATCAATAAAGGGCTCATAATAATCATTTTTTTGTCTGTTCTAAAATATAAAAAAACTAAATAAAAGGAAAATATTTTTTTATATTTGGGCTGTGATAAAAAATAAAAAAGTCATATTATCCTTTCTGTTGCTTGCGTGGACCATTATTTTTGCGCATAACATAATTCCACATCACCATCATAGCTCACATCATGATTTTGTATGTAATCATTGTCATAACACACATCATCCGAATTCTTTTGCCGAAGAATTTAATGGCCATAACCACGATTGCAACGATCATGCCTGTCATTTTCATATAGAGGTTTTACGGCAGGTATCTATTGATCATGTTTTTATTACAGCTTCGGATAATATTTTTTCTGATTTTTTACCCATTGTAAAATCTGAAAGAACCACTTTTTATATTGAAGCTTTTTGCGAACCACTTTTTTCAACTAATCAGCTTCGGGCTCCACCTTTTATTGTTTAATATCTAACCAAATTCCTTTCAGGGAAAATTATTCCCAGGTTATTTTTTTATCAATTAAATTTTATTACCAATGAACAAGATTATATTTCTTTTATTGGCTATATTATGTATAGCTTTTGCAGGTTGTAAACATAATGATCACAACCACGGCCATTCAGCTGAAAATGATAAACAAATTCATGCCAATGCACATGTTCATGATCACGATGATGGGCATGAACATGAGACAGGGCACATTCATAATAAAGAAAAGGCGCATGAGCATTCAAGCGAAAGAGAATCAGATAAAGTGCATCAACATGAATATCAAACTCAGAGAATTGAATTACAACCTTTTCATGAAATCATAAAAACCAGTGGGGAAATTACCGTTCCTCCTTACAGTAAAATTGATATTGTGGCTTCTGGAGCCGGAAAAATCTTTTTTGCAAAAAAACAGGCTGCCGAGGGATTTAATTTTTCGGCAAATGAGTCACTCTTTCTCATTTCAGGAAGGGAACTTATCGATAATAGTATTGATCTAAAGTATCAGCAGTCGCTGCTTAATTATGAAAAAGTTAAATCTGATTTTGAAAGAGCACAACTATTAAAGGAAGATCAAATCATCTCCGAAAAAGAATATCAGCAAATAAAAGCAGAATACGAAAAATCCAAAGCTGAATACAAAATTATATCCGGACAGTTTCGTAAAGGAGGTACCACCATTACTGCACCTGCCAAAGGTTTTATTCATGAGTTGTTTGTTTCCGAGGGGCAGTATGTCGAACAAGGACAGAAGTTAGCAACGATCATAAAAAAAGACAAGTTAAGGCTACGGGCAGAAGTATCTCAAAAATATGCAAGCAGTATTCAGCATATCGAATCGGCAAATTTTACTACCAACGGATCAAAAGAAATCTTTGATACAAAGCAATTAAATGGTAAACTTTTAAGTTTTGGACAGTCGCTTAATACATCGGGTTTATATATCCCTGTTATTTTCGACATGGATTATCATCCTCATTTATTACCTGGTTCTTATGCCCAAATATTTTTAAAAAGTAAAACGATAGAAAATTCAGTTGTAATACCTAAGACAGCTCTTTTGGAAGAGCAGGGGCATTATTATGTTTTTGTGGAAAAACATCATGATGAGTTTGAAAAACGTCAGGTAATAATTGGAGCTAACGACGGTAATTCGGTATTAATTCAATCGGGCCTTAAGGGAGGAGAAATAATTGTTGTAGAAGGTGTTTACCAGGTAAAGCTTGCTAACATGTCGAATGAGTTACCTGCTCATAGTCATTCACATTAAAAATTGAGTACATATGTTAAATAAAATCATTAAATATGCTTTAAATAACCGGTTAATGGTAATTTTTGGAGCTGTTGTATTATTAGTTACAGGCGGTTATGTTACTTCGCGAATGGAAGTGGATATTTTCCCTGAGTTAACAGCTCCCACGGTTGTTGTAATGACTGAAGCGCATGGAATGGCACCCGAAGAAGTAGAAAAGTTAGTTACATTTCCTATTGAAACATCGGTGAATGGTGCTACTGATATTCGCAGGGTACGATCTTCATCATCCATGGGTTTTTCTATTGTATGGGTTGAATTTGATTGGGGGACAGATATTTACAATGCCCGCCAAACAATAACAGAAAGACTGGTTGCTGTTAGGGAAATTTTACCTTCACAGGCCGGCGATCCGTTTATTGCTCCGCAATCTTCATTGTTGGGCGAAATAATGATTATTGCATTAACCTCTGAAGAAAAATCTCCCATGGAATTACGTACCATTGCCGAATGGAACATCCGTCCTCGTTTGCTGTCTATTGGAGGAGTAGCTCAGGTTACAACCATTGGAGGTGAGTTTAAAGAGTACCAAATCCTGGTAAATCCCGAAAAGATGAAGTACTATGGTGTTTCTTTTAATGAGTTGATTGAAACTTCCCAATCGATGAATGAAAATGCCACTGGTGGATTTATTGAGCAACATGGAAACACTTACATGGTACGCGGAGTTGTTCGTACAACAAGTATTGAAGAATTAGGAAATTCGGTCATCAAAATAAAAAACGGATTTCCTGTAAAAATATCCGATGTAGCTAAAGTGAAAATCGGTGGGTCTCCCAAAATTGGCGATGGATCGTACAATGGGAAAGATGCTGTTTTGGTTACCATTACCAAACAACCCAATGTTAATACCATTGCATTAACCGAAAAAATTAATGAGTCGATAAAAGATATTCAGAATAATTTAGGAAACAGTGTAAATTTTCATACCGATATTTTTGAACAGGCACGGTTTATTGAAATATCTATTAATAATGTAAAAAAAGCGTTGATTGAAGGTTCTTTTTTCGTCATCATTATTTTGTTTTTGTTTTTGATGAATTCCCGAACAACCTTAATTTCTCTTTTAGCCATTCCTTTATCCCTGTTGGTTTCAATCCTCGTGTTAAAAGCCTTTGGTTTTACGATCAATACCATGAGCCTGGGAGGAATGGCAATTGCCATAGGTTCATTGGTTGACGATGCGATTATTGATGTAGAGAACGTTTATAAACGTTTGCGGCAAAATGTGGGTTGGAAAACAATACATCGAGAAAAGCCGCTTAAAGTAATTTATGAAGCCTCTACTGAAATTAGGCCTTCTATTATGAATGCAACTTTTATTATTATTGTGGCATTTATTCCTCTGTTTTTCCTTGGCGGGATGGAAGGGAGTATGTTAAAGCCTCTGGGTATTTCATATATTGTAGCTCTCTTTGCTTCATTAATAGTGGCTGTTACCATAACTCCGGTTTTATGTAGTTTTTTACTCACCAGCGAGAAAAGATTGAGAAAGCATAAACATGGTAGCTGGCTTGAACAACGACTAAGAAAAATATATTATGGTTCATTGAAAAAAGTTTTAAAGTTTAAACGAACTGTTGTTGCAATATCAGCCTTTCTTTTTATAGCTACAGTAATTGTAATTACACAGTTTGGCAGTAATTTTTTACCACCTTTTAACGAGGGTTCCTTAACGATTAATTTAAATACTTTACCCGGTGTTTCGCTTGAAGAATCGAATAAATTGGGACGTAAAGCAGAGATGATTTTGCTTGAAATTCCAGAGATTAAAACGTTATCCCGCCGTACAGGACGTGCTGAATTGGCTGAACACTCTTTCGGCGTGAATGTATCTGAACTCGATGTTCCGTTTGAATTAAAAAACCGCTCGCGACAAGATTTTTTAATTGATGTCAGAAACCGGCTGGGCCAGATACAAGGGGTAACTGTTGAGGTAGGCCAGCCAATTACACACCGGATGGACCACATGCTATCGGGAACTCAGGCAAATATTGCTATTAAGTTGTTTGGTAACGATTTAAATGAAATGTATCAGGTAGCCAACTCAATAAAGAATGAAATTCGGGATGTGGAGGGAATTGGTGATTTATTTGTTGAGCAACAAATAGAGATTCCTCAGCTAAAGATTAAGCCTAATCGTGAAATGTTGGCAAAATATGGAATTACGTTAAATCAGTTTTTGAAATTTATCGATTACGCTTTTGCAGGAGAGAAAGTGTCTGATGTTTTTGAAGATGAAAAATCTTTTGATCTTGTTTTACGTTTCGATGATGAATATAGAGATAATATCGAAGCAATCAGGGAAGCTATGATTGATACACACGATGGTAAAAAAATACCGCTTTATTATGTTGCTGATATTG
>JBKHIH010000132.1:0-3779 GCA_046538755.1 Thiohalospira sp.
CTGTCAATGTCTTGGTTTGTTAGGTCAAAGCTATCAATAACGGGTGCTTCATATGGTGGTTGTGTGGCTTCTACGTCTATAAAAAAAGTGTCTTGTGCTGAGCCGTATTGATTGCTTACTTCGATGCCTATTTCTTTATTGTAGTTTACATCTTCAAATTGGAAATATACTTCTGCTCCTCCACTGCTAAATTCGAATATGTCTACTTCTCTGTTGCTGTCTATGTCAACATCTACAATACCGCCGTTTCCGTCTAGGTTTCCGCTTAGTATTGTGTCGCCGTCTTCTGTAACTTCTACGCTGTCATAACTATCTTCTGTGAAGAAATCATCTAGGTCGAAGTCTATGTTATCATCGCCGTCTAAAAAGTAGGTGTTTTGAAAGCTTGCTATTTGCTCTGGTGGGTCGTTACTTCCTCCTCCACCTCCTCCTGTTCCTTCAACAAAAAGGGTAAATTCTGCATCTTCATCTGGAAAATTTAGGGACTCGTCTGATTTGTAATCAATAACGCTAAATTTTCCTCCATTGTTATCAAATGTTTGCGCATTTATTCCTGTTAATTGTAATAAATTGTTGCTGTTCCATTGAGCTGATAAATCATCGTGGTCGTTTATAGTAGTTCCTAGGTCGTTCTCAATTATAATACAATCCCCACCTGATGATGAACTACATTCTCCTGCTGAGTATCTAAAATAATCGTTTAGGCAGTCTGGGCTGTCAAAGAAATCGCACATATCTAACTCTATAGTTTCTCCTTCATCTATGTTTATCGGTCCGATGCTTGCTATTTGCTCGGTGGCTTTTACATCTTCCGGTAAAATCGTGATTAGTGAAAGTATTAAGAATAATCCAAATATAAATATGGTTTTGTTTTTTTCTTTTTTCATATTAAGCTTAATAGTTTTTGGTGTTTTATAAAAATGTTGGTTTTTAAATATGCATATACCAACAAATAATATTTATTGCATTTAAACCTTTTTGTGTATTTTGACAACGCCAAACCACTACTTTTATCTATTGTTAAAAGTAGAGTATAGCAAGAATACTAAACCGGCGCCTGCAATAACTACCATAACGGTTCCTACCCATTCCGGTGTGTCTGCGTTTCCGTCAAGAGTTGCCAATTCGGTAAATATCTCTGGCGCTAGTGCAGCAATCAAAAAAATCACAATTACAGAGCCAATAAGTGCGTTCATCTTGCTGGTTACGCCACTCATTTGCCCCTTTTTTTGTAATCCTTTTGCTAGTCTTGCTTTTACTATGTCAAAATGGTTTGATTTTTGTTCCATTTCAGTAGTGCTTAAACAATTATTTTATTTAAAACTTTCGGTTTTTGACTAAATGTTTTAATCAAAAAAGTATTATCTTGGTTATTTAGGCTTTACGCCTAGCAACAATCCTTCCTTTATTATCTCTTTTAACAACGTATCTTTTGCCTTTCCAAACTTCAACATCGCCCCCGATGAAATTATTATTAGGTTTTTTTCTTGGTTTAATTTGCAGCCTTTCCCCTTGCTCAACGCCGTCAATTAGATTTAAATCATCTTGGTTTATAACCAAAGTTCTTTTTGTAATCCTGCCTTTAATGTCCCTTCTTACAATATAACTTTTTCCGTTTTGCCAATTTTCAACCATTGGTTTTTTAAATAAAGGAGTGTTTTTATACTCTATTGAATAACTTACAAGCCTTTCACCTATTGGTGTTTTTCCAAAACGCCTACCATATAAAAACCTAGCGCTCTGCCTTGCTTTTTCATAACTTGTTTTAAAGTTAAATAATACGCTTCCTGTTGAGCCTTTTGTTGCAATACGTACAACGCTTTGATTTTTGCCTTGTTTTTTAAATTCGAAAAGCCAGGTTATTACCCCTACGTCATCGCTTAGAAATGTTTCTCTGTTATTTAATTCATATTTTTGGTTGTAAAAATCATTGTTTTTAGTTATGTTTTTATTCATATAACTCAACCTTGTTTATTTGTTTTATTAAATCTTGTGTATTTATATTTGATGATTTTGTATCTAATACTTCGCCTTCTATAAGAGTTATGGGTGTGCTTGTGTTACTAATCCAGATTCTTTTATCATCGTTTAAATCTACTTTTTTAACTAATACGTTTTGCTGATATGGTATTTTGTTTTGCCTTATACTCTCTTTTAATTTTATTAATTTTTGTTTTTTGACTTTTTCCCCTATTAGTATTTTTTTAAAATCTTCTTTGTTTGCTCTTTGAACGCCCTTACATTTAAACTTGGTTTCTTTTTTGTTTTGCAAAAAATACATTTTTGGCTTGTATATTTGATTATCATAAAAAACACCTTCTAATTTCATCTCCCCAATTTCTTCGCTGTTTATTTTTAGGTCTTCTTTTGTCATCACGCTATCGGTGTCTGTGTAGACTACGTTTTTATTATCTATGTAATCATACATTAATATCCTTGCGTAGCTACTGGAATAACTACTCAGTATAGGGTATTTGTTTTTTCCGTTAAATTCTTCTTCCTCATTTAAAATTGCTATATCCCCTTTTACGTCTGCTTTTTCGTATAGTTTTGTGAATAAATCTTGGTCTTTTATTTTTGCCATATCAATAATTTTTGATTTATTAATATATCTTTGAGCAAATTTTCCGTAAAGACTATTTAAAATAAGTTTTATAGGTAGTTGCATTATATTACCCTCTTTTTTATATTGATTTCTTATTTTATAAAAAACGTCGACGAATTCTTTAAATGGTCTGAATTTTTTTGTATATATTACTTGATAATCCCCTTTTATTTCTAGTATTTTGTAACCTAGTTCCAGGGCTTTTCTCAATTCTACGTGGTTATAATAGGCTGTAAATGTGCCTTTTGGAAATATTAATTTACCTTTATGTTTAAAAGCTAAAAATGGTTTATCTAATTTATCTGGTGTTTTTATTCTTACTTTACTAACACCCTCGAAATTATTTATATAGTTAATACTGAAATCTTGTTTTTTTATTATTTTTACACTATTAGGTAGTGGGTATTCGTATTTTTTCATAACACTTGGGTATAAGCTATTTATGTCGTATACCCAAAGTTTTGAAAAGTATCCTCTCTCGAAAGTTTCGGTCCTGCCTCCGTAGTATGCATTGAAAATAAATTCTTCTATGGTTTGGTTTCCTGTTCTGAATTTTTCTTTTACAAGGGTGGTTTTTAAAAATCTTCTTCTCCAAACGTCAAAGCTACTGCTTGCTATTGTTATTTTAAGCTCGCCCCCTACTTGGTTTAAAACGTTTTGAAAGAATTTCATAAAAGCGTAGCTTATTTTACAATCTCTTTTATTATATGTTTTTAATTCTTGCCATTCAAACGTGTTTTTTGGTGTTTGTGGTATGTAGTTGTCTTCTCCTGTATCTTTATTTTTTATTCTTAGCCAGCTACTTGGTTTTGGTAGTTTTTTATATCCTAAAATATTTCCTAGTTTTTCAACGCTGAAAAAAACGTAATTGGTGGTATCTATGAATTTTATACTGCCTTTTTTATTGTAATCTTTTGGTTTGTAAGTAGCGCTTAGTAGTTGTCCGCTTCTTTCTATTCTTTCGAATTTGTTCCAATACTCTGTCCCCCAGAATAGTTTTGTGAAGTCAAAACCTAGATTGGTTGCGACTATGTATTTTCCTTTAAATTGGTTTTTAAAAAAATACTTGCACATTTCTTCTCGTTTTGCGAATGATTTATATACTTCTTTTCCTGATTTTGTTTCGTAGTAAATACCACCTAGTAAGAAGTCGTTATTTTCGCCTTTGGTTTCT
>JBKHIH010000083.1:0-16213 GCA_046538755.1 Thiohalospira sp.
TATTACAAAATATTTTTCAAATAACTACCAACTATTTTTCAGTACATTACCTTTTTTGTTTATATTAAAATAATTCCTGAAATGGATTATTTAAAAATATTTATTTATCCATATAACTTTCCCGTAAATCTTTAAATTCTGATCCTTCATTCCATTTAGGGAAGTAGTCGCTGTTGGCCAGTTCATATCCAATGCGGAACATTAATTTGGCATCATCTACAATACCTTCAAAGTTCCATGTTTTGGGGTCATACTCGTCGGTAGGTTTATGGTAATAGTAGTTAAGCCATTCTTTTTCCATTTGTGCTGCCCATTCTTTGCCATATTCTCTGCTATCGCAATTACCACGGGCAAACATGGCAGGTACGCCTGCCTGTGCAAAGCTAAAATGGTCGGCACGATAATACATTCCTGTATGCGGATTAGGATCGGGTAAAACATACCGGTCATATTCTCCGGCTAAACGTTCAATATAATCATCCAGTTCAGATTGTCCGTAGCCTGTAATCATAACGTCTTTATAAGGGCCATAAGGTAATAACAGATCGTTGTTAATATTTGCTACAGTTTTGCTTAACGGGTATACCGGATTTTCAACATAATACTTCGATCCTAATAATCCTTGTTCTTCTGCTGTTGGCGATAAAATCATGATGGTTCTTGATGGAGGATTTTTCAAACTGGCAAAAGCTTCTGCAATTTCCAGCATCCATGCTGTGGTTGTTCCGTTATCAACCGCTCCATTATAAATGGAGTCTCCATTCATAGGTTCACCAACGCCCAAATGGTCCCAATGCGAAGAATAAATAATAACCTCATCAGCACGGTTGCTGCCGGGTAAAATACCAATTACATTTTTTGTTGTAGCAAATTGATGACTGCTTTTCATGGAGAAATTTAATCCGGCATTTAGCGATATAGCCTTAAATCCGGGTTGTTTGGCTTGCGCTTTTAATTCGTCAAGATCGTGCCCTGCAAGAGTAAAAAGCTCGTGTGCTGCATTATTTGTTATCCACCCTTCCATTTCACACATTGACAAATAATCGTCATCGGGTTTTAAATAGAGTTTAGGAATGATAGCTCCGTTTAATACAACACTCCATGGATATCCTGCGGGTTCGTTTTCATGTATAATAAGAATTCCTTTGGCTCCCTGGCGGGCAGCTTCTTCGTATTTGTAAGTCCAGCGCCCGTAATAGGTCATTGCATTGCCGTTGAAAAATTCTTTGTTTTCAGTGCCAAAACCGGGATCGTTCACTAATACAATGACTGTTTTGCCTTTAACATCGATATTTTCATAATCATTCCAATCATACTCAGGAGCTACAATACCATATCCTGCAAACACGATTTCGGAATTGAGAAAATTTATTTCATCTACCAGTTGTTTCGAAAAAGCAACATAATCATCTTTATAATTAAGTTCAAGTGATGCATGCCGTATATTTATTCTCATTTTTTCGTCGGGAATGGTTTTTACCTCAACCATTGGTACTTCCTGAATATAGCTTCCGTTCATTGCAGGTTCCAACCCTATACGCTTATATTCATTGATTAAAAAATCAACGGCTTTTTCTTCTCCTCTTGTAAAAGGTTTTCGTCCCAAAAATTCGTCCGATGAAAATTCGGTAACGATTCGCTTCATATCTGCTCCATTAATAGTAGATTCTGCTTTTTCATAATCGGATTGGCATGATGTAAAGATCAATAAAGCTATAATAATTAAATTTCTTAATTTTATACGCATAATAAAATAATTTTAAGTTTGATAGATGATTTTTGATTTTAGAGAAACATACTAAATTAATTAATTAAATATCAAGAATGAAATCAAAATCAACATAAAAATAAATTTTATAAAAGGAGTTGGATTAATTTGCATGTATTATGGTGTTTGCAAATTTCTAAAATTCTTATTGTCCTCCAAATTTCATTAAATAAGCTTTTATAAACCCGTCCAGATTCCCGTCCAGTACATCTTGTACGTTACCGGTTTCATGGTTTGTGCGTACATCTTTAATCAATTTATAAGGATGCAACACATAATTTCTGATTTGAGATCCCCATTCAATTTTTTTCTTTTCGCCTTCAATTTTTGCTCTTTCTTCAGATTTTTTCCGTAGTTCAATTTCGTAAAGTTGTGATTTAAGCATTCGCAAGGCATTTTCTTTATTTTTTATTTGCGAGCGGGTCTCCTGGTTTTCAATAACAATGCCTGAGGGAGCATGTCTTAAACGTACTGCGGTTTCTACTTTATTAACATGTTGCCCGCCAGCACCGCTAGACCTGAATGTTTCCCATGTTATATCGGCCTGATTAATATTGATTTCGATATTATCATCAACAACCGGAGATACAAAAACAGAGGCAAACGAAGTATGCCTGCGGTTGTTTGAATCGAAAGGCGATATCCTTACCAGCCGGTGAACACCGGTTTCACTTTTTAGATAACCATATGCATATTCGCCTGAAAATTCCAGGGTAACAGTGTTAATCCCTGCTTCATCGCCTGGTTGATAATTTACTTCTTTTACTTTATAATTGTTTCGTTCGCCCCATCGCAAATACATTCTCATCAACATTTCAGCCCAATCGTGGCTTTCGGTTCCTCCGGCACCAGGGTTTATTTGAAGATAAGCGCCCAGTGCATCTTCTTCGTTACGGAGCATGTTTTTAAGCTCCAGGTTTTCGATAAGCTTTTGGGTTTTTAAGTATTGTAGTTCAACTTCATTTTCTCCTATTTCGCCTTCTTTAAAGAAATCAAGCGCAATTTTTAGTTCTTCAACCTGAGTTTCAATTTCTTGAAAAGCATTAACCCATGTTTTTAGCTCTGAAATATATTTGAGTTGATTCTCAGCTTGTTGTGGGTCGTCCCAAAAATCAGGGGCCTGTGTTTTTTCTTCTTCTTCTTCAATTCTAATGTTTTTTGCATCAATGTCAAAGATGCCTCCTCAACGCACTGGTGCGTTTTTCAAGATCTTTCAACTGTTCGTTGCTTATCATATTATTTGGTTTTTATTTTTAATACAGATTTCTACAAAAATAACAATTCTAAGGTAAATCGATGGTTTAAAAAACAAAAAAGGGAGCTGAAAGCTCCCTTAAATAATTTTAATTATCAGCGATTAATAACCACCGCTTTGTTCAAGTTTTTCCATTTCCTTGTCGAAAGTTTCTTTGTACTTTTCGTAGTCGTAATCAATTTTTAAACGCTGATCTCTTGAAAGCCTGTTGTTAAGTGCTTCTTCTAAAGCGTTAACCGACATTTCAATAGCCATGTAACATTTGTATGTTCCGGTTTTGGTTTGAGTTATTTTTTCACAAATCGTTCTAACATTGTTTAGTTGTTGATTGATTACTTCTCTTGAAAGGGATTCAAATCTTTCTTCAACTTCTTCAACATTATTAAACTCTCGAGAGTTAACATAATTGTCGGTAGTTCCTTTAATAATAGTCTCTATTTGTCCTGCTAAAGCGGCTTTACTATTGCTGGTTGCTTTTTTACGGGCAATTTCCATATCTGTACTTTCGCCGGTAGCGTTTGCCCTAAAATTATTTTTATCGCTCCTGTATTCAGGGCCTGAGCAGTATACCTCTACTAAAGTTTCTCCTTTAACATCGGTAACTTCTTTTTTAGATTTACAGCTGGTAAAGGTGCTGCCAAGTACCACTGCACCTGCTAATAATAAGCCTAATGGTTTGTAAATTCTCTTTTTCATAACATTTAATTTTTAAATTAATAATTGCAATTTCTGTTTTATAATTTAATTTTTCTTATTTCGGGTATTGTTTCATTGATAATTTTTTCTTTGGCTTTTTCAATTGCATTTTCTGCGGCGCTATTATAATTGCCAGATTTCATCCCTTTTAAATTAGAAAAACCACCGCTGAAGACTTCCATATTATCATTTAAATTTGTGATAGAGATATTAAAATCGAGAAAAGCAGTATGTAAATTGTATTGTTCAAGTTTTTCGCCTTCAACAACTGATGATTTTATTTCTATTAAAACCTTTGCTTTTTCTTTTTCATCGGTAAAAGAAAAAAAGTTTTCAGATAATGCAGATTTTAAAATGTTGGTAACAGGTTTTCTTGCATTAGGCTTTCCAAACAATAATTCTTTCGACTCAAAATAAGCAAATAATTCATTAACTTCAACAATTATGTTTCCATAAGGTATAGTTCCTCTGTAAGTAAATAGTTGTTTAAGAAAATTGTCAGGCGCATCTTGTCCAAAGTAATGATCAATATTTATTACTGCTCTGATGGTTTGCTCTTTTCCTTTTGTGGCCATTTTTGCAATTGAACATTCTGCAATACCCGAATTTTTGGATATCACTTTCTCTTTTACATCAATAGTTAAGTTTGGAAAATAGAAAGTAACAGGTATGTTTGCTAAATTTTGCGTTTCGAGAGATGTTTTATACTTAATCTTTGCATAAACCGGTTCGCTATTTTCCGAAAGGGCATTGATTTGAAAAATGTCTTTCCCTGATTTGATTTCAATATTTGAAAAAATAGATTGTATCGATTGAAAAATAGCATTATCAAGATATACCTTACCATCTTCTAATAGAAACACGGATAAATCTTCATCTAAATGTTTTTTTATAGCATCAAAAGATTTAATATAAAATACTAGGGCATTATTGATATCGTAAGCTTTTTCTGAAGCTTTTGCTTTTTCAAAATAATCTTTTGATAAGCTTTTAGCCTTTTCCAGTTTTTCTCTCTTTTTTCTTGCATATTCAGCTTTTGAAAGTCGGTAATAAACCCAGTATTCGTTTTTGTTTTCGTAGGTGTCAACTAATTCAAATCCTTCAATCTCTTCTTTTGCTTTGAGGCTTACATATGCTTCGTAACTTTCTTTTAATCCTGAGTTATCTTCAAGCTGATGTAATAACGAGTTGGTAGAAATGTTAACAGAAATTTCTGAAATAAGGTCGGCAAGTGCTTTGTTTTTTGCTGATTGTAAATAGTCACTATTAGATTTGTTCGATTTACCAATGCCAATATAATAAGTATTATCGATGGGTTTTTGCGATATCCATTTTGGTTTTTTCTGAGCAGCTAAAACGATAGAACAAGCCTGAAAAGAAAAAATCAATGCAGCTAACAAAATAAAGGTTGAATTTAATTTCCGTAGCATTGCTCGTTAAATTTAATCTATTCGTAAAAATAAGTATTATTCGTTATAATTATATTCACTAATGATTTATTTTTTAATCATCATGGGCTTTTTTTATCATCGAGTTAACCATATCAAATACCTTGCCATTTTCAAATCCTTTCGATACAGCAAATCTTACAAGCTTAGATTTAATGGTGTGTTCGTCAGTATCTTTCAGTGATTTTAATTTTTTATTCAATTCTTTTTCCAGAAGTTGGTTGTATTCATGTAAAGGAATTTCGTTGATTGCTTTTTGGATATAGTTTTCCGGAATATTTTTTTGTTTTAACGAAAATTCAATTTTTACTTTTCCCCATTTATTAAACCGGAATTTTTCTTTAACATAGGATATGGCATAACGTTCTTCATCAATAAAACGGTCATTAATAAGGCTTGTAATTAATGGCTCAAAATATTCTTTAGGAAGGCCCCATTGATATAATTTTTGTTCAATATCGTAAATGCATTTTTCTTGTGCAGCACATATATTTTGTGCTTTAAGTAAAGCTTGCTTTTTATTAATTTTTTTAGATTTTGTCATAAAAAGTATTAATTCAGAATTCCTCTCAACATCCTGTATTTCTCATTAATATCTTTTTTTAATTGTATATCATAGAAATTTTTTTTTTCAAGGAGCATTGCTGTTTCCATACCATAGTTTTCATTGATTTCGAAATATAGTTTACCCCCTTTTTTTAAATATGTTTGAGCAAAATTAATGATACCCCTGTAATAAATTAAGGGATCATTATCAGGAACGAAAAGTGCTTCAACAGGTTCGTAGTTTAATACATTTGGGTGCATTAATTTTTTTTCTTTTTCAGTAACATAAGGAGGGTTGCTTACGATAATATCAAAAATTTCGTCAATTTGGTTTTGCATGTTAAAAATATCAAAATGTGAGATATGTATCTCAACATTGTTTAGTTTACTATTACGTCGGGTTAACGATAATGCATCGGACGAATTATCGAGAGCATAAATAAATGCTTTATTGAGGTTTTTGGCTAAAGATATGGCAATACAACCACTGCCGGTGCCAATATCTGCAATTTTCTGAAAGTGATTATTGTTTTCAGTAATAATCCAATCTACCAATTCTTCTGTTTCCGGCCTGGGGATTAAAACCCCAGGTGATACTATAAAAGGTAGGTTGTAGAACTCTGTTTTCCCTAATATATATTGTATAGGTTTATAAGATTTTAATTCTTTTATATTTGTTTTAATTTGGTTAACCAAATTATAACTGATTTCCTCATCTTTTTTTAATTGTATTTGCACCTTAGAGTAATTTAAATAATGATTAAAAATAAGGTGTATAAAACTATTGATTTCCTGAAGCGGATAATAGTCGTTTAATTCGAATTTTATTAGCGAAATTATTTTCTTTATTGTATATTTTGCACTCATTTTTCAAATTTAAAAAAATTGTATGAGCGGCAATGCAATAAATGAAAAATATATGCAGCGATGCATAGATTTGGCCAGCCAGGGTTTAGGAAATACAGCTCCTAATCCAATGGTAGGTTCAGTCATAGTGTATAATAACAAAATTATTGGCGAAGGATATCATCATAAATTTGGAGAACCACATGCAGAGGTAAATGCCATTCATGCTGTAAAAGATAAAAACCTATTGCCAAAATCAACCCTTTATGTAAATTTAGAACCATGTTCACATTATGGAAAAACACCACCCTGTGCCAATTTAATTGCTCAATTAAAAATCCCTGAAGTTATTATAGGAGCAAAGGATACTGCCTCGCATGTATCAGGGAAAGGAATAGAAATATTAAAAAATGCAGGGTGTAAGGTAACGGTTGGAGTTCTTGAACTGGAATCGAGAGAATTAAATAAACGGTTTTTTACTTTTCATGAAAATAAAAGGCCTTATATTATTTTAAAGTGGGCTGAAACGATGGATGGCTTTATAGATGTTTTACGTGCAAAGGATCATCCTGTAGCACCAACCTGGATTACCAATGAGATGTCTAAAATGCTTGTGCATAAATGGAGAGCAGAAGAACAAGCAATTTTAATAGGCACAAATACCGCTAAAATAGATAATCCGGTTTTAACAACTCGTAATTGGCCGGGGAAAAATCCATTGAGGATTATTTTAGACCCTCTAAATGAATTGCCACCAAAATTAAACATTTTTAATACAGACGCTGAAACGGTTGTGTTTACTAATAAAAATAATAAAAACATCACAAAAAAATTTTTTAATTCAAAAATTGGTATTGAATTTGTAGATGATAATCAGGGACTTGATAACCATCTTTTTAATTATTTTGTAAATCGTAATATACAATCAGTAATTATTGAAGGAGGCGCTAAAGTACTAAATTATTTCATTGCAAACGGTTTATGGGATGAAGCAAGGGTTTTTGTTGGAAATAAAAAGTTTATGAAAGGTATACGGTCTCCAAAAATAAATGGAAAAATTTTAAAAGAGGAAACATTAGGTAATAGTAAGCTTTTTTTTATCAAAAATAAAACTATATTTAATCAATAATTAGCAAAGGTTTATCATAAAATTTTAAATTAATTAAAACCTTTTGTAAATTTGATAAAACTATTTAATAACATCCTAACCAAACAACTAATTAACGTTTAACGATATGGGAATAAGAAAATTTAACCGAACTATGATTTTTACCCCATTATTAATTGTAATAATTTCGTTTGTACAATGCAGTCCGAAATTATACAAAACGGGTGAAAATTTTGCAGCTTCAGGTAATTATGAAGATGCAATCGCTCAATTTACAAAAATAATTGAGGAGGATCCTGAATATACCAAGGCTTATATAGCAAGGGCAGAGGCTTATGAAAAGAATGGACAGAAAGCTGAGGCTGCAAGCGATTATAAAAGAGCTGCTGCATTTGAAGATAAAGATAAAGAAATATTTTATAATGCAGGGCGCCTATATTATAGCCTCGAGCAATATGATGAAGCAATACCTATGCTTTCAAAGGTTAATGCCTTAGATAAGAAACATACTGATGCTTATATGCTTAAGACGGAGTCGTATATTGCCCTTGAACAGTGGGATAAAGCTTTAAAAGAGAGTAATGAATTAATAAAGTTAGAGGAAACATCTAATAATTATTTTAGAAGAGGTTTTATTAACGAAAAATTGGGAAATTATAATCAAGCCGAAACGGATTTTAAAAAATCTATAGAAAAAGCGCCTGATGTTTTAGAAGGTTATGTTGCACTTGCCGATGTATTGTTTAAGGCAAAAAATCTGGATGAATCTCTCTTAAATTGCAATAAAGCCTTAAAAATCAATGATAAAAGTAAAGAAGCATTATGGATAAGAAGCAAGATTTATAAAGAAAAAATAGACTATCCCAATGCAATTAACGATTTATCAAAGATAATTATCTTTTCGCCTCAAGATGAAGAAGCATTCTTTACAAGAGGCCTTTATTATCAGGAGTTTAGTCAGCATCAAAGTGCTATTAACGATTTTAGTAAAGTAATATCATTGAATCCCGAAAATGCTTTAGCATATTTTTATAGAGCACGGTCGAATGAGGAAATTACACAATACGACAAAGCTGTTAGCGATTATAAAAAATATAGAGCCCTTTCAGACGATAATAGTGAAGAAGCAAAACAAAAACTCGAAACTGTAAAAAACAGGCTTTATGAATTAAATCGCGAAAGTAATAAGCCTGTGATAACTTTTCTTGAGCCTGCCGAAAATGAAGGCCAAAGAATTAATGTTGTTGAAGATGCCACAGAAATTACTTTAAAAGGAGTTATTGCTGATGAAAGTGATATTAAATATGCTAAAATTGAAGATCAGGATGTAATTTTTGATGAGAATGCAGAAAATAATGAATTTTCAATTACCGTTAATGTTTCTGGTAAGGATGCTATCTCTGTTGCCGTTGCTGATGTTTATAACAATGTATTGGCTACTAATTATAAAATAAACAGAACTGAAATTAACCCTCCCCAGATAAGTTTGATAGCCCCTTATGCATCGTCGACCGGTGAAATTTACCTTGATGTTGATAATAGAAAATTATATGTAGAAGGTAAAGTTACAGACGAAAGCAAGATTAAAAGAATTGTTGTTGATGAAATGACAGCTAGCTATTCTGTAGATGCTACTAACCCAGAGTTTTTTGCTACTATAGATATTGCCAACAAAAACAGGTTTGCAATAAAAGCCGAAGATATTTATGGAAATATTACCGAACAAGAATATAAATTGAATCGTGAAGCCCTTGAGATTTCTCAAGAAAACCCAATGGGTAAAACGTGGGTAATATTTATTGAAAATTCGGATTATGAAACATTTGCCAGCCTTGATGGGCCTGTTAAGGATGTAAGTATGATGAAAGCAGCCCTGGCAAATTATAAAATTCATAATATGATTCATAAACAAAATATGACTAAATCAGATATGGAGAGGTTTTTCTCAATTGAATTACGCGATTTGGTTCGAAGCAATAATGTTAATTCATTACTGGTTTGGTATGCCGGCCATGGTAAGTTTATTAATGATGTTGGATATTGGGTACCTACTGATGCTTCACGCGATGATGAGTTTACATATTTTAATATTAATGCATTAAAAGCAGCTCTTCAATCTTATTCAAAGTATATTACACATACTTTAGTTATTACAGATGCATGCGAATCAGGCCCTACATTTTACCAGGCAATGCGTTCGGGATTGAAAGAAAGAGATTGTGGCGACTGGGAAGCAACCAAATTTAAATCATCTCAGGTATTTTCTTCTGCCGGTTATGAACTTGCAGTTGACCACTCACAGTTTACCAGAACATTTGCCAATACGCTTAGAAATAACCCAAATGCATGTTTGCCAATAGAAAATATAGTTTCGAAAGTTACTGTTGCTGTGGCTAAAGGTGGAATGCAAAAGCCACAATTTGGTAAAATCGACGGGCTTGAAGATGAAGGAGGTACATTTTTCTTTATCGCTAAAGACAGATAAAAAAACATAATATGATTTTTGTAAAAAACAGAATGAATAAAAAAGTTATTCGCACTTTTTTGCGGATAACTTTTTTTTATGCAGTTTTTCTGCTAAGTAACTATAATCTATCTGCACAAACCTATTATTTTGATTATTACGGCGTAAAAGAAGGATTGGCGCAATCGAAAGTATACGATTTAGTTCAGGATAACCAGGGATACATTTGGATTGGTTCCGAAAGCGGAATATCCAGGTTTGATGGTGTTAATTTTATCAATTATACTGCCGAAGATGGAATCGCAGAAGGAGGAGTTAAAGCTTTGTATAAAGATAGAAATGGGAAAATCTGGATGGGGCATAAAACAGGAGCAATTACTTTATTGGATAACGAAAAAATGAAAATCCATCCATTGAGTGAGCTAATTAATGCAGAAATTACATCGTTCCTTTTTGACAATCAGGGAAATTTATGGATTTCTACATTGGGAGACGGATTGGTAAAACTCGAAAATCCTTATGATTTTGAAAGGGATACTTTAAAATTTGAACATTTTAAAGGCAGACGATTAAGCGATAGAGTATTTGCAGGAACCATAGCTAAAGGAGACAGCATATATTTTATTACCGATGTTGGTATTCGGAGGTATAATCCAAAAGATAATACTTTTGACCGTTACATGCCCGAAGGGTTAACGTCATATTTCCAAATAACATCCATTCTGGAAGATACAAAGGGTGATTTGTGGTTTGGAACATTTCATGGCGGACTTTATCGGTTTATTAATAAAGAACAAAAATTTAAGATTTATGACTCACGTGATGGGCTGGCTAATAATTGGATTAGTACCATTGAAGAGGACAGTAAAGGAAATATTTGGGTAGGAACGTGGGGTGGAGGAATTACCAAAATTTCTGAAGATGGTTTAAAAACTTTTGATAAAAATAACGGATTGAACGATCTTAAAATCCGGAGAGTTATTGAGGATATTGAAGGTAATATTTTAATTGGTACCAATGAGCATGGATTGGCCATTTTTAAAGGTGAAAAATTTATTACTTTCGGTGTCGACGACGGTTTAATTGATCAGCAGGTTTGGGCTGTTACGCAGGATAAAGACGGCAAATACTGGTTTGGAACAAACAATGGCATATCGGTTTATTCTCCCAACGTAACAGGACAAAAATTTATGCACTATAGCCACGAGTCTCATTCTATTGGTAGCCAAATAAGATATCTGAAAAATGATAATGACGGGAATGTATGGCTTGGTACTAATGATAATGGTGTTAGTATGTATAATTATAAAACCGGAAGGTTTGAATTTAATCCTGTGATCAATCGTTATATCAGAAACGGGCAGGTTACAGCTATGGATGTGGATAAAAATAACCAGTTATGGGTTGGAACGATGGAAGGCTTGGTATATTATGTTATTGATGAAAATCAAAGCCAGCTTCTAACACAGATTCATGGATTAAATTCATCCGATATTACCGCGCTTTATGCTGATTCTAAAGGGAGGGTCTGGGTAGGATTAAATAATGGTAAAGGGTTAAATGTAATAGAGGATACTTCCTTTAAAAAAATTGATATGGAAGGTTTGTTTACCCCTAAATGCATTACCGAAGATAAGGATGGGAACATATGGATTGGAACCAATACCAAAGGGGTATTTGTATGCGATGGTGAAAAAATAATTAAACATTATAACCAAAATGATGGCTTGTTGTCTAATTTAATAACTTTATTAAATGTTGATAACAACAACCATATTTATATCGGCACTAGCAGCGGGTTGAATAAAATTGACCATGAAGGGAAAATACATACTTATACAGCAAAAAGCGGTTTTACTGGTATTGAAGCAAAAGATAATGCAACTTTTCTTGATTCAGATGGGAAAT
This sequence comes from Thiohalospira sp., assembly GCA_046538755.1. Lineage (GTDB taxonomy): Bacteria > Bacteroidota > Bacteroidia > Bacteroidales > UBA12077 > UBA12077. Next base: position 12,040 of record JBKHIH010000083.1, read on the forward strand.
TATGGTTTGGTACGGTTGAAGGGGTAATTAAATATCAACCAGCCCTGGATTTAGAGTTATCTCATGAACCACTTACTCATATTTCAAGGCTAAGAGTTAATCTTAAAGACCGTAAGATGATTTCAGGACAGCAATTTTCTTTTACCGAAAACTCGTTTATTTTTGATTATAACAGTGTTTGTTTAACCAACCCCGATGCGGTTCGATACCAGATTATGCTCGAACCTGCCGATAAGGAATGGCGTCCTGTAACAACTCAAACTGTAACTAACTATTCTTCATTGGTTCCGGGGAGTTACATTTTTAAAGTAAAAGCGCGAAATAGCGATGGTGTATGGAATTCAGAACCTGTAACTTATAGCTTTGTTATAAAGCCTCCATTTTATAAATCGTGGTGGTTTATTTTATCTGTAGTAGTGTTTGGTATTATTGCTATAATTGCATATATAAAGGTCCGTGAAAAGAATCTTATTAAAGAGAAGAAAATCCTGGAAGAAAAAGTTCGCGAAAGAACTGCTGAAGTAGTTCAGAAAAGTGAGGAAATAGAAAAGAAAAATAAAGATATTACCGACAGTATTCGTTACGCTCAAAGAATCCAGGTTGCAGTTTTACCTCCGGAGGTTCCTTTTGAAAAAACTTTTGTGTTTTTTAAACCTAAAGATATTGTAAGCGGTGATTTTTATTGGCTTGAAACATATAAAGACAAAGAGATGATTGCTGCAGTTGATTGCACCGGTCATGGAGTTCCAGGTGCCTTTTTATCTATTCTCGGACATAGTATGCTTACAAAAATTGTTCGTGAATATGGAATACTCCATCCTGCTGATATTTTGGATCAATTGGATGTAGAAATAATTAATGCACTCCATCAGAAAAATGTTGAAGGAGAAAGGGTAGTAAATGATGGAATGGACCTTGCATTAATTAGTTATGATAAAAAGAAAAATATTTTAGAATACTCAGGGGCTTATAATCCACTTGTGATGATTAGAGATGGCGAGCTTACAGAAATAAAAGCAGATCGGTTTCCTATTGGAATGACAAGTGTGCATGATTCAAAGAAATTTACAAATCATGTTCTTGAAGTGAAGAAAGGAGATACTTTTTATATTTTCTCAGATGGATATGCTGACCAGTTTGGTGGTGATGATGGGCGTAAATTCAGGAAGAAGAACTTGAAAGACCTGTTAATTTCAATTCAGGATAAATCAATGGATGAGCAGCGTATTGAACTTGAGCGGTTTATTAAAAAATGGATGGGCAATCACGAACAAGTGGATGATATGGTATTTATCGGAAGAAGGTTTTAAAAATCGCCTGTAATAAACTAAGAAAAGCCTTTCTCGTTATAAGAAAGGCTTTTGTTTTTTATATTTTTAAAAAGCTTAAAGCTTATTTACATGCAATGTTAAGCTGGATTTTAAATTTGCAGCTTTTTTCTTATGAATAATGTTCTTCTTTGCTATTTTATCAAGCATTGATGTAACTTTTGGTAACATTTTGGTAGCTTCTTCTTTGTCAGTCGTCTCACGTAAATTTTTAATCATATTACGTGTTGTGCGGGCATAATATTTATTATGCACTCTTACCTTCTCGCTGTGTCTTGCTCTTTTTGCTGCTGACTTATGGTTTGCCATAATTAAACTAATTTATTTATAATATTGTAGTCCGTAGGGGAATCGAACCCCTGTTACCAGGATGAAAACCTGGCGTCCTAACCCCTAGACGAACGGACCATTTTGCTAAGTTTTAAACTTAGTGGGTGCAAAAGTAAATGATTTTTTCTTTTCTGCAAATATTTTTTTTAAATTTTCTAAAAAATATTTCTTCTCATAATGGAAAAATAGAAAAAATGCACCAACATTTCTAAAGTACATATCTTTTGAATGAGGGTGCAAATAAAATAAAACTTTTTAAATTATTCAATTTTTAGATCAATAAATTTTGAATTCATTAATCGTGCAACTGCCATATAGTTGGGTTTAAAAACGATTTTATTTCCAACCTGGTATTTTGTTTTTAACTTAGAATTAATATTTTTCCCAATATCATAAACAGTCATATCAGATGTTGTTCCTAAAAAGTTAACATTTTTGTCTTTAGGTGTAATATCATTAACATCTACATCAAGTATCCCGAAGTCAAGAATTGCGCGATAACTTTTATACGAAGGTTTATCCTGCTCTGTTTCCGAAGTATGTCCAATGTTGGCCTCGCTTATTACTCCATCTGGGACATTCCATTTTTCTTCCAGTTCAATAACATTTGCGTTAAAGCTGAATGTATCTGTTGAAAGTGTTTGGAATCTTTTGTTGTAAAGCGGGCTTGTCCCGAAAAATGCTGCTTCGCCAATTCTGAAGTGGTTAACCGCTGCAGGCACTAATTTCTTTTTTATAAGTGGTAATGTAATGGAACTGCCACCAGAAATAAGCGGGATTTTTTTATTAAACATTTCTTCAAGCAATTGTTTAAATAGGCTTAACTGAAGAAGCTTATCGTAAGTAGGTTCGATCCCGTACATGCATCCAAGATTTGAGCCAATACCAATAATTTCGATATTTGAAAGCCTAAAAACTTTTTTGTAAAAATCTACAATATTTTCTCTAACTACACCCTCTCTCAGTTCGCCCAATTCAAGAAAAATAATGACTTTGTGTGTTTTTTTAATTTTTCGGGCTTCACGGTTAAGTGCCTCAATCGTACTTAAAGATGTATTAACAGAAATGTCGGCATATCTTACCAGGCTTCTTATAATGTTTGCTGGTGGCGGTTTAATATATATTGTAACAAGTTCTGGATTTATTTCTTTAATGGTTTTTAAACTCGATAAGCGGCTTTCTCCGACTGAATGTAGCCTGCTTACAACATCTTCGGTTAATATTTTGCGGATAAACTGTTTGTCGCCTGAGAGTACCTTGCTAACCAAACTCCATTGTATATTTTGTTTCTTTAAAAACTCATCAACTTTTTGAATGTTTTTAATGATATTCTCCGTTTTTACTACTAGTTCGGCCATTATATAAAAATTTTAAAGGTTGTACCTAAAGGGGTTAAAAATGATTTGTTTTTAAAAACTTATGGTACAACCTTTTTAATTAAAAATTATCTAATTATTTATTTTATTAATCGCATTTCTGCGTATTTGTTGGTCATGCCAAGCCTTTCGTATAATCTTTTTGCGGGGTTATCATATTCAACGTGAAGCTTTACATCTCCCTTAGCCAGATCAAATGATTTTTTGATAATTTGAGCGCCAATTCCCTTTCCTCTCATTTTAGCATCAACGGCAACATAAACAAGAATATTGTCAGGTATATAACCACTCATCCCTGTTTCATTCATAATCAGGGCACCAACTAATTTATTTTCCCAGTATCCTGCTAATATAAATCCGCCTTTACCTTCGGCATCAGAAAAAGCATAATTCATGCACTTTTCAATTTGATCTTTTGGATCGCCAAAACGGCCTAAGTGTGTATACAAAAAATCTATAAATTCATCTTTTGTTGTTTCTGGTTGAAAATCTTCAATTTTACGAATCTCTTTGATTTGTAACATAATTTGTTTATTTGATTAAATAGTTTGAAAAATATAATAAAAATGAAAATCTTAAGTATATTGATTTCATCTTTATATTAAAGAGTATGTTGAGTTTGCCACAAAACATTGATATACAAAGATACTATAAAAAAAGGACAACTAAAAATTTGCTATCACTTCTTGTGACAGGAATTCAACAATTCATGGGCAAAAGCGTCAATGTTTAAACCTGAAAAATTGCCACTGCTCATAAAAAGTAAACAGGTATTGGTAATATCTAAGTTTTTGAGATATTTTATCAGTAAATACTGGTTTGTATAAACAGACAGATTTTTGTTTGCAAAAGCATCAACTACTTTTTCTTTAGGGATTGGATCAAGCTTTTTATGGCGGATAACTTCAGGATTATAATAAACAACCGGAATATCGGCATTGTTCATTGACCCTTTATATTCATGTAAAAAATTGGTATTTAAACTGCTGAAAGTGTGTAGTTCCATTACAGCGATTAGTTTCTTTTGTGGGAATTGTGTTTTTACTGCATTAATAGTGGCTTTTAACTTGGATGGAGAATGTGCAAAATCTTTAAAAATTATTGTTGATTCGCCCTGAGCAATTAATTCGAGCCTTTTTG
>JBKHIH010000018.1:0-48405 GCA_046538755.1 Thiohalospira sp.
ACAAATGGAATAACTTGCAACTACGACGTTATGGTGGTGATTTGCAAGGAGTATTAGATAAGTTAGATTATCTAAAATCTTTAGGAATAACAGCTATTTATTTTAATCCTTTAAATGATTCTCCATCATTACATAAATATGACCCAAGGCATTGGAGGCATATCGATAGAAATTTTGGGCCTAACCCAAAAGAAGATATAAAAATAATTGAAAGTGAAAATCCTGTTGATCCTGCAACTTGGAAATGGACAAATGCAGATAAATTATTTTTAAAAGTAATTGAGGAATGCCATAACCGTGGAATAAAAGTAATTATGGATTATTCATGGAATCATACAGGTAAAGAATTTTGGGCTTTTAAAGATGTGATAGAAAATGGAAGAGATTCGGAATTTGCCGATTGGTACGAAATAGAAAGTTTTGATGATCCGGATACGAAAGAGAATGAATTTAAATATAGTGGATGGGCTGGCGTTCAGATTATGCCCGAAATTAAGAAAGATATTATTGGAACACACGAAGATATTCCTTTAAAAGGGAATTTGCATAGCGAATCTGTTAAACAGCATATTTTTAATATTACTAAACGATGGCTTGACCCAAATAATGATGGAGATCCATCAGATGGAGTGGATGGTTACCGTTTAGATGTTGCAGAAAAAGTACCTGTTGGATTTTGGCGTGAATATCGGAAAGTAGTTAAAGAGGTTAATCCTGAAGCCTATTTGATTGGCGAAATCTGGTGGAAATCCTGGCCAGATGAGTTATTATTACCTCATTATTACCTGAAAGGTGATATGTTTGATGCGGTAATGCACTACCATTGGTACAGGCCTGCCAGAAATTATTTTGCTGCTGCTCCAAAACCAATGAAAACCAGTGAGTTTGTAAAAGCATTAAAAAATGAGTTTGAGCAAATTAGTATGGATCATATGCAAGCCATGATGAACTTAACGGCAAGTCATGATGCACCCAGAACCTCTACCTCATTATATAACAACGGAAGGTATAAGTATAAAACCAAACCCTGGGAAAATGAAGATTATAAAATTGATAAACCAGATGAGCATACACGCAAAATCCAGAAGATGTTGTTAATGCATCAATATACATATATTGGAGCTCCTCATATCTGGTATGGCGACGAAGTGGGAATGTGGGGAGCTGACGACCCTTGTACCAGAAAACCTATGGTGTGGCCGGATATTGAATATGAAGATGAAATAACCCATCCTTTTAATAAACCCAGGAAAAGGGATGAAGTAAAACAAGATACCACTTTGTTGAATTTCTATAAAAAGTTAATTCAGATAAGGAATAATAACCCTGTATTAGTATATGGCAATATAGATTTTGTTTTGGTTGATGACATTAATCGTACACTAGCTTATAGCCGTTATAATGATTCAACCGAAATTATTGCAGCTTTTAATAAAAATGATACTAAAAAAATACTCAAAATTCCCGTAAAAAAAGATGGCACATTTGTTAATGCGTTAAATAAAAATCAGGTTTTTGCTACTAACAATGGATTAATTGATATTGAGTTGTATCCAACAAAAGCTATAATTTTAATTTATCAGAATTAATTTTTATATCAACACTATGTAAACATGTTAATAAAAAAGAGTTTTTTATTTATTTTATTTATTTTTTTATTTGGTTTAGCAGCCCTTTCACAAGTTGTTACAACCGAACCCGAATTTCCTACAGCCGACGATGCCGTTACGGTATACTTCGATGCTACCCAGGGAAATCAGGAGTTGATGGATTATGATGGCGATATTTATGCTCATACCGGAGTTATTACCGAAAATAGCAGTAACTCTGGCGACTGGAAATATGTCATTGCAGGATGGTCGGAAAATACCGATAAGGCAAAACTAACCAAAATTTCTGCCAACTACTATAAACTGGAAATTGATCCGAGTATTAATGATTTTTACGAAGTAGCTGAAGATGAGGTGATTTTAAAACTGGCCTTCGTGTTCAGAAATTCTGATGGTTCTAAGGTTGGTAGAGAAACTGACGGTAGCGACATTTTTGTTAATGTGTACGAACCGGGTTTGAGTATTAATATAACTTCTCCAACAGATGATATGATTATCCTACCTGGAGATACTGTGAGTATCGAGGCTTCTTCAAATGAATCCGATTCAATGTTTCTGTGGATCGATGAGGTACTAATTGAAAAGGATTCAGGTACATCCATTAATTATGAGCATATTGAAAATACCGATGGATTGCATAAAATAATGATTGCTGCAGAGAATTCCGAAGAAACAGTTTATGATTCGGTTTTCTATTTTGTTCGCGGCGATAATAATGTTGCTGAACTCCCTGCTGGTTGGAAGAAAGGAATTAATTACTTAGCTGATGATTCTGTAGGATTGGTATTGTTTGCACCATATAAAGAATTTGTTTTTGTTATTGGTGATTTTACCGATTGGCGCATTCAAGAAGATTTTATGATGAATATTACACCCGATGGGGAGTATTACTGGTTAGGTGTTGGGGATTTAACACCTCAACAAGAATATATTTTTCAGTATTATATTGATGGCGAATTGCTTATAGCTGACCCTTATACCGAAAAAACAAGCGATCCCAACGATAAATATATTCCATCTTCGACTTATCCCAATTTAATAGAATATCCTGCATCAAAAACAAAGCATATAGCATCAGTGTTACAAACCGGTCAAGAAGAATATCAATGGGTGAATACCGGTTTTGAAAAGCCTGCAAAAGAAAATTTAATCATTTATGAATTGCTCTTACGTGATTTTCTCGATGCACACGATTATAAAACTTTAATCGATACTTTAGATTACCTGGATAATTTAGGAGTTAATGCTATCGAACTGATGCCGGTTAATGAATTTGAAGGCAATGAAAGTTGGGGCTATAATCCGAGTTTTTATTTTGCTCCCGACAAATATTATGGCCCTAAAGAAGATTTAAAAGCCTTTGTTGATTCATGTCATGGCCGCGGAATAGCGGTAATTATCGATATGGTTCTGAATCATTCGTACGGACAATCACCTTTAGTTAGAATGTATTTTGATCCCGACGCTGGCGATTATGGCCAGCCAACTGAAGAAAACCCTTGGTATAACACTCAATCACCTAACTCAACATATTCGTGGGGATTTGATTTTAACCACGAGAGTGAATATACAAAAGAATTTGTTGATTCGGTGAATAGGTTTTGGTTAGAAAATTATAAAATAGATGGGTTCAGATTCGATTTTACCAAGGGTTTTACAAATACTCCCGGAGATGGATGGAATTATGACCAATCAAGAATTGATATACTTGAACGAATGTCCATAAAAATATGGGATGTAAATCCTGATGCTTATATTATTTTAGAGCATCTTGCAGATAATTCTGAGGAAAAAGTTTTAGCAGAACTTGATATGATGCTATGGGGGAATATGAATCATGAATATAGCGAAGCTGCCATGGGATATTCTTCTGATATTGATGGTGTTTCTTATAAAAGCCGCGGCTGGCCTGTACCCCATTTGGTAGGTTATATGGAAAGCCACGACGAAGAGCGGTTAATGTTTAAAAATTTAAATAGCGGAAATTCATATTCAGGTTATGATATTAAAGATTTAAAAACAGCATTGAAACGTATTGAACTGGCTGCTAACTTTTTTATTCCGTTACCAGGCCCTAAAATGATTTGGCAATTTGGAGAGTTGGGATATGATATTTCTATTGATTACGATTGCAGAGTATGTAATAAACCAATTCTTTGGGAATATTATAATCATAAAGATCGATATCGGTTATATCAAATTTATAGTACTCTTAATCATTTGAAAAAAGAATATAATGTTTTTCAAACTTCTGATTACTCTATGGATCAGGATGGTATGTTAAAATCAATTAATTTATATAGTGATGATTTAAACGTAGTTATTATAGGAAATTTTGATGTTACAACGTTATATATAGAAGCAAATTTCCCTGAAACTGGTGAATGGTATGAATTTTATTCAGGAGATACAATCAATATTAATCATACCAATGAAATGATAAGTTTGAAAGCTGGTGAATATCGGTTATATACTGATGAAAAACTGGAACAACCTGATTTTCTAACAAATAATAAAAATAATCCTATTTTTAATTCTAATTTAATTAATAATTTACCAGTTTTTCCAAATCCTTCATCGAACAATTTTTATTTTGATGTAGCTGATATAAACAGGGAAATAAAGACTTTTAAAGTATATAATTCCCAGGGTCAATTGGTTAAATATGTTCAGGTAAATCCTGATGATAAACTGATTGAAGTTGACTTAACTGATTATAACAGCGGTTTGTATTTTTATGAAATTGTTGCAGGGAATGAAAAATATACCGGGCGCATCTTAAAACAATAAGCAATAAAACCAAAAAGCATGATTAGCTTTACCAATTTATTAATTATTTTTATTTCAATAACCTTTGGGTTTTTGCTGGCTTCCTGGCGGTTAAATAAAAAACTAGCTAAATATAAAACTTTATCTATCTCCGATGATCTGGGCGTTTTTAATCATCGTGAGTTGAATTCAAAAATTAAATTTTTATTACAAAAACCTGATGTTGAGCATTTTGTTTTAATGCTGTTGGATATCGATTTTTTTAAAAATTATAACAACCAGTATGGTTATTCAAAAGCAGATCATATATTGCAAGACTTTGTAAATCTTACCAAAGGGTACATCCGTAAAACCGATTTTTTTTTCAGGTATAAAAATGGCGATGAGTTTGCATTAATTTTTAATAATATTGGTGTTGAACAGGCCCAGGAAATTGGTAACCGGCTACGAAGGGTAATTGCTTACCATCCTTTTCAAATTGATGATAAGCTTGTAAACCTTACCATTAGCATGGGAATTACCACTTCGTTTAAAGGTGATACACCCGAACAAATTAAGCAAAGGGCAGAGGAAGCTCTATTAGAAGCAAAACATTCGAAAAATACAGTAGTTTTAATTGAAGAATAGTATTCCTTTTTTATAAAAAACGAGGCTGTCCAAAAAGTAGTCATTCCGAATGCTGACAGTTATCGTCAGCATGAAGGAATCTTTAAATTTCAATGGTCTGATAATAAAAAGATTACCTGCCTGCTGCAGGCAGGCTTCTTCTCCCGATAGCCATCGGGGTCATCGTAATGACGTTGCTTTTTTCTTTTTGGACAGCCTCGTTTCTGTTTTAAAGAATAGCTCTTATTTATTCCTGTAAACTCTATAATCCCAGGGGGCCATTGTATATTTTGTTGTGATTTGTTCCTCTGAAAATAGTTCAAACAACTGATTGCTGTTCAGTTTATTTACAAACTCAAATTCAACTTCATCATCCGATAAATTCAGAATTGTAATAACCTGATGTTCATCTTTTTCTCTCGAAAAAGCAAAAATATGTTCCTCTGCAGAAGTTTCTATTCTTTCCATTGTACCTCCAAACTCGCCATTCCATAAAGCTTTATTATTTTTCTTAAGCGTAAGTAAAGCCTTGTAAAATTCAAACATCGAGCAGTCTTTTTCCCAGTTGATGGTATCCTTTTCAAAAAAACTTAGTTGTTTATCCAAACAAGCTTCCTGCCCGCTGTAAATTAGGGGCATTCCCGGTAGAGTAGTTGAAAGTACTGCAAACGCTTCGGTTGCTTCGCCCAATCTTTCATTTACTGTACCTTTCCATGTATTTTCGTCATGGTTGCTTGTAAACATCATACGATAATCAGAGGTGTTGTATTTTGTTTTTTCTTTTTCTAATTGATTAACCAGATCTTCCATATCTTTTTTACCCTGAGCCATCTCGTTCCATAAAAAGTGTAAATCCCAGGCATAGGTCATGTCAAAGGCAAATTCGTGCAGCTCGGGTTCATTGGCTTCGGCAAGCATAAATACCGGTTTAATTTTATCAAGTTCGTATCGGGCATTATTCCAAAAATCGGTAGGTACCATTCCTGCAACATCGCATCTGTATCCATCAATATTAAAATCTTTTACCCAATAAATCAGGGCATCTGTCATATACTTGCGAACTTCAGGTACATCGTAGTTTAAATCAGCCACATCTGACCAATCTTCAACAGGGGCAATTATCTCTCCCTCTTCATTTTTAGAATACCATTCGGGATGATCATAAATAAGTTGATTATCCCAGGCAGTATGGTTTGCTACCCAGTCGATAATAACATACATTCCCAATTCATGAATCTGGTTTACTAAATTCTTAAAATCCTCTTCGGTACCGAATTCTGGATTTATGCCAAAATAATCTTTTACAGAATAATAGCTACCCATCGAACCTTTTCGGTTTTTTTCTCCAATAGGATGAATAGGCATGAGCCATAAAATATCTACACCTAACTCTTTTAATCTGGGCAAATGTTCGGCAAAAGCATTAAAAGTTCCTTCAGGTGTATATTGCCGTATATTTACTTCGTAGATATTTGCATTTTTACTCCATTCTGGATGCTTAACTTCTTGATAATTAATGATTTTTTGTTCGTTATTTGCCTCGTTTTTACATCCGATAAAAGCTATAAGTGCTAAGAGTATTAAAATCAATGATTTACGCATTAAGTGGGCTGGTTTTGTTTTCATGTTAAATTAATTTGAATTTTTACAATATATAGTTTATTAAATTGTGATATATCAAGGGTTTTTGTTACATTTACAGGTTAATGTTTTTAGATTTTAAAGATACGAAAATTTAAAAACAAATATGTATGAAAAGTAGACTAATTAAGGAAAGTAAAAACATTTTTCTTTTCAATTCATAAAAATATTAATCTATAAAAAATATAATGCTAATGAAAAGAGTTTTAGTTGCAACAGCAGGTGGAGATTGTCCGGGTTTAAATGCCGTAATAAGGGCAATTGTCAAACGGGCATCACAAGAACATGATTGGGAAGTTTTAGGTAGTATACAAGCTTTTAATGGTGTACTTTGGGAACCGTCCGAAATAAGAATCCTTGATGAAAAAGCTGTTGCGGGAATTCATTTCCAGGGAGGAACAATAATTGAAACCACAAATAAAGGAGGCCCTTTTGCCTGGCCTATAAAAGATAAAGACGGAAAATGGACTACTGCTGATCGTTCCGAGGAGATGATAAGAAAGTTGATGTATATGGGTGTTGATGCAGTAATTAACATAGGAGGAGATGGTTCTCAACAAATTTCACAGGCATTGTACGAAAAAGGGTTAAATATTATTGGAGTACCCAAAACGATTGATAATGATTTATCAGCGACAGATTCAACTTTTGGTTTTCAAACTGCCGTTCAGATCGCTACCGAAGCTGTTGATAAATTAGTAACTACCGCTGCAAGTCATAACAGGGTAATGATTCTTGAAGTAATGGGAAGAAATGCGGGGTGGATCGCTATGAATGCAGCAGTGGCTGGTGGTGCAGAGATTTGTTTGATTCCCGAAATTCCGTATGACATTAATAAAGTTTTAGATAAAATTAATAAACGATTTATTCGCGACCGTGGCTTTACAATTATTGTTATTGCCGAGGGTGCACGAGCCATAGGAAAAGATATTTCAAAAGTTGAGACCAATGAAGTAGGCTATAAGAATGTAAAACTTGCCGGAGCCGCTTCACGGCTCGAACAGGAATTAAAAGAAGCCGGATTAAAGCACGATGTAAGAAAAGCGGTACTTGGGCACATTCAGCGTGGTGGTGTACCTATCGCTTACGACAGAGTGCTGGCTACGCAATTTGGTGTACATGCATTTCAAATGGTTTTAGAAGCTAAGTTCGGAGAAATGGTTTCTTACCAGCATCCGCATATTACTTCGGTACCTTTTAAAGATGCCATTAAAAAACCAAATTTTGTTACGCTTGACACTGCTTTGATGCGAAATGCAAGGGGTGTAGGAATCAGTTTTGGCGATTAGTTGGCAAAAAGATAAAAAAAAGATGGTGTCTAAAAAGGATTACAAGTGTCATTGCGATCCCGATAACTATCGGGAGAAGCAATCTATATTTATTGATTATCAGCAGATTGCTTCACTCTCCCGATATCAATCGGGATCGTTCGCAATGACTTTTTCCTGGCTTTTTAGACACCATCTTTTTTGTTGTATTTCGTTAATTGTTTATAATTTCAAAAGCATAAGGTTTTAAAATGAGTGAAATTTCTTTTTCACTCATTTGTTTTATGGTATTTCCAAAATTTGTACTCCATTTTTCTGCTACTAAATTTTCAGGCAATTCGATGTTGATTTTTGATTCTTTATTTGATTTATTGATGGCAATCAACATAATCTCATCGAAATATTTTCTGCCATATACCATTGTTTCATCATCAGCATGGATTAAAATAATATCTCCGTAAATCAGTGAAAGGTTATTTCGCCTTAGATGGATGATTTTTTTAGTATTTTCCAAAACAAAATTTTCAAAACGGTTTAAGTTTTCAAATTTCATCGGGCGACGGTTGTCCGGATCTCCTGCGCCGGGCATTCCAATTTCATCACCATAATAAATTACCGGTATTCCTGGAATTGTGTTGATAAAACTGGTAACCTGTAATAATCTATAATATCCAACCGTATCTTCAATCTGGATATTACGATTCCATCCCGCTTCCTTTTCATCTTCGTCGAATTTTAATGCTCCGCTGGCAAGTGTGATGAACCTTGGCAGGTCGTGATTGCCGGTAATATTTCCCATGAGCGAATGATGGCCGTAGTATTTAAGACTTTCTTTTAACGATTGGTTAAGTTTTGTTAAGGGCTCATTTTCCTGTGCCAGATTATTCCGCATATCAAAATAGAGGTTAAAATCAAATTGCCCGTCGAGCATATCAGGCCCTACATAACTTCTTATTAAATCACGGCTACCAAAGGTTTCTCCAATCTGGAAAATAAAATCTTTCTCTGTTTTTTTTCTTAATTTTTTTGTTAAAGTTTTCCAATAATCGAGCGGAATATGTTTGGTAGCATCATGCCTGAAACCATCTATATTGTATTCTTGAATCCAGAACATTGCAGAATCAGACATTATTGTGGTAACTTCAGGTATGGTAAAATCTAACGATGGGATAAAAGTATCGAACCATGTAGTTAAACGGTGCTCATTCCATAAACGAATATTTTTACGGCCATCAGGTAAATCTAAAATCGTAACCCATTCAGGATGATCCTGGTAGATTTTGTTTTTGATATGTACATGATTTGAAACATAGTCGAGGATAATATTCATTTCTTTCTGGTGCGTATTGTTTACAAGCTGCTGCAAATCTTCGGCTGTACCAAAACGATGATCCACAGTGCTTAATGTTACCGGCCAGTAGCCATGGTATCCCGAGTATTTTCTATGAGGAGCAGGAAATTCAATATATCCTTCCAGCGGATTTTGTGTAATCGGGGAGAGCCAAATCATGCTAACGCCTAAATCGGAAAAATATCCGTCGTTAACTTTTTGTGTAATCCCATCGATATCTCCACCATAATAATTTGCTTTGTCAAAAATATCTGGATCATCCACCGGATCGTCATTTGCAGGGTTTCCATTGTTAAAGCGGTCAACCAGCATAAAATACAATACCTGTGCATGCTTATCTTTACGGGTAATTTGAGCAATGTCGTTCAAAATTTTGCCATGATCCAATGGTATCAAAATATCATTTGAAACCCCATTCTCGTTATACGCCCAAACTCTTATAAACGATCGTTTTTTGTTTTTAGCAATATCAGGAATTTGAATCGTAATTTTTTCTTTATCTATTTTGGCAGGAATCGTAAAGTTATCCCATAAAGCAATAACCGATTCGATTTCTCCGGAAAAAGCTATGTTTACTTCTTTATTACTAAAAGAATCTGTTGAAAGTTTTGGTGCATTTTCTGCCGGATCATTAACAGCGAATACCGAATTATAACCTCCAATATTATTGCTTTCTTTTTCAGGATTTTGTGGGTCGAGCATCCACTCATCGTTAATTACAAGCTGATACTGATATTTCCCGGGTGACAATTTTACAGAATATCTCCATTCATTGTCTTCTATCTTAAAACTTTCTGATGGTGTCCAGTCATTAAAACTTCCTGCTACCTGAACAGAATGATACTGCTTTTTATCATCTTTTAGTTGAAATGTATATTCCACTTTTTGATCAAGCAACAAAATGATTGAATATGAATACCCATCGATCCATACTTTTAACTCCTCAGCAGGTTTTGTCTCTTTTGCAGGAGTAATCTCAATAAATTCATTTTTATCTGAGAGAGTGTATTTGTAACCAGTAATTGTTACAGAATCTATATCTTCAGTATTTTTAAAAATACCATTTAGAGCTATTTCCTGTCCATTTTCATTAACATAAACGGGTAATGCAAGTTCAAACATCTCTGATTTTTCAGGAATATTAAGCTTTTGTTTGGTACATCCTAAATTGAATAAAATCAATAAAACAATTAGTAATTTTTTCATGGCAAATTGTATTTAGAATTATTTTTTAAGTTCAATAATCATGGCTGATTTTTTGGTAATGTGGATTTTATCCAAATGCTCAATTTTTTTATCATTGATGATTTCGATTCCTGAATTATATCCTTTCATCATTTCATTGAAACGTTCTGTTTTTATGGTTTGAGCATGCTCGTTGTTATTTAAAATAATCATTACCGTTTCATCAGCTTGATGTCTGAAATAGACATACACATTATTTTCGGGAATAAAATGGGTAAGCTCACCGCTATGAATTACCTCCTTGGATTTTCTCCAGTTGAGTAACTTTTGTAAATAATTATAGATTTCATTTTGGGCATCGCTTCTTCCTTCGGCTGTAAATCCATTTTTTTCGTCATCGGGCCAGCCGCCTGTAAAATCTTTACGCATTTTGCCATGTGCCTCGTGCTCATATCCTTCCATTAGTAATTCTGTACCATAAAGTATTGAAGGTATACCACGTGTTGTTAGCTGAAAAGCGACAGCCATTTTTAGCTTATCAATACTGTTATTAAGCGATGTGAAAATTCTGCTTACATCGTGGTTATCCATAAAAACTAAAGTATTAGCCGGATTGGCATAAACAAAATCCTGAGCAAGGATATAATATAATTTGGCCATTCCATCAGTCCAGGTTTGTTCTTCGTTAAAAGCTTGTGTAATAGCATAGTGCATAGGAAAATCCGTAATAACGGGAATATTCGAAGAGTAACCGTCGAAATTTTTATTGTTTTCCTGCCAGTAAGCAGTAATTGGAATTTTTTGCAGCCACGATTCGCCCAAAATGGTAAAATCTGGATATTGATTTCTGATTGCTTGAGCCCAACGGGCAACCATTTCTTTATCGGCATATGGTTGTGTATCGAGCCTTATGCCATCAATACCTGCATATTCGATCCACCAAATAGTATTTTGAATAAAATAGGTTGCTACCAGCGGATTTTGTTGGTTTAAATCGGGCATATTCCTATCGAACCAACCTTTTTGTTGCCGCATCACATCATCATTTGATGCATACGGGTCGGTAAGAACCGGCGACCGGAAATTGGACTGGGTATATTCAGTGAATTGATGAATCCATTTTTCGGTGGGTAAATCGTTCATCCACCAGTGATTTATGCCACAATGGTTTAATACTACATCCATTATAATTTTTAAACCTTTTTGATGAGCTTTTTCCACCAGTTCCACATATTTTGCATTATTACCAAATCGTGCATCGATGTTGTAAAAATCGGTTATGGCATAACCATGGTAAGTATATTTTTCCTGGTTATTTTCCAGTAATGGATTAATCCATAAAGTAGTTACACCAAAATTATTGAGATAATCCAGATGGTTGATAATTCCCTGAATATCTCCTCCATGCCTTCCGTCCGGATTGTTACGGTTTGTTTTTTCAATCAATTCTTCAATATTATCATTTGTTAAATCGCCATTGGCAAACCGGTCGGGCATTAACAGGTATATAACATCAGAATTATCAAATCCCTGATGTTGTGTACTGATTTCTGATCTTTCTTTTAACTCATATGGAAAACTTTCTATTACTTTACCCTCTTGTTTAAGCTGAATGTTAATTATTTGTGGTTCTGTATTTTCTCCAATTACAAGATTCAAAAAAAGATAGTTTTGATTTTCTGTTTTTTGAACAGAATGCAACAAATCATTATTACTTAAAGATAAATCATAAGAAGCAATATTATTGCCATACAACATAATTTGCAGTTCAGGGTTTTCCATTCCTGTCCACCAGTTGGGTGGTTCAACCTTATTAATGACCTGTGCATAAGAAATTGAAACACCCCAAAAAAGAATAATTGATGTTAGTACTGAATTAAATATTTTTTTTCTGTTCATTTATTTAACGAATTTCGAGAGAATCATTTGCATTAATAGTATATTCTACCCCGTGAACATATAATTTTATATTTTGGTTGTGTTGATTATATACAATTGTTGTTTCTTTGGTTACTTCAACTTTTATCAACATACCTCTGAATTTAACTATAAATGAGTATTTGTTCCACTGTGGTGGGATAAAAGGATTGAAATGTAGTTCGTCGTTTTTTATGCGCATTCCTCCAAAACCTTCCACGATGGATAAATAAGTTCCTGCCATACTTGTAATATGTAAACCTTGGTTTACCTCATTATTATAATCATCAAGGTCGAGCCTCGCGGTTCGCAAATAAAGTTCGTAGGCTTGTTCTTTATAACCCAATTTTGCAGCTAAAATGGTGTGTACGCATGGTGAAAGTGATGATTCGTGTACAGTTAGCGGTTCATAAAAGTCGAAATTCCTTTTTATCGTTTCATCACTATAATGGTCTTCGAAAAAGTATAATCCCTGCAATACATCGGCTTGTTTTATATAACATGATCTTAATATTCGATCCCACGACCATTTTTGGTTGATGGGCCTCTGTTCAGGATCAAGGTCTTTTGCAGGAATGATTTCTTTATCCATAAATCCATCCTGCTGAAGGAAAATATTTAATTCCTCGTTTTCGGGTAAATAGATATTATCAATAATATTTGTCCATTTGCCTATTTCTTTAAGCTCATTGAAATTAATTTTTTCTTTTAGTTTTTTATATTTTTCCGGAGCTTCAGATTGTACTTTGGTTATCATTTTTAATGTGTAATCGAGGCACCATCGGGCAATGGTATTAGTATACCAGTTGTTGTTTACGTTGTTTTCGTACTCGTTGGGCCCTGTAACACCTAAAATAACATACTGTTTTTTCTCTTTGGAAAAATTAACTCTTTGTGCCCAAAAGCGGCTAATGGCAATAAGTACTTCAAGCCCGTAATCTTCGATATACGATTCGTCGCCTGTGTAGCGGGTATAATTGTAAATGGCATGTGCAATAGCACCGTTTCGATGGATCTCTTCAAAAGTAATTTCCCATTCGTTATGGCATTCTTCGCCATTCATTGTTACCATTGGATATAAAGCAGCACCATTTTTGAAACCTAATTTTTCGGCATTTTCAATGGCTTTTTGTAAATGCCTGTAGCGGTATAATAACAAATTTCTTGCAACCTGTTGTTCCGATGTCCTTAAATAAAAAGGCAGGCAATAAGCTTCGGTATCCCAGTAAGTACTACCGCCATATTTTTCTCCAGTAAAACCTTTAGGGCCGATATTTAATCTTTCATCATCGCCTGTATAAGTTTGGTTTAACTGGAAAATATTAAACCGGATTCCCTGCTGGCCGGCCACATCGCCATCAATCTTTATATCGCTGGTGGTCCATTTCTTTTTCCATGCACTGGAATGCTCATTAAATAATAAATCAAAACCTTTTTCTGAGGCTAATTGTAGATTATTGTGGGCAGCTATGGTTAGTTGGTTTTTATCGTGATTTTCGGAGTGCGTAATCGAAGCATATTTGTAGATGTTTACTACATCATCTGTTTTACAATCGATAGAAACACTTTGGCTTAAGTATTTTTTTCGTTTGTTTTCTTTAACCGTATTGCTTATTTCGGTGTTGTTTTTTTCAATTTTGAATTTCATACTTGTACAAACATGAAAATCAAGCTTCTTGGTTTTTGCAGATACATAAGCTTCACCAGGCCTGCTTTCAATACCCACTTCTTCCCAGAATTTTTCGTTGTAGTTGGCGTCTTCGTTAATTACATCAGCATCAACGTATGGTTCTATGGTTATTTTATCATCAACATTAACACATTTAATTTGGTATTTAATACAGCCCAGTTCATTTTTTGTGATGCTTAAAAATCGTTTGGCAGCAACTTCTATTGCTTGTCCATCAGGAAATTCGGCGTAGAATGTACGCTCTAAAAATCCTTCCTGCATATTTAATACCCTGCGGAAATTTTTTATTTTTACTTTTGCCAGGTCAAGTTCGTGTTTACCTATAAACACATTGATACCAATCCAGTTTGGTGCATTTAGCACTTTGGCAAAATATTCGGGATATCCGTTTTTCCACCATCCTACTTTTGTTTTATCAGGATAATAAATACCTGCAATATAATTTCCCTGTAAGGTGTCGCCGCTATACTGTTCTTCAAAATTGGCACGCTGGCCAATATGTCCGTTTCCAAGCGAAAAAATACTTTCCGATGATCGCTGGTTTTCAGGGTTAAAGCCTTCTTCTATAATACACCATTCATCATGTTTAAGATATTCGTTCATTGTGAAGGATTTTTTAAGATTTTTAAATTTTTTCGATTATTGAAATATTAACATTTTCAAAGCCAGGAATAACTAAGTCAGCCTTGGGTAAATTTTCAGGTTTACCCACACCGATGGTTTTCATTCCTGCATTTTTTGCTGCCTCGATACCCGATTCAGCATCTTCAAAAACGATACATTGCCCGGGCAGGATATTTAATTCCTGGGCTCCTTTTAGAAAAACTTCAGGATCAGGCTTTGATTTACTGATTTTTGTGCCATCAACAACTGCATCAAAGAAATTTTTCATTCCGATACGTTCTAAAATGGTTCCTGCATTTTTGCTTGATGAGCCGATTGCAATTTTGTAATGGGCTTGTTTTAACTCCTCAAGAAATTGTTTTACTCCTGGCAAAATATCTTGTGGAGTCATTTTTAATATATTTTCCCGGTACCATTCATTTTTATTGTTTGCCAGCCGTTGTTTCTCGTCATCCGAAATTGAATCTATTTTTCCAATTTCGAGCAGAATATCCAATGATTCCATTCTGCTGATTCCTTTTAGCTGCTCGTTTTGGGCTTCGGTAAGGTCGAAACCCATTTTGTTGGCCAGCTTTTTCCAGGCTTTATAATGAAAAACTGCGGTATCAACAATTACTCCGTCCAGATCAAAAATAATTGCTTTTATTTTGTGCATAATTAGTCCCTGTCTTTTACAAATACAACTAAAATACCAGCTAATATCATTGAAAATCCACCTAGTATTAATGCATATATTGGTTGATTATTGAAAACTGTTTTTACTAAAAACCCCAGGATACTGGCAGCCAGTATTTGTGGAATTACAATAAAAAAGTTGAAAATTCCCATGAATACGCCCATTTTATGTGCCGGCAACGACCCTGTTAAGATAGCATACGGCATAGCTAGTATACTGGCCCAGGCCAAACCGATACCAACAAATGGAAGAAGCAACATGGTTGGGTTATTTATAAAAAATATGGAGGCAAGGCTGATCCCTCCAATAATTAATGAAACAGCATGTGTAATTTTCCGGTTGGTTAATTTAGCCAGCAGGATTAATAAAAATGCAAAAGCTGCTGCAAACCCGTTGTAGATACCAAAACAAATTCCTACCCAGTTTGCTCCATCGTTATACAGTGAAGAAGTAGGGTCGGTAGTTCCGTAAATATGGCTTGTAACACCTGCAGTGGTATAAATCCACATGGCAAATAACGCAAACCACGAGAAGAATTGAACAATGGCCAGTTGTTTCATGGTTAATGGCATGGTGTTAAAATCGGAAATAACAGCAACAAAACCATTCTTTAGTTTGCCTTTTTGTTTTAATAAACCACTAAACAGTTCTAGTAATCCGAAAATTACCAGGCCGAGCGAAAAGATATAAACTTCTTTGTCGACTTTAATATAAGTAAGGGTAAAAGTTATAATGATTCCTGTTATAAGAAAGATAAGCCCTGTTTTGAAATCGCCTCTTGAATTTTTGATGTTAGCCATTTCAACTTCTTTCATTTTTGCTTCCAGTTCTTTATCCTCAAATTCGGCTAATTCTTCGGGTGAGTATTCTTTAGATGAAAAAACAGTCCATAATACCGAAAGTAAAAATACGGCACCCCCAAAATAAAATGATAATTTTACTGATAACGGAATTTCTCCGGAAGCTGCAGTGTTAGGGACATTAAGCCATTCGGTAAAAATATAGGGGAGGAACGATGCAACAACAGCTCCAATACCAATAAAAAAACTTTGCATACTAAAACCAATAGTACGTTGATGTGATGGCAGGTTATCGCCAACGAATGCCCTGAAAGGCTCCATTGAAATATTTATAGAAGCATCCAGTATCCAGAGCATTCCGGCAGCTACCCATAGTGCGGGTGAATTGGGCATGATAAATAATGCTATTGAAGCTAAAATGGCTCCAATAAGAAAAAACGGGCGCCTTCGGCCTAAACGTGTCCAGGTTTTATCACTCATGTGCCCAATAATCGGTTGTACAATAAGGCCTGTTACCGGGGCAGCAATCCATAAAATGGGAATATTATCTATCTTGGCTCCAAGGGTTTCGAAAATTCTGCTCACATTCGCATTTTGGAGGGCAAAACCAAACTGAATGCCTAAAAAACCAAAACTCATGTTCCATATTTGCCAGAAACTCAGTGCTTTTTTCTCTTTTTTCATCGTAGTAATTTAACAAAGAATTAATGATTTTTTGATATTAAATATATCATCAAATATAATTAAAAAAAGTGGCAGGAGCAATGTATGTAGTTAGTAAGCAGATGTTTATAAAAATTTTAAAAAGCCTGTAAGTGTTGTTTCAAACGTTTGCGAATTGCAAAAAACTTGTTAAATAGGGATTAATTTTTTTAATATTTTTTTGGAAGTGGCTTTGCGGTTGTTAAGGTAAGCGAATTGTTGTTTTTTGTTTCAACGACTTTTGTTTTCTTTATATAGGAAATGAAAGTTTCGGTTCGAGACTAAAACCTCACCTTCAAGAAATTTTTCCCGGAATGTATACCACATCTTCTGCAGCAGGCGTTAAACCATCAAAACATTTTTTCATCTAAATAGGGAAGATACTCAAAAAATTAATAAACCATGAGACATTTTATCTTAGCTTTCCTGTTAATCATTTCGTATAACATTAACGCACAAATTGATTTTAACTATTATTTGGGAAACAATATCCCTGTAAATAATGAAATTCCTGTTCCAGGATCATTGTCGGGACATGCCCTTGGCGAATGGCATTTCTCTCACAGCCAGGTAGTTCATTACCTGAAAGTTTTATCACAAAAATCGGATAAAGTGAAAATGGTTGAGTATGGCAGAACTCATGAAAACAGGCCTTTGTATCATTTCATTATATCTGCGCCCGAAAATATTGCGAACATTGAAGAAATAAGAAAAAATCATTTAAATTATATTTACTCAGAAGATAATAATACCAAATCAGATGATCATCCAATCATTATCTTGCTGGGCTATGGTGTACATGGGAACGAATCGAGTGCTACCAATGCATCCTTATTAACGGCTTATTATTTATTAGCATCTGAAGAAGAACAGGTAGAAGAATATCTGAACAATGCCGTTATTATCATCGATCCTAGTTTAAATCCTGATGGTTTTAACCGGGCAGCCAGCTGGGTAAATATGCATCAAAGCAAAAATTGGGTTGACGATCAGTCGAGCATTCAGTTTACTGAGCAATGGCCTGGCGGAAGAACCAATCATTACTGGTTTGACCTGAACAGGGACTGGTTACTGGTTCAGCACCCTGAATCGCAAGCAAGAGTAAAAGAATTTCATCGATGGAAACCGGTTGTTGTAACCGATCATCATGAGACGGGAAGCAATGCAACGTTCTTTTTTCAACCCGGTGTTCCATCCAGAAACAACGCGCTTACGCCCGCAGAAAATTATGATTTAACCTATAAAATTGGGCAATATCATAGTAAAGCATTAGACAATATCGGCACGCTCTATTTTTCCGAAGAGGTGTTTGATGATTTTTATTATGGCAAAGGATCATCCTATCCGGATGTAAATGGTGCTATTGGAATATTATTCGAGCAATCGTGCGTAAACGGGCAGGTTGTTGATAACACTCATGGTACAACGACCTTTGCTGAAGCTATCCGTAACCAGTTTACTGTTTCGCTCTCTACAATAAATGCTGCCATTGAAAATAAAGATGAATTAAAAAATTACCAACGTTCATTTTATCAATCAGTAAAACAAATGGCCGGTAAGGATAAAATAAAAGGTTATGCTTTTGGTAATATGGAAGATCCCGTAAGGTTGCATTATATGTTGCAAGTTTTAAATAATCATCAAATTGATATCTATCATAATCAAAAAAATATATCTATCGGAGATACTCATTTTGATGCTAACCAGGCATATATTGTTCCGTTGAATCAAAATCAATATCGATTAATAAAATCATTGTTCGAAAAAAATAATACTTATGAAGATAGTATCTTTTATGATATCTCTTCGTGGAATTTTCCTATGACTTTTAATATTAATTACAGAGAATTAGAAAATGTCAATTCGTTGATGGGAGAAAAAGTAAATTCATTTGAAATTCCGCAAGGTACAATAAACAGCCAAAGTAGTATCGGATATATTTTTAACTGGAGCAATTACCATTCGCCCAAAGCTTTGTACCGGTTAATGGAGAAAAATATCAGGGTTAAAGTAGCTACTAAACCATTACAAATAGAAGAAAACGGAGCAATTAAAAATTTGGGATACGGAAGCATTTTTGTTCCTGTAACTAAGCAGCCCGTACCTGCAGATGAGCTTTATGCCGTGCTTCAGGAAATAGCAAAGAATGACGGGGTTGATGTTTATGGACTGGAAACCGGATTCCGGTATTCAGGAATTCATTTTGGAAGTTATAGTTTTAGGCCTCTGAAAAAACCGAACGTTTTATTACTCACCGGAAATGGCATAAGAAGTTACGAAGCAGGAGAGATTTGGCATTTACTCGACCACAGAATGGATATGCCTGTTACACGCATTGATATTGGCCGATTGAACCGAATTGACTTGTTTAAATATAATACCCTGATTATACCATCGGGAAATATCCGTTTTTCAAAATCGGAAAGTAAGAAACTGGATGTTTGGCTTGAAAATGGCGGGAATCTTATAACCATAGGAAATGCTATTACTGAAACCGAAAGACAGGAGTGGATAAAACCCAAAATACGAAAATGGGAAAAGCTTGATTCATCCCTTCGGTTAAGTTATGCATCGGCATCGGATCAGCGTAGAGCCAATTCCATAAGCGGCGTGATACTTAATGCACAAATAGACCCAACCCACCCGATAGCTTATGGATATAATCAGAACACATTGCCGGTCTTTAAAAACAGTGGTTTTGTGCTGGAAAAAAGCAATAATCCTTATGCAACACCGGTATTTATTGCCGATGAAGATATATTATTAAGTGGATTTTTGAAAGATGAGGCAATGAAACAATTAACCAACTCGGCGTATGTTGTAACTTATCCGGTTGGCAGAGGTAAAATGATAGCTTTTGCCGATGATCCCAATTTCAGAGGAATCTGGTACGGTACTAATAAGTTGTTTTTAAATGCAATCTTTTTTGGGGGGTTGTAAGAAGAGCAACCATTAAATTTCAGAAATAATAATGTGGAAAAACTACATCGTTCGTTTATACCTAAATATTTATATGTTTTTAAATGTAAAGTATTAAAAGTTGTGCTAAGTGTACAAAAAATGCAGTAAAACCAGCCTTTTGTAATAAAAAAAAATCACTATTTGAACTTTTTGGCTTGAATCTTGTGCTATTTATAATGAGTTAATGAATTAAAAAAAGAAAGGATACATTATGGCAATTACAAAAGTATGGATTGAAGAAGGTTGTACATCATGTGGATTATGTGAAAGTATATGCCCGGAAGTATTTGAAATGCCCGATGAGGCAATTGTAAAAGAAGATGCAGATTTTGCTGCAAACGAAGAAGAAATTAAGGAAGCAGCAGAGAGTTGTCCGGTTGAGGTTATTAAATACGAAGAATCTTAAAAATTATTAATGATTAACATTACTGTCCGGTAAATGGTTTAATGTCGTATCTACGGCACTTTATCAATTCATTTATAGTATTTTGTACAGCCTTTCATATTGTTAATTTAAGGATAGTGTTTGAAGAATATAAAAAAGTTTCGTGTATATACGAAACTTTTTTATATTTGCAAGGTAGTTTCATTTATAAAATAAATACAGATGAAATATAAACATGAGTATATAAGCCGGTCAAAGTATATCGGAAAAATAAATCCATATATTAATAAGGATATTATTAAAGTGCTTATCGGTCAAAGGCGTGTTGGGAAAAGTTATATGCTTTTTCAAATCATGGATGAAATTACTAAACAGGATAAAAAAGCGAATATCATTTATATAAGTAAAGAGTTAGATGAATTTGATCACATTAAAGACTATAAAGATTTAATTCAGGAAGTAAACCAAAAAAAGACAAATAAAGACAAACAATATATTTTTATTGATGAGTTGCAGGATATCGAAAATTTTGAAAAAGCACTTCGCAGCTTACAGGCAAAAAAGGAATTTGATATTTATTGCACAGGAAGTAATGCTAAGTTATTATCTGGAGAATTAGCAACATATTTAAGTGGCAGATATGTTGAGATTAAAATATACAGCTTAACGTTTAATGAATTCCTTGAATTTCATACGCTGGAAAACGATAATACTTCTTTAATCAAATACCTGAAATATGGGGGGTTACCTTACTTAATAAACCTTAAGTTACAAGATCATATTATTTATGATTACCTGAAAAATATTTATGCTGCCATTTTATTTAAAGATGTTGTTAAACGTTTTAATGTCAGGAACATTTATTTCCTTGAAAACCTTGTTAAGTACATAGCAGATAATACAGGTTCATTGGTATCATCCAAGAAGATTAGTGATTTTTTAAAATCTCAAAAAATTCAAATTTCTCCACAATTGGTTATTGATTATCTGAAATATCTGGAATCAGCATTTTTCATCTTTAAAACAACAAGAGCTGATATTGCAGGGAAAAAGATCTTTGAAATTGGCGAAAAATATTATTTTGAAGATTTAGGGTTGCGACATTCAATTATTGGATATAAGGCAAATGATATTGGAAAAATTATGGAAAATGTTGTATATCAGCATCTGAAAACTCATGGCTATGATATTTATGTTGGCAAATTAGGCGAAAAAGAAATAGACTTTGTTTGCGAAAAAGAAGGTAAAAAAGTATATGTGCAGGTAACTTATCTGTTGCAGGATGATAAAACAATAAACAGGGAATTTGGTAATTTATTGGAAATAAAAGATAATTATCCTAAATATGTTGTTTCAATGGACGAAGTAATATCTGGTACTGATTATAAGGGAATTGAGCAAATTCATCTAAGAGATTTTCTTTTAAGAGATACATTTTAAGTAGCAAAGTATCACATGTTCCATTACGGATACAAATGAAAGGAAAGTCTTTCTTCAAGCCGCACGTGTGTGATTTTTTTAGGATTCATAGGGACGTAAAGTATGCGCTAACTGTACAAAGAAAAAAAGTGAAACCATTCCCGGTAAAGTTTAACTTAATGTCTGTTCAAATATAGTAAATCCAGGTAGTACTTATAAGAACTATGAAGTTTGTTTTAAAGAAGCTGCGTTTTTGTTTCCGGCTAATATTTTTTACCTTTCGGATTAATAATTACAATTTAATGACTAAATAAAGAATTTAACTTTTATGCGTAAAAAAGCATATGAAAATACCCTGGAAGATATTTTTATTGTTGATTCTGATAATATCTACGAAAATGAGATTATTCAACAATGTTTTGATGTAGTTGGTGCTTTTATGGTAGCTGTTAATTTAAAAGGTAACGTAACATTTGCTAATAAAACTGCAGCCGAGATGTTAGGGTGCGATAAAAAAGAAATTGCAGGATTAAATTTTATAAAAAACTTTGTTGTTGAACAAAAACAAAACCAAATTAAAAAAATTTTTGAGTCGGTTTTAGAAGGAAAAACATTTAATAAAAAATATACGAGGTATTATATACAGGGAAAAAAGAAACGGCAGAAAATTATAGAATCTAAAAATGTAACGATACAAGATAAAAACAACCAAATTTTGGGTATATTAATTTCGGGCAGGGATGTTACCGATTATGTATTAAAACAAAAAAACTTACAAACCGACCTCAGTTTATACAGGTTGCTTGCAAATAATATTCCGGATATTAATCTTTTTATTTTTGATAAAAATCTGAAATTTATTCTGGCTGAAGGAAATGAAATGAAAAATAACGATTTGAATGGTGATTATTTTGAGGAAAATATCCTTTATGAATTACCGGACAAAGAACTTCGTAAAATATGGACCCCGCTTTTTGAATCTGCACTGAAAGGCATAGAATCATCGAAAGAATACAAATACAATAATTATCATTATTATATTTGGGTACTTCCGGTTTATACCCGAAGAAAAAAAATATTTAGAGGAGTTGCAATAACACAAAACATTACAGAAGATAAACAAATAGAACGCAAACTGAAGAAATCGAAAGAAGAGGCAGAAAGAGCAAATCGCTCCAAAACAGATTTTTTAGCACGAGTTAGCCATGAGATTAGAACACCTTTAAATGCTATTTTAGGCTTTGCCGAACAATTAAAGCAGTCTGAATTAAATGACCAACAAAATGATTATGTTAATATTATAGAAAAATCATCGGAACACCTGCTATCTTTAATTAATGATATTCTGGTTTTATCTAAAATAGAAGCAAGACAAATACGATTTGATAAATCTCCTTTTAAGTTAAGATATACTATTAAATATCTCTATAACACCATGTTGGTTAAAGCCAACGAAAAAAATATCTGGTTTACCTACGATGTGGATGAAAAGTTAGATCAGGTTCTTATTGGGGATCAGTTTCGTTTAAAACAAATTTTACTTAATCTGTTGGGAAATGCCATTAAATTTACAAATACGGGTTCGGTTGAATTAAAATGTGTATTGGATGAAGAAACACATGATACAGTGAAAGTTAGATTTGATGTGATTGATACAGGAATAGGTATTAAATCTGAGAATTTAAAAAGTATTTTCGATAGATTTAAACAAGCCAATTCAACTATAACAAGAACATATGGAGGAACCGGTTTAGGGCTTGCTATTTGCAAAAACTTAATAGAATTACAGGCAGGTAGTTTATCCGTATCAAGTAAAGTTGGAGTAGGAACAACATTTACTTTTGTTATTCCTTATAAAAAAGGTAAACCTGATGATTTTATACCGGATGATATTAAAACAATTGATTCAAAGAATTTAAAAGATACAAAAGTTCTGTTGGTTGATGATGACAAATTCAGTCGTTTACTGGCAAAAACCCATTTAGATAAATTCGAATGTAATACAACATTAGCTGCCAAGGGGTCAGATGCAATATCCTATTTAAAAAATCAAAATTTCGATATTGTATTACTCGATATACATATGGCTGAAACTAGTGGAGTTGATGTTGCTAAATTTATCAGGAAACAAAAAAAAGATAAAAACACAAAAATTATGGCTGTTACAGCTGCCGTATTAAAAGATGATATTCAGAAATATTTTTCTGTTGGAATGGACGATTTCTTAATTAAACCTTTTAAAGAGAATGAATTATATAATAAAATGTGTGAATTACTCAGGATTAATAAAGGTAAGGATGTTAAAGAAAACAAGCAGCATATTGTAGAAGAAATTACCCAGGCTAAAAAATATGATTTATCAGATCTTGTAAAAATGGCCAATGGGGAAAAAGCGTTTATTAATAGTATGCTTAGTATTTTTATCGACAACACGGAAAGTACCATTCATTTATTTAAGAAATATCTGAAAGATGAAAATTGGGAGGAAATAGGAGAAACTGCTCATAAGATTTTACCATCATACAATCATCTTAAAATAAATGATGTTGTGCATAAATTAAACGAAATAAAAGAGCTTACACTTATTAATCCAAATTATAAAGAGGTTCCTGAGCTTACTCAGAGTACGATTCATTTAATGGAAAAAATATTGGAAGATTTAAGAGAAGAGATGAATCAACTAACGGTTAATTAATTCGGAATTATTTTGTATATTTGAAATATATTAACGATTTAATTGCTGCTTTTATCTTCGGTTTGTATTATTAAAACAAGTAAAGTACATTCAAAATCTCAAACTTTTAAAAAAAGGTTAAGATGAATAAAATCCTGGTCATTGATGACGACTCATATATATGCAACTTACTGGTTAATTACCTTGAAAAGAACGGGTATCAGGCGCAATATTCGCTTTCTGGAAAGAAGGGAATACAATTGATTGAAAAAAATGAGTTCGATTTGGTATTATCCGATTTTCGATTACCGGATTGCGATGGCATGGATGTTTTAAAAAAAATAAAAGAATTAAAACCTTATCTCCCTGTTATTATCATGACAGCCTATGCCGATGTTCGTATGGCTGTAAAGTTAATAAAGTCAGGAGCATTCGATTATGTAACAAAACCTATCCAGCCGGAAGAAATTTTGACATTAATCAATAAGGCTACAAAAAAACATAATAATAAAGAAAAAAGTTATTCACCCGGGAAGGATTTTATCATTGGAAAAAGCAAAGAAATACAGGAAGTTATGCAACACGTTAAGGTGGTAGCACCAACAGATATAACTGTTCTTATCGAAGGTGAAACAGGTGCAGGGAAAGAGTACATTGCCAGAGCAATTCATTATTCAAGTAAACGTAAAAAGAAACCTTTTATAGCAGTCGATTGTGGCGCCATTCCAAAAGAATTGGCTAACAGCGAACTGTTTGGGCATGTCAAAGGAGCTTTTACCGGAGCTATTAACGATAAAATTGGATTTTTTGAACAGGCCAAAGGAGGTACACTTTTTCTGGATGAGATAGGAAATTTACCCTATGAAAACCAGATAAAGCTTTTAAGAGCATTACAGGAAAAGGTAATTAGCAGAGTAGGAGATAACAAAGATATAAAAGTAGATGTAAGGCTTATTGCAGCAACTAATGTTGATTTAATTAAACAGCTGGAAAATAATGAGTTTAGGGAAGATTTATACCATCGTATCAATGGTTTTAAAATTAAAATTCCTGCACTGAGAGATAGAGGAGAGGATATCCTTGAATTTGTTGATTTTTTTATAAAAAAAGCCAATGAATCATTTCAGAAAAATGTACTAGCAATAGATGATGAAGTTAAAAATTTATTTTTAAAATATGATTGGCCTGGGAACATCAGGGAACTGCAAAATATCATAAACCGTGCTGTATTATTAACGAGCGGCCAGCTAATCAAACCCGAAGTATTACCGCAGGAAATTGCTCAATTATCTGGTAAACAAGAAACAAGTATTCCGGAAAAAGCCGGTAATATGAATGATTTAAAAGAAGCAACCGAAATAACAGAAAAAGAAATTATTGCTAATGTGTTAATAAAAACCAATTATAACAAATCAAAAGCAGCAAAAGTGCTTAATATTGACCGAAAAACACTCTACAATAAAATAAAGCAATACGAAATAGAGATACTGAAATAACTTACCCTTTTTATTACTCAAATTTTTATTTTCCCTTGTGGAATCCTATCTCAATTGTGGATTTATTCTACACTTTTTATGGTATCCGTTTATTAGTAAATTGGTTACATCTCTGTTATGTAAGCCGTTGATGATGTGTCAATAAAATTGGCATGGATTTTCAATAAACTATAATAAAAAAGGAAACAAAATTTAAAAAAAATTGAGTAATTATAATAAATCTTTAGAATTATATAAAACAGGCAAATTAGCTTTTTTTACTGGCAAGTGATGAAAGTAAATTTATCACAGGATCTGTAATTACAATAAGTGTAGGAATAAGCGTGTAAAAATTAAATTATAAACATTAAAAACAAATTATTATGGCTTTTAAATTACCAGAATTAGGATTTGACTACGATGCATTCGAACCACACATTGATGCCCAAACAATGGAAATACACCATACAAAGCATCATGCTACTTATTTAAAAAAGTTCAATGCAGCGGTAGAAGGAACTGAACTTGAAGAAATGAGCCCTTCTGAAATTTTTGCCAATGTTTCAAAATATGATGATTCGGTACGTAATAATGGAGGGGGATTTTTTAACCATGCTCTTTTTTGGACGTTCTTAACGCCAAACGCTCACGAAAATTTAGATAAAGATTTGGAAGATGCTATTGTTAAGTATTTTGGAACCTTAGAAAATTTAAAAGAAGAATTCTCTGAAGCTGCAAAAACCCAGTTTGGATCAGGTTGGGCATGGTTGGTTAAAAAAGATAATGGAGAATTAGTGGTTACATCTTCTCCAAATCAGGATAACCCGTTAATGGATATTGCACCGATTAAAGGTACACCCATTTTATGTCTCGATGTATGGGAACATGCTTATTATTTAAAATATCAAAATAAGCGCCCGGAATATATTAAAGCATTCTGGAATGTGGTGAACTGGGATAAAGTAGCAGAATTATATCATAAATAAAAAAAAATTGTAAAATGAAAGATTATCACGAACAACCCAATGAATTAAGCACAGAAACACGTGATTTTGTAAGAGCATTGAATTCTTTAAAAGAAGAAATTGAAGCGATAGATTGGTACCAACAGCGTATGGATGTTGCTTCCGATCAGCAATTAAAAAAAATATTAAAGCATAATCGCAACGAAGAAATGGAACATGCTTGTATGGCATTGGAATGGTTGAGAAGAAATATGGAAGGTTGGGATGAAATGCTTAAAACATATTTATTTACTGAAAAAGAAATTACAAAAATTGAAGAAAAGTAATTTCGGAAAGTATTACTAAAAACTAATGTATTAGGATTTGAATCATAAAATAATATAGAAATGAATATACTCAAAAAACAAATAGCGCCTTTATCAGATAAGGCATGGAAAGAGATTACTGATCAGTCATCAGAAATATTTAGTATTTACCTGACAGCCAGAAGTTTTGTTGATTTAAATGGGCCAAATGGATTGGAATATGGAGGAGTTTCTACAGGTAGATTAGTACAAACAAACAAGGAAAACAAAGAGAATGTAAATTATGGTTTAAGGGAAATAGTTCCGCTTGTAGAAATTCGTAAACCTTTCGAATTAAATATTTGGGAAATGGATAATGTTGACAGAGGTGCATTGGATGTAGATTTGGAACCTGTTGTTAAAGCTGCTAAACAGGTAGCTCTTTTTGAAGAAGATTTAATTTATAAAGGATTTAAAGACGGACAGGTTCAGGGCCTTGAAAAAAGCTCTATACACCCAAAAGTTACTTTGCCAAACGATCCTACGAAGTTGTTGAAAGTTATTGGTGAACAAGTTACTGTTTTTGAGAAACATGGTGTTAAAGGCCCATTTACCTTAGTTGTTAATGATAAAAAATGGCAGGATTTAGCCAGTCTGGAAAAGGGTTACCCGATTGTTAAACAATTAGAAGAGGTAATGAATATTAAAGTAGTAATTAATTATGGAAATTATAACTCATTTTTTGTTTCAGAACGAGGCGGTGATTTTGAACTGTCCATTGGACAGGACATTTCTATAGGTTATGATAGCCATGATACAGAAAAAGTAAAGCTTTACTTTACCGAATCTTTTACCTTTAGAGTACTCGGGCCCGAAGCAGTAATCGTACTGGAAAGCCCAAAATAAAAAATAACTTGTTAGAAGGATATTGCATGAAGGTTCGACGGAAAGATTTGTGTGAGGCTTAAGCGGGAGACACCGGCAACAAAAAAGATTATTAAAATTTGAATTTGTAAATCGCAGAACTAAGCGCTAGCGTTCTCATGACAGAAGGAAATAAAAACAATTGTTTAACTAAAATATATTCTCGTGAAGATTCTTACAATAACTATGAACCCTGTTATTGATAAAACAACAATAACTGAGTTGGTTATACCACATAATTTGTATTAGATATATCAGGATAACCTTTGAAGATGGCCCTGGATGAAGGCATTTCTATGATAAAAACTAAATTTAAAGGAACTGTATTTTTTGCTGGATAAAGATAAAAACCATTATGGACATTGAAGAAGCAGCTCATAAGCTTGTTGAGAATGATGCCTGTACAATGCTTATTATATCTCTGGGTACAAAAGGAGTTATGTTAACAAGCAGGAGGTATTAATATTGAATATTTTGTGCCTCCGATAATACCAGTTAAATTATCTGTTAGAGCTGAAGATTCAATGATAGCAGGAATTTTTAATGGATTTATAAAAGCTTATTGGAGTTCCCAGACAATAAAATATGGTTTTGCTGCAGGTATATCCGCAAAAATTTCTGAAAGATGTAGGTTTTACACTAAAGAAGTAACGGATAAAATTTATAATTAGGTAAAAACTTATAAGGATAAGGAATCGAATTGCTATTGAAATCCTTTATATTAAGTTTATTGGTTACTTTTTTATGGTTTGTTTATTAAAAGATTTTATTTAATGAAAGTTTTAACATTAACAATGAATCCGGTTTTAGACAGAAATACAAGTACAAAAATGGTTATGCCGGATAAAAAAGTACGATGCACCAGGCCAGAATTGAAACCCGGAGGTGGGGGAATTAATGTTTCCAGAGCTATTCAAAAATTAGGATACGAGTCTTCAGCATGTGCTTTGGCGGGTGGAACAAACCGTGGAAAAATAGAAGATTTACTTGCAAAACATAATATTAAAACACACATAATAGATTCAGGAACCGATTGCAGGGAAAATTTATTTGTTTTTGATGAAACTACAGGCCAGATGTACAGGTTTATAATGCCCGGAGATCATGTAATTGCCGACGAAGAAAAAATATTACAACAAATTAAGGATATTGCAATAAATTACAATTATGTAGTTGCCAGTGGTAGTCTGCTTCCGGGAATATCGACTGAATTTTATGCAAAGTTGGCTAAATTTTTTAAAGAAAATGATATTAAATTCATTTTGGATACATCAGGCCCGGCGCTTAAAAATGCTATTCAAGAGGGTGTATACCTGATTAAGCCCAATTTAAGAGAACTTGCCAGTTTGGTAGGAAAGGATAAGTTAACAGGAATAGACCAGGAAAAAGCTGCAAATGAAATTTTAGAAAAGGGGCAGGCTAATGTTATTGTATTATCGCTTGGAGCCAAAGGTGCAATGTTGGCCCAAATTGGACATATAATTGAATACATTACTCCTCCCACAATGCCAATAGTTAGTCCTGTGGGAGCCGGCGACTCAATGGTAGCCGGAATTATTACCGGGTTTATTAAAGGTTTTTGGCCAACAGAAGCAATTCGATATGGAGTAGCAGCAGGTACAGCCGCGGCCATGCAACCTGGTTCGGAACTTTGTACTAAAGAAGATACCGACAGGATATGGAAATGGCTAAAGCCTGATTAATATCAAGCTATAGTTCATAAAATAGATTATAATCAGTTAAATTAAAAGAGGGTTATTATGTTTCAATTTATAGAACTTAGTAAAAGCAAAATAGCATGATTTTGAATCTCTAAAATAAAATAACAATGGTAATTATAGTTTTTGGTTTGCCAGGAACCGGGAAAACATACTTTTCAGAGCATTTATCGGAAAGCATTGGAGCTGTTCATCTGAATACTGACAAGCTCAGAATTGAATATGATAAAACAGGAGAATATGATGAAGAAACAAAAAATTTCATTTACAATCAACTAAAAAATGAAATGGTGAAAAATATAGCAAATTCTAATGATGTTATTGTGGATGGAACATTTCATCGGAAAGAAAATCGAAAAGCATTTGAAGTTGAAATAAGCAGGCAGGGAGTAAATGCTTTTTTTATTGAAGTAAAGGCTAAGGAAGAAACCATTAAACAAAGGCTGAAAAATAACAGGAAATATAGTGAAGCTGGTTATGAGGTTTATTTAAAAATAAAACAGAATTTTGATGCTTATGAAAAAGATCATTTAACGCTATGGTCTGACAGTCAAGATGTAAAAGATATGATTAAAAAAGCCAAACAATATATTTATGAATGAGAAACAAATACATAAACTAATTGATAACAAAACTCTTCCGGATTCAAATGACAATATTGAATTAAAGGAAACCCATATCTCATGGGTTATTCTCACCAATAATTTTGCGTATAAAGTGAAAAAACCCGTAACATTCTCTTTTCTGGATTTTTCCACCCTTGATAAACGTGAATATTACTGTTGGAGAGAAATAGAGTTGAATAAACGGCTTGCTGAAGACATGTATCTGGATGTGATACCTATTACTGAAAAAATGGTATCAACCAAAAATAGCAATAATGAAATAATCGACTATGCCGTTAAAATGAAACGCATGGATAATGAGAAAGAAATGAGCCGCCTTCTCTCCCGGAACGAGGTTAGATCAAAAGATATTGAAAATATTGCTGCTGTTATATCTGAATTTCATAATAAAACCCAACAGGTAAAAAATGTATTTAACACTACACGGTTTCAGAAACAATACAAAAAATTGCAAGAAGAGCTTGATTATGTTAACGAATTTATTGGCTCCAAATGGGGCGAAAAGATTAAAGCATGTGTTGAAAAATCCAATACTTATTTAAATAATAACCGGGAATTATTAAATGAAAGAGTAATTTCCGGATTTCAAAAAGATTGCCATGGAGATTTAACATCATATAACATCTTTTTATACGATCCGCCTGTTGTTTTTGATTGTATCGAATTCAATAATGAGTTCAGGCAAATTGATGTATTTAATGAAATAGCTTTTTTATGTGTGGATCTTGATTTTTTTGGTAAAAAAGAATTTAGCCAACTTTTCTTTGATAAATATTCTGAACTTATGAATTATAAAAACAGCGATGAGGAAATCAGCCTCTTTAATTTTTATAAAAGTTACAGAGCTAACATTAGAGCTAAAGTTACCATATTAAACCAAAAACAACATCAGAATGATGATAAAGCTAACAATGATATTAAACAGTTTATTGATTTAATGACTGAATATTTGTCCATTATCAAAACGTAAAAGTTAATGTTATGAGGGCAACCATTTTTAACGTTAAGAATTCTTAAATATCTTACATATACTATTCAATATTTTAAAATTTTACTTGTTCAGGTTAATTATAATCGCATTATAATTTTGGTTTGGGATTAGCATATATAGTAGAAAATAAATGATATGAAAAAGAAGTATGCAAAATAATAATTACATAGGTTTAAAAGCTGTTATTCTCGATATGGATGGAGTAATAACACAAACAGCCAAAGTACATAAAAAAGCATGGAAAAAAATGTTTGATGCATTTTTAGAAGGAGAATCCAAAGATTTTGAACCTTTTACCAATGCTGATTATTTAAAATATGTAGATGGCAAACCCAGATATAAAGGAGTTCAAAGTTTTCTGCAATCGAAGAAAATAGATTTACCTTACGGAGATCCGGATGACTCTGAAAAAGAAAAAACTGTTTGTGGTTTAGGAAACAGAAAAAACAAGATATTCCTTCAGTTAATTGAAACAAACGGGGTGGATGTGTATGAAGATTCTGTAAGTATGATCAAGCAATGGATTGACGCTGGATTGAAAACAGCCGTTATATCTTCTAGCAAAAATTGCAAACAAATTCTACAAACAGCAAATATCCTTAATTTATTCGATGTTTTGATTGATGGTGTGGTTTCCGCCGAAAGAAACCTGGAAGGGAAACCCGAACCTGATATATTCTTTGAGGCTGCGAAAGATATTGGTGTTAATGCAAGTGAATGCGTAGTTTTCGAAGATGCTATTTCGGGAGTGCAGGCCGGTAGCAAAGGAAATTTTGCTTATGTAGTGGGCGTTAACAGGGATGATAATAAAATTGCTTTGTTAAACAATGGTGCTGACGATGTTATAAACAGTTTTAATGAGATTCATTTAATGGGCAATCAAGAGCTAAAATATTATTTTAATAATCCCTTAACTAATATTTTTTCAGAACCCAGGGAGTTTGAAAAAGAAATGAAAAATAAGATGCCGGTACTTTTTCTCGATTATGACGGAACGCTTACTCCTATCGTAAAGCATCCTGAAGATGCTGTTTTATCTGATGATATGAAAAAAGCGATCAAAAATTGTGCATCTAAGATTTTTGTGGCTGTTGTCAGTGGAAGAGATATGGACGATGTGAAAGATTTGGTTGGCGTTGATGAATTATATTATGCCGGAAGCCATGGGTATAGAATTTCCGGACCCGATGGATTATATCACGAACACAAAAAAACGAAAGAAATATTACCTAAGCTGGACAAGATTGAAAAGAAACTGAATAAAAACCTATCGGATATAGAAGGAGTTAAAATAGAGAGGAAAAGATACGCCATCGCTGTACATTATAGAAATGTGGCCGAAAAAGATGTGACAAATCTTAAAAATAAAGTTGAAAGTTTAATGAACAAATCGGATGGATTAAAGATAGGAGGAGGTAAAAAAATAGTTGAAATAAAACCTGATATAGATTGGCACAAAGGGAAAGCCATCTCCTGGATACTTAACACGTTGGAATTAAAAGAAAAAAAGGAAATCTTTCCAATTTATATAGGAGACGATATTACCGACGAAGATGCATTTAAGGAAATTGAAAATAATGGAGCGGGCGTTCTGGTAGGTTTTCACGATGATGTTGAAAATACCAGGGCGAGGTTTAGCCTGAAGAATGTATATCAGGTTAAACTATTTTTAGAAATGCTGGTACAATTTTAAACTAAAAAAATATTCGATTAATTATGAGTAACTGGATTTTACAATATAAAGATTGGAACAAAGAAGAACATCCCCTAAGAGAGGCATTATGTACTCTGGGTAATGGATATTTTGCTACCCGTGGTGCTATAGAAGAATTAAAAGCCAATGATTTTAATTATCCCGGAACATATTTGGCGGGTGGTTATAACAGGGCAAAATCAAAAATTAATGGTAAAGAAATAGTTAATGAAGATCTGGTAAATATTCCTAACTGGTTATTTCTGACATTTAAAATAAAAAACGGAAAGTGGCTTAATCTTGATGATGCTGAAATACTCGAATATCTGGTTAACCTGAATCTTAAAGAAGGTTTACTGGAAAGAAAAATTAAATTCCGTGATAATAACAATCACGAAACCACTTTAATAAGCAAAAGAATTGTTAGTATGCACGATCATCATGTAATGGGCATTGAGTGGACAATGATACCTGAAAACTGGGAAGGTGAGATAACAGTCCGTTCAGCATTAGATGGAAGTGTTAAAAACAACGGTGTAGAGCGGTACAATGATTTAAATAATGAACATCTCGATATTTTAGATAACGGAAAATTTAATGATAATAAGATTTTTCTATTAAGTCAGACCAAACAATCGAAACTGTTAATTGCACAAACATCACGATTAAGTATTTATCAGGAAAAAGATAAGATAAATACTAAAATAGAAGTGAATAAAGATGAGGAGATGGTGTGGCATGATACAAAATTTAACTGTTTAAAATTGCAACCTGTAAGGATAGAAAAAATAGCTGTCTTATTTACCTCAAGAGACTATGCAATTAGCGATCCGCTTGACGAAGCTCAACAAAAAATTAGTAAAATTGATAATTTTCATGAAATTTATTTAAATCATAAAATGGTTTGGGAACAACTATGGAACCATAGTAATTTCGAATTAGAAACAGAAAACCATAGTTTATTATTTTTACGCCTGCATATATTTCATCTTTACCAAACCATATCGCAAAACAGTATAGATTATGATATTGGTATTCCTTCAAGGGGTTGGCATGGTGAGGCTTACCGGGGACATGTTTTTTGGGATGAATTATATATTTTGCCGTTTCTTAACCTGCATATGCCACATTTAGCACGTGCAATGCTAATGTACCGTTACCGCCGACTGCCCCGGGCACGTTATGCAGCTGCAGAAAATGGCTGTCGAGGTGCAATGTTTCCCTGGCAAAGTGGTAGTAACGGACGCGAAGAAAGCCAGAAAATTCATTTAAATCCTAAATCAGGCCGGTGGATTCCAGATTATTCAAATATTCAACGTCATATTAATGCAGCAATACCTTATAATGTTTGGCTCTATTACCAGTCAACCAATGATATGGATTTTTTAGCAGGTTATGGTGCTGAAATTATTTTTAATACTGCCTTGTTTTGGTTAAGTATTGCAGAATATAATCCTAAAAGAAACCGGTATGAGATCAGTGGCGTTATGGGGCCGGATGAGTATCATACACATTATCCCGATTCAGATTTTCCGGGATTGAATAATAATGCTTATACCAATTTTATGGCTGTTTGGGTAATCAGATGTGCCCTTGAGTTATTTAAAATATTAGATGAAAAAATAATAAATGAACTTACCCAAAAGGTCGGATTTACAAACAAGGATGTGGAGAAATGGGAATCGCTCATAAAAAAAATGTATATCCCGTTTAACGATAAAGGGATTATCATGCAATTCGATGGTTTTGATAAATTGAAAAATCTCGATTGGGAAAAGTATAAAAAGAAATATGGTAATACGCTTCGCCTCGATCGTATCCTTGAAAAGGAGAACGATTCGCCGAATAATTATAAAGTATGTAAGCAGGCAGATGTTTTAATGCTTTTTTACTTATTTTCTGCCGATGAGTTAACTAGGATTTTTAATGATTTAGATTATGATTTTGACCCAAAAACCATACCTGATAATATTGAATACTACCAAAAGATTACTTCACATGGATCAACCTTAAGCCGTGTTATTTTTTCATGGGTTTATGTGCGTTCAAATAGAGAATTATCGTGGAGCAATTTTAGAGAAGCTTTATTGAGCGATTTTAATGATGTTCAGGGAGGCACTACACCTGAAGGTATACATCTTGGTGCTATGGCCGGAACCATTGATATTATGCAGCGCTGTTATACCGGACTTGAAATACGGGATGATATTTTATGGTTAAATCCATGTTTGCCTGAAAAACTTAATCAATTGAAAATGCACATAAGGTATCGTAGTCATTGGATTAAATTAAGAATTACGCAGAAAAAATTGTATTTGCAATTTGAAAAAGGTTGGGCAAATCCAATTACGATTAGCGTAAATGGACAACAAAAAGAACTTGGCTTTAACGACTCTGCAGTGTTTGATTTATAATATAATTAGTTGTTTAACAGTTTTTACTTACACTGAGGTAATGTTTGGAATAGTTAATCATATGCTTTTCTTCACAATGATTGCTTATAAAACTAAACCACTTTTTTTTAATGGATGGAGCTAAATTTTTATACAACTGCATATTTTCTCCAAATATTCCTTCAATCCCAACTAAGTGAAGGGGTTTTAGTCCGGCATCTGTTATGATCGGATTTATTTCTTCGGGAAAAGAGAAGTAAGCATTGGTAAACCATTCGGTGCCTTCTACAAAGTTTTCGTCTGTGCCTGTCTCCCAAAGACTAAAAACTCCTTGTTTTTCTTGTATTCCTTCCGGATTCTTTTTTAATCCATAAAGCATTGCTGCCGATCTCGACATAAAAGCACTGTAGATATACCCATTTTTCTTTACATTTTTTTTCGCCATTTCAAGTAACTTAAGCCGGTTTTTCTTCTCGGTAAGATGATATAATGGGCCTAAAATAAGAATAGCATCCCAGTTTTCTTTTTCCCATAATGTAGACTCCAAGGCATTTGAAACCGAAATATGAATCACATTTGGATGATCCTTAATTTTTTGCCGGGTTAACTTTATATTGTTTTCCGACAAATCGTTCAATCCTAATACATATCCTTTTTTAATTAATATTTCGGCATAATTGCCTGTTCCACAAGCTATATCAAGTATTTTGGCTCCCGGTTTCACATACTTTTCAATGTATTTTAGGGTAATTGGTATTTCAAATTCATTCTCATCAAGCCTTTTATCTTCAAAATAGGCGTGTGTGTTATAATATTCTTTTACTTTATTCATCATTTACTTTGCTTACATACATTCTTACCTGACCTAAAAATGTGCCAACAGCTTGCTTTTGATTTTAGAATAGTGTTTATAATATAATACTGAACAATTACATAGGAATGTGTAATTGATGTTTTATTATTTATATTGAGGACACTTTTCACAAAAAGTGTAGATTTTATCCACACAAAAGACCAGATTGTTTGTGTTTAATTTAATCAGCAGTTTATGGAGTATTTGGTTAATATGCAGGATAGTAAAAGAGCAAACAAGATAATGATAAATCTTGGTACTCAACTTGAAGTAATGATAATGAGAAAAAAGGTAAATATATCTATAAAACAACCGAAAAGCTTTCTATTCGTAGTGTTATTAAAGATGAAGTTGTTTGTTTTAATTTTGAAAATATAAGTAATACGGAAATTTTAATTACAGGCGAATTAAATATAAGCCGGTTCGATTATAATGTAGATTATGATTCGGCAGGAATGGGCAAAGAAGCGAAAGTAAAAATTGAAGTAAAAGCTCAAATTAAAGAATAAATAGTAATAAGAGATAATGGGACATAAAAAGCATAATTCTAACCACGATTATTCAGATAAAGATGCTCATAATCATGATTCACACGATCACGATGCAAACGGAAACGAGAATCACGATCATACAGAGCATCATAAAATGATGATTAAAGATTTCCGGAAAAGGTTCTGGATATCATTGATAATTAC
This sequence comes from Thiohalospira sp., assembly GCA_046538755.1. Lineage (GTDB taxonomy): Bacteria > Bacteroidota > Bacteroidia > Bacteroidales > UBA12077 > UBA12077. The sequence continues at coordinate 36,896 of JBKHIH010000018.1, forward strand.
CATGCCTGTTCTGGTTATGTCGCCTATGATACAGAATGTATTAGGTTACGAAATTACCTTCGATTTTGCTGAATATGTTTTATTCGGATTATCTACCGCAGTTTTCTTTTATGGGGGCTGGCCATTTCTAACCGGACTGATTGATGAAATAAAAAAGAAACAACCCGGCATGATGACGCTTATTGCTGTGGCGATAACTGTTGCCTGGGGATACAGTTCGGCTACCACATTTGGAGTTGAAGGAAGTACTTTTTTTTGGGAGCTGGCAACACTGATCGATATAATGTTGTTGGGACACTGGATAGAAATGAAATCTGTAGTAAGTGCATCCGGATCATTGCAAAAACTTGTAGAATTAATGCCAACAGATGCAAGGATAATAAAAGATGGTGATACCAAAAAAGTAAAAATAGGCGAACTTAAAAAAGATGACCTTGTTTTAATTAAACCCGGCGAAAAAATTCCGGTTGATGGTATAATTTACGATGGCGAAAGCAGCATTAACGAATCCATGGTTACCGGTGAATCCAAACCGGTTACAAAAACAAAGGATGATAAGGTAATTGGCGGCACCATTAACGGAAATAACACGCTAAAAGTGAAAGTGCAGCAAGTAGGCGAAGAAGCATATCTGAATAAGATCGTTACAATGGTGCGCGAAGCACAAAGCAGGAAATCAAAAACACAACATTTAGCCGATCGAATTGCTTTTTGGTTAACGTTTATTGCATTAACCATAGGTTTTGGAACACTCACCACATGGTTAATTGTGGGTAAACCATTTGTGTTTGCTTTGGAGCGGATGGCCAGTGTAATGGTTATTACATGTCCGCATGCGTTGGGTTTAGCCGTTCCGCTGGTAGTGGCTATTTCTACTTCTATCTCTGCGCAGCATGGATTACTTATCCGTAACCGTACCGCTTTCGAAAATTCACGAAAAATTACTGTATTTCTGTTTGATAAAACAGGAACACTAACTAAGGGAAACTTCGGTGTAACAAGGTACGGGGCGCTGAACGATAACTATGATGATAAAGATATTTTACATTTGGCCGGAACAATTGAAGCGCATTCGGAACATCCTCTGGCAAACGGAATTATAGACAAGGTAAAGAATGAGAATATAGAACTTGGCGAAGTAAAAAATTTTAATGCTATAAAGGGAAAGGGTGTTGAAGCCAAAGTGGATGGAAAAGATATAAAAGTAGTGAGCCCGGGATATTTGAAAGATAATGATATGGATATCCCAGAGGATATTGAAGAAGATCAGAAAGAAACCCTGGTATTTGTACTGGAAGATCAAAAATTAGTTGGATTTGTGGCTATGGCCGATGAAATAAGAGAAGAATCATATGATGCCATTAAAACGCTTAAAGAAAATAATCTTAAGGTTTATATGATGACTGGAGATAATGAGAAGGTAGCCAAAAGTGTAAGCGAAGAACTTGGTTTGGATGGCTATTTTTCTGAAATTCTTCCCGATCAAAAAATGGAGAAAATAAAAGAGTTTAAAGATAAAAGCGAATTTGTTGCCATGACGGGCGATGGTATAAATGATGCACCTGCATTGGCTGAAGCCGATGTGGGTATTGCTGTTGGCTCAGGAACAGATGTAGCCGCTGAGACTGCTGATATTATTCTGGTAAATAGTAATCCTAAAGATATTTCCGGATTAATACTTTTTGGTAAAGAAACTTACAAAAAAATGATTCAGAATTTTATTTGGGCAACAGGGTATAATGTTGTTGCCATTCCATTGGCAGCTGGTGTGTTGTTTAGTGCCGGAATATTAATTAACCCGGCACTGGGAGCTATTCTGATGAGTATAAGTACTGTAATTGTTGCCCTAAACGCACAACTTTTAAAACGTAAATTAATTATTAATCATTAAATCATTAAATATTACATATTATGGAAATTACAATTGTAGCAACAAGATCATGCAACTTCAGGCCTATTTTAGAACAGGAATTAAAAGATGTTGGCCTCGAATATAAAGTGTTATTCTACGAAGATCATCCTGAAATAATTGAAAAGTATAACATCAAAACTTCACCTATTTTAATATGCGATGGAGAACTGGTTTCTGAAGGAATGCCTGAACATGCCAAAATTCTGGAGTTATGTGAACGGTTTAAAACAAAAGGAAGTAATTAGGCTGTAAGAAAATTTTAACAAATTAAATATTAATGAATTATGGGATCATTAATTAGTCTTGTCATTATTTTGGTTTTGTCAGTGCTAATTACAAAGATAGCCTCAGAATCTCTTATTCATACGGGGTTATCAAAAGAAATGGCAAGTTTTCAGGCTCGTTCTGCTTTTACGGGTGTGGGTTTTACTACAAGCGAATCAGAGAGTATTGCTAATCATCCTGTTCGTAGAAAAATTATCATGGCGCTTATGTTAATTGGTAACATAGGAATTATTTCAGCACTGGCTTCATTAATGCTCACATTTGTTAATATTAGTGATAATAAAACCGCAAATATTATACGAGTTTCCATTATAGCCGGGAGTTTAATTAGTTTATGGTTATTATCAAAAAGTAAGTGGCTAGAGCAGCTATTAGCCAAAATGATAAAAATAGCACTTAAAAAGTTTACAAATCTGAATATTAAAGATTATGTAGAAATTTTGAATCTTAAAAATGAGTATGAAATTTCAGTAATTAATGTTAATTCTGATGACTGGATGGCCAATAAAAGGATAAAAAATATAAACTTGAGAAAAGAAGGTGTCAATCTGATTGGTATACAAAGGGAGGATGGTACTTACATCGGGACTCCATATGGTGATACCAAAATTACCGAAGATGACCAGCTTATTTTGTATGGAAGAAAGAAAAATCTTAAAAACCTTGAAAAACGTAAGCAAGATGCTTCCGGTGATCGCGACCACCAGGAGGCTATGAAAGAACAGGACGAGGAAAAGAAAAAACAAAAAGAAAAAGACACGAAGTCAAAATAATTTACAGATAATATTTATTTTTGGTTTCCAGATTTTTGTTTAGTTCATAAATTAAGGATTTGCCGGTTGGTATTTCTACCGAGCTAATCTCATCGTCAGACACTTTATCTAAATGCTTTATCAGGGCTCTTAAACTATTGCCATGGGCCGAAATAATAATCCGTTTGCCGTTCTTTATTTCCGGAATTATATTGTTCTTCCAATAAGGAACAAACCTTTTGTATGTATCTTCAAGGCTTTCTCCTAATGGTAGTTCATCGTCATTTAAACTGCTATACATTCTTTGATTACCCGGAAAACGCTTGTCATTCTTTTCTAAAAGGGGCGGTTTGGTCGAATATCCTCGTCTCCACTCATGAACCTGATCTTTCCCGTGTTTATCGGCCATTTCTTTTTTGTTTAATCCCTGCAACGCACCATAATGCCTTTCGTTAAGCCTCCAGCTTTTTTCCCACGGAATCCACAGCTCATTAAGAATATCGGCTACCAGCCAAAGTGTATGTAAGGCTCTTCTCAGATAAGAGGTGAAGGCCAGATCAAATTTAAAATCGTTTTCTTTAAGCTTTTGGCCGGCTTGTATAGCTTCCTGTATTCCGTTTTTTGAGAGAGGAACATCAGTCCAGCCTGTAAAGAGATTCTCTTTGTTCCACTTACTTTCTCCGTGTCTTATCAATGTTATTTTGTACATAATTTTGAGTTTTTTTATCGATTGTATGAATGTTTTTTTTGAATACTTCCGCTTTTGCGATAAATGATGAGATTTGTACTGTTTTTCTTCGCTATCTCCTTTGCTTTTTCAACAGCTTCAGCTTTGGCATCAAAAATAAAACTTGACTTGTCGGCTTCTTCATATTTTATAGCCCACTGATCGTCTTTAGGCAGTACATAGAGGTCTTTGCCATGTTCCTTTCGATCTGTTTTTGTTTTCGAAATATTTTTGCCCCGGTTGTTTGCCCAGTCTCTTGCCCTGCTAATAGCTGTTGGTATGGCAAAGCTTTCATTTAGCTTATCTTCGTAAAGTAGGGCATTTAAAATTTCAATAGCTTTTTCTTTTACATCCTCATCAAGATTTTTCATTGTATTCGGGTAATTATCTTTTGTGTAAGGCATAATAATTTTATTTTTAAAGTGATTGTTTCCAATATTTTATAAACGATTGTAAAAAAATCATTCCAAATTAAAATAAAAACAAAATGAGTGTGATAATCAGATATGTATATTTTGATAAGAATTGAATTGTGGAATTATTACCCGGTTTTGCAATTATATTTCATTGGAATATATTTTTGTTAAACATATGTTTTCTGCGATTTACTAATTCAAATTACAATAATCTTTTTTGTTGCCGGTGTCTCCCGCTTAAGCTTTCCACAAATCCCTCCGGCGAACCTTCATGCAATAACCTTCTAACAAGTTATTTTTTATTGCCTTCGGCGAGCTCGTAAACTCGGTTCATGTCCTTTTGAGTTTGTGCCGGTTTAATTTTTTATCCTTAAGCATGAAGGTTTCATAAGAATTTGATAATGCAGTTAGCAATTTGTCTGAACAAAATATAAAAGATGGTGTCTGTAATAATGTAAACCTTTCAATAAACCAATCAAATAATTTCAGTATCATTTAAAAAATAATAAGATGACATCTTTTAAAAATAAACTAAACATACTTTACGGAAGCAGAACAGGTAATTCAAAAGCAGTAGCTCTTTTAGCAACCGAATATGCCAAACATCTGGGTATTGATTGCGACAGCGAAAGTATGGATAAGTTTGATTTTAAGAAATTAAAAGAAATTAAGAATCTGATTGTTGCTGTAAGCACACATGGCGAAGGAGAACCTCCTGTTCCTGCTGAAGATTTTCATGCGTTTGTTCATAGCAATAATGCGCCTGAAATGAAAGATACGCTTTTTGCTGTTTTGGGATTAGGTGACAGCAGCTACCGTTATTTTGCTCAAACTGGTGTTGACTTTGACCTTCAGTTTGAAAAACTGGGTGCCAAACGTTTGCTTGCTGTGGAAAAATGTGATATCGATTTTGAAGAAAAATCAAAAAAATGGGTTAGAAAAACCGTTGATGCTTTTGCAACAATGATTCCTAAACAAAAGCAGCCCGAAAATAAAAATTTTATATTTGAACTCAAACTCGATGATGCTTTGCAGTTAAATGCTTACAGAGCTAAATTGTTAAATAAAGAATTACTGAATGGCAAAAAGGCATCTCATCCTACAATGAATGTTACTTTTTCATTAAAGGATTCAGGAATTGATTTTCATCCTGGCGACCTGGTTGGTATTTATGCATCCAATTCAAGGTTACTTGTTGATCAGCTGATAAGAAAAATGAATCTTGACCCAACGATGCTGGTTGGGAAAGAAGAAAATAAAAAAATGCTAAAAGTTACCCTGATCAATGATTATGAGTTGACTGTAATTACGCCGGTTGTGCTGGGAAAGTATGCAGCCCTTGTAAAGAATAAAAAGCTTGATGAATTAATAAAAGATGAGGTAAAGGTTAATCAATACATCGAAAAAAGCGATGTATTAGATATGGTTTCAGATTTTCCGGGAGACTTTAAGCTGAATGATTTTTTACAAACACTGCGAAAACTAACTCCGCGTTTATATTCGGCTGCATCATATATGCCCGGTGGGCAGGAAAAAGTAGATTTAACCATTCGTATTATAAACAGCAAACAAAATAAAAGGGAGCATTTGGGGGTTTGTTCGTCCTACATATGGAACCGGATGGAAACTGGTGAAACAGCACCTGTTTTTATTGAAAAGAATGCTCGTTTCAGGCTTCCTAAAGATCTAAACGCTTCTGTAGTTATGATTGCTGCGGGTACAGGAGTTGCGCCTTTCCGGTCGTTTCTTCATTATCGTAATGCGCATCAGGCAAAAGGAAAAAACTGGTTGTTTTTTGGAGAACGTAACAGCGAAACCGATTTCTTTTATGAGGATGAGTTAATGAATTATCAGAAAAAGGGGTTGCTTACTGAACTTGATACGGCATTTTCACGTGATAGTGAACAGAAACATTATATCTATCATCGGTTATTGGAAAAAGGAACTGATGTGTACAACTGGATTAATAATGGAGCTTTTATCTATATTTGTGGAAATAAAAGAACAATGGCAAACGACGTGAGAAATGCATTAGAAGAAATTATTCGTATCAATGGAAGGTTAACCAAAAAACAAACTCAGGAATTTATAAAAACCTTAAGAAAAGAAAAACGATTGCAGGAAGATATATACTAATTTAAAGAGTAAAAAGAATAAAAGAGAGGATATTCCAAACTGGAATCCTCTCTTTTTAATTAAAAAATGGGACCAATATATTATGCTGATTTTAACTTCATTTTAATTGGTTCTAGTTGATCAAACCAGGTAGCTTTCTCATCATAGTTCACTAAAAAAGGCTTAAAGGTTTTAGTATAATCCCGGTTTCTAACAAACTGTAAGATAAAATATTTTTCCTGGTCAATAGGATTTTCAGTTACGCCCATAATTTGAACCTTGCCAGGTGCAGCCGACATCACCGGAGCAGTAACTGTTTTGGCCATACTTCCTGCTTTACGGATAGCTTCCGAATACAATTCATATACCCTGGCAAGAGGTATCTGAAAATATTCAAATGGCCCTGTTTCCCGCTCAACAAACATGTAATATGGTACCATTCCTAATTTCACCTGTCTGCTCCACATGCTGGCCCACATATCACTATCGTCGTTTATGTGGCGTAAAATAGGAGCCTGTGTTCTGATTTGAGCTCCTGTCGATCGGATATTCTTTATGGCTTGTTCTACTACAGAGTTGTTCATTTCGTTAATATGGTTAAAGTGTGCCATAATGGATAAATGAAAACCATTATCGACAATGCGTTTAAATAAATCAAGCATTTCTTGTGCTTCTTCGTTAAACTCAGGCAAATAGGTAAATGGCCAGTAGGTTAGCGATTTGGTTCCAAAACGTATGGTATCCAGATTTGGAATTTTAGCATCTATGATCGTGTCGATATATTTTGATATGGTTTGCGGACTCATGATCATTGGGTCACCACCCGTAAATAATACTTCATGTATATGTTCATTTTCTTTGATATAATCGCACAATTGATCTATTTCTTTCATTGAAAATTGCAAATCTAAATCTTTCACAAACTGTGGCCATCTGAAGCAGAAAGTACAGTTAGCATGGCAAGTTTGCCCCTGGGTTGGGAAAAATAAAGCAATATCGCGGTACTTATGCTGTACTCCGGGTAAATCTTCTCCATTAAGTTTGGGAACATTCGTAGATTGTTGCGCAGGATGAGGATTTAATTGAAATCTGATTTTATTGATAAGCCTTGTAATCTCAATTTCAGGTAACTCTCGCTCAATAGCATCTTTAACTGCTTCATAATGTCTTTCCGGAAGCATGTGCTTGTTCGGAAATGTAAGAATATAAACAGGGTCGGTTTCATAGTTTTCCCAGTCAATTAAATAGTCTACTACATAATTATTGGTTTTAAAGGGTAGTACGCTTGATACTATTTCAATCTCTTGTTTTACACTTTCAGGTAGGTATTTCATATATTCTATCGTACGGAAATTTTTAATATTATAAGATATTAGTTTCATAACAATTAGATTTTAAATGATTAATTTAAATGATTTTACTATGCGAGCTAAAGCAAAAAGTAGGATTTTGGCAAATAAAACGCCTTAAATTTATTTAGACTTGATAAAGATAGTGAAAATATTTTAAAAAGTAAAGAAATTCTTAATACTGTTTGTTAATTGCTTAATAAACAGTTGAGTATTATTAGTTCATAAAATAATTTTAAAAATATTAGCTAGAAGTCTTTTATTTTCTGATCAATAATGGGGAATTATTACCCAAAATTTCCTTCAAATTCAACAAATCTTCGTTTTATATGTTCTTCATTTGAAAGTATGCGGAAGTTATAAATCACAAAATCTGGATGTTAAGTTTTTGTAAATGAAGTTGGAATCCTTTTTTGGTATAGGAATTGCTTTTTTATAATAAAAAAACATAAGAATTATGAAAACAATAAAAAGAGATGAATTAAAAGAAAAATTAGACAATAATGAAGTTAAACTTGTTGAGGTTTTAAGTGAAGAAGATTATAACAAAGAGCATATTAAGGGTGCCATAAACATCCCTTTAGAAAGAATTGGAACGGAGGCAAAAGACAAATTTGACAAAGATGATCAAATTGTTGTTTATTGTTCCAATTTTGATTGTTCTGCCAGTCCTGCTGCAGCTAAAAAACTCGATAACCTGGGATTTAAAAATGTATTTGATTATCAGGGCGGGAAAAAAGACTGGAAGGATGCCGGACTACCCATGGAATAAAATGTTGAAAATAAATTAAAACAGACGATAATGGCTAACGACAAAAAGAGAATTTATGAATTTGAGAACCAGGAATGGCTCGATTCATTTGAGTATATTATTAATAATGAAGAAGAATCAAGGCCTCAGGAGGTGCTTAAGTTGTTAAAAAACCTGGCATTTGAAAGAGGGGTTAAATTAGAACCTACATTAAGTACACAATCGATAAATACCATTCCCAAATTTAAGGAAGTAGATTATCCCGGTGATCGTAAACTTGAGCGTAAAATAAAAAGTCTGATTCGCTGGAATGCTATGGCAATGGTGGTACAGGCTAATAAAAAGAAAGAGGGTATTGGCGGGCATATTTCAACGTATGCTTCAGCCGCCACATTATATGAGGTGGGTTTTAATCATTTTTTTAAAGGTGGCGACGGAGATTCTCCCGCTGATATTATTTATTTTCAGGGCCATGCTTCTCCCGGAATTTATGCACGATCGTTCCTTGAAGGAAGGATTTCTGAAGCTCAACTTGAAAATTTTAGGCGAGAATTAAATCCAAAAGGAGGACTATCATCTTATCCTCACCCCAGGCTCATGAAAGAATACTGGCAGTTTCCTACTGTTTCAATGGGTATTGGCCCGATAACAGCCATTTACCAGGCGCGTTTTAATAAGTATTTGCAAGATAACGGATTACTTAAAGATACAAATCAAAAAGTATGGGCTTTTCTTGGCGATGGTGAAATGGACGAACCTGAATCTATGGGAGCTTTAACATTGGCATCAAGAGAAGAGTTAGACAATTTAATATTTGTGATTAATTGTAATCTTCAACGTCTTGATGGGCCTGTGCGGGGTAATGGATCTGTAACTCAGGAGTTGGAAAGCGCTTTTCGCGGAGCGGGATGGAACGTGATCAAAGTAATTTTAGGATCAAGTTGGGATCCACTGTTGGAAAAGGACAAAAAGGGGTTACTTAAAAAACGATTAACAGAAGTGGTTGATGGGCAATTTCAAAAATATTCTATCGAAAAGGGCGGATACATCCGTAAAGAATTTTTTGGAAAATATAAGGAGCTTGAAGCACTGGTTGAAGATTTAAGTGATGATGAAATTGTAAAACTACGGCGTGGCGGACACGATCCACAAAAAGTTTTTAACGCATACAAAGCAGCGGTAGAAAATAAAGGAACACCTACGGTAATTCTGGCTCAAACCGTTAAAGGCTATGGATTGGGAGAAGCTGGTGAAGGAAGAAATATTACACACCAGCAAAAAAAATTAAACGAAGATGAATTGAAGCTCTTTCGCGATAGGTTCAATATTCCTGTATCTGATGAGGACTTAAAAGATGCTCCATTTTATAAACCCGGAGAAGATAGTGAAGAGATAAAATACATTAAAGAAAGAAGAAAAGAATTGGGAGGTTATTTACCTAAACGAAATGCTAAAACTCCCGATTTTAAAATGCCCGATGAAGAGATTTTTAAAGAATTTATGAAAGGTTCGGGAGAAAGAGATGTAGCTACAACAATGGTAGCCGTGCAACTTCTTTCAAAACTATTAAAAGATAAAAATATTGGTGATCTTATTGTTCCAATCGTACCAGATGAGTCAAGAACATTTGGAATGGATTCACTTTTCAGGCAGGTTGGTATTTATGCGCACAAAGGACAGCTTTACGAACCTGTTGATAGAGAAAGCCTAATGTATTATAAAGAAGCAAAAGACGGGGCTATTCTTGAAGAAGGTATAACCGAAGCTGGTTCCATGTCTTCCTTTATAGCAGCAGGAACCGCATATTCTACACATCAGATAAATACAATTCCATTTTTTATTTTTTATTCCATGTTTGGTTTTCAGCGAATTGGAGATTTTATTTGGGCTGCAGCAGATGCCCGTGCAAAAGGTTTTATGCTGGGCGGAACTGCCGGACGAACAACATTGGCCGGTGAAGGGTTGCAGCATCAGGACGGACACAGCCATGTGTTGGCTTTATCTGTACCACATGTACAGGCTTATGATCCTGCCTTCGCTTACGAGGTTGCCGTAATTATCCGCGATGGAATGAAAAGAATGTATCTGGAGGGCGAAGATATCTTTTATTATATTACTGTTATGAATGAAAAGTACCCAATGCCTTCTGTACCTCATCAAAAAGGAATTGAAGAGGGAATTATTAACGGAATGTATAAGTATAAACCGGCAAAAAGTAACAAACACAATGTTAATTTACTGGGTAGCGGTTCAATTTTGAACGAAGCACTAAAAGCTGCCGAAATACTGAAAAATGATTATGATATTGATGCCGATGTGTGGAGTGTAACCAGTTACAAAAAACTCTACGACAATGCCGTTGAAACCGATCGTCAAAATCGGTTGAAAGAGCAAGATAAGAAAAGCTACATACAGGAATGTGTAGGATCTAAAAAAGGGCTTTTTGTTGCTGCCAGTGATTATATGAAAGTATTGCCATTATCTGTTTCAAATTGGTTTCCACAAGATTTTGTGGCATTAGGAACAGATGGATATGGTTTAAGTGAGCATCGCGATGAATTGCGTGAGTATTTTGAAGTGAATGCAAGCTATATTGTCTGGAGTACCTTAAATGGTCTGAAAAAACAGGGAAAAATTGATAAGGATTTGTTATCCAAAGCAAAGAAAAAACTTAAGATTAAAGTCAATAAAAAATCACCAACCGATGTGGCATAATTAAAGCATGGTTTAAATAAAAAATAGTTATACGATTCCCTGTCTGCTGAAAGGCAGGCAAATGACTTTAAAAACAATTAAAAAATAGATACATGAAAAAAGAAGTTAAGATTCCAGATATAGCAGAAAACGTTGAAACAGGAATTGTTGCCGGGATATTAGTTTCCGAGGGCGATAAAGTTTCAAAAGACCAACCGTTGGTAGAAATCGAAACCGATAAAGCAACTACCGATATTCCTTCTGATTACGATGGAATAGTAGATGAAATAAAAGTATCGCAGGGAGATGAAGTAAAGGTAAACGAAGTGATTATGATTATTGAAGTTAAAGAGTCCGGGAAAGGCGATGACGATTCTGCCGACCATGAAGAAGAAAAAGAAGTAGACGAGGCAAAAGAGAAACAAGAGAAAGCGAAAAAACAAGAAAAGGAAGAAGATGAATCTTTAAAAGAAACTAAACCGAAGAAAGAAGATGCTGAAGATCGAAAT
>JBKHIH010000133.1:0-3744 GCA_046538755.1 Thiohalospira sp.
AGTCTGCTTTATTTCGTAAAAGTCTTTTTATTGCCCAGTCAAATCGTATTAAATTACTGTTTTCCATAAGAATAATTTTCATACAAATTTAATCAATTTTCTTGTATTATATTTTGCAGATTGATTTTTGGTTATTTTGCCTTGCCCCCAAACGCCCTTAGTGTTGGGTGCCGTGCTTCCAGATTACCGTCAAAGTTGTGTGTTATAGTTAAAATGATTCATTTAATTCCCTAAACATTCTAATAGGGTTCAAGTAGCTGATATTAAATTCTAAACAAACATCTGGAATTTTAATAATACTTTTTTTCTTATTGGAAACTTCATAAGTAACAACTATTCTTGTATCCCGTCCAGCAAGTGCATAGGCAATTAAAAAGGCGTCTGCATTTTCAGAGTCTAAAAACTCATTGATAGCATTTGGTGTGTATCTCTTCGTTTGTTTTACTGCCCAACTAGCAATATTTGAATATTCATTTGTAACTACACTTGTATCACGCCAAAATTCTCCTTTTAAGTTAGACTGACACCATTCCTTTAAATCATCCTCATTCCGATAAATTTCATCCTTAACTTTATCTATACTAATTATCTTATCGTTATCAGCTAGATTTTTAACTTTATTCCAAAAACTAGGAACAACATCTAATGGATAACTCATTCGATGAGCCTGAATAAAGAAGTTGGTATCAACGAGGAATATATTTTTCATTAATGAATATATTCTTTGAGAAATTTATGAAAAGTTTCTCCTTTTAGGTCAGTTAATTTATAAGCATTTCGATATAATAGTTGTTCACTCTGTAAAGCATGTTCTAAATGAGCAGCAAATGTAGGGCTAACTCTTTTGCGAGTGGTTTTATAAAAATCACCACCGCCACTTTGATTCTGCTTTTTACCCTTAATAGAATCAATATACTGATTATAAAAAGAAAAAAAATAAGCCTTGGTAATTTTGTTTAAATCAAGAGCTCTTCTAGCAATAACTATTGGACTAACTTTAAAATACTTGGATAAATACTTAAAATTCATACTTCCAGACCATTTCTCTTCTAAAGCTTCAAATGGCACCAAAAACTCAGCTGCAATTTTATCACAAAGTTTTTCTATTGGTTCATCTGCTGGTTGTAATTGACGAAAATCAAAACCAGCACTTTCACCTATCCATATATGTGCTAATTCATGTAAAATAGTAAACATCTGAGCAGCTTTCCCGTCAGCAGCATTAATAAACATAAACGGAGCATATTTGTCCACAAGTACAAAACCTCTGCATTCCTCAACTTTTAGGGGGCGATGTGTATTGTTGCCAACAATACTATTAAAAACCATTATAACTCCAATATCTTCAATTTTTTTTGTTAGGTAATCTAAAGTTACTTCCCAATTGGAAAAGGAACTTGCCCAATGTTTGTCTAATCCTAAAGTTTTTCTAATATCCTCTACTACATAATGGTAGTCTACCTTATTGTCGTATTTTCCCACAAATTCTAAAGGTTCAAATTCATTATCTACGAGATATTCATTTAGCCATTCCTGTCTTTGTTTAATATGTAAAATTGTATCATATACATTAATACTTAAAGCATCAGGAGTATCATTTGCAGTTCTAAAGAAAGGAATTGGCAGTTTTTCTTCAGGTGGTTTTTGTAAAAATAAATATCCAAAAGGCACATGTACTTTTTTTGCGAAGTCTTGTAATTGCTTATAAGTAGGTTTCTTTTTGTTTTCAAGCCAATTTTTTAATTTGGGGAAATGAGAGATAAAATCCTCAATATCATAACCTGCACGTTTTACCGCCCAAGTCAAAATATCCGCTTGTATGTCGATTTTATTACTCATATTACAAAGGTAAGAATTAATATTTCCCTCTACATATAATTTACGCTATATTTATTAAAAATATTGTATAATCTCCAAATCCATGAGCAGTATCTTGCATGGCACCCCAAACGTTTGAGGCTATGCGTAGTGCGGGATTTAAAGCACATCTCTTTAAAATTACTACTAAGTTTCATTATTTGTATTATCATTAATAAATGAACCTGACCCAATATTATTATTATCTGTTATCTTAACATTATTTCGTTTCCAAAAATTAGCTTTAAACCTAAATTGGATATAAAAGTTAATAACAATGTATTTCTTTTTCCTCTATATTGAAAGCTTCAAATATTTTTCTATTTCTTTTTGATATTTCACTTATAATAGTTTCATCATTTATCCTGGCATATTTCACTTTTTTTAATTCAGAAAGCATTTGTTTTATTGAATATGTTTTAAAGAGATCGTTTTTTCTCATGTGTTTTACTATTTCTGATTGAATAATCAGACCCAAAAATTTAATAAATAAGCGTGCATCTGTATTGTATTGACTATGAGCCCTGAGCCTTGCTCCATCCATCTCGTTTTTTAACAGGTCAAACGTTTTCTCTACTCGATCCTTGTTCCTGTATTTTATCAATATATCCTCTTTGCTAAAATTATCACTATCTGTTGCTAATATAAAAAATCCAAATCTGGAAATTTTTTCTTTTATACGTTGGGTATGCCGTTCTATCATGCCCGAATGCCTGGTATATTTAAAATAGTCATGATACGCTTTCGGTATATTATTCTCTTTAAAAGTTAACGCTTCTTTTTGCGTGTCAAATTTTTTCTTCTTGATAATCTTTTCCTCTATTTCAATCAGTTTTTTCATAAACAATTGCCTTTGTTCTAGTTCCGCCTTTTGGTTTAAATAGATATGGACGGTATAAGTGCGCTCATGTATTGTTATTTGTGATTTTACGTGTGATAACAACTCGTCATTAAAAACAAAATTTGTTTTGACATCGTACAGCTCTCTTCTATGTGCTTTTATAAGTTCCTTTGTTTTTTTAAGACTAAACGGAAGCGGTTGTATGAAATTAATTTTTAGAGGCTCCTGGCTAATTGTATCAATGTTATTAATGCTAAAAAAACCTCGGTCCAACACAAACAAAAAATCTTCTAACCCCATACCTTTTAAGTATTTAACACAATTCAGCAATGTTTTGACATCTACAATACTACCAGGATATAATTTGTAAAAGAGTGGTAAAGATCGGTTATTGCTAAACACCACCCCCAGGTTTATTTGCGCCAGATTTTCGTGATCACGATTGTACCCCCATTCAACAAAATTAATATTTGTAGAATAACTTGATGTCGAGGGAATATCATAATACAAGGCCTCAACTGGTTGCAGGTAAGATATCCATTCTTCCTGAAACGCTAATTGTGCTTGCTGATTTCTCCCTAACTCATCACAAAATTTTGATATTGAAGATGAATCCATCTTCTTAACATTAGGCAAATAGTTTTCCTCCAGCCAATACGGAAATAAATATAACGGACTGGCTTCGGATATTTCATAAAATGCCAATGCTAGTAATTCTTTATACTGCGAAGGAAAACACTTCTCTAAAATTCCTTTGAGTCCTGTTCTTTCCGCTAATTTATTTAATAAAAAAACATTGCCATAATTTTTATGGACAATATTGGCTTTTATAGATTGAACAGGTTTTTTATTTTTTGATTTTTTTGGACCAATATATGTCCGTTTTTGTCTGGACTGCTTTTTTTCCTTATCCCAATATGCTTCTACTTTATAAAGATAAGTCCGTCCTTTAATTTTTTGTTCAATAATATATGACATAGTTATTATATTTATTAACGATACAAATATAACAAAAATATCATATATACAATGACTTAATTAAAAAT